>DITC01000076.1 GCA_002422685.1 Thauera sp. UBA6194 | reverse complement strand
CTCGACCTCAGGGTGACGCGACAGCAGGCGCAGCAACTCCACGCCCGTGTATCCGGTACCGCCTACGACTCCAACCTTGATCATGCCTGCTCCTCGCTACCAAAGACGCCAGAACGCGATTATCGCATTCTCGCCGCACCAACGGACGCCACAACACCGAAGCCACAATGGCAAAAGCCGCCCCACGGGACGGCTTTTGCCACAAGCAAGCGATGAACGATCAGCGCTTCGAGAACTGCTTGGCGCGACGCGCCTTGCGCAGACCGACCTTCTTGCGCTCGACCTCACGCGCATCGCGCGTCACGAAGCCGGCGGCACGCAGATCGCCCTTGAGCTCGACATCGTAGTCGACCAGCGCACGGGTGATGCCGTGACGCACGGCGCCCGCCTGGCCGGACTCGCCACCACCGGTCACGTTGACCATGATGTCGAACTTGCCTTCGTTGCCGGTGAGCACCAGCGGCTGACGCACGATCATGCGGCCGGTTTCACGCGAGAAGAACTCGTCCACCGGCTTGCCGTTGACGACGATGTTGCCGGTGCCCGGCTTGATGAACACACGAGCGACCGCAGTCTTGCGGCGGCCGGTACCGTAGTTGTAAGTGACAGCCATCTATCGGCTCCTTCAGATCTCGAGAACTTGCGGCTGCTGAGCGGTGTGCGGATGCGACGGACCCGCGTAGCACTTCAGCTTCTTCAGCATGGCGTAGCCCAGCGGGCCCTTCGGCAGCATGCCCTTCACCGCCTTCTCGAGCACGCGCTCGGGGAAGCGCTGCTGGAGCTTGGTGAAGTTGGTTTCGTAGATACCGCCCGGGTAACCCGAGTGACGGTAGTACTTCTTGTCCTGCGCCTTGTTACCGGTGACGCGCAGTTTTTCGACGTTGACCACGACGATGAAATCGCCGGTATCAACGTGAGGGGTGTAGATGGCCTTGTGCTTGCCACGCAGGCGACGGGCGACTTCGGCGGCGAGACGGCCAAGCACCTTGTCCGTGCCGTCGACAACGAACCAGTCGCGCTTGACCTCGTGCGGCTTGGCGGAAAACGTCTTCATGTGAATCCTCGATCTTGTCGGGCCGTGAAAGATGGCCGTCAAACGGAAAGCTCGCAATCCTACGGCCAATGGATGGCGTCTGTCAATCGCCAGAGCAGGCGTTGAACTGTTTTGCGAGTCATGTACAAAAAAAACGCAGTCCGGCAGGACTGCGTTAAATCCACACCAAAGGAGGAGGGTGGAGGAGACATCGTGTGGATCGGCGCGTGAATTTGAAGACCTTCGCCGCGTCTGCGATCCGGTTGGACGAGATTATCCACGCCCACCCACTCCGGCGCAAGAATGTTTTGTGCGTTGCATAAGGAAAGTTTTGATTTACACATAAATCATACCTATGCCTCACAAGCGCCTTGTTTTAAATCAAATTTCACCCCGCCACCTGGTCTTGCGCCAGCCGTGCGCCCCATTCACGACGCATCGCGAAGCCATCTCTTTGTGCATCGCCGCAGTACGCCTTCGTATTGACCCGACCTCCATGCGCGCGCCAAAGCCCGGCCCGACAAGGATGAGCGCAGGCACCCTGCGCCGGCCCGTGCAGTAAGATTCGGCGTTTCACGAACACCCTTGTCACGGACAGGGCACAAACCAGGAGCGAAAGATATGGAATGCACCGTCACGTGGTTCGACGGCATGAGCTTTGTCGCCGAGACCGGATCCGGCCACCTCCTCGCCATGGACGGCGCACCGGAAGCCGGCGGCCGCAACCTGGCTCCGCGCCCGATGGAGCTGATGCTCGCGGGCGCGGGCGGGTGCACGGCATTCGACGTGATCATGATCCTCAAGCGCGGCCGCCACGACATCCGCAGCTGCAGCGTACGCCTCGAAGCCGAGCGCGCGGACACCGACCCCAAGGTATTTACCCGTATCCGCTTCGTCTACACGGTGGGCGGGCGCAACCTGAAGCGCGAAACGGTCGAGCGCGCGGTGCACCTGTCGGCCGAGAAATACTGCTCGGCGTCCATCATCCTCGCGCACAGCGCCGAGCTGACGCACGAAGTCGAACTCGTCGAAGTGCAATGAACGAGCACGCTGCCCGCACATCGACGCTCCGGCGCGCGGGCGGCCGGTGCGCGAACACAGGCCGTCGCCGCCACGCCAGGGTTCAGACGCGGTAAGCCAGTGACGTCATCACGCCTGCTGCAAGCTTCATGACCGCCTTGGCCGGCGCGGGCAACTCATGCGCCCCCAGTCGAACGGCGGTCTCGGCGTGCTCCGCTTCATCCACCTTCATCTGCTCGACGATCGCCCGCGAGCGCTGGTCTGCCGCCGGAAGGGTGTCGAGATGCCCCTTCAGGTGCTGCTCGACCTGACGCTCCGTTTCGGCGAGAAAGCCGAGGTTCCAGCGATCGCCGAGGCGACCTGCGAGCATGCCGATCGCGAGCGCGCCGCCGTACCACACCGGATTGAGCAGGCTCTTGCGCCCACCGAGTTCGGCAATCCTGCGCTCGGTCCAGGCCAGATGTTCGGTTTCCTCACGCGAGGCCTGCTGCATGGTGTCGCGGATCGCCGCGTTGTGCGACATGATCGCCTGCCCTTGATAGAGCGCCTGAGCGCAGACTTCGCCGACGTGATTCACCCGCATCAGCGCTGCAGCGTGTGCGCGCTCGGCATCGCTGAGCTCGGCCTCGGGCACGCCCTCGCCCGGCACCGGACGCACGCTGCGTGCCTGCGCGAAGACGGTGCGCAGCGCCTTGTCGAATTCGATGATGGCCTGGTCGATCATTAACGGACTCCGAATGAACGGGTGAGATCCTTGCGCTGGCGCAGGAGTTGCAGCGCGTGCGCGTCGTCGCGCGGCCCCGCGGGCCCGTCGCAGAAGTAGTCGTATGCCAGCGCGGCGCGCGGGCGATTGTAGGCATTGTCGCCAATGGGCTGCCAGGCACGGCTCTTCATCGGCGTCCAGCTGCCGTCCTTGCGCCCGCTCGCGTAAATTCGACGTTCGCCGGTCGCGCAACGAATGCCTTCGAAGGTCACGTTCTCGGCGCCGCCGGGCGTACGCACCACCAAGGTGTATCGCACCACGCCATCTGCACCGACATCGACACTGGCCTCGTCCACGAAGAAGCTGTTCGGCGAGGGCGAGCCGACATCGAACGAGCGCAGATTCGACTCGGTCGGCGCCGGCGGCATCCGGACCTCGCCCTCCTTCCAGTCGGGATCGGCCTCGATGAGCAAGCCCGCCATCGCCGGGAAAGACAGCCCGGCACACACCACCAGGCCGGCACGGCAGGCCCGAAAAATTCGCATCTTCAAGAGCACAGATCTCCGCAAGCTCGACACGCAGGACATGGCCGCGCGCACCGAAATGTCTAGGCTTTGTGAAGGGAGCCCTGCCGCCCCCGCTGACCCAGCACGACACGCACCGGCTCCTGCGACGCGCCGGACTCGGGCAACACATAAGCCTCGGGCAACTCGAACCCGCGCGGACGAAACAGGATGCGCGCAAGCTCGATCAGCGCCAGCTGGTACACCTGACGCTTGAACTCGATCACCGCCTCGAGCGGCACCCAGTAGTTGCTCCAACGCCAGGCATCGAATTCCGGGTGTGTGCTCGCGCGCAGGCTGACGTCCGAGTCGCGCCCCACCAGCCGCAGCAGAAACCAGATCTGTTTCTGCCCGCGGTAAGTGTTGCGCCACTCGCGCCGTATCCAGTGCTTGGGCACCTCGTAGCGCAGCCAGCCGCGTGTGCGGCCGAGTATCTTGACGTGCTCCGGACGCAAGCCCACTTCCTCGAACAGCTCCCGGTACATGGCTTGCTCGGGCGACTCTCCGTGCTTGATACCACCTTGCGGGAACTGCCAGGAATGTTCGCGGATGCGCTTGCCCCAGAACACCTCATTGCGCGCATTGACCAGAATGATGCCGACGTTCGGGCGAAAGCCTTCACGGTCAAGCATGACAAACCTTCAAATTCGGTTGATTGACGGCGATTTTTTCACACTTGCGCATCCATTGAAAGCGCGCCACCCGGGGGCATCCACTAAGCTCCGGGTGCGCGGCGCGTTGCAGGCCGGTGCCATGCGCTAGAATTCCGCGCTTCCAAACGCCTCATTGCTCAAGACACCCATGCGCGCCAGCCAGTTCCATCTCTTCACCCTCAAGGAAGCCCCGTCGGACGCCGAAGTCGTCAGCCAGAAGCTGATGCTGCGCGCCGGCATGATCCGCAAGACCGCCGCCGGCATCTACAGCTACATGCCGATGGCGCTGCGCGCGATCCGCAAGGTCGAGAACATCATCCGCGAGGAGATGAACCGCGCCGGTGCGATGGAACTGATCATGCCCATGATCCAGCCTGCCGAGCTGTGGCAGGAGACCGGGCGCTGGGACAAGATGGGCGCGGAGATGCTGCGCCTGAAGGACCGCCACGAGCGCGACTTTGCCCTGCAGCCCACGTCCGAAGAGGTCGTCACCGACATCGCGCGCCAGGAGCTCAAGAGCTACCGCCAGCTGCCGAAGAACTTCTACCAGATCCAGACCAAGTTCCGCGACGAGCGTCGGCCGCGCTTCGGCGTCATGCGCGGGCGCGAGTTCACCATGAAGGACGCTTACTCCTTCGACCGCAGCGAAGAGGCCGCCGGGCGCAGCTACGACATCATGTTCGCCGCCTACAAGCGCATCTTCGACCGCCTCGGCCTCGAATACCGCGCGGTGGCGGCCGACACCGGCGCCATCGGCGGCGATCGCTCGCACGAATTCCAGGTCATCGCCGACACCGGCGAGGATGCCATCGTCTACTGTCCCGACTCGGACTACGCCGCGAACATGGAGCTGGCCGAAGCCGTGTCGGTGCTCGCCCGCCGCGCCGCGCCCGAGAAGGCGCTGGAAAAGACCTCGACCCCGGGCAAGGCCACGTGCAAGGACGTCGCCGAGTTCCTCGGCGCGCCGCTCACCGCCAGCCTCAAGTCGCTGGTGCTCGCCACCGACGACGTCGACGACAAGGGCAACCCGGCCGGCGTCACCGTGTGGCTGCTGCTGCTGCGCGGCGATCATGCGTTGAACGAGGTCAAGGCGAGCAAGCTCGAAGGTCTCAAGGCGGGCTTTCGCTTCGCCACCGAGGCCGAGATCCTCGAGCACTTCGGCTGCAAGCCGGGCTACCTCGGCCCGATCGGGCTGCTGAAGCCGGTCAAGGTCATCGCCGACCGCAGCGTCGCGCACATGGCCGACTTCATCTGCGGCGCCAACGACGAGGACTACCACTTCACCGGCGTCAACTGGGGCCGCGACCTGCCCGAGCCCGACCTGGTGGCCGACATCCGCAACGTCGTCGAGGGCGACCCCAGCCCGGACGGTCGCGGCGTGCTCGCCATCCAGCGCGGCATCGAGGTCGGCCACGTGTTCTATCTGGGGAACAAGTACTCCAAGGCGATGAACGCCACCTTCCTCGACGAGGACGGCAAACCCAAGCACTTCGAGATGGGCTGCTACGGCATCGGCGTCACGCGCATCCTGGGCGCGGCGATCGAGCAGAACCACGACGCCCGCGGCATCATCTGGCCGCGCGCGATCGCGCCTTTTGAAGTGGTGATCTGCCCGGTGGGCTGGGGCAAGTCCGAGGCCGTGCGCGACGAGGCGCAGAAGCTCTACGACGCGCTCGTCGCCGCCGGTGTGGATGCCATCCTCGACGATCGCGACGAGCGTCCGGGCGTGATGTTCGCCGACTGGGAGCTGATCGGCGTGCCGCACCGCGTCACCATCGGCGATCGCGGACTCAAGGAAGGCCTGGTGGAATACCAGGGCCGGCGCGACGCCGAGACCGCCAAGCTGCCCGTTGGCGACGTCTTCGGCCACCTCCTCGACCAACTGAAACAGGGCTGACCTGCGCGCCCGAAGCGCGGCAACGCCAACCCCGCCCACGCCAACCGTCCTCCACCGAGCCGACCATCGCCATGCACACCCTGTCCGCCCCGCTCCGCCACCTCGCCGCCGCCTGCGCCCTCGTGCTCGTGGCGGGAGGCGCGCACGCGGGCGCGCAGCAGTACGAGCCGATGGCGGCCAGCGTGCGCGCGGCGCTGCACGCTGCGGTCAGCGACGCGGCGGCGCCGATGCTGCCGATCGCGGACGCCAGCGAGCGCGCACAGTGGCTCGCCGAGATGTCGCGACGACTCGCCAGGCGGATCCCCGATGAGGTCTATCGCACGGAGCTGCTCACCACCATCCACTACGAAGCCACCCGCGCCGGGCTGGACCCGCAGATGGTGCTCGGCCTGATCCAGGTCGAGAGCAACTTCCGCAAGTACGCGATCTCGTCAGCCGGCGCGCGCGGCTACATGCAGGTGATGCCGTTCTGGATCAAGGTCATCGGCCGCACGGACGACAACCTCTTTCACATGCGCACCAACCTGCGCTACGGCTGCAACATCCTGCGCCACTATCTCGACATCGAGAAGGGCAACCTCTTCCGTGCGCTCGGCCGCTACAACGGCAGCCTGGGCAAGGCGCACTACCCGAACCTGGTGCGCACGGCCTGGGAGAAACACTGGAGCTGGACGCCACAGCGGCTCGCTGCAGTCGCCAGCGTGACCCCGGCCGGCACGGGCGCGGGCGCCGCCTTGCGCTGACGCCCGCCTGTCGCCTCAGCCCGCCACTGCAGCGAGCGGGCGCGATTCCGCGGACTTCGTCTCGACTGCGCGCAGTCCTTCTTTGCCCGCCGAACCCAGCGACTGCACGTCGCCGGACAGCTCGCCGCCTTCCTCGATGAGGATCTTCCCATAGCGGATCTTGCCGCTGACGCGGCCGGTGGCGTGGATCAGCAACTGCTCGCGCGCCGTCAGCTCGCCCTCGAAGTGGCCATGGATCTCGGCGATATCGATGCCGACCGTGCCCTTGTAGGCGCCCTTCTCGGCGATGCGCAACACACGGCTGTCCATCGTCGCCTCGACCCGTCCCTCGACCACGAGCGTGTCGCAGTCGAGAATTTCCGCGCCCTTGAGCTTGACGTCGGGCCCGACGATGAGGCGGCTCTCACCCCCCTTGCCGTCCCCATGCTCGGCGCCGCCGTCCGCGCTCCCCACGGACGACACATCGGCCGTCGCAGCAGCAGAGCTCGCAGCCGCGCTGGCGGCCTGTGTCTCGGCCATCGTTTTCAACGTGCTCGTCGTCGCTGCGCCGGTCGTCGCTGCGCTGGTCGTAGTACCAGCCGTGGAACGGACATTGCCGCGGCTCGCGGGGTTTTCGGTGGTCTTGTGGAAAAGATTGGGCTTGTTGAACATGTTTTCTCCTTCAGTCGGGGCGCAGTCCTGACACTGCAAGCCAGGCAGGCTTCAGCAAAGCGCGTGCCAGACATCGAAAGCCCCTGTTTATCAATGCCCTGCAATCTCGCGCCCGGCATCGCCCCGGGCGCACACCGCAACGCATCCATAGAACTGTCGTCGCAGCCCGACAGGTTTTCAGACTCCCCACGCAAGACTCTGATCGAGAAGATTTTTTCTTGTCGTGAAGAAGCGACGCCATGCGTGCCGCTTACTTTGTCTTGCATTTGCCCATGAGACGCTCTGCAGCAACATGGCATAAACTCGCGAGCTGATTCCGCGCCCGACGCGCGCCCGCCCCGAGCCCTGCGCGCGCGGGGAAGCGCTCCCGAGCGTCGAAGCGTCTTCAATTCGTCTGCAAGCAGCATTCATGCCACGTCCGTCCTTTCGCGTCACATTGCTGCTCGTTTTCCTGATCGTCGCCGGCACCCTGACCACGGTCGCGATGAGCGGCTGGTTCGGCGTCGAGGCCCTGGCACGCACGATCCAGGATGAAAACCAGGCCGCGCTCTCGCTCAGCGCTGCCGCGGGCCGGATCGGCGAGCGCAGCGTGGATCTCGAACGCGCCGCCCGCCAGCACCTGATCCTCGGGGACGAGGCCCTGCTGCAGCGCTTCGA
Source organism: Thauera sp. UBA6194 (assembly GCA_002422685.1). Classification (GTDB taxonomy): domain Bacteria; phylum Pseudomonadota; class Gammaproteobacteria; order Burkholderiales; family Rhodocyclaceae; genus Thauera. Next base: position 50,096 of record DITC01000076.1, on the reverse strand, counting down.
CAGCGCGCTCGACGACGCCTACACCGCGCTCGCCACCCTGGACAGCGGCGACCTCAGCGTCGCCACGCCGGCCCATGCCTGGCGCGAGACCGCGACCCGCATCCGTGGCGCCTTGACGCAAGCAGGGCGCAACGCCGACGAGACCGCGCTCCGGCCGGCCGCCCCGGCAGCCGCGGGCCCCGATCCCCTCATCGCCCCAGCGTCCGGGGCGGACCAGCGCTCGTGGGCGCAGGCCGAAGCCGGCTCGACCCTGGACGCCGATCTCGCCAGGCTCTCTGCACTCGCGGCCGAAATCGACACCAAACTGCGTGCGCACCTCGCCACCCGCAACGCTGCGCTCATCGGCGCGCTCGAGGCCGAGCGCACGCGCGTCATCACCCGGATCGCCGTCGCCCTCGTGCTGGCGGCCATGCTTGCGGCAGCGAGCGCGTGGTGGCTGCTGCGACCTCTCGGGCGCATCGAGCAGGCCATCGCCACGATCGGCGAGAGTCAACTCAGCCAGCCCATCCACATCAGCGGACCAGCCGACCTGCGCCAGCTCGGCGAGCGACTCGACTGGCTGCGCCTGCGCCTGGCCGAGCTCGAAGCCAACCGCAACCGTGTGCTGCGCCACGTCTCGCACGAGCTCAAGACGCCGCTGGCCTCGCTGCGCGAAGGCATCTCGCTGCTCTCCGAAGGCGTGCTCGGCGAACTCGACAGCCACCAGCGCGAAGTGGCCGGCATCCTCGAGCACAGCGCCCAGGTCCTGCAGTCGCGCATCGAACAGCTCCTCAAGTACAACGCGAGCCAGTTCGACTCACGCCGGCTCGAGCTCAGGGACACCGCGCTGCTGCCCCTGCTGCGCGAGGTCGTCACCGAACACCGCCTGCTCGCGGACAGTCGCGAGGCGAGCATCCACATCTCGGGCGACGCCCCCATCGTGCGTGCCGACGCCGACAAGCTGCGCATCGCCTTCGCCAACCTGCTCGCCAACGCCATCGCCTTCAGCCCGACCGGCGGCCGCATCGAGCTGCTCGCAGGCAGCGACGGCGACCGCGTGCTGATCGACTTTCTCGACGAAGGCCCCGGCATTGCCCCCGACGAGCTCGAGCGCGTTTTCGAGCCCTTCTATCAGGGCCGCCACAACCTGACCGGACCGGGTCAGGGCAACGGTATCGGGCTCGCGATCGTGCGCGAATTCATCGCCGCGCACCGGGGCAAGGTACGCGCGCTACCGAATGCCTACGGCGCGCACTTCCGGATCGAATTGCCACATGCCTGACGCCTCCTCCCGCCCCATCGACGACACCCTGCGCACCACGCGCCTGCTCGGCGCCATCACCCTCGCCACCTTGGTGCTGGGCATGACCGGCTGCGCGCATCTTCCCGACTGGACGCAGGACACAACGGGGATCACGACCGAGCGCGCCGACCCCGCCGCGCACGAGTCGGCCCAGCAACGCCTGCATGCGGCGGTGCAGGCGGCCCAGCCCGGGCAGGCGCAGCTCACGCGCGCCCGCCGCAGCCTGGAGAACCTGCTCGCCGACGAGCGCACCGAAGCGCGCGCGCATCACCCTTATGCGCGCGCCCTGCTCGAGCAGATCCGCGAACGCCAGCGCCTTTCCGCCGAAAACGAGCGCCTCGCGCGCGAGCTGCGCGAACTGCGCGAACTCGAAGCCAGCTTCGCCCGGCGCAGCGCGCAGACGCAGACGCTCGAGCAACTGCAGCGTGACAACGCCGAGCTGCAGCGCAAGCTCGACGCCCTGACCGACATCGAGCGCAGGCTCGCCACCCCCCCTGCGCCGGAGCGCCGCCCGTGAGCGCTGCAAGCCCGCGCGCGCACACCGCACACCCGTCGCGCGCCGGCATTCTGCTCATCGACGACGACGCCGACCTGCTGCGCCTGCTGACCATGCGGCTGTGCGCGAGCGGCTACCGCGTGGTCACGGCCGAGAGCGCAGCCGAGGCGCGCACGCGCCTGGGCATCGAGCACTTCGACCTCGTGCTGAGCGACGTGCGCCTGCCCGACGACGACGGCCTCACGCTGTTCGAAGAGATCCGCGCCCAGCACCCGGCCTTGCCGGTCATCCTGCTCACCGCGCACGGCAGCATCCCGGACGCGGTGGAAGCGACCTCGCGCGGGGTCGCCGGCTACCTGACCAAGCCCTTCGACAGCAAGGCATTGCTGCATCGCATCGAGCAGATCCTGCAGCACAGCGCACCGGCCGACCCGGGCGCCACGCCGGGCAGCGACACCTGGCGCGCGGGCATCATCAGCCGCAGCACACGCATGCACGCCCTGCTCGACGAAGCGCGTCTGGTCGCGGCCTCCGACGCGAGCGTGCTCATCCGTGGCGCCAGCGGCACTGGCAAGGAGGTCCTCGCACGCGCGATTCATCTCGCCAGCCCGCGCGCAGCCGCCCCCTTCGTCGCGATCAACTGCGGCGCCATTCCGGAACCCCTGCTCGAGTCCGAACTCTTCGGCCATGTGCGCGGCGCGTTCACCGGCGCCACCCAAGCCCACACCGGCCTGATCCAGGCGGCGCATGGCGGCACGCTTTTCCTCGACGAAATCGGCGACATGCCGCCGGCCCTGCAGGTGAAGCTGCTGCGCGTGCTGCAAGAGCGCGCGGTGCGGCCGGTCGGGGCGACCCGCGCCGAACCGGTCGATCTGCGCGTGCTGTCGGCCACGCACCGCGATCTCGATGCCGCGCTCGCCGAGGGACACTTCCGCGAGGACCTCTACTACCGCATCAACGTGGTCAGCCTGGAGCTGCCCGCGCTGAGCGCGCGGCGCGAGGACATCGCGCTGCTGGCCGAGTATTTTCTGCGCGGGCTGGCGCAAAAATACGGCAAGCGTCTCTCCGGCTTTGCTCCGGACGCGCTCGAGGCGCTCGCCACCGCCGCCTGGCCGGGCAATGTGCGCCAGCTGCAGAACGTGGTCGAGCAGGTGTGCGCGCTCGCCACCACCCCGCTGATCCCACGCGCGCTGGTCGAGCGCGCGCTGCGCGTCAAGCCGATGGAGGCGCTCGGCTACGCCGAGGCCAAGCGTCGCTTCGAGCACAACTACCTGATCCAGCTACTGAAGCTGACGGCTGGCAATGTCTCTGACGCCGCACGTCTGGCCGAGCGCAATCGCACCGAGTTCTACCGCCTGCTGCAGCGCCATGGCCTCACGCCCGAGCATTTTCGTGGCGACGGCCAGACGCCGCCCTGAGCGGCACGGCCTGCCCGAAGTCTTGCAGGTCCGCCACCGACCCGAACGCCGACTCAGGCGGTACCGCCCACAGTGAGCCCGTCGATGCGCAGCGTGGGCTGACCGACGCCCACCGGCACACTCTGCCCGTCCTTGCCGCAGGTTCCCACCCCCGGGTCCAGCGCCATGTCGTTGCCGATCATCTTTACCCGGGTGAGCACATCCGGCCCGTTGCCGATCAAGGTCGCGCCCTTGACCGGACGCGTGACCTTGCCGTTCTCGATCAGGTAGGCCTCGGCGGTGGAGAACACGAATTTGCCCGAGGTGATATCCACCTGACCACCGCCGAAGTTGACCGCGTACAGCCCCTTCTTCACCGACTTGATGATCTCCTCCGGGTCGCGGTCGCCGTTGAGCATGTAGGTGTTGGTCATGCGCGGCAGCGGCAGGTGGGCGAAGGACTCGCGCCGTCCGTTGCCGGTCGGCGCCATGCCCATCAGGCGCGCGTTCATCATGTCCTGCATGTAGCCGGTGAGGATGCCGTCCTCGATCAGCACGGTGCGCTCGGTCGGGTTGCCCTCGTCGTCGATGGAGAGCGAGCCGCGCCTGTCGGGCAGCGTGCCGTCGTCCACCACGGTGACACCCCTGGCCGCGACCTGCTGGCCGATGCGCCCGGAAAACGCCGAGCTGCCCTTGCGGTTGAAGTCGCCCTCCAGGCCGTGGCCGATCGCCTCATGCAGCAAAATGCCCGGCCAGCCGGGCCCCAGCACCACCGGCATGGCGCCCGCCGGCGCCGGATCGGCGCCCAGATTGACCCGCGCCTGATGGACCGCTGCGCGCGCGTACTCCTGCAGGCGCTCGTCGCTGAAAAAACCATAGTCGTAGCGCCCGCCGCCGCCCGCGCTGCCCTGCTCGCGTCGGCCCTGCTCTTCCATGATCACGGTGATCGACACGCGCACCAGCGGACGCACATCGGCCGCCTGATGGCCGTCGCTGCGCGCCACCATCACCACCTCCCAAGTGCCGGCGATATGGGCCATGACCTGGGTCACGCGCGCATCCTCGGCACGGGCAAAGCCTTCCAGGCGCTCGAGCAGCTTCACCTTGGCGGTGTCGTCGAGCGAGTCGAGCGGGTCGTCGGCGCGATACAGCCGCGTCTTCAGCTTGTGCGGCCGGATACCCACCTCGCGGCGCGCGCCCGCCGCCGCGATCGCGCGTGTGGCGGTCGCGGCGTCGACCAGCGCATCGAGCGAGATGTCGTCGGAGTAGGCAAAGGCGGTCTTCTCACCGCTGATCGCGCGCACCCCCACGCCCTGCTCGATGTCGAAGCTGCCCGACTTGACGATGCCCTCCTCCAGGCTCCAGGCCTCGGAGCGCTGGTACTGGAAGTACAGGTCGGCAAAGTCGATGTCGTGTCGCATCAGCTTGCGGAAGGTCTTCTCAAGCTCAGCCTCGCCCAGACCATGGGGCGACAGCAGGTAACGGTCGGCGACCTTGAGGGGGTTCTTGCTCGTACTCATCTGAAATCCTCGAGAATCATGTCGGCTTGGACCGGCACGAAGCGAAAACGATCATTGCGAATGCAGGCGGGCGGGCTCACCACGACGCCCGCGTCGGAACATGGGGCGTGCAGCCTCGACGCACCGCTCAACCCAGGCGCCGGTGGCGCAGCGCAGGCAGGCTCTCGCGCACCTCGGCGAGCCGCGCCGGGTCCACGTCGGCGATCACGACGCCGGGCCCCTCCGCGCGGCAGGCCAGCACCTCGCCCCAGGGGTCGATGACCATCGTGTGCCCCCAGGTCACCCGCCCGTTCGGATGCCGGCCACCCTGGGCCGGCGCCATCACGTAACACTGGTTCTCGATCGCGCGCGCGCGCAGCAGCACCTCCCAGTGCGCACGACCGGTGGTCCAGGTGAAGGCCGCAGGCAGCACGATCAGGTCCACCTCGCCCATCGCGCGAAACAGCTCCGGAAAGCGCAGGTCGTAGCACACCGACAGGCCGACGCGCCCGCACGGGCCGTCGAAGCAGCGCACCGCATCGCCGGCCTCGATGCTCACCGACTCGTCGTAGCGCTCCTCGCCGCGCTGAAAGCCGAACAGGTGGATCTTGTCGTAGCGCGCCACCTGCCGCCCGCGCTCGTCGAACACCAGCGTGCTGTTGCGCACCTTGTCCGGCGCGCTGGACGCGAGCGGAATCGTGCCGCCCACCAGCCACACCCCGTTGCGTCGCGCCGCCTCGGCGAGAAAATCCTGGATCGGCCCAGCCTCGGCGCGTTCGCGGATGCGCACCTTGGCCGCCTCCTCGGCACTGATGAGCGGAAAATACTCGGGCAGCGCCACCAGGCGCGCGCCCGCGCCGGCCGCTTCGGCAATCAGGCCGGCGACCTGGTCCAGGTTGTCCTGCACCTCGGGGCCGGACACGGTCTGGATGGCGGCGATGCGCACGGGCGTGGCGGACTTCTGCGGGGTCATCTCGGTACTCGGTTGTTGGCGGCGCCACAGGCGGCGCGCGTCAGGCTCGTTCACGGGCGAAGAGGGTCTCTGCCCCGCGCGGCGTGCAGCGCAACACACCCCTCAGGGCACGACACGCGGCTCCGCCGTACCGCGCTTGGCGACCTGCGGGTCGCTCCAGCTCCCGGTGATCGCGTATTCGAAGGCAAAGAGCTTCTCGATCGGATCACTGAGCATCTTCTGCGCCAGATAGGTCACCACGCCCACCGCGGGGTTCAACAGCCCGGCCGCGGCGCCGATGGCCACCGACTCGGACAGCGTCGGCTGCACGAACACGTCCAGATCCTGGGTCTCGGCGACCACGTTGGCCGTGCCACGCAGACGCACCCGGGCGGCCGGGCCGCGGATCTCGAGATCTTCGGTGCGCAGCACGCCGGAAGCGGCGTCGATGCTACCGGAAATGCGGTCGAAGGCGAATCCTTCCGAAAAAACGTCCCGAAAATCGAGCGTGATCCGCCGCGGCAGCGACTGCAGGCTGAGGATGCCGAGCAGGCGCCCGACCCCGGGCTCGAGCTTGTTGAACTGTCCGGAGCCGGTCTCCAACTTCACGCTGCCGGACAGGGTCGGATAGTCGATGCGCGTCGGGGCGCCGCGCCAGGCCAGCGTGCCGGACAAGGCCGCGGCCCCGCCGCGCACGACGTCTTCGTAACCGAGCCGTCTGATCAGACGCCCCATGTTGTCGGAGGACAGCGTGAATTCGAGCTGCGTGCGCTGCCGCCCCGCGGCCCGCCATTGACCGCTGCCGCCGAGCCTGCCGTCCTCGTTGTCGAGCACGAAGCGCTCGAGCTGCCAGACGCTGCCGCGGTTGCGGGCGAACAACTCGAGACGCCCGAGCGCCCGGTCTTCGAGCGCGAACCGTTCGGCGACGATGTCGAGCGCGGGCAGGCTGCGCGGGTCGCGATCGGCCGCGGCCTCTTCCACGCTCGACTCCGCGCCCTCATCGTCGGCCGTCGCGCCGGCCTCCGCGCCGCGCGCGATGCGCAGGTGGCGAAAGCGCGCGGCCAGCGCACCGTTGCCGGCGTGGCGCCAGTCGAACTCGCCATCGGCGGCGTCGCTCTCGAGACGCGCCTTCCAGCCCCCGGCGTCGGCGGTGGCGCGCAGGTCAACCGCCTTCAACGTCTGCCCGAAGGCACTCAGCGCGTCGGCCGCGAGCGTCAGCGCGGACACGCTGGAGAGCATCCCGGCGGCCGGCACCGCGCCCGCCCCCGCGCCGCCGGCGCGCCGCCACGCATCGACGTCGAGCCGGTCGAGCACCGCCGCGACATGCACGCCTGCCGCCGACGCGGGCGGCGCGTCGAGCGTCGCGCGCCCGATCGCCACCCCCCCGCGCAGCGCCGGGCGCGCGCCCTCTGCGTGCGTGAGCGCGGCATGGAGGACATCGCCCACCTCGAGCTCGAAGGACGTCTCGGCCCCGGAAACCGGGCGCGTGTGCACAAAACGCGCCGCCCAGGCCTCCCCGGCTGATTTGTTCAGGGGTGCGGGCAGGCTCGAGGCCAGCCCGAGCAGGTCGGAGCTCACCTCGACGCGCGCGCCCTGCCGGGACACGCTCACCGTCGTGCTCCAGTCCACATCCCCCGAGAGCGCATCGAGCAGCGGGTGATCGTAGGCGGCACGCACGGCATCGGCCGCGGCGCGCCCGCTGGCCTCGAAGCGCACCGTCCCGTCCCGCGCGGTCTGCGCCTGCAACCGCAGCGGGTGACCGAACAGCCGCGCGCGCGCCTCGGGGATGGCGAGCGAATCAGCGCTGAAACGCAGCTGTCCCGCCGCGGCCTCGAGCGCGGGCAGCGCCTCGAGCAGGCCGATGCTGTTGCCGGCGAAGCGAAAGTCTCCGGTCACGGTCGTCTGCCCCATCTCGCGCAGGGGCATGTCGAGCTTCAGCGCGAGCTCGCCCGCCCCACGGGCGACGATGCCGGTGGTGAAGCGCCCGACGCGCGCCGCCAACGGGCTGTCGGCGACGAAGCGCAGGAAGTCTGCCGTCGGTCCGCGCGCCTGGCCTTCGATGTGCATCACCGGCGTCGGGCGCGCGCCGAGGTCGGGGATCTCGACCGCGACATCCGCGAGCTCGACAGCGTAGATCCGCCCGCGCTCGGCGGCGATGCGCATGCCGGGGCCCTCGAAGCGGAGCTCCCCGGCGATGCCCTCGATGCGCGGCCAGCCCGGCGCATAGTCGAGCACCGCGTCGGCCATGCGCACGCTGACGAGGAACTGTCCCGGGCCGTCGCGGAAAGGAAAATCTGCCAGCTTGCCCTGCAGCCGCAGGCGCGCCTCGGGCACGGTCGCGGCGCGCACCGCGCGCTGCACCCACGCGCGCGTCCGCGCATTGACCACGCGCGGCAGGTAGCGCCACACGGCGGTGGCCTCGGCGCGGCGCAGGCTGGCCTGAAGATCGATTTCGCCGCGCCCGCGGCCCGCCTCGGCACCCGCCTCGGCGCTCACCTCACGGCCCGGCTCGTCGCCCGCTCCGATGCCCGGCCGGCCGGCCGGCCAGTAGCGCCCGGAGGCGCTGCCGGCTGCATCGCCGTTCTCGAACTCGGCCCCGTCGAGCGCAACCTCCAGCCTGCCGTCGCGGCGCGACCAGCCGCCCTCGGCGCGCAGGCGGTCGAAATCGAGCCGCCCGGGATCGAACACCGCCGGCAGGTCGATGTGCATGCCCGCACCCTCGAGGCTGAAGCGACCGCGCTCGCTGTCGCCTTCGATACTGCCCGACAAGCCTCCCATGCCGGGCAAGCCCTCGCGTGCACGCACGCCCATGCCCTCGAAGCCCGCGGCCAGGGCCCAGCCTGCAGGCGCCGCCGCCTCACCCTGCCAGGACAGCTGCAGCGCATGCAGCTGACCGCGCGGCTCGAAAGCGGCCAGCCGCGCACGCACCCCCGCATCGAGCGGAAGCTGAGCCGCGAGCGCGGCAAGGACGGCAAAATCGAGCCGGTTCGCACGCAGCTGCCCGCCTGCGGCGACGGGCTCAGGCGCACCCGGGGCGGCGCCCGCACCGCCACGCGCGAGCTCGAACACGACGTCGGTCGGCGCCAGCACCTGTCCATCCGCCGTCTCCAGTTGCAGCCCGCGCGTGCTCAGCTGCCAGCGCCGTGCATCACGCGCCGCGCCCAGCCGGCCTTGCAGGCGCTGCACTTCGAGCTCGGGCAGGTCTGCGCCCAGGCGCGTGCGCAAACCGGCCACGGCAAGATCGGCAGTCAGCGCCAGCCCGCCCTCGCCGTCGGCATCGAGCCAGGCACGCAAGGCGCCACGGCCGTCGAGCGGCAGCGGATAGTCGACCCACGGCCGCCAGGCGCCGAGCTCACCGGCCTCGAGTTCCAGATAAATGCTGCCGCGGGCGCCTCCGAGCGCGGCCAGATCGTATCCCGCGCGCGCGAACGCGGCCCCGTCGAGCGCGCGTAGCTGCGCGCGCAGGCGCACACGGCCGGCGAGCGCCGCGGGCGGCTGCGCCTCGAGGGCGAGCCGAGTGGCGAAGCCGCGCCGGTCGAGACGAAGGGACAGGTCCTCGAGCAGCAAGGTAGGCGCGGCACGCAGCTCGTCCTGCCAGCTCAGGCGCGCACCGCGGATGAAGATCTGGCGCTGCGCGAACAACCACTGCAGGCCCGCGCCATCGCCACCGTCCTCGCCGAGCGCCACGCCGGCGACGTGCACTCTGCCCGCGGCGTCGCGGCGCAGCGCGAGCTCGGGCGCGAGGATGTCCAGCCGATGAAAATACGGCCGCAAGCGCAGCAGCGAGCTCCACGCCAGGGTCGCGTCCACGCTGCGCAGCTTGAGCGCCGGCCGGCCTTCGGCGTCGCTGATGTCGACATCGTCCATGCGCAGGCGCAGGCGCCAACCCGCCCAGCCGCCCTCGATGCGGCCGATCGACACCGGCGCGCCGATCTGCGCCGCGAGCACGCGCTCGATCGGCGCATGAAACTCGCCCACCACCGGCACCAGCACGTGGCGCACCGTGAGCAGCGTGGCCGCGGCGACGCACCACAGCAGCACGAGCCCGAACGCGACCCGGCCGAGCGCCCGGCGCAGGCGTCCGCCGCCCGGCGCGGACGAGGCCTGCGCCGCAGCCACATCGGTGCTGGAGGAGCTTGCAGCAGCGCTGCCGGATGGGTGCGTGATCAGGGACGTACTCGGTAACTGTGCGGCACGGCGCCGCGTTCGTCATGCAGGCCGGCGGCGCGCACGGATAAAATGGCGTGATTGCGTACCGGCGACGCTGCACGGCAGCCCACCGGCATTCTACCAACGATCCGCGTCCGTACTGGAGCCACGCCATGTCCTCCCTCCCCAGCGCCACCCCGGACTCCCTGCCGCCGGCCGTGCGCCTGGCGCGGCGCCTGTCGCGCTACCTGGCGCGCATGCTCGAGGCCCAGCCCTGGCTCGCCGCCGCGCTTGCCGAGCACATCGACAAGCCGATCGGCGAAGCCGAGATGGTGCGTTTTCTGGGCGCGCGCGAGACCGTCTTCGGTGGCGGCGAGGGCGCGCTCCGCCCGGCGCTGCGCCAGCTGCGGATCTGGGTGCTGTGTCATCTGATCGTGCGCGACCTCGCGCTCGAGGCTTCACTGCCCGAAGTCACCAAGACCATGACCACCCTCGCCGAGGTCGCGCTGCGCCACGCGCACGACGTCTTGCGCGCGGGGCTCGTCGAGCGCTACGGCCAGCCGCTCTCGCCCACCGGCTGGGAGCAGGAGCTGCTGGTGGTCGGCATGGGCAAGCTCGGCGGCCGCGAGCTCAATGTGTCCTCGGACATCGACCTTATCTTCATCTACCCCGAGGACGGCGACACCGGCGGCAAGAAAGTGATCAGCAACTACGAGTTCTTCGAGCGCCTGGGCAAGCAGCTCATCCAGGCCCTGAACGATGTCACCGAGCACGGCCAGGTGTTCCGCGTCGACATGCGCTTGCGCCCCAACGGCGACTCCGGTCCGCTCGTGTGCTGCTTCGACATGCTCGAAAACTACTTCGTCACCCAGGGCCGCGAGTGGGAACGCTACGCCTGGATCAAGGGCCGCGTGCTGCTCGGCGAGCGCTGGACCGAGCTGCGCGACATCGCCCGCCCCTTCGTGTTCCGCAAGTACCTCGACTTCGGCGCCATCAACGCCATGCGCGAACTGCACGCGCAGATCCGCCGCGAGGTCGCCCGCCGTGACCGCGCCAACAACGTCAAGCTCGGCCCGGGCGGCATCCGCGAGATCGAGTTCATCGCCCAGGTCTTCCAGCTCATCCGGGGCGGGCGCGACATCGCGCTGCAGGTGCGGCCCACGCTCAAGGTGCTCGAACTGCTGCCCGAGCGCGGCATCCTGTCGGCACAGGCGGTCGACGAGCTCTCGACCGCCTACGTCTTCCTGCGTCGGCTCGAGCACCGCCTGCAGTATCTGGACGATGCCCAGACCCACGACCTGCCCGCCAATCCGGACGACCAGGCGCTGATCGCCGAGGCCATGGGCCTGGCCGACTATGCCACGCTGCTCGAGACGCTCGCGGCGCACCGCAAGGTGGTCAGCCGCCACTTCGACCATGTGTTCGGCGACCCCTCCGAGGAAGATCACAGCCTCGACGCCATATGGACCAACGCCGAGGACAGGGACGCCGCGACCGAAGCCCTCGCCGGGCTCGGCTACCAGCGCCCCGACGCGGGCGCGGAGCGCCTGTCCGCGATCCATGCCAGCCCGCGCTACCGCCAGCTGCCCAACAACATCAAGAGCCGCTTCGACGCGCTCATGCCGCGCATGATCGAGGTCGCGGCAGCCACGCCGGGTGCGGACGACACCCTGGCGCGCATGCTCGACCTGATCGAGGCGATCGGCCGCCGCGGCGCCTACCTGGCGCTGCTGCAGCAGTACCCGCAGGCGCTGCAGCGCGTCGCCGACCTGATGAGCGCGTCGCGCTGGGCGGCACAGTTCCTCGCCCGCCACCCCATCCTGCTCGACGAAATGCTCGACGCGCGCAACCTCGAGGCGGCGCCCGACTGGTCCGCCGTGCGCGCCAGCCTCGCGGCCGAACTCGACACCCTCGAGCCCGACATGGAGCGCCAGATGGACGTGATGCGCGAGCAGCACCACGCGCAGGTGTTCCGCCTGCTCACGCAGGACATCGCCGGCCTGCTCACGGTGGAAAAGCTCGCCGACCATCTGTCCGAGCTCGCCGACATCATGCTCGACCTGACCCTGCCGCTGTGCTGGCGCAGGATCAAGATCCGTCACCGCGAACAGCCGAAGTTCGCGGTCATCAGCTACGGCAAGCTCGGCGGCAAGGAGCTCGGCTACGCCTCCGATCTGGACATCGTCTTCCTGTTCGACGACGACGCGCCCGAAGCGCCCGAGGTCTACACCCGGCTCGCGCAGCGCACAAACACCTGGCTGTCGAGCCAGACCGCCGCCGGCCAGCTCTTCGACACCGACCTGCGCCTGCGCCCGAACGGCGAGTCGGGCCTGATCGTTACCTCGCTCGAAGCCTTCCGCACATACCAGCTCGAATCGGCCTGGGTGTGGGAGCACCAGGCGCTCACGCGCGCGCGCTTCTCCGCCGGCGACCGCGCAATCGGCGAAGCCTTCGAGGCCATTCGCTGCGAGGTGCTGCGCATGGCGCGCGACCGCGACGCGCTGCGCACCGAGGTGCTCGCGATGCGCAAGAAGATGCGCGACACGCACGGCAGCAAGAGCGGCGAGCTGTTCGAGCTCAAGCACGACGCGGGCGGCCTGATCGACGTCGAGTTCCTCATCCAGTATCTGGTGCTCGGCTACAGCCACGACCACCCTCAGCTCACCGGCAACCTGGGCAATATCGCCCTGCTGCGCATCGCGGGCGAGCTCGGACTCATCCCGGCCGAGCTGGCCGCCGCCTGCGCCGACAGCTACCGCGAGCTGCGCCGCCTGCAGCACCGCCAGCGCCTCAACGACCGGCCCTCGCGCGTGGCGCCGGAAGAAGCCGAGCGCGCGCGCGCGCCGGTGATCGCGCTGTGGCGGACGGTATTCGGCGACTGAATGGCGGCGGCGGGTGCGCGCCGATGCGTCGCGTCATGAAGGCGCGCATGACGCCCCACGCCGGGGTGTCTAGAATGCAAGCGCCCCTTTCACCGGCGCCCTTCGGCGGGCGATTGCCATGAGCCAAGAAATCGAACTCAAGCTTGCCCTGCCCCGGCGTGCCCTGCCCGCCCTGCGACGCCATCCGCTGGTGGCGGGCGCGCACAAGCTCGGCAACGCCGTCACCCTGGACAATACCTACTTCGACACCCCCACGCTGCAGCTCAAGGCGCGCAAGGTCGCGCTGCGTACGCGGCGCCAGGGCCGCGTGCTGCTGCAGACGGTCAAGTGCGCCGCGATCTCCAGCGGCGGACTGTCGCAGCGCCCGGAGTGGGAACAACCGTTCACGGGCGAATTCGACTTCAGCGCGATCGACCAGCCGGAGGCCGCACGCCTGCTCGCCCGCCACCGCGACGCGCTCGTCCCGGTGTTCACCACGCGTTTTCGCCGCGAGACCCGGCGCTACAGCCCGCGCCCGGAGGTGTCCATCCTGCTCATGATCGACGCCGGCGAGGTGACGCTGCGCACACCGGACGGCAGCGAGCGCAGCGCACCGATCTGCGAGCTCGAGCTCGAGCTCGAGGCGGGCAAGCCCATCGACCTCGTCGAGCTGGCTGCCAGCCTCGCGCAGGACCTGCCGCTGATGCCGGCCGACGTCTCCAAGGCCGAGCGCGGGTATCGGCTCTTCCTCGACAACAGCCCCGCCGCCGTGCGCGCCGAGCCTTCCACGCTCGACGCCGGGCAAAACGTCATCGACGCCTTCCGCACGCTCGCCTTCTCCTGCGTACGTCAGTGGCAGGCCAACGCGGCCGGTGCGCTCGCGCACGAAGACCCCGACGCGATCACGGCCGAGTTCATTCACCAGCTGCGCGTGTCGCAGCGCCGCCTGCGCGCCCTGATCAAGCTCTTCGCGCCCGCCCTGCCGGCGACCTTCGTCGAGCACTGGAACACGCAGCTGCGCGAGAACGCCAACCGTTTCGGCGACGCGCGCGATCTGGACGTGTTCGACGAAGAGCTGCTCAAACCCGTCACCCCCGAGGGCATGGTCGACGCGGCCGCGATGGGCGCGTTGATCGACACGACGCAGCGCGCACGCACCGAAGCGCGCATCCGCGCCTGCCACAACCTGGACATGGCAACGCAGGGCCGACTGCTGCTCGCCTTCACCGCCGAACTGCACCGCCTCACGGTCGATGCCCTGACCCAGGCGGTCGACCTGCGCACCTTCGCACGCCTGCGCCTGAACGACTTGCGCAAGCGCGCGCGCCGGCTCGCGAGCGCGGCCGAATCCCTCGAACCCGTGCGCCTGCACGCACTGCGCATCGGCTTCAAGCAGCTGCGCTACGGGCTGGAGTTCTTCGCGCCGCTCTTCCCGGCCAAGCCGGTGCGCCGCTACCTCGAGGCGGTGGTGAATGTTCAGGGCACGCTGGGTTTCCTGCAGGACGTCGACACCGCACAGCAGCGCCTCGCCGCCTGGAGCGTCGCCGACGCGCGCCTGACGCCGGCCGCCGCCTTCCTGCTCGGCTGGCACGCACCGCGTTACGCGCGCCTGCGCCGCCGCGTGCTGCGCGAATGCGCGCCGCTGCTGACGGGCAAGAAACCCTGGTGAGCGGATCGTCATCAGCCTGCAACACCCCACACCGATGATGTCGGCCCCTCAGCCTGTGAAGCACGACATGGATCTCTTGCTCTGGCGTCACGCCGAAGCCGTCGACAGCACCCCCGACCACACCCGCGAACTCACCGCACGCGGTCTCAAGCAGGCCCACCGCATCGCACGCTGGCTCGACGCGCATCGTCCGAAGCAGCTCAAGGTGCTGGTCAGCCCCAGCTTGCGCACCCGCCAGACCGCGAGCGCCTTCACCGACGACTTTCAGATCGTCCCCGCGCTCGGCCCCGACGGCAACGTGCCCGACCTGCTCGCCGCCACCGGCTGGCCCGACGCCAGCGGCGCGGCCCTCGTGGTCGGGCATCAACCCGCGCTCGGGCGGCTGTCTGCGCTGTTGCTCTCGGGCAGCGAGGCCGACTGGACGATCAAGAAGGGCGCGCTGTGGTGGTTCACCAACCGCGTGCGCGAAGGCGAGACGCAGACGGTGCTGCGCGCCGTGATCCCGAGCGATCTGGCCTGAGCGGCCGCGCCGCCAGCGCAGCGGGCACGTGGCAGGAGCCGCCGGCGCGCGACCGCCTCCGGACAAGCTCAAGCGTTCGCAACGGGTAGTGAATTCCTCACGGCGAAACCGGTCGAAGCACCTGAAAATCAAAACTTTGCCGCCGTCCCCGAAGGGCTCGGAAATGCGGCCTGGTGCGATGCTTGTGCTTTCCTGCGCAATGCGTAAGATGCCGTCTTCTCCCCGGAGCGGAACATGTTCGAACGCCTCCTGCCCACTCGTGAAACCATCACGCAGAGCCGGCTGCTGAGCTGGCTGGGGCCGCGCGTTCACGATCCGCTGCTGTGGCACGTCAATCGGCGCTCGGTCGCGCGTGGCGTAGCCATGGGCGTGTTCTTCGGCCTGATGATCCCGATCGCGCAGATCCCGGCCGCAGCCTTCGCGTCGCTGATGCTGCGCGGCAACCTGCTGATCGCGGCAATCTCCACGCTGGTCAGCAATCCGCTCACTTACGGTCCGATCTATTACTTCGCCTACCGCCTCGGCGCAGGCGTGATCGGCGCACGCACGCCTGTCGATCTGACCGCCGAAGACGTCGAACGCCCGATCCGCATGATCGACTCGCTCGCCCAGGCCTGGACATGGGTCACCGGCATCGGCCAGCCGCTGCTGGTGGGCATGATCATCATGGCCGCCACCGGTGCGGTCATCGCTTACTGGGGTGCCCAGCTCTTCTGGCGCATCAAGGTGAGCTCGAAGTGGCGTCGCCACCGCCGCCAGCGCAGCCTGCGTGCCGCCGCACGCCCGGGCACTATTGGAGGCGCCTGAACAGGAGCGTATCCTTCGCCTCCTGGAACATGCTCAGGCAACGCAGCGCTATGGAAGAGCCCATCCCCGACGGCACCGTCGCAGTCATCGACGGTGTGCGGCGCATTTATTACGACGGTTACTGGCTGAAGGCCTACAAGCCTCCCGAGGACTCGCTCGACGCCAAGAAGAAGCTGATCCAGGCCCTGACCCGGCGCCTTTTCAACCACGTCGAGCATGGCATCAACATCCCGGGCAGTCGTCTCGAAGACGCACGCCAGGCCTATGAGACCGAGCAGGTGCCCGAGCGCAAGCGGGTCAAGGGCGCGATGTACGCCGGCACCCTGTTCAACCGCGCCACCGACATCTTCACCAAGCTGGTCGAGTTGCAGGAGCTCGGCGTCGAGATCGCCACCGACAACCCGCTGATGCGCGAGTGCGGCCGTTGCCTGCAGGAGGCGCTCACCCTCGGCCGCCTGGTGCTGCACCGCAGCGGCGAGGAAGGCATCGACGAACTGTGGGGCGAGCCCTTCCGCGCGTTCTCGATCCCGGTCGAGGCCTTTTACGAGAGCCGCTACATCAAGATCGCGCAGGCGCTGCGCGACATCGACCGCATCTCCGCGGTGATGGCCAGCACCCTGGCCGTAGCCCCGCTGTTCGAGAACGTTGCTCCCCTGGTGCATGAGTTCGCCCGCATCGCCAAGGTCAAATGCGAGACCCTGCGCACCGACCCGGGCATCTTCGATGTGTGGGCGGACTTCGTCGTCGCCTCCGAGCATCTCGGCGCGATCACGCCGGTGCTCTCGCCCGCCGCGAGCGAGCACGAGCGCCAGCTCGCCACCGACGGCCTGCGCCTGATCCTGCAAGGGCGCAACCTGCTCACCGACATCACCCGCGCCCGCGTCACCATGCCCAAGAGCGCACGCGAATACATCGCCCGCTGCGAAACCTACGCGGCTCGCCTGCGCACGATCGCGCACCCGCCGCTCGCGGTCGCCGGCGGGCCGCTGTCGGCCTGAGCGCGGACAGATGCCGTCGGCGCAGCCAGAGTGCGCCCGCACGGTGCAGCACGGATCGTGCGGGCGCAAAAACGGGGAGCCGTCCCGCTCGGCAACAGCCTAAGGCTCCAGCACCCGCAGCAGGCTCGCGGTATCGTCCCGCCCCCAGCCCGCACCCATCAGCGCGTTGAGTTGCTGCCACACCTGCGCCGCCACCGGCAGCGGCGCGCCGAGCTTGGCGGCCTCGTCCATCAGGATGGCGAAGTCCTTGTGGTGCAGCCGCGCCTCGATGCCGGCGGCGAAGTCGCGCTCGACCATCTTTGCGCCCATCACCTCGAGCACCTTCGAACCCGCCGAGCCGCCCATCAGCGCCTGGCGCACGGCAGCGACGTCGACGCCATGGGCGTTGGCCAGGCGCACCGCCTCGGCGCAGGCCTGGATGGTCGACACCATGATCATCTGGTTGCAGGCCTTGGCGACCTGGCCGGCGCCGGGCGGGCCGATGTGCACGATGCGCTTGCCCAGCACCTCGAACAGCGGGCGCACGCGGGCGAGCGTCTCGTCCTCGGCGCCGGCCATGATCGCCAGCGTCGCGTCGCGCGCGCCCCGGCCGCCGCCGGACACCGGCGCATCGACCCAGCCGATGCCGCGCTCGGCGTAGCGTGCGGCGAGCGCACGCGCGGTCGCCGGGGCGATCGTGCTCATGTCGACGTGGATGGCGCCGGGCACGAAGCCTGCGGCCAGCCCGTTCGGCCCGAAGGCGAGCGCCTCGACGTCGGCGCTGGCGGTGACGATGGTGATGACGACCTCGCTGTGCGCGGCCAGCTCAGCGGGCGTCGCGCACAGCGGCACGCCCTCGGCGACCAGCGCCGCAGCCGACTCGGGACGGCGCGCCCACAGCGCCAGGTCGTGGCCGGCGGCGCGCAGGTGGCGGGCCATGGGCTCGCCCATCACGCCCAGACCGATGAATCCGATCTTCATGTGCTTCTCCTCTGCCCCGTTCATTCGCCCGCGCCGCCGCTCATGCGCTCGAAGAGCTCGAGCATCGCGACCGAGTCGTCCTCACCCAGGCCGCTGCCGGCCATGGCGTTGAAAAGCTGCATGGTGGCCGCGGTCATCGGCAGCGCCAGGCCGAGGCGGTGAGCCTCGTCCATGACGATGCGCACGTCCTTCTGGTGCATCCAGGCCTTGAAACCAGGCTTGAAGTTGCGCGCGAGCATGCGCTGGCCGTGATTTTCGAGGATGCGCGAATACGCGAAGCCGCCGAGCAGGGCCTCGCGCACCCTGGCGCCATCGACGCCGCTCCTGGCGGCGAAGTTGAGCGCCTCCGCGACGGAGGCCACGCCGACCCCGGTGATGATCTGGTTGCAGGCCTTGGCGACCTGGCCGGCGCCTGCCTCGCCGATGCGGGTGATGGACTTGCCCATGGCCGCGAACAGCGGCTGCACGCGCGCGCAGGCGTCCGCATCGCCACCGACCATGATGGTGAGCGTGCCGGCGATGGCGCCGGGCTCGCCGCCGGACACCGGGGCGTCGAGCGCGATGATGCCGCGCGCGGCCAGGCGCGCGGCGATGGACTGCGCCGCGGCCGGGGCGATGGTGCTCATGTCGATGTGGATGTGACCCGCGCTCGCGCCGTCGGCGATACCGTCCGCGCCGAGGGTGACCTGCTCGACGTCGGGTGCGTCGGCCACCATGCTGATCGTGATCGACGCCTGGCGCGCAACCTCGGCCGCGCTCGCGCAGTCGCCGGCCCCGGCGTCGAGCAACGGCTGCATCGACTCGCGGCGGCGGCTCCACACGTGCACGCGTTGGCCGGCCTTGATGAGATTGAGCGCCATGGGGCGGCCCATGAGGCCGAGTCCGATGAATCCGACGTCCATTGAGTGAAGTCCTCCAGAGTGGGGAAGCTTGGGCGGGTGTTCGGCATTCGCGGGCAGGCCCGCGCCCACGGCAGGGCACGGCCTGGCGCCCCCCGCGAGAGCAGCCTTGGCCGCGAACGCAGCGCGCGGAGCGCGTGCCCAGAACGGGCTGGCCGCCGCAGGCCAAGCCCGCCATAATCGCCGCCATGAAATACGGCGCAATCATCAAGGAAATCGGGCGGGGCGCCAAGGGCGCCCGCGACCTGGACACGGCCGCTGCGGCGGCGCTCTTCGGCGACATCCTGGACGGCGCGGTGCCCGAGCTCGAGCTCGGCGCGATCCTGATCGCCTTCCGCATCAAGAGCGAGGCGCTGCCCGAGCTGCTCGGCTTCAAGCAGGCGATGGATGCGCGCACCGCGCAGGTGACGGTGCCCGAGGGCCCGCGCTGCGTGATGCTGCCGACCTACAACGGCGCGCGCCGCCAGGCCAACCTGATGCCGCTGGTGGCGCTGCTGCTGGCGCGCGACGGGGTGCCGGTGCTGATCCAGGGACGGCACGACTTCGAGACCCGAGTGAGCCCCTTCGAGCTGCTCGCGGCGCTCGACCTGCATCCGGCGGCGGAGGCGGCCGAGGCTTCGGCCCAGCTCGCGCATCGGAGGGTCGCCTGCATCGGCGTGGACAAGCTGCTGCCCGGGCTCGACCCGCTGCTGGCGCTGCGCATCCGCATGGGCGTGCGCGCCAGCGGCCACACCATGGCCAAGCTCATCGACCCCTGCCGCGGTCGCAGCGTGCGCGTGGTGGCGGTGACGCATCCCGAGTACCTCGAGCGCATGGATGACTTTTTGCGCGCCGACGGCGGGCGCGCGATGCTGATGCGCGGCACCGAGGGCGAAATCTACGCCAACCCGCGGCGCTGCCCGGAGATGAAGGTGTATGTGAACGGAGAGGGCGCGGTCGGCGTGCCCGGCGAGGACGGCGGTGCGCCGCCGCTGGTCGGCTTGCCTGACGCGCCGTCGGTGGCGGACAACGCCGCGCTGATCCGGGCGATGCTGGCCGGGGAGGCGCCGGTGCCCGAGCCGATCCTCAAGCAGGTGGCAGCGCTGCGGGCGCTCGCGATCTGACTCGGGCGGGGCCCACGGGCACCAACCGTGGGAGCAACTGTCTGTGGAAGCGGGCTTGCCCGCGAACAGGGCTAACCAGCCCCGAGCAGATTCACGCCGCCAGCCGCCCGGCGCGGTAATCGGCGACCGCCTGGTAGATCTCCTGCTCGGTGTTCATGACGAAGGGCCCGTACTGCGCGATCGGCTCGCCGAGCGGGCGGCCGGCGATGAGCAGCGCGCGGGTGTCGGTGGTGGCTTCGATCCTCACGCCGTCGCTGTCAGCGTCGTTGGCCAGGATCGCCATGGTGCGCACCGGCACCGTCTCGGCGCCCAGCGTCAGCGCGCCGCGATAGACATACACGAAGGCGTTGTGCCCCGCCGGCAGCGGCTGCGAAAAACTCGCGCCTGCGGGCAGGTGCAGGTCGAGGTACAGCGGCGCGGTGGTCTCGCGGGTGACGGCGCCGGTGACGCCGTGGCTTGTGCCGGCGATCACGACCGCCTCGACACCGGCCTCGGTGGTGAAGCGCGGCAGCTCGGCGGCGGCGAAATCGCGATACCACGGCGCCGCCATCTTGTCCGTGGCCGGCAGGTTGAGCCAGAGCTGGAAGCCTTCCATGACGCCCTCTTCCTGCTGCGGAATCTCGGAGTGGATCACGCCGCGGCCGGCGGTCATCCACTGCACGCCGCCGTTCTCGAGCAGGCCTTCGTGGCCGGCGCTGTCACGGTGCAGCATGCGCCCGGCGATCATGTAGGTGACGGTCTCGAAGCCGCGGTGCGGGTGGTCGGGAAAACCGGCGATGTAATCGTCGGCCTTGTCGCTGCCAAAGGCGTCGAGCATCAGGAAGGGGTCGAGCCGGCGCTGCAGCGGCTGGCTGAGCACGCGGGTGAGCTTGACGCCGGCGCCGTCCGAGGTCGCCTGGCCGACGACCAGGCGTTCGACGCGGCGGGGGTGACGCACGGCATCGTGCGTAGCGAGCTTGTTCATGGAGATCTCCTCGACAGGTGCCTGGCCAGGGTTCAGCGCAAGCGTTCGGCCGCGCGCAGGATGGCCAGCGTGATCCTGGGGGTGACGGGCCCGGCGATGAAGGCGGCGCCGGAAGCCAGCGGCCAGGCGACGATGAAGGCTTTCAGCCACAGCCACACGAAATCCGGCCGAAAACCGAGGTTGAACCAGGTGATGAAGGCGGTCATCAGGAACGCCATGATGCCCGCCATCACCACCGGCTGGACGTATTTGCCCTGCAGCCTCATGGCGCGCCTCGTCGATCAGGCCAGCGCGGCGTCGATGTCGGCCGCGGCTTCGGCGAAGCCCTGCTTGACCGCCTCCTCGCCCATGTTCAGGCCTTCGGCGTACACGAAGCTGAGATCGTTCAGGCCGATAAAGCCGAGTACAGTCTCGAGGTAGGGCGTCTGGGTGTCGGTCGGGGTGCCACGGTAGCGACCGCCGCGGGCGCAGGCGAGGATCACCTTCTTGCCCTGAAGCAGGCCTTCAGGGCCATTTTCGGTATAGCGGAAGGTGACGCCGGCGCGAGCGATAGCGTCGATCCAGCTCTTGAGTTGGGAGGAGATGCCGAAGTTGTACATCGGCACGCCGATCACCAGCACGTCGGCCGCCTTCACCTCGTCGATCAGGGCGTCGCTCTCAGCCACACGGGCGGCCTGCTCGGGCGTGCGCTGCTCGGCAGGCGTGAACAAGGCGCCGAGCGCGGCTTCATCGACCACCGGCGCCGGCTGGCGCGCGAGGTCGCGCACGACCAACTCTGACGCGGGCTCGGACGCGGTCAGGCGGGCGACGATGTCGTTGGCGAGACGGGTAGAGTTGGCGCCTTCGGTGCGGGCGCTGCCATTGATCTGCAGAATTTTCATGTTCGGGGTCCTCAGCGGGTTGGAAATAATATGAGGCTCAGTTTATTCGAGGCATCGAATTGCATTAACCCACTTCAACAGACATCATTGTTCCGCCAATGGAACAAATAGACCCCAATGACCTGCTGATCTTCGCGCGCGTTGTCGACGAAGGCAGCTTCACCGCGGCGGCGGACCGCCTCGGGCTACCGAAATCGACCGTGTCGCGCCGCCTCTCGCAGCTCGAGGAGCGCCTCGGCGAGCGCCTGCTGCTGCGTACCACGCGCCGGCTCAGCATCACCGAGTTCGGCAGCGCCCTGCTCGACCACGCGCGCCAGGTGGAGACGGAAGTCGAAGCGGTCGCCGCGCTCGCCGAGAGTCGCCAGGCGCGCCCAAGCGGACGCCTGCGCGTGTCGATGCCGAGCGACTTCGCCAACCTGCTGCTGACCGACATGCTGGCCGCGTTCTCGGCCCTGCACCCGGCCGTGACGCTCGAGCTGGACCTGTCCCCACGGCGGGTGGACCTGCTGGGCGAAGGCTTCGACGTCGCCATCCGCATGGGCGAGCTGCCCGACGACACCCTGCTCGCCGCACGCCGGCTGGCACGGTTTCCGTGGGGGCTGTACGCCTCACCCGGCTATGTCGCCGAACACGGCGAGCCCTCGGGGCCGGAAGACCTGCACCGCCACCGCGCGCTGCGCCTGCTGGCGCGCAGCGGCGAGCCGATCGGGTGGACGCTGTTGCGCGGTGACAAGCGCTGGGAGGGTGTGCCGCCGGGTTCGATCACCGCCAACTCGCCGGAATTGTTGATCCGCTTCGCCCGCGCCGGCGCCGGCATCACCGCGGTACCGGACTACTTCGCCAGCCCCTATGTGCGCCGCGGCGAACTGAAGCGCGTGCTGCCCGGGTGGAGCCCACCGTCGATCAACGCGTGGGCGGTATTTCCGGGGCGCAAGCTGATGCCGGCAAAGACGCGCGCCTTTCTGGACATGCTGCAGGCGGCAATGAGCGCTTGAGCCGCAGCTCGGACGCCCTGGAGCCCCGCGAAAAAGGCCTCGTTGCACGCAAACGCGCACCACCGCCCGGAACGCACCACGGGCCGCCCTGGTCCGAGCATGCGGACGGAAACCCCGCCCACGCCTACAATGGCGCCCTCTTCACGGAACTTGAATCAAGATGCCCCTGCTTCAGAAAATCCTTCACCTGCCCGCACGGGTGCTCTACCTCGCCCTGTTCCTGGTTGCGGCCGGACTGCTGAGCTTTGGCCTGTACCTGCAGCACGGGCTGGGGCTGGAGCCCTGCCCGATGTGCATCATGCAGCGCTACGCCTTCGCCACCGCCGCGCTGATCGCCTTGATCGCCGGGGTGCACGCGCCCGGACGCGGTGGCGAGCGCATCTATGCGGTACTCATCGGCGCCGCGGCACTGACCGGTGGCGGCATCGCCGCGCGCCAGAGCTGGATGCAGCTCAATCCGCCGTTGATCCCGGAGTGCGGCCCCGGGCTGGAGTTCATGCTCGAGAGCTTTCCGCTCGCGCAGGCGCTGCCGATGATCTTCCGCGGCGCGGGCGACTGCACCGCGATCGAATGGACCTTCCTCGGCCTTTCGATCGCGAACTGGTCGCTGGTGAGCTTCACCGCGACCGTGCTCTTCGCCGCCTGGATGCTGCTGCGGCGCGGCTGATACGACGTCAGCCGCAGCTCGCCGGGCCGTCCTTGACGCCGAGCTTGTGCAGGATGTTCACCAGCGGGCACAGCCCGGTGAAGGCGCTCTGGAACAGATTCAGGCCGACGAAGCCGGTCACCCACAGGAAGTGCTTGCTGACGAACAGCGGCGAGGCTTCGACGCCGAGCGCGAGCGAAATCAGGACGAAGGCGCCGGCGAAGGCGCGCACATATTCATTGGTGGTCATGCGGGATTCTCCTCGGGGTTTTTGAGGCTTGCGATGCGGCCACGCATGGCCGCGTAGTAAAGCACCGGGATCACCACCAGGGTGAGCACGGTGGACACGAAGATGCCGAAGATCAGGCTGATCGCCAGGCCGTTGAAGATCGGGTCGTCGAGGATAAACACCGCGCCGATCATCGCCGCCAGTGCGGTGAGCCCGATCGGCTTGGCGCGCACCGCGGCGGCGCGGATCAGGGCCTCGCCGAACTCCATGCCCTCGGCGACCTGCTGATTGACGAAATCCACCAGCAGGATCGAGTTGCGCACGATGATGCCGGCGAGCGCGATCATGCCGATCATCGAGGTCGCGGTGAATTGCGCGCCGAACAGCGCGTGGCCGGGCATCACGCCGACGATGGTGAGCGGGATCGGCGCCATGATGATCAGCGGCACCAGATAGCTCTTGAACTGCGCCACCACCAGCAGGTAGATCAGGATCAGGCCGACCGCGTAGGCGGCGCCCATGTCGCGGAAGGTCTCGTAGGTGATCTGCCACTCGCCGTCCCACTTGAGCTGATAGCCGGCGTAGGGGTCGTCGGGCTGGCTGATGAACCACTCGCCGAGCGTGCCGGCGAGCCCAGGCGCACCTTCGAGCGCCATGCCGTTGACCCGCGAGCGGATGTCGAACATGCCGTACAGCGGCGAGTCGAGCTTGCCGCCCATGTCGCCGGTCACGTACACCACCGGCAGCAGGTCCTTGCGGTAGAGAATCTGCTCGCGCTTCGTCTGCGCCACCTGCACCACTTCCGAGATGTTGATGAGCTGGCCGGCGTTGTCGCCGCCGCGCGCGCGCACCTGCATCGCCAGCAAGTTGCCGAGCTCGGACTGGCGCACTGCGGGAAGCTGGATGCGCACCGGGATCTCGTACTTGTTGTCGCCGCCATGCACGGGCGTGACGTTCTCGCCACTGAGGCCCAGGCGTACGACCTCGACGATGTCGGCCTGAGCCACGCCCATTCGCGCGGCCTTGGCCTGGTCGACGCGCAGCACGAGCTTGGGCGCATCCTCGTCGACCGTGTCGTCAACGCCGACGATGTCGGGGGTGTCCTCGAAGGCGGCACGCACCTGTGCTGCAACCGCAAGCTGCCCGTCGTAGTCCGGGCCGTAGATCTCGGCGACGATCGGCGACAGCACCGGCGGGCCGGGCGGGACCTCGACGACCTTGGCGTTGCCGCCGTTGCGGCGCGCGATCTCGGTGACGGCGTCGCGCACCGACACCGCGATCTCGTGGCTCTGGCGCTCGCGTGCGGTCTTGTCGACCAGGTTGACCTGGATGTCGCCCTGCTCGGGGGCGCTCCTCAGGTAGTACTGGCGCACCAGGCCGTTGAAGTTGATCGGCGCGGCGGCGCCGGCGTAGGACTGCCAATCGGTGACTTCGGGCACGGTGGCCAGATGCGCGCCGATCTCGTTGAGCACGCGCGCGGTGTCTTCCACCGGGGTGCCCACAGGCATGTCGAGCACGACCTGGAACTCGCTCTTGTTGTCGAACGGCAGCATCTTCATCACCACGAGCTGCACCACCGGCAGCGCCACCGAGGCGCCGATGAGCGCGAACACCAGCACCCACAGCGCGAGGCGGTTACGGCCACCGCGGCGGGCATCGAACATCGGCGTCATCACGCGGCGGAAGAGCCCGTCGAGGCGGCGGGTCATCTTGTCCTCGCCCTCGTGGTGGTGGGCGTCGACGTTCTTCAACATCTTCTGCGCCAGCCAGGGCGTGACCACGAAGGCCACCACCAGCGAGATGAACATGCCCATCGAGGCGTTGATCGGGATCGGGCTCATGTAGGGGCCCATGAGCCCGGTGACGAAGGCCATCGGCAAGAGCGCCGCGATGACGGTGAAGGTGGCGAGGATGGTGGGACCGCCGACCTCGTCGACTGCCTTGGGGATGAGCTTCCACAGCGGCGTGTCGGGCTCGAGCGTGTGCCAGCGGTGGATGTTCTCGACCACCACGATGGCGTCGTCGACCAGGATGCCGATCGAGAAGATCAGTGCGAACAAGGACACCCGGTTGAGCGTGAAGCCCCAGGCCCAGGACGCGAACAAGGTCGCCGCCAGCGTCAGCGTGACCGCGATGCCGACGATGATCGCCTCGCGCCGGCCGAGCGCGAAGAACACCAGCGCCACCACCGCCGCGGTGGCGAAGGCGAGCTTGCCGATGAGTTGGTTGGCCTTGTCGTTGGCGGTCTTGCCGTAGTCGCGGGTGACGGTGACCTCCACGCCCTCCGGGATGACGCTGCCGCGCAGGTTCTCCAGACGCTGCATCGCCGCCTGGGCGACATCGGCGGCGTTGGCGCCGGGCTTCTTCGACAGCGCGAGCGTGACCGCAGGGAACAGACCGTGCTGATCGATGCCGCGCGCCTCGGCGGCGGCGCCGGTGCCGAACCAGACGTACTGCGCAGGCTGGTCGGGGCCGTCGACCACCTCGGCGACGTCGCGCAGGAAGACCGGGCGGCGCTCGGAGACGCCCACGACCAGCTTGCGCACGTCCTCGGCCGATTCGAGGTAGGTGCCGGTCTGCACCAGCACCTCGCGATTGCCCGCGACCAGGCTGCCCGCGGGCTGCGAGGCGTTGGCGAGCTGCAGCGCGCCGCGCAGGTCCTGCGCGGTGACGCCGTGCGCGTTCATGCGCTCGGTGTCCATGTCCACCCGGATCACATGACCGGGGCCACCGAGGGTGGCGACGTCGCGGGTGCCGGGGATACGCTTGAGTTCCGTCTCGGTGGCGCGCGCCACCTGCTGCAGCGAGAACGCGGCGCGCTCGGGGTCGGCAGTCCAGAAGGTGAAGCTCACGATCGGCACGTCGTCGATGCCCTTGGGCTTGATCAGCGGCTGGCCGACACCGAGCTGCGGCGAGAGCCAGTCGGCGTGCGAATCCACCGTGTCGTAGAGGCGCACCAGCGCGGTCTGATTGGGCACCCCGACCTCGAACTGCACGGTGATCACCGCCATGCCGGGGCGCGACACCGTGTAGACGTGCTCGACGCCGGCGATGCGCGACAAGACCTGCTCGGCCGGCCGCGCCACCAGGGACTCGACGTCGCGCGCAGACGCCCCTGGGAAAGGCACCAGCACATTGGCCATGGTGACGTCGATCTGGGGCTCTTCTTCCTTGGGCGTGATCAGGGTGGCGAAGATGCCGGCGAGCAGCAGCACCAGCGCCAGCAGCGGCGTGATCGCATTGCGCTGAAAGCCGGCCGCGATGCGGCCGGAGATGCCGAGGGGCTTTTCCATCGTCGCCTCCCGGCTCAGCGCGCGGCCGCGGCCGTGCGGGCCTGGATGCCGGCCTGGACCGGGTCGAGGGCGAGGGCCTCGTCACCCTTGAGGCCGGACAGCACCTCGACGGCATCGCCGCCGGGCAGCGTGCGGCCAAGGCGGATCTGGCGCAGCGTGAAGCCGCCCTGACCGTCGGCGGCATAGACCGCGGTGAGCTCGCCACGGCGGAGCACGGCGGCAACGGGGATCACGATGGGGCCGGCGGCATTCGCGGCAACAGAGGCCGCGCTCGAATCCGCGCCTGCAGCGGCGGAGGACCCACTGGTGCCCGCGCTCGCCGCGGCGGGCGTACTCTGGAAAAGCACGCGCGCGAAGCTGCCGGGCAGCACGTCGGCGGTGCCGGGAGGCAGGTCGACGCGTACCCGCACGGTGTGGGTGCGGGCGTCGGCAGCCGGCAGCACGGTGACCGCAGCGGCTTCGATCGTGCGCCCGCTGGCAGGCAGCTCGACGCTGGCGCGCAGCGGGCCGCCGCCGAGCTCGGCGAGGCGCTGGGGCGCGAGGTCGGCCACGGCACGCATCTGCGCGGGGTCGTAGACGGTGAGCAGGTTGCGCCCGGGCTGGGCCATTTCGCCGACTTCGATGTGGCGTGCGGCGACCAGACCGTCGAGCGGGGAGGCGACAGTCGCGTAATCCTCCACCGTGGCTGCCTGTTCGCGCTGGGCGCGGGCAGCGCGCAACTGGGCCTGCGCAGCCTCGAACTGGGTGCGCGCGCCATCGAGCGCCGACTGGCTGAGGAATTTTTGCGCGACGAGCTTGCGTGCGCGCTCGTATTCGATACGCGCGTTGGCCGTCGCCGTCTGCGCCTGCGCGACTCGGGCTTCGGCGGCGGCAAGCGCAGCGGCAGCTTCGGCCGGATCGATCCGCACCAGCACCTGCCCGCGCGCGACACGGTCGCCGGCATCGGCACCGAGCGCGAGAACCCGACCCGGCATCTGGGCAGCGAGGGTGGATTGCCGAACGGCTTCGATGGTCGCTTCGGCGGCCACGACCGGCGCCAGCACGCGTGATTCGATGCGCACGGTCGCGAGCTCGGCGCGCCCGGGAAGACTGAAGACAGTAAGCACCGCAGCGAACATCAAACCGGACGCACGCGCAAGAGCGGGGATCATGATGGGTTTCATGCGCATAAGTATATTCTTATACACTCGCTGGTCAAGCAGGCTCCAGCTCTTGCTGGCCGGGCACCCCAGCGGCGTCCGCCACCGGGGCAAAGGCGAAAGATCAGTCCAGACAGCTCGCCGCGTAGTCGGCCATGGCGACCACGACCGGATCGGCCTCGCCCGCGGCGGTGGCGAGCGTGATCTCGCACTCCGGGTGAGCACTGCGCGCGGCCTCGAGCAGCACCGGCAGGTCGCGCTTGAGGTGCCCGCCCTGGGCGAGGAACATCGGCACCACCGCAATCCTGCGCGCGCCCCCGGCGGCGAGCTCGGCGATCGCCTCGGGCAGGGTCGGGCTCATGAACTCGAGAAAGGCGAGCTCGGTGCGCGGCGCATCGGGTCGGGCGCGCACCGTGTCACGGATGCGACGCATCGGGCCGGCCCATTCGGGGTCGCGGGCGCCGTGGCCGAAGAGGACGATGGCGGATTCGGACTGCGTGCTGGCATTCATGCGGAATTCTCCGTTGGCGTTGAGGCGCTCGGTGAAGCGCGCTCGGATGAGGGTACCGTCGACGCACGGCGTGCGCGCCCGGCCTGCAGCAGATGCTCGAGCGCGCGCGCCGCGCACAACAGGCCGACGCTGGCGGTCACGGCCATGCTCGAACCGTAGCCGGCACAGGCCAGCCCCTGCGGCGCAAGCCGTGGTGAATCGACGTCGCAGCTCTGGACCGCCGGATAGCGCAGGGGTTCGGTCGAGAACACGGCCTCGATGCCGAATTTTTTCTTGGGGTCGCGCGTAAAGCCATGCTCCTTGCGCAGCCGCGCCCGAACCTTGGACAACAGGGGGTCCTGCAGCGTGCGGGCGAGATCGTCGACCGTGATGCGCGAAGGATCGAGCTTTCCCCCTGCCCCGCCCGCCATCACGAGCGGGAGGGCGCGCTGGCGGCACACGGCGGCGATGGCGACCTTGGCGCGCACGTTGTCGATCGCGTCGATGACGACGTCGAAGCCATGCATGAGCGCACCCGCGTTTTCGGCAGTGACGAAATCCTCGACACAGATCACCCGGCATTCCGGGTTGATGGCTGCAATGCGATCGGCCATGGCGCCGACCTTGGCCATGCCGAGCGTGCCTTCGAGCGCGTGTGCCTGACGGTTGATGTTGGACTCGGCGACGTGATCGAGATCGATCAGCGTCAGCCGCCCGACGCCGCTGCGCGCGAGGGCCTCGGCCGCCCACGAACCGACGCCACCGATGCCGATCACGCAGGCGTGCGTGGTCTCGAGCGCATCGACGGCGCCGGCGGCGTAGAGGCGGTCGAGGCCACCGAAGCGCCGCGCGCGGTCTACGTCGGGCTGCATGATCGCCGGGTCAGGCGGTGGTCGCTTCGGTGAGGCGCTGGCTATCGAGCCACACGCCCAGCCCCTGGGCATTGAGCTCGAGGTCGATGCGCAGCAGCTCGAGGGTGTCGTCCTCGTTGAGCGCCCAATTCTGGCGCGCAGCCTCCTCGCGCATGACCTGCTCGAGTCCGGCGAGGATCTCGACGTGACGGGCAACGCCATCGCCCCGTGCGGCCTGCGCCACCGCGACCATCGTGTCGATGAGCCGATGCAGATCGGCGCCGAGGCGCTCGACCTCGGTGACGCGGCTGAAGTGGGTGAGATACATCGCCTTCGGGCCCATCGCGAGCATGCGGTCGATGGACGCGTGCATGCCTGCGGGGTCGAACTGCGTGGGCGTGGTCGTGGGCACCACGAAGGCGCGCCCATCGACGTCGAGTTCTCGGTAGGACAGCCCGAAGGTGTCGCCGGTAAAGAAGGCGTGCGCGACCGAATCCCACACGCAAATGTGATGACGCGCATGACCGGGCGTGTCGAACACGCGCAGCATGCGGCTGCCGACCCGCACCTCGAGCCCGTCGGTGGCTGCGACGATGCGCTCGGAGGGCACCGGCACGAGGTGGCCGTACAGCTCGAAGGCGCGCTCGGCGCCATAGACGGCGGTAGTCCCTTCCCACAAGCGGGTGGGATCGGCCATGTGACGCACGCCGCGCGGATGCACGAGCAACTTCGCCTGCGGCAGCGCGCACATCAGGCTGCCGGCACCGCCGGCGTGGTCGAGATGGATATGGGTGAGGATCACCCAGTCCACCGCGTCGGGCGCGATACCGAGCGTGGCCAGCGCCGTCAGCACGCGCAGCACGGAGGCATTGCTGCCGGTGTCGACGACCGCTGCGCGGCCGTCCTGCACGACCAGGTGGATTGCGGCCAGTTGCGGGCGGCCGTAGCCCGAGTCGAAGGCGTAAACGCCGTCGGCGTAGTCGATCAGTTGCTTCATCATCTCTCCTCCGCGCACCGATCCTGAGCCGGTTGCCGCGGATTCAATACAGGCCGTGCCGCCAGGCAGCGCGCGTTGCCCCAAGGCGTAACCCTCAGAACGGGATGTCGTCGTCGAAGTCGCCGAAGCCTCCGCCGGACGAGGACGCAGGCTGAGACTGTGCCGGCGGCTGGCCTTGCGGACGCTGGGCGGGCGCCGGGTTGCGCGGCGCGGCGGCCGGGGCGTCCCAGCCGGAGTCGTTGCCACGCATCGGCGCGTCGCCACCTTCGCGGCGACCGAGCATCTTCATCTCGTCGGCGCGGATCTCGGTGGTGTAGCGGTCCTGCCCGTCCTTGTCCTGCCACTTGCGCGTGCGCAGGGTGCCCTCGATGTACACCTGGCTGCCCTTGCGCAGGTACTGCCCGGCGATTTCGGCGAGCTTGCCGAAAAAGGCGACGCGGTGCCATTCGGTGGCCTCACGACGTTCACCGGTGTTCTTGTCGCGCCAGGTTTCAGTCGTGGCGAGGCGGATGTTGCAGATCGCGTCGCCCGAGGGGGCGAAACGGTTTTCCGGATCGGCGCCGAGGTTGCCGACCAGGATGACTTTGTTCACGGATGCCATCCGGTTCTCCTTTGGAAACGGTTGCGGGCGGCGCGCTGACGCCGCCCATTGAGGGGTGCCGCCCGACTCAGTGTGTGGCGGACGCCGGCGTGATGCGCACCGGAGGCGGCTTCATCGATGTCGATACGGCGAGCCAAGCCAGACCGAGCATCACGCAGAACAGGCTGACCGCGCCCGCACCGAAAGCCTGGCCCAGCCAGCCGCCGAACGCACCACCGAGAAACAGGCCGATCGACTGCAGGGTGTTGTAGACGCCCAGCGCGGTGCCCTTGGCGCCCGGGGCGGCGATGCGCGAGATCCATGAGGGCTGAGTGGCTTCGAGCACGTTGAAGGCGACGAAGAAAAGCGTCAGCAACAATGCCAATGGTATCAGCGCGT
This sequence comes from Thauera sp. UBA6194, assembly GCA_002422685.1. Taxonomy (GTDB): domain Bacteria; phylum Pseudomonadota; class Gammaproteobacteria; order Burkholderiales; family Rhodocyclaceae; genus Thauera. The sequence goes on along the minus strand of DITC01000076.1, from coordinate 19,040 downwards.
CGCCAAAAAGCCAGAGCCCGAACTGCACCAGCACGAGCAGCGCGATGGCGGCATTGAACACGGGCTTCAATTTGTCGTGGCGCTCGGCGATGATCACCGCCGGCACCATGACGACGAAGGAGATCAGCACCGCGGGCAGATAGACCTTCCAGTGCTCGGGCATGGGCAGCCCACCGCTGGCGACGAGCGCCGAGGGCACCAGCACCCACATCGTGGTCTGGATGAGGTGGAGCGCGAAGACGCCGAAATTGAGCCGCATGAGCTGGCCATCGCGCAGCACGTCGATGATCCTGCCGGTGGCGCGCGGCACAGGCGGCGCCGCCGGCACCACCTTGAGCAGCACGCCGATGGCGCCGAGCGCGAGCACCGCGGTGAGCCAGAAGATGCCCGACATGCCCACCGCCGCATACAGCAGCGGGGCCGCAACCATGGAGAGCGCGAACACGAGGCCGATGGACGAACCGATCATGGCCATGACCTTGGTGCGGTGCTGGTCGCGGGTGAGGTCCGCCGCAAGCGCGGTCACCGCGGCGGAGATGGCCCCCGCACCCTGCAGCACGCGCCCGGCGATGATCATGTAGATGTCGCCGGCGAGCGCCGCGACCACGCTGCCGACGGCGAACAGCACCAGGCCGAACACGATCACCGGCTTGCGCCCGAAGCGGTCGGATGCCGCGCCATAGGCGATCTGCAGGAAGGCCTGGGTGAGGCCATAGGCGCCGATGGCCAGGCCGACGAGCATCAGGTCGTCGCCTCCGGGGATCTTTTCGGCGTGCACGGCGAACACCGGCAGGATGAGAAAGAGGCCGAGCATGCGCAGCGCGAAGATGGCCGCCAGGCTCATGCCGGCGCGGCGTTCTTCGCGCGTCATCGGATCGCGGGCGGGAACGGACATACTGGAAACCGGCTTGATCAAAGAGCGCGATTCTAGCACCCCGCAAACCACTCTTGCGATTGCCCCGCCCACCCACCGATGAGCGGGTATAGTTTCCCGTTTTTCACGCTTCCAGCCAGCCATGGACGAAATCCGCATCCGCGGCGCCCGCACCCACAACCTCAAGAACGTCAGCATCGAGCTGCCACGCAACCGCCTCACCGTCATCACGGGGCTGTCGGGCTCGGGCAAGTCATCGCTGGCTTTCGACACGCTCTACGCCGAGGGCCAGCGTCGGTATGTGGAGTCGCTGTCGGCGTACGCGCGCCAGTTCCTGCAGCTGATGGAAAAGCCCGATGTCGACCTGATCGAAGGCCTGTCGCCCGCGATCTCGATCGAACAGAAGGCGACCAGCCACAACCCGCGCTCGACCGTGGGCACAGTGACCGAGATCCACGACTATCTGCGCCTGCTCTACGCGCGCGCCGGATCGCCGCATTGCCCGGACCACCCCGAGCACGCACTCGAAGCGCAGAGCGTGGCGCAGATGGTGGACCATGTGCTCGCCCTGCCCGAGGGGACCCGGCTGATGATCCTCGCGCCGGTGGTGAGCGGACGCAAGGGCGAACAGGGCGATCTGTTCGCGGACCTGCGCGCGCAGGGCTTCGTGCGCGTGCGCGTCGACGGCGAGGTGATGGAGCTGGACGCGATGCCGCCGCTCGAGAAGGGCCGCCGCCATGATGTCGCGGTGGTGATCGACCGAGTGAAGCTGCGCCCGGATCTGCGCAGCCGCCTCGCGGAATCCTTCGAGACCGCGCTCACCCACGCCGACGGCCGCGCGATCGCGGTGGAGATGGAGAGCGGGCGCGAGCACCTGTTCTCGGCGCGCTTCGCCTGCCCGGTGTGCAGCTTTTCGCTCACCGAACTCGAGCCGCGGCTGTTCTCCTTCAACAACCCGGCCGGGGCCTGCCCCAAGTGCGACGGTCTCGGCCAGGTCGAATTCTTCGACCCGAAGCGGGTGGTGGCCCACCCTGCGCTCTCGCTCGCCTCGGGCGCAATCCGCGGCTGGGACCGGCGCAACCAGTTCTACTTCCAGATGCTCGCCAGCCTGGCCGCCCACTACGCGTTCGATATCGAGGCCCCCTGGGAAGATCTGCCCGCCAAGCTGCGCGAGGTCGTCCTGTACGGCTCGGGGCGCACGAAGATCGCGTTCCGCTACATGGCGGACAACGGACGCATGGTGCTCAAGGAGCATCCCTTCGAGGGCATCATCCCCAACCTCGAGCGACGCCTGCGCGAGACCGATTCGCAGGCCGTGCGCGACGAATTGTCCCGCTACCGCGCCACGCAGCGCTGCCCATCCTGCCATGGCAGCCGTCTGCGCAGCGAAGCCCGCCATGTGCTGATCGGCGGCCGCCCACTGCACGAGGTGGCCGCCATGCCGCTGGGACGCTGTCACGACTTTTTCGAGCATCTGCAACTCGAGGGTGCGCGGGCGCAGGTGGCGGACAAGATCATGCGCGAGGTCGCCGCCCGCCTGCGCTTCCTGATCGACGTGGGGCTCAACTACCTGTCGCTCGACCGCTCGGCCGAGACCCTCTCGGGCGGCGAGGCGCAGCGCATCCGGCTGGCGAGCCAGATCGGCTCGGGGCTGACCGGGGTCATGTACGTGCTCGACGAGCCCTCGATCGGCCTGCACCAGCGCGACAACGACCGCCTGCTCGGCACGCTGATGCATCTGCGCGATCTGGGCAACACGGTGATCGTCGTCGAACACGACGAAGATGCGATCCGCAGCGCCGACTACGTGGTGGACATGGGGCCCGGCGCCGGCGAGCACGGCGGCCACATCGTCTCGCACGGCACCCCCGCGGTGGTGATTGCCGACCCCGACTCGGTGACCGGCGCCTACCTCGCCAGGCGGCGCAGCATCGCGCTGCCGAGCCGGCGAACCCCGCCCGACGAAGCGCGCCGGGTGCGCATCATCGGCGCACGCGGCAACAACCTGAAGGCGATCGACGTCGACCTGCCGGTGGGCCTGTTCACCTGCGTGACCGGCGTGTCGGGTTCGGGCAAGTCGACGCTGATCAACGACACGCTCGCCACCGCGGCAGCGCGGCTGCTCTACAAGAGCACGACCGAGCCCGCCGCGCACGAGCGCATCGAAGGCCTCGAGGCCTTCGACAAGGTGATCAACATCGACCAGTCACCGATCGGGCGCACGCCGCGCTCGAACCCGGCCACCTACACCGGCCTGCTCACGCCGATCCGCGAGCTCTTCGCCGGGGTGCCGGAAGCACGCGCACGCGGCTACGGACCCGGGCGTTTCTCCTTCAACGTGCGCGGCGGGCGCTGCGAGGCCTGCCAGGGCGACGGTCTGGTGAAGGTGGAGATGCACTTCCTCCCGGACATGTACGTACCCTGCGACGTCTGCCACGGCAAGCGCTACAACCGCGAAACCCTGGAGGTCCGTTACAAGGGGCGCAACATCCAGGAGGTACTCGAAATGACCGTGGAGGACGCGCTCGCCTTTTTTGCCGCGGTGCCCACCGTGGCACGCAAACTCGAGACACTGACACAGGTCGGCCTGGGCTACATCCGCCTCGGCCAGAGCGCCACCACCTTGTCCGGCGGCGAGGCGCAGCGGGTCAAGCTCGCGCTCGAACTGTCGAAGCGCGACACCGGCCGAACCCTCTACATTCTGGACGAACCGACCACCGGCCTGCACTTTCAGGACATCGAGATGCTGCTCGCGGTTCTGCATCGGCTGCGCGACCACGGCAACACCATCGTCGTCATCGAGCACAACCTCGACGTGATCAAGACCGCCGATTGGATCATCGACATCGGCCCTGAAGGCGGCGACGGCGGCGGCACCCTGGTGTGTTGCGGCACTCCCGAAACGGTCGCGCAACACGCGGAAAGTCACACCGGCCGCTACCTGCGCCGCCTGCTCGCGGCGCAAGTGCCGTAGCCTCCCGCAGCGAACCGGCTCAGGACGGCGCGTAGCCGCGCGGATTCATGCTCTGCCAGCGCCACGCGTCCGCGCACATCGCGCGCAGGTCGCGCTCCGCTCGCCAGCCGAGGACCTCCGCCGCCCTGCCCGGATCGGCCCAGCACGCGGCGATGTCGCCCGGGCGCCGCGCAACGATGTCGTACGGCACCGGCCGGCCACTCGCCTGCTCGAAAGCCTTGACCATCTCGAGCACGCTGTAGCCGCGCCCGGTGCCCAGATTGAGCGTGGTCACTCCGGGCAGGGACGCGATACGCTCGAGGGCGCGCAGATGTCCGAGTGCGAGATCGACGACGTGGATGTAGTCGCGCACGCCGGTCCCATCGGGCGTCGAATAATCCCCCCCGAACACGCGCAGGCGCGCAAGCCGCCCCACCGCCACCTGGCTCACGAAGGGCATCAGGTTGTTCGGCAGGCCATCCGGATCTTCGCCGATGCGGCCACTCGCATGCGCCCCCACGGGGTTGAAATACCGCAGGAGGATCACGCTCCAGCGCGGGTCGGCGTGCGCCACATCGCGCAGGATCTGCTCGCCCATGAGCTTGGTCCAGCCATACGGATTGGTCGCGGTGGTCGGAAAGTCCTCGCGGATCGGCACCGAGGCCGGATCGCCATAAACGGTGGCGGAGGAGCTGAACACCATGCGTCTGCACCCCGCATCGCCCATCACGGACAACACGCTGATCAAGCCCTGCAGGTTGTTGTCGTAATACGCCAGCGGCTGGGCGACCGATTCGCCGACCGCCTTCCTGGCCGCAAAATGGATAACCGCCTCCACCGCGTGCTCTTCGAATATGCGCGCCAACGCAGCACGGTCGCGCACATCCGCACGCACAAAGGCTTTGAGGGCGCGTCCACCGAGCGCCTGCAAGCGGGTGACCGCCTCCATCGAAGCATTCGACAAGTCATCGACCACAACCACGTCACGTCCGGCCGCAAGCAGTTCGACACAGGTATGCGACCCGATATATCCCGCCCCGCCCGTCACCAGCGTCACCGCCATTGCGCTCTCCTCGTCACCCGCTGCCCTGCATCCAGGGCGCGTCGCGCCCACCCTGCCCTGCACGGCCCCGCCACCATGGCGAAAAAAAACCGGGCAGTGCCCGGTTTTCGATTGTCGCAGCCTTGATCAGGCCGCTTCCTTTTCCTCGGCCTCAACCGCCTCACCTTCCGGGCGGTCCAGCAGTTCGACGTACGCCATGGGCGCGTTGTCGCCGTCGCGGAAGCCGCACTTCAGGATGCGCAGGTAACCGCCATTGCGGTTGGCAAAGCGCGGACCCAGCTCGTCGAAGAGCTTGACCACCATGTCGCGGTCGCGCAGGCGGTCGAAGGCCAGACGACGGTTTGCGACGCTGGGCTTCTTGCCCAGGGTGATCATGGGCTCGACCACGCGGCGAAGCTCTTTCGCCTTCGGCAGGGTCGTCTTGATCGCTTCGTGACGCAGCAGCGAGTTGGCCATGTTGCGGAACATCGCCTGGCGGTGGCTGCTGGTACGATTCAGCTTGCGAAGACCATTACGGTGACGCATTTCAATTCCTCACTTGCCCGGCGTCTCAACCGAGCTTTTCAAGCCCGGCCGGTGGCCAGTTTTCCAGTTTCATGCCAAGCGTCAGCCCGCGGGAGGCCAACACTTCCTTGATCTCGTTGAGCGACTTACGACCCAGGTTAGGGGTCTTGAGCAGCTCGGTTTCGGTACGCTGGATCAGGTCACCGATGTAGTAGATGTTCTCGGCCTTCAGGCAGTTCGCGGAGCGAACCGTCAGCTCGAGGTCATCCACAGGACGCAGCAGCACCGGATCGATGACCTGCGACGGCGGCTCCACGCGCTCGGGCTGGGTACCCTCGAGGTCGGCGAACACCGACAGCTGATCCATCAGCACGCGTGCCGCATAGCGGATCGCCTCTTCCGGATCCACGGCACCGTTGGTCTCGATGTCGATGATCAGGCGATCGAGGTCTGTACGCTGTTCGACGCGCGCGCTCTCAACGAGATAGCTGACGCGACGAACCGGACCGAAGGAAGCGTCGAGCAGCACGCGGCCGATCTGCTTGCTTTCGGCGCTCTCGGGCCGCGAGTTGCCGGGCACGTAGCCGCGACCTTCCTCGACCTTGATCTGCATGTCCATCTTGCCCCCGGGGGCAAGGTGCGCAATGACGTGATCGGGATTGATGATCTCGATGTCGTGGCTCAGCTCGATGTCGGCCGCGGTGACGACACCTTCACCCGACTTGGAGAGCCGGACGGTGACTTCACTGCGCCCGCTGAGCTTGAACACCACGCCCTTGAGGTTCAGCAGCAGATCGACGATGTCTTCGCGCACGCCGTCAAGCGTGGAGTACTCGTGGAGCACCCCTTCGATCGTCACCTCGGTGGCAGCATGCCCCGGGAGCGACGACAGGAGGATGCGCCGCAGCGCATTCCCCAACGTATGACCGAAACCACGCTCGAACGGCTCCATCGTCACCCTCGCCTGGACAGGCGAGGTGCTTTGGACGTCGATGATGCGCGGTTTCAGCAGTGCATTGCTTTGCATCAGCATTTCCTCGGATCTGGAAGCGGATCAGACGCCCGATCAGCGGGAGTACAGTTCCACCACCAGGCTCTCGTTGATCGTGGGCGGCAGCTCACTGCGCACCGGATAGGCCTTGAACGTGCCCTTGCCGGCCTTGGTGTCGACTTCGAGCCACTCCGGGAAACCACGGGATTCCGCAGCCTCCAGCGCGGCCTTCACCCGCAGGTGACCACGCGCGGCCTCGGTCAGTTCGACCACATCGCCCGGGCGAACCACGTACGACGGGATGTTGACGCGCTTGCCATTGACCAGCACGCCGTTGTGTCGCACGACCTGGCGCGACTCGGCACGCGACGCACCGAAGCCCATGCGATAGGCCACAGAGTCGAGACGACCTTCCAGCAACTGGAGCAGGTTCTCGCCGGTCTGACCGCGACGACGATCGGCCTCGGCGTACACCTTGCGGAACTGACGCTCGAGAACGCCATAGATACGACGGATCTTCTGCTTTTCACGCAACTGCACGCCATAGCCGGACATGCGCTGACCAGAGCGCTGACCATGCTGGCCGGGCGCATAGGCACGGCGCTCGATGGCGCACTTGTCGGTGAAGCACTTTTCGCCCTTCAGAAACAGCTTTTCGCCTTCGCGACGGCACTGACGGCACTTAGGATCGAGATTACGAGCCACTTATCAACTCCTTGTCAGATACGGCGCTTCTTCGGCGGACGGCAGCCGTTGTGCGGAATGGGGGTGATGTCCGTGATGCTGGAAATCTTGATCCCCAGCGCGTTCAGCGCGCGAACCGAGGATTCGCGACCCGGGCCGGGGCCCTTGATACGCACTTCCAGGTTCTTGATGCCGCATTCCTGAGCGGCCTTGCCGGCCGCCTCCGCCGCAACCTGCGCAGCAAACGGCGTGCTCTTGCGCGAGCCCTTGAAACCGGCGCCACCCGAGGTCGCCCACGACAGGGCGTTGCCCTGACGGTCGGTGATCGTGATGATGGTGTTGTTGAAGCTCGCGTGGACGTGAGCGATGCCTTCGGCAACGTTCTTTTTGACCTTCTTGCGAACCTTCGTTCCAGTCTTAGCCATTATCGGTTCCTATTACTTCTTGCCGGCGATCGGCTTGCGCGGGCCCTTGCGGGTACGCGCATTGGTGCGGGTGCGCTGGCCACGAAGCGGCAGGCCGCGGCGATGACGCACGCCACGGTAGCAGCCCAGGTCCATAAGGCGCTTGATGTTCATGGTGACTTCACGACGCAGGTCGCCTTCGACAACGAAGACACCCACGGCATCGCGCAGCTTTTCCATGTCCGACTCGGTCAAGTCCTTGACCTTCGTCGAACGCACAATGCCTGCGGCGTCGCAAATCTTTTGAGCACGCGAACGGCCGATCCCATAGATGGCGGTCAGCGCGATCTCGGCATGCTTGTGATTGGGAATGTTTACCCCAGCAATACGGGCCATCCGTATACCCCGAAACGAAAAACGTTAAATTCTAATGCCTGGCGTTGACTAGATCAACCCTGGCGTTGCTTGTGCCGCGGATCGCTACAAATGACGCGAACCACACCCTTGCGGCGAATGATTTTGCAATTGCGGCAAAGCCGCTTAACCGATGCCTGGACTCTCATGATGTTGCTCCTGTTTCTCTAATCTTCACTTGGTCCGGAACACGATCCGGCCTTTGGTCAGGTCGTAGGGGGTGAGCTGAACGGTCACCTTGTCACCGGGAAGGATGCGGATGTAGTGCATCCGCATTTTTCCGGATATGTAGCCGAGGATCATGTGTCCGTTCTCGAGCCTGACGCGGAAAGTTGCATTGGGGAGATTCTCGGTGACCTCCCCCTGCATCTCAATGACGTCTTCCTTCGTCATGACTCACCTTCCGGGCAGACCCGCCCCTTTGAAGTTCGCTTTCTTCAGCAGACTCTCGTACTGATGCGACATCACGAATGCCTGAACCTGGGCCATGAAGTCCATCGTGACCACCACGATGATCAGCAGCGAGGTGCCGCCGAAATAGAACGGAACGTTCCACTTCAGGATCAGGAACTCCGGCAGCAGGCAGACCAGCGTGATGTACACCGCGCCAGCCAGCGTCAGCCGCATGAGAATCTTGTCGATGTAGCGCGCGGTCTGGTCACCGGGACGAATCCCTGGGACGAAGGCCCCGCTCTTCTTCAGGTTATCTGCCGTCTCACGTGCGTTGAACACCAGCGCCGTGTAAAAGAAGCAGAAGAAAATGATTGCAACCGCATACAGCATCACATAGATCGGTTGCCCCGGCGACAGCGTGGATGCGATGTCCCGCAACCAGTACATGCCCTCGGACGAACCGAACCACTGCCCCAGCGTCGCCGGAAACAGGATGATGCTCGATGCGAAGATCGGTGGGATCACGCCCGACATGTTCAGCTTCAGGGGCAGATGCGAGCTTTGCCCGCCATACACCTTGTTGCCGACCTGGCGCTTCGCGTAATTCACCAGAATCTTGCGCTGACCGCGCTCGACGAACACCACGAAAGCAGTGACGAGCACGACCAGGATGCAGATCAGCAGCGCGGTGAAGGGATGCATCGCGCCGGTGCGAACCAGCTCGAACAAGCCGCCGATCGCGCTCGGCAGACCCGCGATGATACCCGCGAAGATGATGATCGAGATGCCGTTGCCGATACCGCGCTCGGTGATCTGCTCACCCAGCCACATCAGGAACATCGTGCCGGTCACCAGCGTCGCGACGGTCACGAAGCGGAACATGAGCCCCGGCTCGAGCACCAGTCCGGCCTGCCCTTCGAGCGCGATCGCGATACCGAGCGATTGCGCCAGCGCGAGCACCAGGGTGCCGTAACGCGTGTACTGCGTGATCTTGCGCCGGCCTGCCTCGCCTTCCTTCTTCAGCGCCTCGAGTGTAGGCACCGCCACGGTCATCAACTGCATGATGATGGACGCGGAGATGTAGGGCATGATACCCAGCGCAAAGATGGTGAAACGCGACAGCGCACCGCCCGAGAACAGGTTGAAGACGCCGAGGATGCCCCCCTGCTGGGACTGGAACAACTCTGCCAGCCCCTGCGGGTCGATACCGGGCACCGGAATGTGCGCGCCGATCCGATACACGATCAACGCCCCGAGGAGGAACATCAGGCGACGTTTCAGATCACCGAACTTCCCCGCGCTTCCCAGCGTGGCAGCAGCATTCGCCACAGCGATTTCCCTTTTTTACTCGGCCGCCACGGAGCCGCCAGCGGCTTCGATCGCCGCCTTGGCACCCTTGGTCGCACCGACACCGCGCAGCGTGACCTTGCGGCTGATGGATCCGGACACGACCACCTTGGCCGAAAGCGCATCGGCGGCAACCACACCCGCCTGCTTCAGCGTCAGCAGATCGATCTCATCGACCGGCATCTTGTCCAACTCGGACAGACGCACCTCGACGTTGCGTGCGCGCGTCAGCGAGACGAAGCCGCGCTTCGGCAGGCGACGCTGCAGCGGCATCTGACCGCCCTCGAAGCCGGTCTTGTGGAAGCCACCGGCACGCGACTTCTGACCCTTGTGGCCACGACCGCAGGTCTTGCCCAGGCCGCTACCCATGCCGCGCCCGACACGGCGCGCAGCCTTCTTCGAACCCTCACCGGGCTTGATGGTATTCAGGCGCATTTCAACCCTCGCACTTGAGCAGGTAGGACACCTTGTTGACCATACCCCGAACCTCGGGGGTGTCCGCCAGCTCAACCGTGTGGTTGAGACGGCGCAGGCCCAGACCACGCACGGTGGCGCGGTGAGACTGCTTGGTGCCGATCACGCTCTTGACGAGCGTCACCTTGATTTTCTTGTCCGACATCGCTTACCCCAGGATTTCTTCGACAGACTTGCCGCGCTTGGCAGCAATTTCCGCCGGGGTGTTGATCGCCATCAGGCCATTGATCGTGGCACGAACGACGTTGTACGGATTGGCCGAACCGATGCACTTGCAGATCACATCGGTCACGCCCATGACCTCGAACACGGCGCGCATCGGGCCGCCGGCGATGATGCCGGTACCGGCCGGTGCGGGCTGCATGAGCACGGAAGCCGCGCCATGTTTGCCGATCACGGTGTGCTGGAGGGTGCCGTTCTTGAGCGACACCTTGCGCAGCTTGCGCCGTGCTTCGTCCATTGCCTTTTGCACGGCAACCGGAACTTCGCGGGACTTGCCCTTGCCCATGCCGATCGCACCGTCGCCATCGCCCACCACGGTCAGCGCGGCGAAGCCGAGGATCCGGCCGCCCTTGACGACCTTGGTCACGCGATTGATCGCGACCATTTTTTCCTTCAGGCCGTCGTCGCGCTCGTCGGAGGCTTGCGCACGTTTGGTTTGCTGCTTAGCCATTCGATTCCTCGCTTAGAACTTGAGACCGCCTTCGCGGGCGGCCTCGGCCAGCGCCTTCACGCGGCCGTGGAACAGGAAGCCCGAGCGGTCGAAGGAGACCTGCTCGACACCGGCAGCCTTGGCGCGCTCGGCGATCAACTTGCCGACGAGTTCGGCCGCAGCCTTGTTGCCACCGTTGGCAACCTGGGCGCGAACGTCGGCTTCGACCGTGGAGGCCGCCGCGATGACACGCGAGCCGCACCCCGAGATGACCTGGGCGTAGATATGGCAGTTGGACCGGAACACCGTCAGGCGAACCGCCTTGAGCTCCGCAATCTTGGCGCGAGTTTTGCGCGCACGGCGGAGACGAGTTTCTTTCTTGTTCATGACGAACCGCCTTACTTCTTCTTGGTTTCCTTAAGCACCACCACTTCGTCCGAATAACGGACGCCCTTGCCCTTGTAGGGTTCGGGAGCGCGGTAGGCCCGCACCTCGGCAGCGACCTGACCGACCTGCTGCTTGTCGGCACCCTTGATCACGATCTCGGTCTGCGTGGGCGTTTCGACCTTCACGCCTTCCGGCATCTGGTGCACCACCGGATGCGAGAAGCCGAGCGAAAGGTTGAGCTTGTCGCCCTGAGCCTGGGCGCGATAACCCACGCCCACGAGTTGGAGCTTGCGCTCGAAGCCCTTGCTGACACCGGTCACCATGTTGTTGACCAGCGCACGCACCGTACCGGACATCGCCCGGCCGCTCACCTCGCCTTCACGAGCGCGGCACACGATGCTGTCGCCTTCGCGAACAACATCGACCGCACCGGTAAGCGCCTGGCGCAAGGTGCCCAGCGGGCCCTTCACGGCGATCTCGGCGTCGGAAATCATCACTTCCACGCCCTGCGGGATCGCCACCGGATTCTTGGCTACACGAGACATCGTACCCCCCTTAGGCGACCAGGCAGATAACTTCGCCACCAACGCGATTGTTACGCGCCGAGCGATCGGTCATCACGCCACGCGGCGTCGAAACAATGGCCACACCAAGGCCGTTCATCACGCGCGGCAGATCGTCGCTACCCTTGTAGACGCGCAGACCGGGACGGCTCACGCGCTCGAGGCGCTCGATCACCGGGCGGCCGGCGTAGTACTTCAGCGTGACATCAAGGGACGGCTTGCCCGACGCATCGGTCACGGCAAAGCTGTCGATATAACCTTCGTCCTGCAATACCTTGGCGATCGCAACCTTCAGCTTGGAAGAGGGCATCGAAACCGACACCTTCTGGGCCTGCTGGCCATTGCGGATACGCGTCAGCATGTCGGCGATCGGATCGGACATACTCATCTTCGAATTCTCCTTACCAGCTCGCCTTGGTCATGCCAGGCACTTCACCGCGGAAAGCGATCTCGCGCAGCTTGTTGCGGCACAGACCGAACTTGCGGAACACGCCACGCGGACGCCCGGTCAGCGCGCAACGGTTGCGTTGGCGCGTGGGGTTGGCGTTGCGAGGCAGTTGCTGCAGGGCCAGCCGGGCAGCCATGCGTTCTTCTTCGGACAGACTGGTGTCCTTGACGGTTGCGACCAGCGCGGCACGCTTGGCTGCGAACTTTTCCACCAGCTTCGCGCGCTTTGCTTCGCGGTTGATCAGAGCGAGTTTCGCCATATCACCCTCAATTCTTGAACGGGAACTTGAACGCGCCGAGAAGCGCACGGGCTTCCTCGTCGGTCTTAGCCGTCGTCGTGATGCTGATGTTCATACCGCGCAGCGCATCGATCTTGTCGTACTCGATCTCAGGGAAAATGATCTGCTCCTTGACACCGAGGTTGTAGTTGCCACGACCATCGAAACCCTTGGACGCGATTCCGCGGAAGTCGCGCACACGCGGCAGGGCAATCGTGATCAGGCGATCGAGAAACTCGAACATGCGCGGACCACGCAGCGTGACCATGCAGCCGATCGGGTAGCCGTCACGGATCTTGAAACCCGCGATCGACTTGCGCGCCTTCGTGGACACCGGCTTCTGACCGGCGATCTTGGTCATGTCGCCGAGGGCGTGCTCGAGAATCTTCTTGTCACCGACAGCCTCACCGACACCCATGTTGAGGGTGATCTTGGTGATGCGCGGCACTTCCATCACGGACTTGTAGCCGAACTGCTGCTTGAGCGCAGGCGCGACTTCGTCCTTGTAAACTTGTTGCAAGCGAGCCATCGTCACTCCTTAGGCGTTCACCAGCTCGCCGTTCGACTTGAAGAAACGCACCTTGCGGCCATCTTCAAGCGTCTTGATCCCGACACGTTCACCCTTCTGGGTGGCGGGATTGAACAGCGCGACGTTCGACACATGGATCGGCATCTCTTTCTCGACGATGCCACCCACTTCACCCTTCAGCGGGTTCGGGCGCACGTGCTTCTTCACACGATTGACACCCTCGACCACGACGCGCTCATCATCAACGCGGCGCAGCACGGTACCGCGACGGCCGCGATCCTTGCCCGTCAGCACCAAAACCTCATCACCCTTGCGGATCTTGTTCATCTATCGACTCCTCAGAGCACTTCAGGCGCCAGCGAGACGATCTTCATGAACCGCTCGGTGCGCAGCTCACGCGTGACCGGCCCGAAGATGCGGGTGCCGATCGGCTCGAGCTTGTTGTTCAGAAGCACGGCCGCGTTGTTGTCGAACTTGATGAGCGAACCGTCGGGACGACGAACACCCTTGGCAGTGCGCACGACGACCGCGTTGTACACGTCACCTTTCTTGGCACGACCGCGCGGCGCCGCATCTTTCACGGTGACCTTGATGATGTCGCCCACGCCGGCATAGCGACGCTTCGAACCACCCAGGACCTTGATGCACATCACCGAGCGCGCGCCGGAGTTATCGGCGACGTCCAGCCTGGACTGCATTTGAATCATGAAATATCTCCAACTTATCCCGCATGCGCGGACAGTCTTGGAACCCGTCAGGGTAGGATGCCCCGAGCGAGCCCCGGAGCAAAGAGGCAAAATTATAACAGCCTGACGCCGAAGCGCCAAGCTGTTTATTTTGCAACCTGCCAGTAACTCTGAATCAGATGATGCGTGCTTTCTCGAGCACCTTGGCGACCCGCCAGGTCTTGGTGCGCGAGATCGGGCGGCATTCCTCGATCTCGACGAGATCGCCCTGAGCCGCGACACCGTCTTCGACGTGAGCGTGATATTTAGCCGAACGCGTGATGATCTTGCCGTACAGCGGGTGCTTGACCCGGCGTTCGACCAGAACGGTCACCGTCTTCTGCATCTTGTCGCTCACCACACGCCCAACCAGCGCGCGGCGAACCTTTTCGACCTGTTCGCTCATTGCTGACCCGCCTTTTCGCGCAGGATGGTACGCACACGCGCGATATCGCGCCGCACCTTCCCGATCTGACTCGTATTGCCCAGCTGCTGCGTAGCGTTCTGCATGCGCAGCGAGAACTGCGCCTTGAGCAGCTCGAGCAGCTCCTTGTTCAACTCATCTGCGCTCTTGGCGCGGAGTTCGGTAGCCTTCATGTTCAACCCCCAATCTGACGGGTAACGAACACGGTCTCGATCGGCAGCTTCGCAGCGGCAAGCCGGAAGGCTTCGCGTGCGAGGGCCTCGTCCACCCCGTCCATCTCGTAGAGCACCTTGCCCGGCTGGATCTCTGCGACCCAGTACTCGGGGTTACCCTTACCGTTACCCATACGGACTTCAGCCGGCTTCTTCGAGATCGGCTTGTCCGGGAAAATGCGAATCCAGATGCGGCCGCCGCGCTTGATGTGGCGCGTCATGGCACGACGAGCCGACTCGATCTGGCGCGCGGTCAGGCGACCGCGGCCCACGGCCTTGAGGCCGTATTCGCCGAAGGACACCTTGGCACCACGCGTGGCGATGCCGGTGTTGCGACCCTTCTGCTCCTTCCGATATTTCCTTCTAGTCGGCTGCAGCATCATTCACTCCTGCTTTCTTCTTGCCGGCCTTCGCCACGACGGGCGGGACGACGACCCGGACGCTCACCGTCGCGCGGCGCGCCACGGCGGCCACGGCGGTTGTCGGCTTCGGGTTCGGCGGCGACGGGCTGCTCGTTGCGACCGAGCATCTCGCCCTTGTATACCCACACCTTGATACCGATGATGCCGTAGGTGGTCTTCGCTTCCGAAACACCGTAATCGATGTTGGCGCGCAGGGTGTGCAGCGGCACACGACCTTCGCGATACCACTCGGTACGTGCGATCTCGGCACCGTTCAGGCGTCCCGAGCTCATGATCTTGATGCCCTGGGCACCAAGTCGCATCGCGTTCTGCATCGCGCGCTTCATGGCGCGGCGGAACATGATGCGCTTCTCGAGCTGCTGGGCGATCGAATCGGCGATGAGCTTGGCGTCGAGTTCGGGCTTGCGCACTTCCTCGATATTCACGTGCACCGGCACGCCCATGATCTTTTGCAGATCACGCTTGAGCGCCTCGATGTCCTCGCCCTTCTTGCCGATGACGACACCCGGACGGGCGCTGAACAGCGTGATGCGCGCGTTCTTGGCGGGGCGCTCGATGACGACGCGCGCCACGGAAGCGTGCGACAGGCGCTTCTTCAGGTAATCACGAACCTTCAGGTCCTCGTGCAGCATGCCCGGGAAGTCCTTGCTGGAAGCGAACCAGCGCGAACCCCAGTCACGCGTGACGGCGAGGCGGAAGCCAGTGGGATGGATTTTCTGACCCATGTTTACTCCTTACTCGCCAACAGTCACGTAGACGTGGCAGGTGGGCTTGAGGATGCGGTTACCGCGACCCTTCGCGCGCGCCGTGAAGCGCTTCAGCGTCATGCCCTCTTCCACGTGAATGGTCTTGACCTTCAGCGTGTCGATGTCGGCGCCGTCGTTGTGCTCGGCGTTGGCGATCGCCGACTCGAGCACCTTGCGGATGATCTTCGCGCCTTTTTTGGGCGAGAAGGCCAGCGTGTTGAGCGCCTGATCGACGGGCTTGCCACGAACCAGGTCAGCAACAAGGCGGCCCTTCTGAGCCGACAGGCGAACGCCACGGAGAATTGCTTTGGTTTCCATGTCGCCCCCTTAACGCTTGGCTTTCTTGCTGGCGGCGTGACCCTTGAAGGTACGCGTCAGCGCGAATTCGCCCAGCTTGTGACCGACCATGTTCTCGGTCACGAACACCGGGATGTGCTGCTTGCCGTTGTGCACCGCGATCGTGAGACCGATGAAATCGGGCAGAACCGTGGAGCGACGCGACCAGGTCTTGACCGGGCGCTTGTCGTTGCTCGTCCGTGCCGCGTCGACCTTCTTGAGCAGGTGCGCGTCGATGAACGGGCCTTTCTTGATAGAACGTGCCATCTTTTACCCCTTAACGCTTGTGACGACGCTGCACGATCATGTTGTCGGTGCGCTTGTTCGAGCGCGTCCGATAACCCTTGCTCGGCGTGCCCCACGGGCTCACCGGCTCGCGCGCTTCGCCAGTACGGCCTTCACCACCGCCATGCGGGTGATCGACCGGGTTCATCGCCACGCCGCGGACGGTCGGGCGGATACCACGCCAGCGGTTCGCACCCGCCTTGCCGATCTTGCGCAGACCGTGCTCTTCGTTGCCGACCTCGCCGATGGTGGCGCGGCACTCGACATGCACGCGACGGATTTCACCCGAACGCAGACGAAGCTGCGCGTAGGTGCCTTCGCGCGCCAGCAGCTGAACCGAAGTCCCCGCGGCACGTGCGAGCTGGGCACCCTTGCCAGGCACCATCTCGATGCAGTGAATCGTCGAACCGACCGGAATGTTGCGGATCGGCAGGGCGTTACCCGGCTTGATCGGCGCTTCCGAGCCGCTGATCAACTGCTGGCCGACCTCGACACCACGCGGCGCGATGATGTAACGGCGCTCACCGTCGGCATAGCACAGCAGTGCGATGTGCGCCGAACGATTGGGGTCGTACTCGATACGCTCGACCTTGGCCGGAATCCCGTCCTTGTTACGGCGAAAATCGACCAGACGATAGTGCTGCTTGTGACCACCGCCCTGGTGACGGACGGTAATGCGGCCGTTGTTGTTACGACCGGCGTTCTTGCTCTGCTTCTCGACCAGCGCGGCGACGGGGCGTCCCTTGTACAGATCGGGATTGACCACCTTCACCTGGGCACGACGACCAGCAGACGTAGGCTTGAGTTTTACGATTGCCATGATCTATCACTCCCCAGCCGCAAAGTTGATTTCCTGGCCGGGCTTGAGGCAGACAAAAGCCTTTTTCCAGTCCTTGCGACGACCCATGGTCTTGCCAAAGCGCTTGGCCTTGCCCTTGACGTTCAGGATCTGGACCGACTTCACCTCGACCTTGAACAGCGACTCGACCGCCGCCTTCACTTCGGGCTTGGATGCGTCGGAGGCGACCTTGAACACCACCTGCTCGTTCTTGTCGGCGACGTAAGTCGCCTTCTCGGAGATCTGCGGGGCGAGCAACACCTGCAGCAGACGTTCCTGACTGATCGTGCTCATTGCCACGCTTCCTCCATCTTCGCCAGCGCGCCCTTGGTGACCAGCACCTTCGGGAAACGCACGAGCGACACCGGGTCCGCCTCGTTCACATCCAGCACCAGAACGTGGTGCAGGTTGCGCGAGGACAGGAACAGGTTCTCGTCCAGTTCGTCGGTAATCACCAGCACGGAGTCGAGACCCATACCCTTGAGCTTCTGCGAGAGAAGACGGGTCTTGGGCGCTTCGACGCTGAAGCTTTCGACCACGGCCAGGCGGTCTTCGCGCGCCAGCTGCGAGAGGATCGTCGCCACACCGGCGCGATACATCTTGCGGTTGACCTTCTGGCTGAAGTTCTCGTCCGGCGTATTCGGGAAGATCTTGCCGCCTCCGCGCCACAGCGGGCTCGACGCCATACCGGCGCGGGCGTTGCCCGTACCCTTCTGGCGGAACGGCTTGCGCGTCGACTTCGCGATCTCGGCGCGACCCTTCTGCTTGCGGTTACCCGAACGGGCGTTCGCAGCATAGGCGGTCACGATCTGGTGCACCAGCGCTTCGTTGTAGTCACGGCCGAACAGCACATCAGACGCCTGCAGCGTCGATGCAGCCTGACCTTGATCATTCAAGAGTTTCAATTCCATTGCGCGCTCCTCAGGCCTTGACTGCCGGACGGACGACGACGTCGCCACCCTTGGCACCCGGCACCGCACCCTTCACGAGAAGGAGTTGGCGCTCGGCATCCACGCGAACGATCTCGAGACCCTGCGTGGTGCACTGGACGTTGCCGTATTGGCCGGCCATGCGCTTACCAGGGAACACACGACCCGGATCCTGGGCCATACCGATCGAACCGGCGGAGTTGTGCGAAATCGAGTTACCGTGCGAGGCGCGGTTCGACGAGAAGTTGTGACGCTTGATCGCACCCGAGAAGCCCTTGCCGATCGTCACACCAGTCACGTCGACCTTCTGGCCAACCTGGAAGAGATCCGCACTGACTGCATCACCGGCGTTCATCGCACCTGCCTGCTCGGCATCGACGCGGAACTCGGTGATACCGCGGCAGGGCTCGACACCCGCCTTGGCGAGATGACCCGCGACCGGCTTGGTGATGCGGCTGGCGCGGCGCTTGCCATAAGCGATCTGGACCGCGGCATAGCCGTCGGTCTCGACCGTCTTGATCTGGGACACACGATTGTCCGACACGTCAAGCACCGTCACCGGGATGGTCCTGCCATCCTCGGCGAAGATGCGAGTCATGCCGACCTTGCGTCCTACAAGGCCTAGACTCATTTTTTTCTCCTGAATCCCGGTTGCGATTGACCGGGGGTCACAATTAATGCGCCAAAAGGCACAAAGGCCGGATTATACCGGCCTGTTCCAAACTTCCGCAAGCAGGGTTTGCTTACTGGAGCTTGATCTCGACATCCACACCCGCGGGGAGGTCCAGCTTCATCAGCGCGTCGACCGTCTTGTCGGTCGGGTCGATGATGTCCATCAGACGCTGGTGCGTGCGGATTTCCATCTGGTCGCGCGAAGCCTTGTTCACGTGCGGCGAGCGCAGCAGGTCGAAGCGCTCGATGCGCGTGGGCAGCGGCACGGGACCACGAACCACGGCGCCGGTGCGCTTGGCGGTGTCGACGATCTCGAGCGCCGACTGGTCGATCAGGCGGTAGTCGAAAGCTTTCAGACGGATGCGGATTTTCTGGTTCTGCATGATTTTTTCCTAAAGAGCCGATGCTGCAATAAAAGAGCGCAAAGAGCGGGAAAGGGGTGGCTGCACGCAGACACCCCTTCGATCGAATCGATTACTCGATGATCTTGGCGA
>DITC01000011.1:61147-91532 GCA_002422685.1 Thauera sp. UBA6194 | reverse complement strand
CATCAAGTACGGCGTGCGCAAGGTCAACATCGACACCGACATCCGCCTGGCGATGACCGGCGCGGTGCGCAAGTTCCTGGTCGAGAACCCCTCCAAGTTCGACCCGCGCGAGTTCAACAAGCCCGCGCGCGAGGCCGCCAAGCTGGTGTGCAAGGCGCGCTTCGAAGCCTTCGGCTGCGCCGGCATGGCCTCGAAGATCAAGGCGGTGTCGCTCGAGAAGATGGCCGCACGCTACAAGGCCGGCGAGCTGACGCAGATCGTGCGCTGAGTTTCACCGCCTCCGAAGCACCTGAAAACGCGCCCTCGTGGCGCGTTTTGCATTTTGGGCGCTGACCGGCTGCGAGGCCCTCAGCGCTCCATCGCCCGCATCCGCGCCGCCCCTTCGGTCTGCAGGAAGTCCAGCAGCGCATCGAGCGCCGGCGTCATCGGGCGGTCGGTGCGCGAGACCACGTTCCACTCGCGGATCACCGGCGTGTCGGCGACGTCCAGGCGCACCAGGCGCCCGCTCTCCACCTCCATCGCGAAGGTGTGGTGCGACAGGAAGGCGATGCCCATGCCGGCCATCACCGCCTGCTTGATGGTCTCGTTGCTGCCCAGCTCATCGGCCGCGAGCGGCTTGACGCCGTGCGCACGCAGGAAGCGCTCGAGGTTGTCGCGCGTGCCCGAGCCCTGCTCGCGCAGCAGCAGACGCTCGTCGGTGAGCGCCGCGGGCGGGATGCGCTTGCGCCCGGCGAGGCGGTGATCGGGCCGCGCCACGAACGACAGCCGGTGCGGCGCGAAGGGGATGCGGCGCAGGTCCAGGCCGCGCGGCGGCTGGCCCATGATCGCCACATCGCAACGCTGCTCCTGGATCAGGGCACGCACATGCTCGCGGTTGGCCACCGTCAGGCGAAAGCTGATCTCCGGGTAGCGGCGTCCGAATTCCGCCAACAGATACGGCACGAAGTATTCCGCCGTGGTGATCGCCACCACGTCCAGCGTGCCGGCCGCCACGCCCATGCGCGCCTTCAGCTCCACCTCGGCCAGCTCCAGGCTTTGCAGCACCTGCCGCGCCGCGCGCACCAGCACCGCCCCCGCCTGCGTCAGGCGCACCTCGCGCCGGCCATCGACCAGCACCTGCCCGACGATGGCCTCGGCGTCGCGGATCTGCATCGAGATCGCCGGCTGGGTCAGGTGCAGCAGCCGGGCGGCCTGGGTGAAGCTGGCGCTGTCGGCGACGGCGACCAACGCGCGCAGCTGCTTGAGAGTGAGACGCTGGGCGAGCTTCATCAGAAAACCTTATCTCAAACTTGCATAAAACGTCATTGGAGCTTATTTGAGCGAACCCTTATTGTCCAGTCACCACTGCTTGACACACCACTCGCAGCCTACAAAAGGAAGGAGACACGACATGGGCGCCGCAGACACCCCGCAGCAGATCATCGATCCCAAGAAGCGCTACCAGGCCGGCGTGCTCAAGTACGCGCAGATGGGCTACTGGGACGCGGACTACGAGCCGAAGGACACCGACGTGCTCGCCGTCTTCCGCATCACCCCGCAAGAAGGCGTGGATCCGATCGAAGCCGCCGCCGCGGTCGCCGGCGAATCCTCCACCGCCACCTGGACGGTGGTGTGGACCGACCGCCTCACCGCCTGCGACAAGTACCGCGCCAAGGCCTACCGCATCGACCCCGTCCCCGGCCAGGAAGGCCAGTACTTCTGCTGGGTCGCCTACGACCTCGACCTGTTCGAGGAAGGTTCGATCGCCAACCTCACCGCCTCGATCATCGGCAACGTGTTCAGCTTCAAGCCGCTGAAGGCCGCGCGCCTCGAGGACATGCGCCTGCCGGTGGCCTACGTGAAGACCTTCCGCGGCCCGCCGACCGGCATCGTGGTCGAGCGCGAGCGCCTGGAAAAATACGGCCGCCCGCTGCTGGGCGCGACGATGAAACCCAAGCTCGGCCTGTCGGGCAAGAACTACGGCCGCGTGGTCTATGAGGCCCTGCGCGGCGGTCTGGACTTCACCAAGGACGACGAGAACATCAACTCGCAGCCCTTCATGCACTGGCGCGACCGCTTCCTGTACTGCATGGAAGGCGTGAATCAGGCCGCGGCGCAGACCGGCGAATCCAAGGGCCACTACCTCAACATCACCGCCGGCACCATGGAGGAGATGTACAAGCGCGCCGAGTTCGCCCGCGAGCTGGGCTCGTGCATCGTCATGATCGACCTCGTGATCGGCTGGACCGCGATCCAGTCGATCAGCAACTGGTGCCGCGACAACGACATGATCCTGCACATGCACCGTGCCGGCCACGGCACCTACACCCGGCAGAAGAACCACGGCGTCAGCTTCCGCGTGATCGCCAAGTGGCTGCGGCTGGCCGGCGTCGATCACCTGCACGCCGGCACCGCGGTCGGCAAGCTCGAAGGCGACCCGATGACGGTACAGGGCTTCTACAACGTCTGCCGCGACACCTACACCAAGCAGGACCTGCCGCGCGGCCTGTTCTTCGACCAGGACTGGGCCAGCATCAAGCGCGTGATGCCGGTCGCCTCGGGCGGCATCCACGCCGGCCAGATGCACCAGCTGCTCGACCTGTTCGGCGACGAATGCGTGCTGCAGTTCGGCGGCGGCACCATCGGCCACCCGATGGGCATCCAGGCCGGCGCCACCGCCAACCGCGTCGCGCTCGAATCCATGGTGCTCGCCCGCAACGAAGGCCGCGACATCGTGAACGAAGGCCCGCAGATCCTCGCCGACGCCGCCAAGTGGTGCCAGCCGCTGCGCGCCGCGCTCGATACCTGGGGCGACATCACCTTCAACTACACCAGCACCGACACGTCCGACTTCGTGCCGACCGCCAGCGTGGCCTGAGCCATCGCGCCAGAGGAGACACCATCATGCGCATCACCCAAGGCTGCTTTTCCTTCCTGCCCGACCTTACCGACACCCAGATCGCGGCGCAGATCAACCACTGCCTCGAGCAGAACTGGGCGGTCGCCCTCGAGTTCACCGACGACCCGCACCCGCGCAACACCTACTGGAACATGTGGGGCCTGCCGATGTTCGACCTGCGCGACCCCGCCGGCGTGATGGGCGAGCTCAAGGCCTGCCGCGAAGCCAATCCCGAGAACTACATCCGCATCAACGCCTTCGACTCGACCAAGGGGTGGGAGACGGTGCGCATGTCCTTCATCGTCCAGCGCCCTACGGCCGAGCCGGGCTTCCGCCTCATCCGCCAGGAAACCCAGGGCCGCAAGCTGCGCTACACGATGGAGAGCTACGCCGTCGGGCGTGCTCCGGAAGGCGCGCGCTACGCCCCATGAGCAAGGCGCCGCCCCGATCGCGCCACGACGTGAGGCCGATCGGGTGATCTGCGAAGCGCGGCGAGGACTGTCCGAGCGCGCGCAGCGCGCGAGTTCCGCAGCCAAGCGGCGCAGATCTCCCGGTCGGCCGGCGAGCCCGCGCACACGCCCACCCACGCCCCGATGAACCGACACCCGCAGGAGACGCGACCATGAACGCCCCCGAGCAGGCCCCCGCCACCGCCAGCATCGACCTAGCCGCCGAGTTCCGCGACGCCGGCATCGGCGAGGTGCTCGAGTCCCTCGAGCGCGACCTCGTTGGCCTCGCCCCGGTCAAGCGCCGCGTGCGCGAGATCGCCGCCCTGCTGCTCGTCGACCGCGTGCGCCAGCGCCTCGGCCTGGCCACCGAGCACCCCTCGCTGCACATGAGCTTCAGCGGCAACCCCGGCACCGGCAAGACCACGGTGGCCATGCGCATGGCCGAGATCCTGCATCGGCTGGGCTACTGCCGCCGCGGCCACGTGGTCGCCGTCACCCGCGACGACCTCGTCGGCCAGTACATCGGCCACACCGCGCCCAAGACCAAGGAAGTGCTCAAGCGCGCGATGGGCGGCGTGCTCTTCATCGACGAGGCCTACTACCTCTACCGCCCCGAAAACGAAAAGGACTACGGCCAGGAGGCGATCGAGATCCTGCTCCAGGTGATGGAGAACCAGCGCGACGACCTGGTGGTGATCCTCGCCGGCTACGCCGACCGCATGGAGCGCTTCTTCGAGTCCAACCCCGGCATGAAGTCACGCATCGCCCACCACGTGGACTTTCCCGACTACAGCAACGACGAGCTCGGCGAGATCGCCCAGCGCATGCTCGCGGGCTGGAACTACCGCTTCGACGAGGCCGCACGCCGCGCCTTCGACGAATACATCGTGCTGCGCCGCCGCCAGTCGCACTTTGCCAACGCGCGCAGCGTGCGCAACGCGCTCGACCGCATGCGCCTGCGCCAGGCCCTGCGCCTGTTCGACTCCGGCGCCACGGTCGATGCCGAAGCGCTGACCACGATCACCGAATCCGACGTGCGCGCCAGCCGCCACTTCCAGCAGGCCGAGGCCGACGGCGCGCAGTGAGCGCCGCTCACCGGCCCGCGACCTCGACCGATAACGACAAGCAGCGATCCGGCTCCACGCCGGGGGAGACCACCATGTTCAGCCTCGACCGCAGCACGCTCACCGAATACCTGATCGAACACCGCCGCCGCAACCCCGAGGCCACCGGCGAGCTCAACGCGCTGATCCTGCAGGTCGCCCAGGCCTGCAAGGCGATCTCGCGCGCGGTGGCCCATGGCGCGCTCGCCGACGTGCTCGGCAGCCGCGACAGCACCAATGTGCAGGGCGAGGAACAGAAGAAGCTCGACGTGCTCGCCGACGAGATCTTCCTGCGCGCCACGCACTGGGGCGGCGAGCTCGCCGGCATGGTGTCGGAGGAGAACGAAGCCCCCATCCCGCTCGCGGCCAGCGACCAGCGCGGCAAGTACCTGCTCGCCTTCGATCCGCTCGACGGATCAAGCAACATCGACGTCAACGTGGCGGTCGGTTCCATCTTCTCGGTGCTGCGCGCGCCGCGCCCGGGCGAGGACGCCGCTGCCGCAGAATTCCTGCAGCCTGGCAGCCAGCAAGTCGCCGCCGGCTACGCGATCTACGGCCCTTCGACGATGCTGATCCTGTCGGTCGGCAGCGGCGTCGCCGGCTTCACCCTCGACCCGATCATCGGCGAGTTCTACCTCACCCACCCCGACATCCGCGTGCCCGAGACCACGCGCGAGTTCGCCATCAACGCCTCCAACTCGCGCTTCTGGGAACAGCCGGTGCGCCGCTATGTGGACGAATGCCTGGCCGGTCGCACCGGCGCACGTGGTGTCGACTTCAACATGCGCTGGATCGCCTCGCTGGTCGCCGAGACCCACCGCATCCTGATGCGCGGCGGCGTCTTCCTGTACCCGCGCGACCGCAAGGACCCGGCCAAACCCGGCCGGCTGCGCCTGCTCTACGAGTGCAACCCGATCGGCTTCCTGATCGAGCAGGCCGGCGGGCGCGCCAGCACCGGCGTGCGCCCGGTGCTCGACGTGCAGCCCGAGAGCCTGCACCAGCGCGTGGGCTTCGTGTTCGGCTCGAAGCAAGAGGTCGAGCGCATCGAGCGCTACCACCACGAGCCGCTCATCGGCGGCGAACAGGACGAGCTGCCGCTGTTCAACGCGCGCTCGCTGTTCCGCGACACCGAATTCACACAATGAAGGAAGGGGAGACACCATGTCCGAACGCCACCCGATCGTCGCCATCACCGGCTCGTCCGGCGCCGGCACCAGCACCGTGCAGCGCACCTTCGAGGAGATCTTTCGCCGCGAAAGCGTCACCGCCGCCGTCATCGAGGGCGACAGCTTCCACGCCTACGACCGCAAGACCATGCGCGAGAAGCTCGCCGCCTGCGACCTCGACGGCAACTGCCAGCTGAGCCACTTCGGCCCCGAAGCCAACCTGTTCGGCGAGATCGAGAACCTGTTTCGCAGCTACGCCGAATCCGGGACCGGCAAACGCCGCAAATACCTGCACAGCGCCGAGGAGGCCGAGCCCTGGAAGCAGGAACCCGGCACCTTCACCCCGTGGGAGGAGCTGCCCACCGGCACCGACCTGATGTTCTACGAAGGCCTGCACGGCGCCGTGCAGCACGAGGACATCGACGTCGCGCGCTTCGTCGATCTGCTCATCGGCGTGGTGCCGGTGATCAACCTCGAATGGATCCAGAAGCTCAACCGCGACAAGAGCATGCGCGGCTACTCCACCGAGGCGGTCACCGACACCATCCTGCGCCGCATGCACGACTACGTGCATTACATCTGCCCGCAGTTCGCCCGCACGCATGTGAACTTCCAGCGCGTGCCGATGGTGGACACCTCCAACCCCTTCATCGCGCGCGCCATCCCCACCGCCGACGAATCCATGGTGGTGATCCGCTTCGCCAACCCCAAGGGCATCGATTTTCCCTACCTGCTCAACATGATCAACGACAGCTTCATGAGCCGCGCCAACACCATCGTGGTGCCGGGCGGAAAGATGGAGCTGGCGATGCAGCTGATCTTCACCCCGTTCATCTGGCGCCTGATGGACCGCCGCCGCAAGGCGCTGGCGCAATGAGGACGAAACGCCTGCCGCGGCGCCCCAGCAACGTCCGGCAGCAGAAAGGTCTTTCACGGCCGCCGTGCACCACCCACGTCCAGCGGAGAGCAGGCTGTGTTCCTGAAGCAGGCGAGGACTGTCCTCGGCTGCTCCAGAAACGCCCCATACGCCACGCCGGCCGCATTGGTTTTCAGACGCTGAAAAGATCATTTCATTTGTGATTGGAGACGTTCCGATGAACATGCGACTCACCCAGGCGCCGATCGACACCCTGTGCGCCAACGCGCTGCGCTTCCTCGCCATCGACGCGGTCGAGGCCGCCAAGTCGGGCCACCCCGGCATGCCGATGGGCATGGCCGAAATCGCCGTCGCGCTGTGGACGCGGCACCTGAAGCACGACCCGGCGGACCCCGCCTGGGCCGACCGCGACCGCTTCGTGCTCTCCAACGGTCACGGCTCGATGCTGCTCTACGCCCTGCTTCACCTCAGCGGCTACGACCTGCCGCTGGACGAACTCAAGCGCTTCCGCCAGCTCGACAGCCGCACCCCCGGCCACGCCGAGGTCGGCCACACGCCGGGCGTCGAGACCACCACCGGCCCGCTCGGCCAGGGCCTCACCAACGCCGTGGGCATGGCGCTCGCCGAGAGGCTGCTCGCTGCCGAGTTCAACCGCCCCGGCCATACCATCGTCGACCACCGCACCTGGGTCTTCCTCGGCGACGGCTGCCTGATGGAAGGCATCAGCCACGAGGCCGCGAGCTTCGCCGGCGTGCAGCGGCTGTCCAAATTGATCTGCTTCTGGGACGACAACCGCATCTCGATCGACGGCGAGGTCGAAGGCTGGTTCGCCGACGACACCCCGGCGCGCTTCCGTGCCTATGGCTGGAACGTGGTCGAGGCGGTCGATGGCCACGACGTCGAGGCCGTCGACCGCGCCATCCGCGAGGCGCTCGCCAACACCGAAAACGACATCGGCCCGACCCTGGTCTGCTGCCGCACCGCCATCGGCCACGGCAGCCCGGGGCGCGCGGGCACGGCGGATGTGCACGGCGCGCCGCTCGGCGCCGAGGAGATCGCCGCCACCCGCGCGGCGCTGGGCTGGCCGCATGCCCCGTTCGAGATCCCGGGTGAGGTGCGCAGTGCCTTCGACGCCCGCCGCCGCGGCGCGGCACTGCATGTCGACTGGCAGGCGCGCTTCGACGCCTACGCCGCCGAGTTTCCGGAAGAGGCCGAAGCCTTCGCCCGCCGCATGGCCGGCAGGCTGCCGGTGGGCTTCAACATCCTGTCCAACGCCATCCTGCGCGGCGTCGCCAAGGAGGCCGCCACCGTCGCCACCCGCAAGGCCAGCCAGCAGGCCATCGGGCGCCTGGCGCGCGCGCTGCCCGAGCTGCTCGGCGGCTCGGCCGACCTCACCCACTCCAACCTCACCGACTGGCCGGGCTGCGGCGCGGTGCGCGCCGATGCCCCCGGGCGCCACATCAACTGGGGCGTGCGCGAGTTCGGCATGGCCGCGGCCTTGAACGGCGTCGCGCTGCACGGCGGCTTCCTCCCCTTCGGCGCCACCTTCCTGGTGTTCTCGGACTACGCCCGCAACGCCATCCGCATGAGCGCGCTGATGAAGCAGCGCGTGGTGTACGTGATGACGCACGACTCGATCGGCCTGGGCGAGGACGGCCCCACCCACCAGCCGGTCGAGCACATCCCCAGCCTGCGCCTGATCCCGGGGCTGGACGTGTGGCGTCCGTGCGATGCGGTGGAAACCCAGGCCGCCTGGAACGCCGCGGTCGCGCGCCGCGACGGCCCCACGCTGCTCGCCCTGTCGCGCCAGAACCTGCCGCACCAGATGCGCGACGAAGTGCAGGTCCAGGCCATCCTGCGCGGCGGCTACGTGCTGGCCGATGCCGACGCGCCCGCGCTCGTCATCATCGCCACCGGCTCGGAGGTGGCGCTGGCGATGGCGGCGCGCGCGGCGCTGGCCGCCGAGGGGCTGGGCGTGCGCGTGGTGTCCATGCCCTGCACCACGCTCTTCGAGCGCCAGACCGACGAATGGCGGCGCAGCGTGCTGCCCGCCGGCGTGCCCCGGCTGGTGATCGAGGCCGCACGCGGCGACGCCTGGTGGCGAACCATCGCCGAGGGCGGAGCCGGCGGCGATGTGATCGGCATGGAGTGCTTTGGCGAATCCGCTCCCGCCGGTGCCCTGCTGGCGCGCTTCGGCTTCACCTCGGCAGCGGTGCTCGAGCGTGCCCGCGCGCTCCTTGCGGCCACGAACCAGGCTGAACCAGCGACGAACCCGTGCTGCTAGCCCATCGCAAACGCCGTGCTCGTTTCGCGGCCAAGGCCGCTCCCAGGGCAATACGCGGCCATCGCACCCTTGCCCGAAACCCGCAAGATCTCGAACGGGAGCTGAACCCATGAACTTCCTGCGCCTCGCTGAACTCGACCTCGCCGGAAAACGCGTCTTCATCCGCGCCGACTTCAATGTCCCCTTCAGCGCCGACGGCACGCTGTCGGACGACACCCGCATCCGCGCCACGCTGCCGGCGATCCACCACTGTCTGGAGGCCGGCGCCGCGGTGATGATCACCTCGCATCTCGGCCGCCCGGTGGAGGGCGCGCTCGGCGCCGCCGACTCGCTGGCGCCGGTTGCCGCGACGCTGTCCGACCTGCTCGGCCGCCCGGTGCCGCTGATCCGCGACTGGGCGGACGGCGGCTTCACGGTGCGCCCGGGCGAGCTCGTGCTGCTCGAGAACTGCCGCGGCAACGTCGGCGAGAAGGCCGACGACCCGCGCCTCGCCGCGCGCATCGCGGGCTTCATCGACGTGTATGTGAACGACGCCTTCGGCACCGCCCACCGCAGCGAATGCACGCTGCACGCGCTCGCACTGGCTGCCCCCATCGCCTGCGCCGGCCCCTTGATGACCGCCGAGCTCGACGCCCTCGGTCGCGCGCTCGCCCAGCCCGCGCGCCCGCTCGCCGCCATCGTCGCCGGCTCCAAGGTGTCGACCAAGCTCACCATTCTCGAGAGCCTCGCCGACAAGGTCGACGTGCTCGTGGTGGGCGGCGGGATCGCCAACACCTTCCTCGCTGCGCGCGGCTGCGAGGTCGGCGGTTCGCTGCACGAGCCCGAGCTGCTCGAAGCCGCCCGCCGCGTCGAGCGCCGGCTGGCCGAGCGCGGCGGCGTGGTGTGGCTGCCCGAGGACGTGGTGATCGCCGACCGCTTCGCCGCCGACGCCGACACCCGCATCTGCGACGCCGAGTCCGTGCCGCCGGGCTGGATGATCCTCGACATCGGCCCGCAGAGCCGCGACTCGCTTGCCAGCGTGCTCGCGCGCGCCGGCACCATCGTGTGGAACGGCCCGGTCGGCGTGTTCGAGATGGACGCCTTCGCTGCCGGCACGCGCGCGCTCGCCGAAGCCATCGCCGCCAGCCCCGCCTACAGCATCGCCGGCGGCGGCGACACGCTGGCCGCGATCGCGCGCTTCGGCGTGGGCGGGCGCATCGACTACGTCTCCACCGGCGGCGGCGCCTTCCTGGAGTTCCTCGAAGGCCGCGAACTCCCCGCCGTCGCCGCCCTGCGCGCCCGCGCCCGCCCGGCCAGTCGTCGGATCGCGCCCGTGCCGCAGTTCGAACACGAACCCGAACTCACCTGACCATCTTCCCGGAGACACCTCATGGCCATGATCGCCCTGCGCCAGCTGCTCGACCACGCCGCCGAGCACGACTACGGCGTGCCTGCCTTCAACATCAACAACATGGAGCAGATCCAGGCGATCATGCTCGCCGCCGAGGCCACCGCCAGCCCGGTCATCCTGCAGGCCTCGGCCGGCGCGCGCGGCTACGCCGGCGAGGCCTTCCTGAAGAAGATGGTCGAGGCCGCCGTCGAGCAGTGGCCGGACATCCCGATCTGCCTGCACCAGGACCATGGCGCCAGCCCGGCGGTGTGCCAGCAGTCGATCCGCAGCGGCTTCACCAGCGTGATGATGGACGGCTCGCTACGCGCGGACATGAAGACCCCGGCGAGCTATGACTACAACGTCGACGTCACCCGCCGCGTGGTCGAGATGGCGCACGCAGTCGGCGTGTCGGTGGAGGGCGAGCTCGGCTGCCTGGGCTCGCTCGAGACCGGCCAGGCCGGGGAAGAAGACGGCGTCGGCGCCGAAGGCACGCTGGATCACAGCCAGATGCTGACCGACCCGGCGGAGGCCGCGGACTTCGTCGCCGCCACCGGGGTCGATGCGCTCGCGGTGGCGATCGGCACCAGCCACGGCGCCTACAAGTTCACCCGCCCGCCCACCGGCGACATCCTCGCCATCGAGCGCATCGCCGCCATCCACGCCCGCATCCCCAATACGCATCTGGTGATGCATGGGTCGAGCAGCGTGCCGCAGGAGTGGCTCGCCATCATCCGCGAACACGGCGGCGAGATCGGCGAGACCTACGGCGTGCCGGTCGAGGCCATCGTGCAGGGCATCCGCAATGGCGTGCGCAAGGTCAACATCGACACCGACCTGCGCCTGGCGATGAGCGGCGCGATGCGCCGGCTGATGGCCACCGAGCGCAAGGAATTCGACCCGCGCAAGTTCTTCAAGGCCGCCCGCGACGCCGCCCGCGACATCTGCCGCGAGCGTTTCGAGGCCTTCGGCTGTGCCGGGCAGGCCAGCCGCATCAAGCCGCTGGCGCTGGACGTGCTCGCGCGTCGCTACGCTGCCGGACAAGGCTGACTACCAACGACTGCGGCACTCGGGCCCCGTTTCCCGCCCGTCGCCGCTGCAAGGGCAGCGCCGGCCGCACGTCCTCTGACGTCGTTTGTCGCAAATCTCCAGGCCCGACCCGCCTCCTCGACGCCCCGCCCTCGGGCGCTCGGCCCGCTTCCTCGACCCGGAAGCGGGCTTTCTTTTTGGCGGCGATCCGATGACCCGGCGCATTGACGCTTGTCAGCGGCCGAAGGCGTGAGCAAGAATGGCTTTGGCACCCCCGCCCAGCCTCGCGCGCGCCTGTGCGCCGCCCTCACCGCCAGCAACCATGTCCTCCCTGTTCGAACAGCACCCCCTGCGCAAGGCCCTCAACGACGAGGTGCATGCGCGCCCGCCGGTTCCGCTCGACACGCCGGAGTTCGTCACCTATCTCGCCTTCCTGCACCACGAGGGCAGCGCCAGCCGCGAAGCCGCGCATCTGGCCCAGCTCGCCGAGCAGCTCGGCCTGCCGGCGCCGAGCACCGACACGGGCCACGTGCTGCTCGAAGCCGAGGGCTTCCGGCTCAAGTGGGAGCGCCACAACGAGTTCTCGAGCTACTGCTTCTTCCGCTGCATCAAGCCCGAAGACAGCCCGGACGAGTACGCGCTGCTGCATGTACCGGCGGCCTGGCGCAAGGCGATCCCCGGCCAGTTGATCGCCGCCACCCACATCGAGCTGCGCAGCGTCACCGAGGTCCCGCTGGAGACGGTGCTGCACCAGCAGTCGCGCTACGGCCAGGCTCTGGTGGCATCGAGCGTCTCGGACGGCGCAGGCTGGGTACTCACCGACTTCCACCTGCACGACGGTTTCTCGCACTTCCTGCTCCTCGACAACGGCTTCACGCCACGCCAGGCCGGCCGCATCGCCCAGCGCCTGGTCGAGATCGAGACCTATCGGGTGATGGCGCTGCTCGCCTTCCCCGTCGCCAAGGACGTCGGCCGGCTGGTGTCGCGCGCCGAAGACGAACTCGCCGACCTGATGGACGGCATGGGCCAGTCGCGCAGCGCCGAGGACGACCGCGCGGTGCTCGTCCGCCTGTCGCGCCTGGCCGCCGAGGTCGAACGCTCGGTGGCGCGCACCACCTTCCGCTTCGGCGCCGCCGGCGCCTACTACCGCCTGGTGCGCCAGCGCATCGACGACCTGCGCGAACAACGCCTGCCCGGTTTTTCGCCGATCGGCGAGTTCATGGACCGCCGCCTGGTGCCTGCGATCGACACCTGCAGCTCGATCGCACGCCGCCAGGACGACCTCTCCGGCCGCATCGCGCGCAACTCGCAGCTGCTGCGCACCCGCGTCGACATCGAGATCGAGCGCCAGAACCAGGAGTTGCTCGCGCAGATGAACCGCCGCGCCAAGATCCAGCTCCACCTGCAGGAGACGGTGGAAGGCCTGTCGGTGGTGGCGATCACGTATTACGCCTCGCAGCTGGTGAACTACGTCGCCAAGGGCGCCAAGACCTTCATCGCCCCGGCCACGCCCGAGATCATCACCGCGGTGTCGATCCCGGTGATCGCGGGCTTCGTCTATATGGGGCTGAGGCGCATGCGCAAGCTGCTGAGCAAGGAAGAAGGTGACGCACACTCATGACCATCCGCACCGTTCTTCGCATGGGCGACCCGCGCCTGCTGCAACCCGCCGCCCCGGTCACGGAATTCGGCACGCCGGCACTGGCCGCGCTCATCGTCGACATGCTCGACACCATGGAGGCCAAGGGCGGCATCGGCATCGCCGCGCCGCAGATCGGCGTGGGCCTGCGCGTGGTCATCTTCGGCTTCGAGCGCAGCGAGCGCTACCCGGACGCGCCGCCCGTGCCACTGACCATCCTCGTCAATCCGCTCATCACGCCCCTGAGCGAGGAACTGGAAGACGGCTGGGAAGGCTGCCTCTCCGTGCCCGGGCTGCGCGGTGTCGTACCCCGCCATACCCGCATCCGCTACCAGGGCTTCACCCCCGAGGGCGAGCCGGTCGACCGCATCGCCGAGGGCTTCCACGCCCGCGTGGTGCAGCACGAATGCGACCATCTCGACGGCACGCTGTATCCGATGCGGGTGCGGGACTTCAGCAGGTTCGGGTTCACGGACGTGCTGTTTCCGGAGCTTGGGGAGTAGCGCTGCGTCGATGCGGTAAACGAAAGATTCGACCCCGAGGATCGTCTCGATGTTGGCCCGGCGAAACCGGCATCAGGCGCCGATGCGGGCGATGGCGGCAATCTCGACGCGGGCGCCGATGGGCAGCGCCGCAACCTGAACGGTCGAGCGCGCCGGTCGGTGTTCACCGAAGCGGCGCGCAAAGATCGCGTTCATCGCGGCGAATTCGGCCAGATCGGCCATGAACACGGTGACCGACACGACTCCTGCCAGCGAAGCGCCGGCTGCGCGCAGCACCGCCTCCAAGTTGTCGAACACCTGCTCGGTTTGCTCCTCGATGCCGCCGGCGACCTTCTGCCCGGCCGCGTCGAGCGGGATCTGTCCAGAGGTATGGACCCAGTCGCCACTGACGATGGCCTGGGAATAGGGGCCGATGGCCTGGGGCGCTTCCTTGGTCGAGATGATCTGCATGGTCGTGTCTTCTCCGATGATCGAGTTCGAGGGGGAACAGGGTGCTGCGGTACTAGACGTAACGCGACAGGCCGAGGTCGGCGACATCGATCTCGGGCGCCTTGCCATCGAGCATGTCGGCCACGATGCGGCCGGTGCCGGCGGCCATGGTCCAGCCCAGCGTTCCGTGCCCGGTGCTGAGATGGAGATTGGGATAGCGGGTCGGGCCGATGATGGGGGTGCCGTCGGGCGTCATCGGGCGCAGCCCGGCCCAGAATTCTGCCTTGGCCACGTCGCCGCCGCGGGGGAAGAGGTCGCTCACCACGAACTCGAGCGTGCTGCGCCGGTTCTGGTCGAGCGCGAGGTCGAAGCCTGACAGTTGCGCGGTGCCGCCCACGCGGATGCGATCACCGAGCCGGGTCACCGCGACCTTGTGGGTCTCGTCCATGATGGTCGATTCAGGCGCCATCGAGGGGTCGGTGATCGGCACCGTGATCGAGTAGCCCTTGACCGGGTAGACCGGGAGCGCGAGGCCGAGCGGCTTCAGTAACTGCCCGGAAAAGCTGCCCAGGGCCACCAGGTAGTGGTCGGCGGTGAGCACGCCGGCGCTGGTGCGCACGCCGGTGATCCGCCCGCCTTCGGCCTGAATGCCTTGGATCGTGGTGTCGAAGCGGAACTGCACGCCCAAGCCCTCGGCCAGCTTGGCGAGATTCTGGGTGAACTTGAAGCAGTCGCCGGTCTCGTCGCCGGGCAGGCGCAGTGCGCCGACAAACTTGTCCTTGACCAGGCGCAGCGCCGGCTCGTACTCGAGGTAGCCCTCGCGATCGAGAATCTGGAACGGCACGCCGAATTGCTTGAGGATCTCGACATCCTTGCCCACACCGTCGAGTTGCTTCTGGGTGCGGAACAACTGCAGCGTGCCCTGCATGCGCTCGTCGTACTGGATGCCGGTCTGCGCGCGCAGGGCTTTCATGCAGTCGCGGCTGTATTCTGCGACGCGCACCATCCGGCTCTTGTTGATCTGGTAGCGTGCCGCGGTGCAGTTGCGCAGCATCGACGCGCCCCAGCGCCACATCGCCAGGTCGAGCATCGGCTTGATCACCAACGGGCTGTGATGCATCAGCATCCATTTGACGGCCTTGATCGGCACGCCCGGGCCGGCCCAGGGCGCCGAGTAGCCCGGCGACACCTCGCCCGCATTGGCGAAGCTGGTCTCGAGCGCAGCTCCGGGCTGGCGGTCCAGCACGGTGACCTGGTGGCCGGCGCGGGCCAGGTAATACGCGATGGTCGTACCGATCACTCCACTGCCGAGTATGAGGGCATGCATGCGAACTCTCCTTGGGCTTCGAAGCGGCTTCCCTGTCGACGGACGCCCTCCGGACAGCATATAGCGATATCCGTGTCAGATAGAACTCTTTATTTGCACAATAAACAGAACACCACCCATCACGGTTTCGGGCGCCATGCGGGGCGACGGTCTTCACGCATTCTCATGCACGGTCGCGAGCCCGAAAGTGCGCATCCCTCCCCTATAATCCCCGCTTTGCCAGCAACCCGAGGCCCCACCGTGGCGACGCCCATTTTCGAGACTTCCATCAACAGCCTGCCGCTGCTCGGCCGCGGCAAGGTGCGCGACATCTACGCCGTCGACGACGAAAAGCTGCTGATCGTGACCAGCGATCGCCTGTCGGCCTTCGACGTGATCCTGCCCGACCCGATCCCCGACAAGGGGCGCGTGCTGGTGGCGCTGGCGAACTTCTGGTTCGACAAGCTCGCCCACATCCTGCCCAACCAGCTCACCGGCATCGACCCCGAGACCGTGGTCGCCGCCGACGAGCGCGACCAGGTGCGCGGGCGCGCGCTGGTGGTCAAGCGCCTGAAGCCACTGCCGATCGAGGCGGTGGTGCGCGGCTATGTGATCGGCTCGGGCTGGAAGGACTACCAGGCCACCGGCGCCATCTGCGGCATCGCGCTGCCGGCCGGCCTGCAGCAGGCAGCGAAGCTGCCGGCGCCGATCTTCACGCCGTCCTCCAAGGCCGACATGGGCGAGCACGACGAGAACATCTCCTTCGAGCAGGCGCAGGCGCGCTGCGAGGCGCTGATGAAGGACGCGCTCGCCGGCACCGGCAAGACCGGCGCCCAGCTCGCCGAAGAGGCGCGCGCCGCGGCGATCGCGCTGTATTCCGAGGCCGCCGAGTTCGCCGCGACCCGCGGCATCATCATTGCCGACACCAAGTTCGAGTTCGGCATCGATGCCGCCGGCACGCTGCACCTGATCGACGAGGCGCTCACGCCCGATTCGTCGCGCTTCTGGCCGGCCGACAGCTACCGCGAAGGCATCAGCCCGCCCTCCTTCGACAAGCAGTTCGTGCGCGACTATCTGGAGACGCTGGACTGGAAAAAGACCGCGCCCGGCCCGAAGCTGCCGGCCGAAGTGATCGAGCACACCGCGGGCAAGTACCGCGAGGCCTTTGAACGCCTGACCGGCAAGCCGCTCGGCTGAGCACGGGGCCACGGTAACCGAGACAAAGGCGCCCGCGTGGCGCCTTTGTCGTTCACGCGCCGGCACGGTCATTCCGGTGCGCCCCGGGGAGAGGCTCGCCGAACACGGCGCCCGCCACCCTTCGGCAAGCATTCGTACTGCGAATTGCTCCCATTAAAGAACTCTTTCAGGGCCTTTCACTCCAAACCGTACGACAACACATCCCTGACCCAGCCACGACGCCGCCTCGGCACGCCGTGCGACCCGCCGACCAGGAAAAACGGAGACCACCATGGACAAGCCCTTCGACCCGCTCCAGCCGCCACTGGCCGCGCCGCACATCCGCGCCATCGGCCCCGAGCGCCCGCTGCAGTGGCTTCAACGAGGCTGGGAGGACTTGCGCGCGAACCTCGGCGCGAGCCTGCCTTATGGCGTGATCCTGGCGGCGATCGGTTACCTGATCCTCGCGCGCGCAGCGGACAGGCCCTATCTGTTCATGGCGGCGATCTCCGGCTTCATGCTCATCGGGCCGCTCGCGGCGGCGGGCATCTACGAGATCTCGCGCCGGCATGAACGCGGCGAACGCATCAGCTTCACCGACTCGCTGCGCGCAATCGCCCGCAACGCCGACAGCATCGCCTTTTTCGGCGCCTTCCTCGCGCTCGTCCTGCTCGCCTGGGAGCGGCTCTCGGCGATCCTGTTCGCGCTCTTTCATCGTGGCGAGGTCGACAACACGATGAACTTCATCCAGGGCATGTTCTCCTCCGGCGACGAGCTGTACTTCCTCTTCGCCTACCTGCTCGTCGGCGCGGTGCTGGCGCTGGTGGTGTTCGCCCTGTCGGTGGTGTCGATCCCGATGCTGATGGATCGCGAGACGGACGCCGTCACCGCGGCGCTGACGAGCCTGCGCGCCCTGCAGCGCAACTTCGACGCGTTGATGCTGTGGGCCGTGATGATCGTGGCGCTCATGCTCATCGGCTTCGCGAGCATGATGATCGGTATGGTGATCCTGCTGCCGCTGCTCGGCCACGCCAGCTGGCACGCATACAAAGACCTCGTGCGCTGAGCCTCGCCCACACCGCAGGCGGCAGGCCCCGATACGGCGCCTGCCGCCTTTTTTGCGGCAAAATACGCCGCCCACCCGCGCAAGCGGACAAGAAAACCCTACAGGTTCGACAATGCAGAACAGCCCCACCCAGCCCGCCACGCCGCCGCTCGCCAATCCGCTGCTCGCCAATCCGCTGCTCGCCAACCCGCTGCTCGACTTCGCCGGCATGCCGCGCTTCGCCGACATCAAGCCCGAACACGTCGAACCCGCCATCCGCGGCCTCATCGACGAGAACCGCGCGCTCATCGAGCGCCTCACCGCCGACCCGGCCACCCCCACCTGGGACGGCTTCGTCGGCCCGATGGACGAGGCCGGCGAGCGCCTGGGCCGCGCCTGGGGCGTGGTCGGTCACCTGCACAGCGTGTTCGACGTGCCCGCGTGGCGCGAGGCCTACAACGCGATGCTGCCGGAGATCTCGCGCTTCTACGCCGAGGTCGGGCAGAACCTGGCGCTGTTCGAGAAGTACAAAGCGCTGCACGACAGCCCCGAGTTCGCCACCCTGTCGGCGGTGCGCCAGCGCATCCTCGAGCACGCCCTGCGCGACTTCCGCCTCTCCGGCGCCGAGCTGCCCGACGCGCAGAAGCCGCGCTTCCAGGCCATCCAGGAAGAACAATCCCAGCTCGCCGCCAAGTTCTCCGAGAACCTGCTCGACGCCACCAACGC
Source organism: Thauera sp. UBA6194 (assembly GCA_002422685.1). GTDB lineage: Bacteria > Pseudomonadota > Gammaproteobacteria > Burkholderiales > Rhodocyclaceae > Thauera. Next base: position 73,553 of record DITC01000011.1, on the reverse strand, counting down.
GCACGCGGAGTGGATCACCGACGAAGCCGGCCTTGCCGGCATCCCGGAGGACGCACGCGAGGCCGCCCGCGCCGCCGCCGAAGCGGAAGGCAAGGAAGGCTGGAAGTTCACCCTGCAGATGCCCGCCTACCTGCCGGTGCTGCAGTACGCCGACGACCGCGCCCTGCGCGCCCGCATGTACCGCGCCTACGCCACCCGCGCCTCCGAGCTCGGCAAGCCCGAGCTCGACAACGGCCCGCTCATCGGCCGCATCCTCGCGCTGCGCGATGAAGAGGCGCGCATGCTCGGCTACCGCAACTTCGCCGAGGTCTCGCTGGTGCCCAAGATGGCCGACACGCCGGAACAGGTGCTCGGCTTCCTGCACGACCTCGCCGCCAAAGCCAAGCCCTTCGCCGAGAAGGACCTTCAGGAGCTCAAGGCCTTCGCCAGGGCCGAGTTGGGATTGGAGACGCTGGAGCCCTGGGACGTGGCCTACGCCTCGGAGAAGCTGCGCGAACAGCGCTACGCCTACTCCGACCAGGAGGTGAAGCAATACTTCCCCGAGCCCAAGGTGCTCGACGGCCTGTTCGGCGTGATCCGCGCGCTGTACCGCGTCGACATCCTCCCCGACGAGGCGCCGAAGTGGGACCCGGACGTGCGCTTCTTCCGCATCGAGAAGGAGGGCGCAAACGGCCCGGAGCTCGTCGGCCACTTCTACCTCGACCTGCACGCGCGCAGCACCAAGCGCGGCGGTGCGTGGATGGATTCGGCACGCAGCCGCCACCGCAACACCTGGGGCAGCGACACGCCGGTGGCCTACCTGGTGTGCAACTTCCCCGGCCCGGTCGGTGAAGGTACGAAAAAGCGGCCCGCCACCTTCACCCACGACGACGTGCTGACCCTGTTCCACGAGTGCGGCCACGGCCTGCATCACCTGCTCACCCAGGTGGACGAGCTCGCGGTGTCCGGCATTCACGGTGTGGAGTGGGACGCGGTCGAGCTGCCCAGCCAGTTCATGGAGAACTTCTGCTGGGAGTGGGACGTGCTGCAGGGCATGACCGCGCACGTCGACACCGGCGCGCCGCTGCCGCGCGCGCTCTACGACAAGATGATCGCCGCGAAGAACTTCCAGAGCGGCATGCCGACCGTGCGCCAGCTCGAGTTCTCGATGTTCGACCTGCGCCTGCACAGCGAGCTCGACGCAAGCTCCGGCCCGGTGCCGATCGAGCGCGTGATGGCCCTGCTCGACGAGGTGCGCCGCGAAGTCGCGGTGATGATCCCGCCCGCCTGGCACCGCTTCCCGCACAGCTTCTCGCACATCTTCGCCGGCGGCTACGCGGCGGGCTACTACAGCTACAAGTGGGCCGAGGTGCTGTCGGCCGACGCCTTCGCGGCCTTCGAGGAAGCCGGCTCGGGCAAGGGCAGCCTGCTCGATGCCGAGACCGGCGCGCGCTTCTGGCGCGAGATTCTGGCGGTGGGCGGCAGTCGCCCGGCGCTGGATTCCTTCAAGGCCTTCCGCGGCCGCGAGCCCAAGGTCGACGCGCTCCTGCGCCACAGCGGCATGGTGGCGCAGGCATGAAGGTCGGAATCGAAGGCCGAGCACACCGATCGGATAAAGGCAGGCTCTTATCGCAATTTGCTATTAATCGCAAATTGCGATAATCTTGCATCGATGAAGCTGATCTCGAACAAGGCGCTGCGAGACTTCTCTGCCCGCCATCCCGACGCCGAGGCCCCACTGCAAGCCTTTAGGCAACTGATCGAGAAAGGCCACTATCCGCACTTCGCCGCCCTGCGCGCCACGTTTCGTGGTGTCGACAAGGTCGGCGAGCGCTATGTGTTCAACATCGGCGGCAACAAGTATCGCCTGATCGCGGCCATCGCCTTTACGCCGCAGCTGCTCTGGGTGAAGGCCGTGCTCACGCACGCAGACTACGACGAAGGAGACTGGAAATGAGCGTCACGGACGTCCTCGCCCCTTGGGCCGCCATCAATGACGCGCTTGGCTTGTCCGCGCCGATCCGCGACGAGGCACATTACGCCGAGCTGCTGGCCTTCGTCGACGAAGCCTTCGAACAGTTCGGCGGAAACGACGAGCACCCGATCTTCGGCCTCGTCTCGATCGTGGCCGACCGGATCCGCGAGTACGAGGCGCGCGTACACCCCTGGCCGGAACTGCCGCCGTCCGAGTTGCTGCGCGAGCTGATGGCCGAGCACGGCATCCGCCAGAGCGACCTGCCCGAGGTCGGTACGCAGTCGGTCGTATCCGAGGTCCTGGCGGGCAAGCGCGGGCTCAATCTGCGTCAGGTCAAGGCCTTGTCTGAACGCTTCAGGGTTCCGATGGAAGTGTTCGCAGCCTGAGGCGGATGGCTTCGAGGATGCTCGGGACGCCATCTCTCCCCATTGCCCTTAGGCATCACCTTCGGGTCTGGTGACCCGCTCACCCCTCCTATTGAATACACAAGGCTTGCATGAAGATCGCCACCTGGAACGTCAACTCGCTCAAGGTTCGCCTGCCTCAGGTCCTCGACTGGCTCGCCGCCAACAAGCCCGACGCGCTCTGCCTGCAGGAGCTCAAGCTCGAGGACAAGGCCTTCCCGGTCGCCGAGCTCGAGGCCGCCGGCTACCACGCCGTCTTCATCGGCCAGAAGACCTACAACGGCGTCGCCATCCTGAGCCCGCAGCCGATCGACGAGGCCAGCGTGGTGCGCAACATCCCCGGCTTCGAGGACGAGCAAAAGCGCATCATCGCCGCCACCATCAATGGTGTGCGCGTCGTGTGCGGCTACTTCCCAAACGGCCAGGCGGTGGGCTCGGACAAGTTCGAGTACAAGCTGCGCTGGCTCGCCGCGCTCACCGACTGGCTGCGCGAAGAACTCAAGACGCACGAGCACCTGGTGCTGGCCGGCGACTTCAACATCGCCCCCGAAGACCGCGACGCCCACCCCGACTGGAAAGACGAGATCCACGTCTCGGCGCCCGAACGCGCCGCCTTCCGCGCGCTGCAGGACCTCGGCCTGATCGACGCCTTCCGCCTCTTCGAGCAGCCCGAGCGCGCGTTCTCGTGGTGGGACTACCGCATGATGGCCTTCCGCCGCAACTTCGGCCTGCGCATCGACCACCTGCTGGTGTCGCCGGCGTTGCGCGCGGCCTGCCGCAGCTGCGTGGTGGACAAGGAACCGCGCCGCCTGGAGCGCCCCTCGGACCACGCGCCGGTGGTGCTGGATCTGGCGCCCGACGTGTGAGCGCGCGCTGGCCGTCATCCTCCTGTACGACAATGCGCCCATGACCACGCACACCGACTCCGCACCAGGAGCACCGACCGAAACCGAGCGCCTCGAGCGCTGCTACCCGGTGCTGTCGGCGCTGTCGCCCACCGCACGCAGTCGCCTGCTGCACAGCGCGCACTGGATGCGCGTGCCGGCGGGGGCGATGTTGTTCGACGACCGCCAGGCCTGCGAGGGCTTCCCCTTCGTGGTCGAGGGCACGGTGCGCGTCAGCAAGTGCGCGCCGAGCGGACGCGAGCTGCCGCTCTACCGCGTCGGCCCGGGCGAGACCTGCATCATTTCCTCGTCCTGCCTGCTCGGCCACGAGGACTACAACGCGCGCGGTGTCACCGAATCCGACACCCTGCTGATGCTGCTGCCCAAGCCCGTGTTCGAAGAGATGATGGGCGAGCGGGCGTTCCGCGACTTCGTCTTCCACCTCTTCGCCGAACGCATCGCCGACCTGATGCAGTTGATCGAGGAGGTCGCCTTCCGCAAGCTCGACCAGCGCCTCGCGGCCCTGCTGCTGGGCAAGGGCAGGCTGCTGCACACCACCCACCAGCAGCTCGCCGACGAACTCGGCAGCGTGCGCGAGATCGTCAGCCGCCTGCTCAAGAGCTTCGCCGATCAGGGCCTGGTGAGGCTTGGGCGTGAACAGATCGAAATCATCGCCCCGGCGGAGCTGCGCCGCCTCTCCTCAGAAGGCTCGATCCGGCGCTGACCCCTGCGACACGCTGGCCGGCATGTACATGGCGGGCAGATCTTTTCGTCATTTGAAAATACCGAGTCGCCGCCTATGCTGAGAGGGCTATGTAACCGTGGTTACAGACCCCGGACATGTACGCGTGGTCCAATCGCGCCGCACTGTCCCTTTCAGTCAGGAGAACCCCATGAAAACAAACGTTGGTGGCATCGACAAGATCGTTCGCATTCTCGCCGGCATCGCGCTGATCGCCTGGGCGCTGTTCGGCGGTCCGGTGTGGGCCTGGATCGGCGTGATCCCGCTCGCCACGGGCCTGTTCGGCTGGTGCCCGGCCTACACCCTGTTGGGCATGAACACCTGCCCGCTGAGCAAGAAGTAAGCGCGCCCCGCACGGGCAACACAAAGCCGGCCGCGTGCCGGCTTTGTGCGTTTCAGGCCGCGCGTGCGCTGCAGTGGTTGGCGATCGCCACGTATTGCTCCACCGACAGCTTCTCCCCGCGTAGCCCCGGATCGATGCCGAGCGCCTCGAAGTCGGCTTCGGCGATGAACTCGCGCAGCGTGTTCTTCAGCGTCTTGCGCCGCTGGCCGAAGGCAGCGGTGACGATGCGACCGAGCAGCGCCTCGTCGCGCGCGCCGAGCTGATCCGCCGGCAGCGGTGCCAGGCGCACGATGCTCGACATCACCTTGGGCGCCGGTCGGAACGCCCCCGGCGGCACGTCGAACAGGCGCCCCATGCGAAAGCGGTACTGCAGCATCACCGAAAGCCGGCCGTACTCCTCGGTGCCGGGCGCGGCCACCATGCGCATCACCACCTCCTTCTGCAGCATGAAGGTCATATCCTTCACCTTGTCGGCGAAGTCGGCCAGGTGAAACAGGATCGGCGTGGAGATGTTGTAGGGCAGATTGCCGACGATGCGCAGCGGACGCTCACCCTCTGCGCTCGCGCACAGGCTGCCGAAATCGAATTTCAGCGCATCGCCCTCGTGCACGGTGATCTGCGCCGGCGTGTAGCGCTCGTGCAGGCGGGCGATCAGGTCGCGGTCGATCTCGACCACGTGCAGGTGGCCGAGGCGCTCGATCAGCGGCGCGGTCATCGCCCCCAGGCCGGGGCCGATCTCGACCATCAGCTCGCCCGGCTGCGGGCGGATGCCGTCGATGATCTTGCGGATGATGTTGGGGTCGGACAGGAAGTTCTGACCGAAGCGCTTGCGTGCGCGATGGCCGTCGGTTTCGAGGTCGTGCATGAAGATCCTTTGCGAGCCCGCAGGCTCAGCCGGCGGGGCGGGCTGCCGCCATCGAAATCGCGAGCTCGATCGCGGCAAACAGGCTGCCCGCGTCGGCGCGGCCGCTGCCGGCAAGGTCGAGCGCGGTGCCGTGATCGACCGAAGTGCGGATGATCGGCAGGCCGAGCGTGACATTGACGCCGCCGCCGAAGCTGGCGTACTTGAGCACCGGCAGGCCCTGGTCGTGGTACATGGCCAGCACCGCGTCGCCCTGCGCGAGCGTGTGCGGCACGAACAAGGTGTCGGCCGGCAAGGGGCCGACGAGCGCCATGCCCTCGGCGCGCAGACGCTCGAGCACCGGGATGATGACGTCGATCTCCTCGCGCCCCATGTGCCCGCCCTCGCCCGCGTGCGGGTTGAGCCCGGCGACCAGGATACGCGGCGCGGCCAGGCCGAAGTGGCGCACGAGATCGGCGTGCAGGATGCGCAGCGTCTCTTCGAGCGCCTGCGCTGTGATCGCCGCCGGCACCGCGGAGAGCGGAAGGTGGGTGGTGGCCAGCGCCACGCGCATGCCGGCGCCGACCAGCATCATCACCACGCGCGGCGTGCCGGTGTGTTCGGCGAGGTATTCGGTGTGGCCGGTGAAGGGCATGGCCTCGCGCGCACCCAGGCCCTCACAGATCACGCCCTTGTGCACCGGCGCGGTGACCATGGCGGCGAATTCGCCGCTGAGGCAGCCTGCGATCGCGCGGTCGAGCAGGCGAAGCACGTAGGCGCCGTTGGCCGGATCGAGCCGGCCCGCAAGCGCGGGGCTGGCGAGCGGCGCGTGACAGACCTCGATGACCCCCGCGGGCACATCCACCGCCGGATCCCAGCGGCGGAGCTGCGCTGCGCTGCCCACCTGCAGCGCGCGCGCGCGCATGAACTCGATGTCGCCGAGCACCACCAGCCGCGCCGGCCACTCGCGCTCGACGATGCGCAGGCACAGCTCGGGGCCGACGCCTGCGGGCTCGCCGCTGGTGATCGCGAGGACCGGACGCCGCGCGCCGGGGGCGCTGTGCAGACTCATTCGCGCTCGAGGCGGTAATCGACGTAGGTGCTGTCGCGCAGCTGGCGCAGCCAGTCCTCGTAGGATTGCTCGGCCTTGCGCTGACGCAACGCCTGGCGCGCCGCGTTGCGCTTGCGCTCGTCGGTCACGTCCTGGATGCGGCGCTCGATCACCTGGATCAGGTGCCAGCCAAAGGGCGAGCGCACCGGCATGCTCACCTCGCCGGCCTGCAGCGCGTCCATGGCGCGCTGGAACTCGGGCACGGTGTCGCCCGGGTTCAGCCAGCCCAGGTCGCCGCCCTTGGCTGCCGACAGGTCGGCCGAGCTCGCCTTGGCCAGTTCGCCGAAGTCGGCGCCATTGACCACGCGCTCGCGCAGCGCGAGCAGGCGGGCCTCGGCATCGGCGTCGGAGAGCACCTCGGAGGTCTTGATCAGGATGTGGCGCGCACGCGTCTGCTCGAGCTGCTGCACGGCATCGGCCCCGCCGCCGCGCACGTCGACCAGACGCACGATGTGCAGCCCGGCCGCGCTGCGCATGACCGGCGAGGTCTCACCCGGGCGCAGGTTTCGCACCGCGTCGGCAAACAGGGCCGGCAGGCGGTCGAGCGGACGCCAGCCGAGACCGCCTCCGGACAGACCATCAGGCGCGTCCGAGACCTCGGCGGCGACGCGGGCGAAATCCTCGCCCGAGCGCAAGCGCGCCATGACCTGCTCGGCACGTCGCGCCACCGCCTCGAGTTGCTCGGGCGAGGCGCCCTCGGGGGTGCGCAGCAGGATGTGGGCGACCGCGAACTCCTGCCCCGAGAAGGCGTCGGGGTTGGTGGCGATGAAGTTGTCGATCTCGGCCTCGGTAACGACGATGCGGCTGTCGACCTCGCGCTCGCGCAGGCGGGTGAGCAGGATCTCGGTGCGAATCTCGTCGCGGAAGCGGTCCCAGCTCACACCATCCTGCTCGAGCGCCGCGCGCAGCTGATCGAGCGAGAGCTGGTTGTTGGCGGCGATGCGCTCGACGGCGCGCGTCAGCGTCGCGTCGTCCACCTGCATCCCGCTCTCCTGTGCAAGCTGCACCTGCGCGCGCTCGACGATCAGGCGTTCGAGCAGCTGACGCTCGAGCACCTCGTCGGGCGGCAGCTCGACCCCCTGGCGGACAAGCTGGCGCCTGGCCTGCTCGATGCGGGCGCGCAGCTGCAGCGCGGTGATGACTTCACTGTTGACCACGGCGACGATGCGGTCGACTTCGACCGCGCGCGCTGCGGAATGGGCCGGCAGCGCGCAGCTGGCAGCCACCAGGCCGATTGCAAGGGCGACGCGGGAACGGGCAAGGAGTCGGTTCATGTTCATTCGGTGTGGATTCGCTGGACTGTGCTCACTCGGTGCCGAACACGCGGTCGGCCGAGGAGTCGTTGATCTTGCCATAGCCGGGCACGCTGCGCCGGATGAGGTTGACCGGGTTCGAGCCGATACCGGCCAGGTCGTTGAGTTCGAGCTGGACGAAGATGGCGTTGGTGACGTCGTCCTCGTCGATCGCGAAGCGGTGCATCGCGGTGCGGAACACCCAGCAGCCGCCGTCGTACTCCAGACCGGCGATGGCCTCGGTGACGCGGTTGTCCTTGAGCGAGTGGGTGACGCGCCCGACGCCGTACCAGCCGCGTGCGAGCGGCCACTGGCCAGAGACGTCGATGTCCTCGAGGCCGACGATGTCATCCTCGCGATCGATCACCAGGTTCGGCGCGTAGCGGTAGCTCAGGTTGAGCACGCGCGCGAAGCCGTCCCGGTAGCGGATGTTCGCGTTCAGGCGCTCGGTGCGACTGGTCTCGGTGTTGTACTGCATGTACGAGTCGATCGAGACGCGCTTGTTGATCTGGCCACCCAGGCCGGCGAGGATCTCGTTGCCACGACCGGCGCGACGCAACTCGCTCTCGTTGTAGAGGGATATCTGCTGATCCGAGAAGTAGTAACGCTGCCCGATCAGCGCACGCAGGCGCTCCGCACCCGTCTCGGCGTCGATGAAGCGGGTGGTCAGCGCCGCGGTCAGGTCGTTGGCGTCGCCGATGCGGTCTTTGCCCGAGAAGCGGTTCTCGGCAAAGATCTGCGCGAAGCCGACGTCGAAACGGTTGGTGTCGAAGATCGGGATGTCTTCCTGCTCCTTGTCCGGCACGCGCAGGTAAAACAGACGCGGCTCGAGCGTCTGTACATAGTCGCCGCCGAAGAGCTTCGTTTCGCGCTCGAAGAACAGGCCGGAATCGAGCGACAGCACCGGGATCGAACGCGTGATCGAGGTCGTGTCGAACCTCGACACCGGCGAACGATCGACCTCGTAGCGCGAGTAATGCAGGCCGGCCTTGGGGGTCAGGAACCAGGCCGCCCCCTGCATCGGCAACGACAGCTGCGGGTAAGCGACGAAGCGGTTCGCCTCGTCCCGATTCTTGTCGGCATCCTTGTGCTCGAAGCGCACGAACTCGGTCTCGAGCTCGGCAAGCATGCCGCCCGGCAGGTCGGCGCGCGCCGCGTCGAGCGTGAGCTGGGGCAGCCGGCGATAGGGCTCGGTGTTGGTCACGCCCTCGTCGGGGCTCAGCGTCTGGTAGCGCTGCGCCCGCGCCGACGCGGTCCACCAGCCGCCGGCGTAGACCAGCCGGCCTTCACGCAGCAGGTTCGTCCGCGAGGCCACGCCGATGCTGGAGGACAAGTCCTCGAAATAGCTGTCGTCCGACACCGCGTTGAGGTCGAGCGTACCGTAGAAGTTGGGCGCAAACCGGTGCTGGTGCTGGATCGACCCGAGCCGACGGTCCTCGCCGGTGACGCGATCCTCCGGCATCCACTCGACGCGCGTCGTGCCGCGGTAGTCCTCGCCCAGGTAGCGCACCTCGCCACCGATCTGCACGCCGCGCCGGCTCATGAAGCGCGGGGCGATGGTGGCGTCGTAGTTGGGGGCGATGTTCCAGTAATAAGGCTGGGTGAAGTCGACGCCGGTCTTGTTCGACGAGCCGAAGGTCGGCGGCAGGAAGCCCGACTGGCGCTGGCCGTTGAGCGGAAACTCCGCCCACGGCATCCAGAAGATCGGCGTGTCCATGAAAACGATCGAGCCACCGCGCGCCGTGCCGATCTCGCGGTCGTAGTCGAGCTCGAGCTCGCGCGCCTTGATGTACCAGTCCGGGTCGCTCGCGCTGCACGTGGTCCAGGTCGCGTTGTCGAGGCGGTACTGGTTCTCACCCTCCAGCCTGAGCACGTCGGCCTCGCCGCTGCCGGACACGGTGCGTGGCGCATCACCCGCGAGCGCCGCCGGCTCCGCGCGCGAGAGCGCGTACTGCGGCGACTCGACCTCGCCCACCCGGTCGCCGACGACCAGGCGCGCACGCGGCCCACGGATGACGTTGCTGCCGCGTTCAAGCACGACCTTACCCTCGGCCTCGGCCTCGTCGGTGAGCTCGTGGTAAGTGACCTTGTCGGCGGTCAACAGCATGTCGTCACGCTGCAGCTCGGCGTCGCCCTCGGCCACCAGTCCGATGCCGCGCGTGCCGTGGATACGTTGCGCAGTGACCGCCGTGCTGCCTGCCGGCGGGCTCGGCGTCGGCATCGCCGGTTCGGCGGGAGCCTGCGCGGCGGGAGCCTGCTGCACGGCAGCAGAGCCCGCTGCGGGCTCGGCCCGTGCAGGCTCCGCTACCGCCTGCACAGCACGATCTTCAACCGGCGCCGAGGCCACACCAGGCGCCGCGTCCGTAGCCCGCGCCGCGGCGGCTTGCGAACCGGAGCGCGTCGAGCTTGCCGGAGCGCTCGGCGCCGGCTGCGAGCTCGCCGGCCTGCCGAGCAGATCGGGCGACACCCTCAATGCCGGCATGGACTCGGCGAAAACCGCGCCCGACATGGAAAGCAGCAGCAGCGGAATCAGACGAATGCGCGTATTCGGAGCCATGCGGATCTAGCCTTTGCCGTCGTTCGCAATGTGCGTCTGCCCACCCGAACCATCGTGTTGATAAACTCGCGGATTGTACACGAACCCCCGCGGAGAACCCGTTTGCATCGCCTCGAACAATTGCACGCCTGGCTCGCCGCCACCCTGCCCGGCCAGCCCTTCGACCTCGCCCCGGCCTCGGCCGACGCGAGCTTCCGGCGCTACTTCCGCCTAACTTTCGCCGACGGCAGCCCATCGTGCATCGTCATGGACGCCCCGCCCGAGCAGGAGGACGTGCGCCCCTGGCTGCATGTGGCCGAACTCTTCCGCGCCGCCGGCGCCCACGTGCCCGAAGTGCTCGCGCAAGACCTCGACCAGGGCTTCCTGCTGCTCTCCGACCTCGGCTCCACCACCTACCTGAACGCCCTGCAGCCCCCCGCCGGCCAGGCGCCCGACCTGCACCGCGCCGCCCACCTCTACGCCGACGCGCTCGGCGCGCTCGCCGCCATCCAGTGTGCGAGCCGCCCCGGCGTGCTGCCCGAATACGACCGCGCGCTGCTGCTGCGCGAGCTGCAACTCTTCCCCGAGTGGTACATCGCCCGCCACAAGGGCGTCACCCTCACCGACAAAGAGAGCGCAACGCTCGATGCCGCCTTCGAGAAGATCCTCGCGGTCAACCTCGCCGAGCCGCAGGTCTTCGTGCACCGCGACTACCACTCGCGCAACCTGATGCTGCTCGAGCCTTCCGCGGGCCTCGGCGCCAACCCCGGCATCATCGACTTCCAGGACGCGGTCTACGGCCCGATCTCCTACGACCTGGTGTCGCTGTTCAAGGACGCCTACATCCGCTGGGACGAGGACTTCATCCTCGACATGCTGATCCGCTACTGGGAAACCGCCCGAAAGCTCGGCCTGCCGGTACGCGCGGAGTTCGCCGACTTCCACCGCGACTTCGAGTGGATGGGCGTGCAGCGCCACATCAAGGTGCTCGGCATCTTCGCCCGCCTCTGCCACCGCGACGGCAAGGACGGCTACCTCGCCGACATGCCGCTGGTCATGGATTACCTGCGCCGCGCCTGCAAGCGCTGGCGCGAGCTTGGCCCGCTGCTCAAGCTGCTCGACCGCCTCGAGCCCGAGCAAACCCAGGTCGGTTATACGTTCTGACCGCTGCGCCGCGAGACCATCCGCGGCGCGCCCCCCCAAGCCGCGGCCCCCTTCTGCGGCGCCCCTCTCCTTTCCCCGGAGCCGCCATGACCAAAGCGATGATCCTCGCCGCCGGCCGCGGCGAGCGCATGCGCCCGCTCACCGACCACACCCCCAAGCCGCTGCTGCCGGTCGGTGGCAAGCCCCTGATCGTGTGGCACATCGAACGCCTGCGCGCCGCCGGTTTCCGCGAGCTCGTCATCAACCACGCTCACCTCGGCCACCGGCTGGAAGAAGCGCTCGGCGACGGCGCAACCTTCGGCGTGCGCATCACCTGGTCACCCGAGGCCAGCGCACTGGAAACCGCCGGCGGCATCCGCCACGCCCTGCCGCTGCTCGGCGACGCCCCCTTCGTCGTCGTCAATGGCGACGTCTTCTGCGACGCCGACTTCACGGCCTTGCGTGCCGCCGCCCAAGGCCTGAAACCCGACGGCCCGCTCGCCCACCTGCTGCTGGTGGACAACCCCGAGCACCACCCCGAAGGCGACTTCCGCCTCGACAGCGCCGGCCGCATCCACACCGACGGCCAGCCGCGCCTCACCTTCTCCGGCCTCGGCGCCTACCACCCCGCCCTGTTCGCCGACCTCGCCGACAACGCCCCCGCCAAGCTCGCTCCCCTGCTGCGCGAAGCGATGAACGCGGACAAGGTCACCGGCCAGCACCACACCGGCCGCTGGATCGACGTCGGCACGCCGCAGCGCCTCGCGGAACTCGATCGAGAACTGGGGGACACGCGGGACTGAACCGGCTGTGGCGCTCAACCGCCGGCGCTCCGCCCATCCGCCCATCCGCCCATCCGCCCTTTCGCCCTTTCGCCCTTTCCCCACCTTCCGCACCTTCCCCACCTTCCGCACCTTCCCCACCTTCCGCACCTTCCCCACCTTCCGCCGCCCCTAAACCGGCCAACGCAAGCTCGCCCACACAGGCGGCGGGACGGGGCGGGCGGGGGGCGGGCTGTCGAGAGCGCCGATCCGGCGGGCGTTCGCGGGGAAACAAGGCGATGCATGTCCGAGCGAGCGCAGCGAGCGAGTTTGCATCGCCGCCCCGCGAACGTTCGCCGGATCGGGAAGCCGAAGGCCGCGAACGTCTGCCCGCC
>DITC01000011.1:0-61130 GCA_002422685.1 Thauera sp. UBA6194 | reverse complement strand
TCCCGCCGCCGGCCAGCCCGCACTCCCGCCCCATCCCGCCCGCCGCCGGCCCGCACGCACGCACCACAAACCACCCCGAGCAGCCCCGCACCCGCCCCCCCCATTTCCCGCGCGCGGCACTTCCCACGACGAACGCGATCCACATCATCCGATGCCCCCCCCAGAAACACCCCCCCACCTCATGCGCGCCACCGCCCTGCCCCCACGCCCTCCACGTGACATAATTCCGCCCATGAACGCACCGAGCCTCCCCTCCGTCGACACTGCCCCCTTCCGCNNGCATGAACACACCGAACGCCACTTTCGATCCCGCCCCCTTCCGCGCCCGCCGCGCCCGCCTGCTGCAGCGCATGCAGGCCGCCGGCGGCGGCGTCGCCATCCTGCCCACCGCCCCCGAGCGCGTGCGCAACCGCGACGCCCACTACGCCTACCGCCACGACAGCTACTTCTACTACCTCACCGCCTTCCGCGAGCCCGAGGCCGTCGTCGTGCTCGTCGCCGGCAAGGAGACGAAGCAGATCCTCTTCTGCCGCGAAAAGAACGAAGAACGCGAAATCTGGGATGGCTACCGCTGGGGCCCCGAGGCCGCGCGCGAAGCCTTCGGCTTCGACGAAGCCTGGACCATCGGCGACCTCGAAAAACGCCTGCCCGACACCCTGGCCGACCAGCCCCTGCTGTGGACCAGCCTCGGCTACGACAACGACTGGGACGCGCGCGTACTCGGCGCGCTCAACACCGTGCGCGACAAGGCCCGCACCGGCCTCACCCCGCCGCACTCGGTGCGCGACTTGCGCGCCGAGCTCGACGAAATGCGCCTCGTCAAGGACGCCTCCGAGCTCGCCACCATGCGCCGCGCCGCGCAGATCTCGGCGGATGCCCACTGCCGCGCCATGCGCGCCACCCGCCCGGGCCGCTACGAATTCGAGATCGAAGCCGAGCTGCTCCACGCCTTCCGCGCCGCCGGCAGCCAGGCGCCGGCCTACACCAGCATCGTCGCCGGCGGCGCCAACGCCTGCGTGCTGCACTACGTCGAAAACGACCAGCGCCTCGACGACGGCGACCTGCTGCTGATCGACGCCGGCTGCGAGCTCGACGGCTACGCCTCCGACATCACCCGCACCTTCCCGGTCAACGGCCGCTTCTCCGGCCCGCAGCGCGATGTCTACGAGATCGTCCTCGCTGCCCAGGCCGCCGCGCGCGAGGCCACCCGCCCCGGCGCGCACTGGAACCAGCCGCACGACGCCGCGGTGAAGGTGCTCGCCCAGGGCATGCTCGACCTCGGCCTCATCAGGGGCAGCCTGGACGGCGTGCTCGAGAACGGCGACTACCGCCGCTTCTACATGCACCGCACCGGCCACTGGCTGGGCATGGACGTACACGACGCCGGCGAGTACAAGCTCGGCGGCGACTGGCGGCCGCTCACCGAAGGCATGGTGCTGACCATCGAGCCGGGCTGCTACATCCGCCCCGCCGACGACGTACCCGAAGCCTTCTGGAACATCGGCATCCGCATCGAGGACGACGCCGTGGTCACCGCCGGCGGCTGCGAGCTGATCACCGAGGACGCACCCAAGGCGGTCGCGGACATCGAAGCGCTGATGCGCGAGACCCGAGCACGGACCGCCTGAGCCATTGCGCCACGCGCCGATCCGCAGCGGCGCCGATCGCAGCCAGCGACCTTCGCATCACCGCCCGCAGACGATTCACCAGCTTCCAGGACCTCACCATGACCGCTGCAAATCCCGACCGCGTCCATGACCTGCTGATCGTCGGCGCTGGCCCGGTCGGCCTCGCGCTGGCGCTCGCGCTCAAGGACGCCGGCCTCGACATCGTGCTCGCCGACACGCGCACACGCGACGCGGTCACCCGCGATCCGCGCGACCTCGCCCTCGCCCACGGCACCCGGCTCACGCTGCAGCGCCTCGGCGTGTGGGATGCGCTGCCGACCACCGCGATCGAGCACATCCACATCTCTCACCAGGGCGGGCTCGGCCGCACCCTGATCGACGCCGCCGAGCACGAGTTGCCCGCGCTCGGCTACGTCGCCTCGGCCGGTGCGCTCGCCGCCGCCTTGCGTGATGCGGCCGACGCCGCCGGCATCCCGGTGCTGGACGAAACCGAGATCACCAACCTGGCCGCGGGCGAAGACGACGTGATCGCCAGCCTCGGCGGCGCCGGTCGCCCCGCGCCCACGCTGCGCGCACGCCTGGCCGCCTGCGCCGAAGGGGGCCTGCGCGCGGGCGACCCCAACGTGGTCGAGCACGACTACGGCCAGCACGCGCTCATCGCCGACGTCCAGGTCGCCGGTGGCCACCGCCACACCGCCTTCGAGCGCTTCACCCCGCAGGGCCCGGTGGCGCTGCTGCCCAAAGGCGATGGCTACGCGCTGGTGCATGTCGCCCGCCCCGAGACGGCCGACGAACTCCTGGCGCTCGACGATGCCGCCTACCTCGCCCGCCTGCAGGCCCACATCGGCGGCCGCGCACGGCTCACCGGCGTCGGCCCGCGCCTGCGCTATCCGCTGGTGCTGCGCTACCGGCGCTCGACCATCGCCCAGCGCACGGTGTGGCTCGGCAATGCGGCGCAGACCCTGCACCCGGTGGCCGGCCAGGGCTTCAACCTGGCGCTGAGGGACGTATGGGCGCTGGCCGATACCTTGCTGAAGCAGCGTGAGGCATGGCTCGCCGGCGCCTCATCCCCGCGCGCGCGCGCCGGTGCCTCGCCCGCGCAATCCGCACACTCGACACCCGGGGATTCCAGCACGCAGGACGCCGCCCCCTTCGACCCCGGTCGACAGGATGTGCTTGCCGCTTACGCCGCCGCCCGCGGCCTCGACCGCCTCGGCACGATCCGCTTCACCGACACCCTCGTGCGGGTGTTCAGCAACGACTTCGCCCCGCTGCGCCATGCCCGCGGCGCGGCCTTGTTCGCCCTCGACCTGATCCCGCCGCTGCGCAATTTCGTCGCACGCCGCATGATGTTCGGCGCCCGCGCCTGGCCCTGATCGTCACCGCGTAGCCAGCAAAAAGGCCTGCACCCCGGACACGGGACTGCAGGCCTTTCGCTTCATGAGCGCCGCCACCGGGCGGCGCGTTCCTCACGTGCCGATCAGAACGCCGGCACCACCGCGCCCTGGTACTTGTCGGCGATGAACTGCTTGACCTCGGGCGAGTTCAGCGCGGCGGCGAGCTTCTTCATCGCCTCGGTTTTCGCGCTCTCCTCGTGCGCCACCAGCAGGTTGGCGTAGGGCGAGCTCGCATCCTCGATGAAGAGCGAGTCCGTCAGCGGGTTGAGCTTTGCTTCGATCGCGTAGTTGGTGTTGATCACCGCCAGGTCGACCTGGTTGAGGATGCGCGGCAGAGTCGCGGCCTCGAGCTCGCGGATCTTCAGCTTCTTCGGGTTCTCGGCGATGTCCTTCTGTGTGGCCGAGATGTTGTTCAGGTCCTTCAGCGTAATCAGCCCGTTCTTGGCCATCAGCAGCAGCGCGCGGCCGGAATTCGACGGGTCGTTCGGGATCGCCACCGTGCCGCCCTCGGGGATGTCCGCCACCGCCTTGTGCTTGCCCGAGTAGGCGCCGAGCGGCTCGACGTGCACCTTGGCGACCACGACCTGGATGTCGTTCTTCTGCTTCTGCTTGAACGCGTCGAGGTAGGGCTGGTGCAGGAAGAAGTTGCCGTCCACGCGCTTCTCGTTGGTCTGCATCGAGGGCTGCACGTAGTCGGTGAACACCTTGATCTCGAGCTCCACGCCGTCCTTGGCCAGCATCGGCTTGACGAACTCGAGGATCTCGGCGTGCGGCACCGGGGTGGCGGCGATGACCAGGCGGTCGGCGGCCACGGCGGCGGAGCCGGCGGCCAGGGTGAGCGTGCCGAGGGCGGCCGCCAGGAGTTTGCGCAGGGTAAACGACATCGTTGAAGTCTCCTTCGTGGGGATCACTTGCGGGTGAAATACAGCACCAGGCGGTCGCCCGAGTACTGAATGATCTGGACGAGCACGACCAGCAGGGCGACGGTGATCACCATCACCTCGGTCTGGAAGCGCTGATAGCCGAAACGGATCGCGAGGTCGCCGAGGCCACCGCCGCCGATCACGCCGGACATCGCAGCATAGGACATCAAGGTGATCGCCGTCACCGTCACCGCGGCGATCAGCCCGGGCAGGGCCTCGGGCAGCAGCGCGCCGAAGATGATGCGCGCGGTGCGGATGCCCATCGCCTGGCAGGCCTCGATGACGCCGCGGTCGACCTCGCGCAGCACGTTCTCGACCAGACGCGCGAAGAAGGGCGCGGTACCCACCACCAGCGGCGGGATCGCGCCCTCGACACCGAGCGAGGTGCCGATCAGGATCACCGTGACCGGGATCATCACGATCAGCAAAATCAGGAAGGGCACCGAGCGCAGCACGTTGACCACGAAGGACAGCACCGTGTAGACCAAGCCCTGCTCCAGCAGCTGACGCTTCGCGGTGACGAACAGCAGGATGCCCAGCGGCAGGCCGAGCAGGATGGTGAAGAACAGCGACACCCCGGTCATGACCAGGGTCTCCCAGGTCGCCAGCCAGATGTCGCCCCAGTCGATGACGGACAGGTCCATTACTGCAGCACCTCATGGTGGATCTGGTGGCGGTCGAGCTCGGCGAAGACCTCGCGGATATCGTCCTCGCCGCCTTCGAGCTCGAGCAGCAACTGGCCGAAGGGCACGTCCTTGATGCTGGAGACCTCGCCCTGCAGGATCGTCACCTGCACCTTGGCGCCGGCCATGATGCGGCTCAGGATCGGCTGGTAGGTCACGTCGCCGATGTAGGTCAGGCGCACCAGCCTGCCGCGCAGCTTGTCCTTCATGTACACGTGCGCCGGATCGAAGCTCGCCGCGGCGAGCGCGTCGCTCTGCGCCACCATGCTGCGCGTGACCGGATGCTGCGGATGCAGGAAGACATCGACCACCTTGCCGGCCTCGACGATGCGCCCACCGTCGATCACCGCGACGCGGTCGCAGATCGTGCGGATGACCTGCATCTCGTGGGTGATCAGCACGATGGTGAGGCCGAGCTGGCGGTTGATGTCGAGCAGCAGCTTGAGAATGGACTGCGTGGTCTCGGGGTCGAGCGCCGAGGTCGCCTCGTCGCACAGCAGGATCTGCGGCCGGTTGGCGAGCGCACGCGCGATGCCCACGCGCTGCTTCTGCCCACCGGAGAGCTGCGAGGGATACTTGTGGCCCTGCTCGGAGAGGCCCACCAGCGCCAGCAGCTCCTTCACCCTTGCCGCACGCTCGG
Organism: Thauera sp. UBA6194; assembly: GCA_002422685.1. GTDB lineage: Bacteria > Pseudomonadota > Gammaproteobacteria > Burkholderiales > Rhodocyclaceae > Thauera. Next base: position 55,859 of record DITC01000011.1, on the reverse strand, counting down.
CGGCATTCGCGTGCCCGGTCGCCTTCAGCGGCCAGTCGATGTTGTCGGCGACGGTCTTGGCGTTGAGCAGGTTGAAGTGCTGGAAGATCATGCCCACGCGCCGGCGCAGCGCGTACAGCCCCTCGCTGTCGAGGTGGGTGATGTCTTCGCCGTCGATGAGCACGCGGCCGGCGTCGGGGCGCTCGAGCAGGTTCAGGGTGCGGATCAGCGTGCTCTTGCCGGCGCCCGAGCGGCCGATGATGCCGAACACCTCGCCGGCGCCGATCTCGAGCTCGATATCGGCGAGCGCCTCCACCTCGCGGCCGTCGGCAGCACGATAAGTCTTGCGCAGGTTTTCGATGCGGATCACGGCAGGAGCGTCCCGAACGGGAAAAGGCAGCGATTCTACCCGCGCGGAGAGTTCGACACCACGTCCGCCACCCGCGTCCGCCCTCCCACGTCCGCCCTCCCACTTCCGCCATCCACGTCCGCCCTCCCGCCCCCCGCCCCGGCTGTGCGCCGCCGACTCGACAGCGCAGGCCGCCGGCGTTAGGCTCGCCGCCACCCGGGCAGCCATCCACCGCCCCACCGAAGGACTCCGCATCATGCAACACGACGACTCGCGCGCGCCTGCGCCCCTCTCCCCCGCCACCCTCGCCGCCCAGGGCCTGGGCGCGACCACGATGCCGCACCGCGACATCGTGCCGCCGATCCACATGGCGACCACCTTCGAGCGCACCGAAGACGGCAGTCTGCCCGGCGGGCGCATCTACGCGCGCGACGCCAGCCCCGCCTACGACCCGGCCGAGGCCCTGCTGTGCGAGCTCGAAGGCGGCGCGGCCGCGGCACTGTTCGCCTCCGGCATGGCCGCGGCCTCGGCGGTGCTGCTGGCCTTGAAACCCGGCGCGCGCATCGTCGCCCCGCACGACATGTACTGGTCGCTGCGCAACTGGATGATCGGCTTCTCGGCCAACTGGCAGATCACGCTGGACTTCTACGCCGACGCCGACGAGCTCGCCGCCCTGCTGCAGCGCCCCGCCGACCTGGTGTGGCTGGAGACCCCCGCCAACCCCACCTGGGAAATCACCGACATCGCCCGCGCCGCCGAGCTCGCCCACGCCGCCGGCGCCCGCCTGGTGGTCGACTCCACCGTATCCACCCCGGTCTTCACCCGCCCGCTCGGGCTCGGCGCCGACGTGGTGATGCACTCGGCGACCAAATACCTCAACGGCCACTCCGATGTCGTCGCCGGCGTGCTGGTGACGCGCGCAGAGGACGACTTCTGGGCGCGCATCAAGACCGCCCGCGCCGCCGGCGGCGCCGTGCTCGGCCCCTTCGAGGCCTGGCTGCTCAACCGCGGCCTGCGCACGCTTTTCCCGCGCGTGCGCACCGCAGCCGCCTCGGCGCTGCGCATCGCGCAGCACTTCGAACACCACCCCGCGCTGCTCGCCGTGCTCTACCCCGGCCTGCCCGCGCACCCCGGCCACCGCATCGCCTGCCGCCAGATGGACGGCGGCTTCGGCGCCATGCTGTCCCTGCGTGTGAAAGGCGGCGAAGACGCCGCGCGCCGGGTCGCGGGCGCCGTAAACATCTTCCGCCGCGCAACCTCCCTCGGCTCGGTCGAGAGCCTGATCGAGCACCGCGGCCCGATCGAGGGCCCCAGCACCCGCTGCCCGCTCGACCTGCTGCGGGTCTCGGTGGGCATCGAAGACCCCGACGACCTGATCGCCGACCTCGAACAGGCGTTGCAGAAAGCGAACGGCACCTGACGCACCAAGGTTTTTCCGCCACCGAGCCGCGCCCACGGTTCCGGTCGCGGGGCCGGGGTGGGGGTCGCCAACTTCACGAGCGCCGAGGCGGAGGGCGTCGCGGGGGAAACAAGGCGACGCATGTCTGAGGCGCGCAGCGCCGAGTTTGCGTCGCCGCCCCCGCGACGTCCTCCGTCGAGGGCAGCCCGCAGCGCAGCGAAGGGCCGCGAGTGCAGGCGGCGACCCCCACCCCGGCCCCGCGACCCCGCGCCACGCCGCGCCACACCACGCCCAGCGCCCAGCACCACGCTCCGCCCCGCCAACACGCCACCGCCCCCGCGCACGCTCCACAACGCGCAAAAAGCCACACGTCAAACGCACCACCCGCGGCGGGCCGCCCGAGCATCTCCAAGGAACGTCACCGCCCCAGCGTGTTGCACACGCGCCCCAACAAGCGCACGCCCAGGATCGATAGGGTAAAATGCCGCGTTTTCGCCTGCCCCTCACACCATGCAGTTCGCCGGCTTCACCTTGCGCAACAACCTCTTCGTCGCCCCGATGGCCGGGGTGACCGATCGTCCTTTCCGCCAGTTGTGCAAGAAGCTGGGCGCAGGCGTCGCCGTGTCCGAGATGGTCACCTCCAACTCCCTGCTCTACGGCAGCGAAAAGACCCGCCGCCGCGCCGACCACACCGGCGAGGTCGACCCGATCTCGGTGCAGATCGCCGGCGCCGACCCCGCGATGATGGCCGAGGCGGCGAAGTTCAACGCCGACAACGGCGCCCAGATCATCGACATCAACATGGGCTGCCCGGCCAAGAAAGTGTGCAACGTCATGGCCGGCTCCGCGCTGATGCAGGACGAGCCCCTGGTCGCGCGCATCCTCGAGGCCGTGGTCAAGGCCGTGCCGAACACCCCGGTCACGCTCAAGTTCCGCACCGGCTGGAACCGCGCCAACAAAAACGCCCCCACGATCGCCCGCATCGCCCAGGAATCGGGCATCCGCGCCATCGCCATCCACGGCCGCACGCGCGCCGACCAGTACATGGGCGAAGCCGAGTACGACACCATCGCCCACGTCAAGACGCTGGTGAAGATCCCGGTAATCGCCAACGGCGACATCGGCAGCCCGCAGAAGGCCAAGCACGTCCTCGACTACACCGGCGCCGACGGCGTCATGATCGGGCGTGCTGCACAGGGTCGGCCGTGGATCTTCCGCGAGATCGAGCACTTCCTCGCCACCGGCGAGCTCCTGCCGCCGCCGCTGGTGAGCGAGATCCACCAGGTCTGCCGCGAGCACCTCGCCGACCTGTACGCCTTCTATGGCGACGAGCGCGGCGTGAAGATCGCGCGCAAGCACATCTCCTGGTACACCAAGGGCCTGGTCGGCTCCGCCGCGTTCCGTCGCGCGATGAACCAGATCCCCGACATCCCCGCCCAGCTCGCCGCCGTGGACGACTTCTTCGGCCAGCTCGCCGAGGCGGACGCCCGCCTGCGCTACGAGGCGGATGCGCACACCGATTACCCGCAGGAACTCGCAGCATGACCAGTCGCAGCAACGAGATCGCGGACGCCGTCGTCCGCACGCTGGACCAGTACTTCCGCGACCTCGACGGCGAAAAGCCGGCCGCCATCCACGACATGGTGATCCGCAATGTCGAGCGCCCGATGCTCGAGTTCGTGCTCCAGCGTGCCAACGGCAACCAGACCGTGGCGGCCGACATGCTCGGCATCAACCGCAACACGCTGCGGCGCAAGCTCACCGACTACGAACTGCTGTAAGCGGCGACGCGCCCCGCGGTCGCCGCCAGAGAGACCGGTTCCACACGCCTCGCACCGATTTTCCTTCCAGACCTTCGCCACCGGCCTAAGACGATGAACGTGACCCAAGCCCTGATCAGTGTTTCCGACAAACGCGGCGTGCTCGACTTCGCGCGCGAACTCTCCGCCCTCGGCATCAAGCTGCTGTCGACCGGCGGCACCGCCAGCCTGCTGCGCGAAGCCGGCCTGCCGGTGACCGACGTCTCCGAGCACACCGGCTTCCCCGAGATGCTCGACGGCCGCGTCAAGACCCTGCACCCCAAGGTGCACGGCGGCATCCTCGCCCGTCGCGACCTCGCCGAACACATGGACACGATCGCTGCGCACGACATCGGCCGCATCGACCTCGTGGTGGTGAACCTCTACCCCTTCCAGCAGACCGTGGCCAAGCCCGACTGCACGCTGGAAGATGCGATCGAGAACATCGACATCGGCGGCCCCACCATGGTGCGCGCCGCAGCCAAGAACCACGGCAACGAGCAGGGCGGCGTCGGCATCGTCACCGACCCCGAGGACTACGGCTGCATCGTCGAGGAGCTCAAGACCAACGCTGGTAAGCTCAGCCACAAGACCCGCTTCGCGCTCGCGGTGAAGGCCTTCACCCACACCGCGCGCTACGACTCGGCGATCTCCAACTACCTCACCGCGCTCGTCACCAACGAGGCCGGCGACGTGTCGCTGCAGAGCTACCCCGAGCGCCTGCAGCTCGCCTTCGACAAGGTGCAGGACCTGCGCTACGGCGAGAACCCGCACCAGAGCGCGGCCTTCTACCGCCAGCCCGGCGCGGCCGAAGGTGGCGTGGCCGGCTACAGCCAGCTGCAGGGCAAGGAACTGTCGTACAACAACATCGCCGACGCCGACGCCGCCTGGGAATGCGTCAAGGCCTTCGACGGCTCGGCCCCCGCCTGCGTCATCGTCAAGCATGCCAACCCCTGCGGCGTGGCCGTCGCCGCCAGCGCGCTCGAGGCCTACACCAAGGCCTTCTCCACCGATCCCACCTCGGCCTTCGGCGGCATCATCGCCTTCAACGGCGAGGTCGACCGCGCCACGGCCGAAGCCGTGTCGGCGCAGTTCCTCGAGGTGCTGATCGCGCCGTCCTACACCGCCGACGCGCTCGAGCTGCTCGCGAGCAGGAAGAACGTGCGCGTGCTCACCTGCCCGCTCGGCCAGCCCGCCGGCGCCTTCGACTACAAGCGCGTGGGCGGCGGCCTGCTGGTGCAGAGCGCCGACGAGGCCCGCATCCAGATCGCCGACCTCAAGGTGGTCACCCAGCGCGCGCCGACGGAAGCCGAAATGCGCGACATGCTGTTCGCCTGGCGCGTGGCCAAGTACGTCAAGTCCAACGCCATCGTGTACTGCAAGGACGGCATGACCGTTGGCGTCGGCGCCGGCCAGATGAGCCGCGTCGACTCCGCGCGCATCGCCAAGATCAAGGCCGAGAACGCCGGCCTGCAGATCGCCGGTTGCGTGGTCGCATCGGACGCCTTCTTCCCCTTCCGCGACGGCCTCGACGTGCTCGCCCAGGCCGGCGCCACCGCGGTGATCCAGCCGGGCGGCTCGATGCGCGACGACGAGGTGATCGCCGCCGCCAACGAGCAGAACATCGCCATGGTGTTCACTGGCTTCCGGCACTTCCGCCACTAAGCACGACCACCCCAGCAGAGCTTCGGAGCAGCACATGAAAGTCCTCGTCATCGGTTCCGGCGGCCGCGAACACGCGCTGGCCTGGAAACTCGCCCAGTCGCCCAAGGTCACCCGCGTGCTGGTCGCGCCGGGCAACCCCGGTACCGCTGCCGAGAAGCTGCTGCAGAACGTGCCGATCACCGACATCAAGGTGCTGGTCGAGCTGGCCAGGCGCGAGCAGGTCGCCTTCACCGTGGTCGGCCCCGAGGCGCCGCTCGCCGCCGGCGTGGTCGATGCCTTCCGCGCTGCCGGGCTGCCGATCTTCGGCCCCACCAAGGCCGCCGCCCAGCTCGAAAGCTCCAAGGACTTCGCCAAGCAGTTCCTCGTCCGCCACAACATCCCGACCGCCAAGTACCAGACCTTCTCCGACGCCGCCGAGGCGCACGCCTACATCGACACCGAGGGCGCGCCGATCGTGATCAAGGCCGACGGCCTGGCCGCCGGCAAGGGCGTGGTGGTGGCGATGAGCGCCGACGAGGCGCACGCCGCGATCGACATGATGCTGCTCGACAACAAAATGGGCGATGCGGGCGCCCGGGTGGTGATCGAGGAGTTCATGGAAGGCGAGGAAGCCAGCTTCATCGTCATGGCCGACGGCAAGAACGCGCTCGCGCTCGCCACCAGCCAGGACCACAAGCGCCTGCAGGACGGCGACCAGGGCCCCAACACCGGCGGCATGGGCGCCTACTCGCCCGCGCCGGTGGTCACCCCCGACGTGCATGCGCGCGTGATGCGTGAAGTCATCAACCCGACGCTCGCCGGCATGGCCGCAGACGGCCTGCCCTACACCGGCTTCCTGTATGCCGGCCTGATGATCGACGGCGAGGGCAAGCCGCGCGTGGTGGAGTTCAACTGCCGCATGGGCGACCCCGAGACGCAGCCAATCATGATGCGACTCAAGACCGACCTCGCCGACCTCATCGAGGCCGCCATCGCCGGCAAGCTCGACCAGACCGAGGCCGAGTGGGACCGCCGCTTCGCGCTCGGCGTGGTGCTGGCCGCCGCCGGCTATCCCGAGAACCCCCGCAAGGGCGACGTCATCACCGGCCTGCCCACGGCTGAACTCGAAGACGCGCATGTGTTCCACGCCGGCACCGCCCAGCGGGACGGCGACATCGTCACTGCCGGCGGCCGCGTGCTGTGCGTCACCGCCCTGGGCGACAACGTGCGCACCGCGCAGAAGCGCGCTTACGAGCTCGCCGACGCCATCACCTTCGACGGCCGCCAGTATCGCCGCGACATCGGCTACCGCGCCCTGGTCCGCAAGAACTGACCCCCCGCCGCGGGCAGCCCCGGCGACCGAAAAACGGCTCGAGGCGCCCGCGATCACTGACAACGCCGGCATGGCGGGCTATCCTCTCGTCAAACGCGTGACTTCCCACGCGTTTGACTTTGAAACCCGTCAAGGAGGCGTTAATGTCCGTTAAATTCGAGATCACCAAGAACGACAAGGGCGAATTCCACTTCAAGCTGCTCGACGCCGCAGGCAAGACGCTGGTTCGCAGCGAAGGCTACAACGCAAAAGCCAGCTGCACCAACGGCGTGGAGTCGGTGCGCAAGAACTCCGCCGAAGACAAGCGCTTCGAAGTGAAAGCCGCCTCTGACGGCCGCCCCTACTTCAACCTCAAGGCGACCAACGGCCAGGTCATCGGCACTAGCCCGATGTTCGCCGACGCGGCGGCCTGCGACGCTGCGATCGCCGCCACCAAGGCCGGCGCCGCCGACGCCCCGGTCGACGACAAAAGCTGATTCACGATGATCGATCCCGCCACCATCAAACCCTGGTTCACCGAGCTCCAGCAACGCATCGTCAGCCGTCTCGAAAGTTTCGACGGCAAGCCTTTCAAGGCTGACGGCTGGGATCGCCCGGGGGGTGGCGGCGGACTCACCCGCGTCATCGAAGAGGGCGACTTCTTCGAGCGCGGGGGCGTCAATTTCTCTCACGTCATGGGCGACGGCATGCCCGCCTCGGCCACCGCGCACCGCCCCGAGCTGGCAGGGCGCCGCTTCGAGGCCATGGGCGTCTCGCTCGTGCTGCATCCGCGCAACCCCTACTGCCCCACGGTGCACATGAACGTACGCTTCTTCGTGGCGCTGGCCGAGGGCAAGCCCCCGGTGTGGTGGTTCGGCGGCGGCATGGACCTCACCCCCTACTACCCTTTCGAACAAGACATCCGCCACTTTCACGCCACCTGCAAGGCGGCGGTCCTACCCTTTGGCGGCGAACCGGAGTACCGCCGGCTCAAGGACTGGTGCGATCGCTACTTCTTCCTCAAGCATCGCAACGAGCCGCGCGGCGTCGGCGGCCTGTTCTTCGATGACCTCGGCGCCGACGGCAAGACCGATTTCGACACCGCCTTCGGCCTGACCCAGTCGGTCGGCAACGCCTTCCAGGACGCCTATCTGCCCATCGTCGAACGGCGCAGAGGCCTGCCCTACGGCGAACGCGAACGCGACTTCCAGGCCTACCGCCGCGGGCGCTACGTCGAGTTCAACCTCGTCTTCGACCGCGGCACGCTGTTCGGCCTGCAGTCGGGTGGGCGCACCGAATCCATCCTGATGTCGATGCCGCCGATCGTGAAATGGCGCTACGACTGGAAGCCCGAGCCCCACTCCCCCGAGGCCGAGCTGTACGACAAATACCTGGTGGCTGCCGACTGGGCCTGAGCCCGCCGCGACCACCCCATGCGCCACAGGGCGCGCGCCCGGCAGACAAAAAAGCCCCGCAACACATGGTGTGCGGGGCTTTTCTTCGAGTGCTGAAAAAATCAGCTACCGACGCTGCCGCTCACCAGCTCGGCTGCGGCGCGGTAATGTCGCTGCGCGTCGGCGGGACGCTCGAGGGTCTCGAACAGATGCGCGAGCGCCAGATGCGTCTCGACCTCCGGCTGCAGACCCAGCGAAGCCTCGAGGTAGCTCTGCGCCTTGCCCCAGAGCTCGGTGCGGCGGCAGAGCTGGCCGAGCGCGAACAGCAGGCCGGCATCCTTGGGCTGCTGTTCGAGCCAGGCCTCGGCCTTGTGCAGGCATGCGTGAGCGTCATCGAGCGTACCCGTGCAGCAGTCGGCATACAGGCGCGCCAGACCACTGTCCCATTTCTCGTCGAGCAGCCGCTCGGCCTGCTTGCGCACACGTGCGGCGAAGCCGGCCTTCGCCATCAGTGGCAGCGCCTGCTCGACCAGGCCGCGATCCTCGAGCTCTTCGGCCGGAATGTCCAGCCAGTAGCGTTCGAGCTCGCTCGGCTCGGCGCTCATCAGCTGCTTCATGCGCGCGATGTGCGCACGGCGCAAGCCGGGAGCGACCTGCTCGCCGGTGAGCGCCTTGTGCTTGCGCAGCTGGCGCAGGGTGTGGATCAGCTCGTCCCACTGCCCGAGCTCGAGCTGAACTTCGGACTCGAGCCGCAGCATCGCGATGTGCTTGTGACCGCCTTCGCGCAGTTTTGCGAGTCGTGCACCAGCAGCCTTGAAGTCGCGGCTCTGGATGGCCAGTTCGGCCTCGGTCATCAGGCGCGCGACCTCGCTCTCCTTGCCCTGCTCGGCAGCATGGCCGAGCCATTCCTCGTAGCGGGTCTTGTCCTGCAGCGCATGCGCCGCACGCGCCGCCACGAGCGCAGCCATCGACGAGCCCTCGCTCGCGGCATAAGCGTTCGAGGCCGCCTTCAGCGACTGCGAGTAGCGGCCCTCGAACAGCGCGTTCATCGCCGCATTCATGGCGCGGTCGGCCTTCTGACGGCGGCGGCGCTCGCGCCACTGCGAGACCCGAGTGGGCAGCGACAGGGTGCGCGTGAGCAGGCCCAGCAGGATATGGACCAGCGCCACACTCGCCACCAGCAGCACGATGAACAGATTGAGTGAAATCTGCGCCCGCCACGGCGACAGCACCACGAGGACGTAGCCATCATTCACGCCAGCGACCATCGCCACGCCAACAGCGACGGCGAAGATCGCGATAAGCCAGATCAGTGCTCGCATCGCCGGGCCCTCACTCGCTGGCCGCCGGAGCGGTCACGGGTTCTTCGGGCGCAGCGACCGCCGCCTCGGCCTCGGCTTCGGCTTCGGCAGCCGGTGCGGCTTCATCTGCGGTCGGCGCAGCTTCTGCGGATTCTGCGGCTGGTGCGGCTTCGGAGGCCGGCGCGGCTTGCTCCGCCGCGGGCGCAGCGTCTGCCGCGGCCGGCGCGGGTTCGGCGGCTTCCTCGCCCGCTGCCGCAGCGGGCGCTGCAGGCTGCGCGGCGGCCGAAGGCTCGACCGGCTGCGCAGGACGGCCGGCACGCACCTGCAGGTTGCTCAGCGCCGTGAAGGTCTCGCTCAGGTCCGGCGGCGTGTAGCGCACCTTGACCGCACCGAGCGCCTTGAGCTCGGAGAGCACCAGCTGCACGCGCTCGTCACCGAGGTCGAAGAAGCGTTCGACCCAGCTGCGTGCCTGCTCGAGGTCGGTGCCGTAGGTGCGACCATCGCGCGCCAACAGGGCCAGCCGTGCGGTGAGCAGGCGCAGCTTGAGGTTTTCGCGCAGGAAGCTGCTCTGCTCGGGCGCGAGCAGCACCGGCTCGGCGCCGTCCATGCGCTCGACCCGAATCACGGTGCGCACCTCGTGCCACACATCGGCCGCCACCGCCTGGGCAAAGCGCCACGCCTGCTCGACCCAGCCGACGAAGCCGCCGCTCTGCGACGGACCGAGGTCGCCACCGACCGCCGCATCGGCGGACAAGGGGCGCTCGAACGCGAGCGGCATTGCGTCGGCATGCTCGAGCAGACGCTCGAGGCGAATGCTGAGGCCGGAGACATCGAGCGCCGGCAACAGGCGCAGTTCGTCGATGTCGCTGCCGAGCGCACGCCGCAGCGCGGCGAGCTGACCACGGTCGTGCAGCGCCAGGCGCGACTCGGCCTCCTGCAGCGCGATCAAGGCGGCCTCGACGTTGCCCGCGATCTGAAGCTGCTGCGAGGCCATGGCCACGGCCTGCTCGACCTCGGCCACCACGCCCTCCTCGCGGCTGCGCGAGAGCTCTTGATACATGGCCTGCAAGGCCTCGGCCTGACCCTCGGTCGTTTCGACCTTGGACTCGAGCGCGCCCAGCTTGCCCTGCAACGAGGCGATGACTTCCTGCTGCTGGCGGACGACGCCGCGCGCCTCGGAGGCCACGGATTCGCCTTCGGACAGACGCTTTGCGAGCTCTTCGCGCAGCGCCACGGCCTCGGTCTGGGTATCGCGGACCTGCCAGATCGACCAACCGGCGCCACCCACGGCGAGCAGCGCGACCAGCAGCGCCCACCAGCCAACCGCGCTGCGACTGCGCTCGGGCTGCGCGTCGTCCGTCACGGCCTGTTCGGTCGCCGGCGGCTGTTCGCCACCTGCAGCCGGGTCAGCGCCGGAGGCCGGCTGCTGCGTAGCGGTTTCGGGCATATCGAGGGTCTCCCCCGGAGAGGATCTTTCGGCGTCCTTGGCCTGCGCTTGCTGCGATGCGGGCGGCTGGATCAGGGCGGGGATCTCTTCTTTCATGGTCCAAATTTAACCAAAGTGGTTCACGAGCGCCTGCATCAGACCGTCATCGCCCGCCGGGGTCTCCACCACGTCGGTGAAGCCTGCTTCACGGGCCTGCGCGACGATGCGCGGGTGCGATGCAAACACGGTTACGCCACGCAAGGCGGCCAAGCCATCGGCGCCAAGCATCTGACGAAGGTTGCGTACGCCCTCGCTGCTTGTGAGCAGGAGGCCGTCCACTTCACCACGCGCGACTGGATCGAGCAGCAGCGCGGGGTCGTTGTCGGGACAGAATCGCCGGTAACAGGTGACATATTCCACGCTTGCACCACGTTCGCGCAAGGTGTCGGCAAGCAATTCTCGTCCGCCATCACCGCGGAAGATCAAGACCTTGCGTCCGGCGACGGCTTGCGCGGAGAACTCGGGCAGGGCGATCACCGCCTCGCTGTCGAAGCCGTCCTGCGGCGCGACCACGTGCGCGAAGCCGTAAGCGCGCAAGACGCGCTCGCTGCCCTTGCCTACGGTCGCGACCTGCAACGTGGCAGGCCAGGCGCGCTGCGGCAGGATGAAGCGCATCGCGTAGTTGGCCGCGTTGGGGCTGACGAAGAAGGCGATGTCGAAGTCGGCCAGACGCGGCACGACCGCCTCGAGCGGCGCCGCGTCGAGTGCGGGGCCGACCGCGATGACCGGAAACAGGACGACCTGGCCGCCAAGCGCGCGAATGCGATCGCACAAGCTGCCCGCCTGCTCGCGCGGGCGCATGACCACCAGCATGCGACCGGCCAGCGCCGCGGCGGCGGTCGGGGACACAGAAGCGTCGGCGGGACGGGAGACGTCGGAAGCTCGGTTTGTCATCGCGCGCCGCCCCTGTGATCGTCAGCCGATATCGGCGAGGATGGCTTCGGCGCCCTGGGCGCGAAGCGCTTCGGCGAGCGCCCGGCCGAGCGCGTCAGCTTCGGCGGGGTCGCCCTCGCGCTCGGCGCGCACGATTTCGCTGCCATCGGGCCGCGCCACGAACCCTCGCAGCCACAGGCGGCCTTCACGCATGATCGCGTAGGCACCGAGCGGGACCTCGCAGCTGCCCGCCAAGGCTCGCGCCACCGCGCGCTCGGCGATCACGCAGGCGGTGGTCTCGGCATCGACCAGCGGCTGCAGGCAGGCGATGATGTCGGCCCGCGACGCCAGGCATTCGATGCCCAGCGCACCCTGACCGGCGGACGGCAGCGACACCTCGGCCGGCATCACCGAGCGGATGCGCTCGCCCATGCCCAGCCGGGTGAGGCCGGCGGCGGCGAGGATGATGGCGTCGTACTGACCCTCGTCGAGCTTGCGCAGGCGGGTGTCGAGGTTGCCGCGCAGGCTGGTCACGGCCAGGAAGGGATACTGCGCGTGGATCTGCGACTCGCGGCGCAGCGAGGACGTACCAACCACCGCCCCCGGCGGCATGTCTGCCAGGCTCTCCCAGCGATTCGACACGAACGCGTCGAGCGGCACTTCGCGCGCACAGATGCAGGGCAGCGCAAACTCGGCGCCCATCTCCATCGGCACATCCTTCATGGAATGCACGGCGATGTCGGCGCGGCCATCGAGCAACGCGGTTTCGAGTTCCTTGACGAACAAGCCCTTGCCACCCACCTTCGCGAGCGGACGATCGAGGATCTGGTCGCCGCGCGTGGTCATGCCCAGCAGCTCGACCCGGCAGCCGGGGTACAGCGCCTCGAGCCGGGCCTTGATGTGCTCGGCCTGCCACAGGGCGAGACGGCTTTCACGGGTGGCGATGACGATGCGCTCGGGGCTTTTCTGGCTCACGATGATTAAGTACCTGACAGGAAGGGTTCAAGCGCACCGCCCCGGAGACCGCCAGCGGGCGAGATCAGGGTCGGCACGCGTCGTACGTGGTAACGCCGGCATTCTAGCATGCGAGCACATCGCGCTCCCCGCCCGCCGGGCGCGATTCCGACCAGGTGCGCGAGCCCGCTCGGGCCGGGCGATCGAAGCACGTGTCCGCCTCGACGGCGCACATCGCGCCGCCTGCAGCCCCTACACACCCAGCGCGTCGCGCACGAGCGGCCACTGCCGCCGGCTTACCGGCAAACGCTCGTCGATCCCCTTGAGCAGCACCACCCAGTGCCCCTCGCCGCCCGCCTGCTCGGCGGCGCGCTCGACACCGAGCACCGCGTCGCGCGCCACCAGGCAGTTGCGGTGCAGACGCAGGAAGCGGAGGGAGAACTCCTCCTCGAGCTGCACCAGCGCTTCGTCGAGCACGTACTCGCGCTCGGCGGTGCGCGCGGTCACGTACTTCAGTTCCGCGCGCAGGTAGAGCACCTCGGCCACCGGCAGCAGCAGGATGCGTCCACGCTCGCTGACGCTGAAGTGGCGGCGCTCGCCCGGCGCCAGGCCTGCGAGCGCGGCATCGTCGGGCACCGGTCGGCGCGCCTCGGCCTTGGCCAGCGCGGCGGCCAGGCGTTCGGCACGCACCGGCTTGAGCAGGTAGTCGACCGCGGCCAGCTCGAAGGCCTCGACCGCGTACTGATCGTAGGCGGTGACGAAGATCACCGCCGGCGGCGACGCCAGCTTGCCCAGATGGCGGGCGAGCTCCACGCCGTCCATCACCGGCATGCGGATGTCGGCCAGAACCACGTCGGCGGGCGCGGCCTCGAACAGGCGCAGCGCCTCGACACCGTTGGCGGCCATGCCGACGATCTCGGTCGGGTGGCGCGCCGCGATGTCGCCGAGCAGGTCGCGCAGACGGGTGCGCGCGGGCGCCTCGTCATCGACGATCAGTACGCGCAGCGCGGCAGAGTTTGGCGTCTCCATGCTTCTTTTCGACTTCCTTCCTGAGTTCGGTTCGTCTGCCCCGGCCGTTTCCCAAGCGCCGGGATGCGAAGGCATCAGTCGCTCGTGCGATACGGCAGGCGAATACGCACACGGTAGCGTCCGCCACCTTCGTCGATCTCCAGCCCGGCCTCGAGGTCGTAGAACAGCATCAGGCGCTCGCGGATGTTGTCGAGCGCCATGCGGTTGCCGGCGTGATGACGGACGGCGTCGCACACCGGGTTATCCACCTCGAGACGCAGCACCTCGCCGCGCCGATCGACACGCACCACCACTTCGCCGGCTTCGGTCGACGGCTCGATGCCGTGGTAAACGGCATTTTCGAGCAAAGGTTGAAGCAGCAACGGCGGCACGCGCGCCTCAAGCAGGCTTGCGCGCGCTTCTGCCCGGGCCGCCTCAGGCCCAGGCGCTCCCCTCAGCGTGGCGCTCACCGAGTCCAGTTCCCCGACCGCGCCTCCTGCCACCGACCCGGCATCACCACCAGCCGCCCCTTCGCCTCCAAACGCCCAGCGCACCGTCAGCCGGTCGCCCAGACGCAGGCGCTCCAGATCAACGTAGCGCTCGCACAGCTCCACCTCGTCACGCAGCGGCACGCGCTCGCGGTTGTCCTGCATCAGCGCGCGGAAGAGATCGGCGAGCTCTTCCAGCGCGCGCTCGGCCCGGCGCGGATCGGAGCGGATCACGCCGAGCACGCCGTTGAGGCTGTTGAAGAAGAAATGCGGCCGGATGCGCGCAGTGAGCGCCATCAGCCGAGCCTCGGCCAGCGCCGGTGTGTAGCGCCAGTTGCGGTAGTCGAAATAGAGCAATGTGATCGCCGCCGCCAGCCAACTCCAGGCCAGCGCGCGCAGCAGCGCCGGGGCGTCGGCGCCGGTCAATGGGCTGCTGATGATCACCGCGAGGCTCGCCACCCCGAACACCCCCGCCTGCCCCGCGCGGGCGCCCAGGCGACGCAGCGCGGGGCCGAGCAGGTAGAGCAGCAGCACCGCAAGCAGCAGCGGCAACTCCAAGCGCCCCGCCATCAGCGCCAGCTCCGCCGCAAGGCGCTCGAACTCGTCGGCCCGCAGGGCGACCGTCAGCAGCGCGAGCAGGTTCACCACCAGCAGCACGCGCAGCATCACCCCCAGGTTGCGGAAGTCGGGCAGCCCCGGGCCGGCAAGCCGGGCGGGCTTTTGCTTTATACTTTCGGCCATTCCTCTGCGCCGCGCAGGCGGCGTTTTTCCTTGTGCCAGGCCGGCTTCACCACGCCGGCCGCCTCGTTTTGTGCGCCCCATTATGACAGACACCACGACGCCGGCCGCCGGCGCCAACGCATCCGCAGACGCCCCCGCCAAGGCCTGGTCCGGCCGCTTCACCGAGCCCGTCTCCGAGCTCGTCAAGCGCTACACCGCCAGCGTGTTCTTCGACCAGCGCATGGCGGCGCAGGACATCCGCGGCTCGCTCGCGCACGCGAAGATGCTGGCCCGCCAGGGCATCATCGGCGCGCAGGACCTCGCCGACATCGAGCGCGGCATGGCGCAGATCAAGGGCGAGATCGAGCGTGGCGAGTTCGCCTGGAGCCTCGACGACGAGGACGTCCACCTCAACATCGAGAAGCGCCTCACCGCGCTGGTGGGCGACGCGGGCAAGCGCCTGCACACCGGCCGCAGCCGCAACGACCAGGTCGCCACCGACATCCGCCTGTGGCTGCGCGACGCGATCGACCAGATCCTCGCGCTGATCGCCGACTTCCAGAAGAACCTGCTCGACGTCGCCGAAGCCAACGCCGCCACCCCGATGCCCGGTTTCACCCATCTGCAGGTGGCGCAGCCGGTGACCTTCGGCCACCACCTGATGGCCTACTACGAGATGAGCCGGCGCGACGCCGAGCGCTTTGCCGACTGCCGCCGCCGTGTCAATCGCCTGCCGCTCGGCGCGGCCGCGCTCGCCGGTACCAGCTACCCGATCGACCGCGACTTCGTCGCTGCTGAACTCGGCTTCGACGAGGTCTGCTTCAACTCGCTCGACGCCGTCAGCGACCGCGACTTTGCGATCGAATTCTGCGCGGCCTCGGCCCTGCTGATGACCCACCTGTCGCGGCTCTCTGAAGAGCTGATCCTTTGGATGAGCCCGCGCGTGGGCTTCATCGACCTCGCCGACCGCTTCTGCACCGGCAGCTCGATCATGCCGCAGAAGAAGAACCCCGACGTGCCCGAGCTGGTGCGCGGCAAGACCGGCCGCGTCAACGGCAGCCTGATCGCGCTGCTGACCCTGATGAAGGGCCAGCCGCTGGCCTACAACAAGGACAACCAGGAAGACAAGGAGCCGCTGTTCGACACCGCCGACACGGTCATCGACACCCTGCGCATCTACGCCGACATGATCACCGGCATCAAGGTCAAGGCCGACGCCATGCGCGGCGCGCTCAGCCAGGGCTACGCCACCGCCACCGACCTCGCCGACTACCTGGTCAAGAAGGGCCTGCCCTTCCGCGATGCGCACGAAGCCGTGGCGCTCGCGGTGCGCGCGGCCGACGTCAAGGGCTGCGACCTGCCGCAGTTCTCGCTCGACGAGCTGCGCATCGCCATGGCCCACGTGCCGGGTGCCGCCGAGCGCCTGGGCGACGACGTGTTTGCCGTGCTCACCGTCGAGGGCTCGCTCGCCTCGCGCAAGCACATCGGCGGCACCGCCCCCGAGCAGGTGCGCGCCGCCGTGGCGCGCGCCCGTGCGGCGCTCGGCTGAGCTACCGCCGGCAACAAGCGGAGGCTGCCTGCGCGACAGCTGCACACGCCCGCCTCGACGACACACGCTGAACGGATGAACCCCAGCCTCTCTCACCCCGCCCTGCCCGCCGCCGAAGCGGCGGTGCGCAACGCCACCGGCAACCGCTTCCGCCTCGTGGCCGCCGAGGCGGTGGGGGGCGGCTGCATCCACGACAGCTTCAGCCTGCTGGGCGAGCGCGGCGAGCGCTACTTCGCCAAGCTGGGCGACGCCACGCGCGCCGACATGTTCGCGGCCGAAGCCGACGGCCTCGCCGCCATCGCCGCCAGCGGCACCTTGCGCACACCTGCGGTGATCGCCTGCAGCGCGGACGCACACCACGCCGTGCTGATCCTCGAACACCTTGCGCTGCGCCCGGTGCACGCCCCCGAAGACGGCGCACGCTTTGCCGACGCCCTGGCCGCCCTGCACCGCCAGTGCGGCGAGCACTTCGGCTGGCCGCGCGACAACTTCATCGGCGCCACGCCCCAGTCCAACACAGCACACGCCAACTGGGCGCAATTCTTCGCCCAGCAGCGCCTGCGCCCCCAACTCGAGCGCGCACGCGCCAACGGCTTCGGTGGCGACCTGTACCGCCAGGGCGAACGCCTGCTTGAGCGCGTGCCCGCCCTCTTCCTCGACTACCGCCCCCAGGAAAGCCTGCTGCACGGCGACCTCTGGCACGGCAACGCGGCCGTGCTCGAAGATGGCACCCCGGTGGTCTTCGACCCCGCCGTGCATCATGGCGACCGCGAATCCGAGCTCGCCATGAGCGAGCTCTTCGGCGGCTTCCCCTCCGCCTTCTACGCCGAGTACCGCAAAGCCTGGCCGCTGCACGAGGACTACGAACTGCGCAAGCCGCTGTACAGCCTGTACCACGTGCTCAACCACCTGAACCTGTTCGGCAAAGGCTACCTGCGCGAGGCGCTGCGACTGGCGACGCGGCTGAATGAAGACCTGAGCCGGCGGCGGGATTGAGGCATTCGCAGAACGAGAGATGAGTCGCAGTCGTGCGCGCAGCTCAGCGCGACCAGCACGAACGAATTACCGTACGCGGCGAAGTTGAAGTCTTCTCCACCCTTTTGCCAGCGAATGGCGCAGCAACAGGCCCATGGGCATGCGCATGCGGTGGTATCGCAGATGGGCCAGCCTCTCTGCAATCGAACTGCCAAGCCCAGCTCGCGCTTCCGGCAAACGGGGCAACAAGGTGCGCGGCAACATCCACGCCATCACCGCACGCGGCAGCTGCGCAGGCGGCGCGGGCCACAGCGCAGCTGGCACGGGCGTCCCGAGCCAGCGCTGACAGGCATCCAGCGCATGCCAGAACAGGACTTCGGCTCCGAACATCGCCACTCGCGCTGCAAGCGCATTTTGCACCTCGCCATCATCGGGCAAGGCACGCAGCATGGCATCGATATCGAGCAGGTCGCGCAGACGCCCATCGAGCTCGGTGTCCTGAAACAGATGCACCACCGCATGGATCAACTGATCCATCGGGTCGAGCACGAAGTAACGTGAATCCGGCAGACGCTGCCTGCCAGCCCAGAGCACTCCGGGATCGGGCTGGCAGCGGCTGGTCACCGGTGCGATGCCGTGGTGCAGGTCCAGTTCGAGCGCGTGGCCTTCGGCCTGCATCGGCGGGAGCTCGTGGCTCCACTCGCGGTAATAGCGCTGGTCGTAGGGGTCGGTGACGGTCGAGCGCCAGCCGGCTTCAACCAAGGTTGCCTCGGCCGCATCCAGATCTGCCCGACGCACGAGCAGGTCGATGTCGGCCGACAGCCTGCCTTCGGCGAGAGGCAGGTGCTGCGCCTGGTAGGCGGCGCCTTTGATGAGCACGACCTCGATCTCTGCCGGCAGCTGTGCATCCAGCGCGCGCAGCTCCATATCGAGAAGATGGCGGCGCCACGCGGCGAAGTTCATCGCCGCCTCGAGATGACCGCGCGGCTGTTCCGGCACCGCGGCCCAGCAGTCCGGGTTCGCCATCAGGCGGTGACCGAGCGTCGCGTGCACGCGCGCCGCTCGGGCAAGCCGGATCACCGGCTCCCAGTCCGACAGCGCGAGCCCCTGCACATGCTGCGGCTCCTGCAGGATGGCCAGCAGGTGCGCCAGCGGTCGCGGGATGCGCTCAGCCATTGGCACCCCCCGGGGGGGCGCTGACAAGGCTACGCAGGGCGCTCACCACCTCGTCGAGACTGCTGTAGGTAAGTTGATAGGCCGGACACGCGGCAGCCAGATCGGCCACCGCGTCGAAACCGATGCGCCCGAGCAGGCCATAGTTGAAACTGTTGAAGGCGAGCCGCGTGAAGGCCTGCTCGGGCGCCTGCGGCTGCAGATCGAGCGCAGCACCCTCGCGCCATGCGGGAAAGACGATCACGGCCGGGCGAGCGGGCTGGTGGACCGCAGCAACGCTCGCTGCATCCGGTGCAAGGTGTGCGACGTCGCCCTTGCGCGTCGCGGCGAAGATTGGCCCGATCTCCGCGCCCGGGCTGAAGCGGCGAATGACCTCGATCGAGGCGTTCTTCAGCGCGACTGGCTTGAGCATGGCCAGGAAGTCTCCCTGGCGCGGACGCAGCACGCCGAATTCGTCCGAGAGCAACCGAAAGCCCGCAAGCATCAGCGCCGCGGTCAGCGTGCTCTTGCCCGAGCCGGGGATGGCCGGCAGGATCAGCGCACGGTCGCCCAGCGCGAGCACACCCGCGTGCAGCAACACATACTGATTGAAGCGCTGTGCGAAGCTCCAGTTCAGGCCCCACTCGTAGTGCGGCAAGGCATGACTGGCCGCAAAGGGATCGAAGGGCTGGACGCGGTCGATCAGGAAACGGGATTGGGGCCGCAACCATCGGCGCAGCCCCCTGCCTCGGGACACCTCGACATGGAAGTCGACAAAGGGCGCTCGGGCAAACAGATCGAAGTGTCTGTAGAGCTGGAAGAACCTTTGCGAAAACGCCGGCACATCGCTTCGCACACGCGCGACACAGGCGCCGTAGTCGATGCACAGCCCATCCTTGCTCAAGGCACGAACAAGCCGCTCATCAGTCACAGGGCCCCTTTCACACGTCACTTGCAAGCTCAAGCGCCGATCACGCCGATCCGCTCCAGCGCCGAGAAAAGGGGCTCCAGATCGACGTCCGCAGATCCCGCTGCCTCGGCCTCGAGTGCCAAGCGCAGACGCTCTCGCGTCATGGGTTCGCCGACACCCATGCGCTCGACGATCGCCGCAACGAAGGCGAGATCGGCTTGGAGAAGGTGCGTCTCCCAACTGAGGGGGTCGAAAACGACCGCAGCTTCCCCCAGGTGACGAACGATCGCACGCGAGCGACGCACCGGAGCGGATTCAGGAGAGCGTGATGACGTTCTCGAGGAGGGTATCGCCCGTGAGCGAATTCCAGCACGAAGCGCCAGCGATCGGGTTCTGGGTGCTGATTGACGAACTGTCGAGAATCAGGCCGATTGGCTGATCACCCTTGTAATCGACGAGCACGTAGAAATACTGGTTCTGCAGCAATGTTTCCTGGTTGGTCTGTACGAGCGGCACGGCTGCGCCATTGATCACGGCGTAGTTCACACCGTTGTACTTGAACCCGGTGTAGTCGGTCGCAGCATTCTGGCCTTCGACCTTACCCTTGAACGCATACGCCTGAAGTTGCGCACGCATCCAGCGGTCGCTGAGCGCCGTCACTGCAGGAGCGGGGCTGCTGGCGAAGGCATCCGCGCTCTTCTTGTCACACATCGCGCTGGAGGCCGCGAGCGCGGAGCCACTCGGCAGCGTCAGCACGACGGGCGCCGCTGCGGCCGACTTGATCAGGCGCCGACGCTTTTCATGGCTGGTATTGTCGGGAGCGGACATGGCGTATCTCTCTGGCTTTTGACTCTCGGGGTCAGGATATACACCCCGAGCGCCCTTGAGCCGGTATTTCATCACGAACGTCAATTCAGAAGCAAAAAACGCGCCGTTGCGGCGCGTCCTCTGTAAAATCCTGCTCGATCAATCCCTTGCAACATCTGCACACCGGGCGCAAGCGACGAGCAGTGCGCTCGGTGTAAAGAAAACCGACAGTTGACACGGACAGCGACGAACGAGAACGCTCAGGCTGCGTCCTCTCCCACAGCCCCCGCATCCTTCAACATCTGCTGCAGCTCGCCGCTCTCGTACATCTCGCGCATGATGTCGCTGCCGCCGACGAACTCGCCCTTGACGTAGAGCTGCGGGATGGTCGGCCAGTTGGAGTATTCCTTGATGCCCTGACGGATGTCGTTGTCTGCGAGCACATTGACCGCGAGCACTTCGCGCACGCCGCAGCCCTTGAGGACCTGCACCGCGGTGGACGAGAAGCCGCACTGCGGGAACTGGGGCGAACCCTTCATGTACAGCACGACCGGGTTGTTGGCGAGTTGTTCGCGGATGACGTCCTGGATGTCCATTGTCTGAGGCCTGAAAAGTTGAGTTAAAAAGTCGGGAAATTCTAGGAGCGGGCGTGAGCAGCGTCAACCGCCACCGCGCCCCAGCCAGCGCCCCCCCGTGGCACGCTCGATACCCGCGAGATCCTGCCATGACGAGATGGAAGCAAAGCCGGCATCGGCGAGCAGGCTGCGCACCGCGGCCGCCTGATCGTAACCGTGTTCGAGCAACAGCCAGCCGCCGTCGACGAGCCGGGTGGGTGCCCCGGCGACGATGGTCTGCAGATCATCCAGGCCGCGCGGCCCGGACGCAAGCGCGCCGAGCGGCTCGAAGCGCACATCGCCCTGCTCCAGGTGAGGGTCGGCAGCGGCGACATAAGGCGGATTGGCGACGATGAGCTCGAAGCTTTCGTCGCCGAGCGCCGCAAACCAGTCGCTCTGCACGAAAGACACGCTCGCCCCCAGCTTGGCCGCGTTGGCCATGGCCACCCACAGCGCTTCGCGCGAGCGGTCGAGCGCGACCACCTCGGGCGCGTCCAGCTCGAGCGCGAGCGTGACCGCGAGCGCGCCGCTGCCCGTGCCCATGTCGAGCACGCGCACCCCGCGGCGCCCGGCGAAATGCCCGAGCGCGAGCTCGACCAGGAGCTCGGTGTCCGGGCGCGGGATCAGCACCGCCGGCGTGACCAGGAAGTCGCGCCCATAGAACTCCCGCTGGCCGACGAGGTAAGCCACCGGCTCGCCGGCAAGGCGACGCTCGACCAGCGCGCGATATTCGGCCCAGTCCTCGGCCGCCAGCTTCTGCTCGGGAAACGCCACCAGACGCGAGGCCGGGCACTGCAGCACATGGCGCAGCAGCACGCGCGCGTCCATCAGGTCGATCTGCGCGCGCGCCCAACCGAGCGCGGCGGCGATGTCGACCGTGTCCTGCTGCGGCTGCGCGTCGGCCCCCATCAGTCGCCCACCATCGCGGCGAGCAGGCTGGCCTGATGCTCGAGCGTCAGCGCGTCGATCAGCTCGTCGAGTTCGCCCTGCATCACCGCGTCGAGCTTGTACAAGGTGAGGTTGATGCGGTGGTCGGTGACGCGACCCTGCGGAAAATTGTAGGTGCGGATGCGCTCGGAGCGGTCGCCGCTACCGACCAGGCTCTTGCGCTGTGCGGCCTCGGCGCTCTGCTGCGCGCGCACCTTGGCGTCGTACAGGCGCGCGGCCAGCACTGCCATGGCCTGCGCCTTGTTGCGGTGCTGCGAGCGGTCGTCCTGGCATTCGACGACGATCCCGGTGGGCAGGTGGGTTATGCGCACTGCGGAGTCGGTCTTGTTGATGTGCTGGCCGCCCGCGCCCGAGGCGCGGAAGGTGTCGATGCGCAGCTCGGCCGGGTTGATGTCCACCGCCTCGACCTCGTCCGCCTCGGGCAGCACGGCCACGGTACAGGCGGACGTATGGATGCGGCCCTGGGTCTCGGTGACCGGGACGCGCTGCACACGGTGGCCGCCGGATTCGAACTTGAGCTTCGAATACGCACCGTGTCCGACCACGCGCGCGATGACCTCCTTGTAGCCGCCGAGATCGGATTCGCTCGCCGAGACGATCTCCACCTTCCAGCGCTGGCGCTCGGCGTAGCGGCTGTACATGCGCAGCAGGTCGCCGGCGAACAGCGCCGCCTCGTCGCCACCGGTGCCGGCGCGGACCTCGAGGAACAGGTTGCGCTCGTCGCTCGGGTCGCGCGGCAGCAGCGCACGCTGGAGCTCGGCCTCGAGCGCGGCGATGCGCGCCTCGCCTTCGGCCAGCTCCTGCTCGCCCAGCTCGCGCATCTCGGGGTCGGCGAGCAGCTCGCGCGCGGTGGCGCAGTCGGCCTCGGCCTGCAGATAGTCGCGGTACAGCCCGACCACCGGCTCGACTTCGGCGCGTTCGCGCGCGCGCTCGCGAAAGCTGTCCATGTCGCGCGCAGCATCTTCCGACGCGAGCCCGCGATCCAGCTCTTCGAGGCGGCTGACGAGGTGTTCGAGTTTGTCGCGGATGCTCTGCTTCATGGAATGGGCGAGTGCAGTCTTGCCGCCGCGTGAGGCGGGGCAAAGGACGACCGGCGGCTAGTGGTCGCGGGACAGGTTGAAGAGCTCGCGCACCACCTGGCCTGCTTCGGCCTTGCGTTCGCCTTCGGCCTGGTTCAGGAAGCGGGTGGGGCCGTGCATCAGCTTGTTGGTGAGGCCGTGCGACAAGGCCTCGAGTACGCGCTGCGGGTCTTCGCCCTTGGCGAGCAGGCGCACGGCACGTTCGAGCTCGGCGCGGCGCAGGGTCTCGGCGTGCTCGCGCAGCGCGCGGATCGCCGGCACCGCATCGCGCGTGGCCATCCAGTGCAGGAAGCCGTCGACGCGGGTGTCGATGATCTGCTCGGCCTCGATCACCGCCTGCTGGCGCGACTCGATGCCCTCTTCCACCACCTGGGCGAGGTCATCCACCGTGTACAGGAAGATGTCGTCCAGCTCGCCCACCTCGGGCTCGATGTCGCGCGGCACGGCGAGGTCGACCATCACCATCGGGCGGTGGCGGCGCACCTTCACCGCGCGCTCGACCATGCCGAGGCCGACGATGGGCAGCGGCGCCGCCGTACAGGAGACGACCACGTCGAAGCGCGCGAGCGCGTCGCCGATCTGGTCGATGCGCATGGTCTCGGCGCCGAAGCGCGAGGCGAGCGCGAGCGCGCGCTCTTCGGTGCGGTTGGCCACGGTCATTGACTTGGGCCTGGCGCCGCCGAAGTGGGCCGCGCACAGCTCGATCATCTCGCCGGCGCCGATGAACAGCACATGCTGGTCGGACACACGCTCGAAGATGCGCTCGGTCAGATGCACGGCCGCGGCAGCCATCGACACCGTGTTGGCGCCGATCGCGGTGGTCGAGCGCACCTCCTTGGCCACCGCGAAGGTGTTCTGGAACAGCTTGTGCAGCAGCACGCCCAGGGTGCCCGCTTCTTCGGCGTAGCGCGCGGCGTCCTTGACCTGGCCGAGGATCTGCGGCTCGCCGATGACCATGGAGTCGAGCCCGCTCGCCACCCGAAATACATGGCGGATCGCGTCGCGCTGGGGGTGTGAATACAGGTAGGGCGAGACTTCGGCCAGCGCCAGCTGATGAAAACGCGCAAGCCAGTCTGCGGCGAGTTGCGGCTGCTCGGCTGCAAAGTAGAGCTCGGTGCGGTTGCAGGTCGACAAGATCGCCGCCTCGCGCACCGAGCCGGCATGCACGAGATCGCGCAGGGCCTGACCCAGCCGCTCAGGCTGGAACGCGACCCGTTCGCGGATCGCGAGCGGTGCGGTATGGTGATTCAGGCCGAGGGCGAAGAGTTGCATGCGGAGCGCGGTTGGTCGGGGCGAGGCGGATTATATCACCGCCCAACAGCCCCAAAATTGAGCCGAATCAGCCACTTCTGAACCGAAGCAGAGACCGCAAAGCAAATGGGCCGACACGAGGTCGGCCCATTGAATTCTTGGTGGCCAGTCGCGGAATCGAACCACGGACACGCGGATTTTCAATCCGCTGCTCTACCAACTGAGCTAACTGGCCAACGAGGTCCGCATTATAGCCATAGTTTTCTGGATGTCAAAGGGGGTATCCGCTTTTTATGCAGCCACCGGGCTGACCGTCGGAACGCGTCGGTTTACGGCGCATCGTAGTCGCCCTGCACGATCGGCGGGGGCTGCAGGTGCGTGCGCGGAAAGACGACACGCGCCAGCGTTCCCCGCCCTCCCGGCCCGGCGTCGAGCGTGACCACCGCGCGGTGCAGCTCGGCGATCTCGCGCACGATCGGCAGCCCCAGGCCCGAGCCATCGACGCCACTGCCGAGCACGCGGAAAAAGCGCTCGAACACGCGCTCGCGATCGGCCTCGGGAATGCCGGCACCGGTGTCCTCGATCTCGAGGATGGGCGAGCCGGCGAAGCGCGTGCGGGCGGTGACGCTGCCCCCGCGCGGCGTGTATTTGACCGCGTTGTCGAGCAGGTTCTTGACCAGCTCGCGCAGCAACACGGCGTTGCCCTCGATGAACAGTGCCTGCTCGCCGGCCTCGACGCCGAGGTCGATCTGCTTGATCTGCGCACGCGGGAAGAGCTCGAGCGCCACCTCGCGCACCACCGCATCCAGGCTCACGCGCTCGACCGCGTAGAGCTTCTCGAAGCTCGCCTCGGCGCGCGCCAGCGACAGCAGCTGATTGATCAGGTGGGCGGCGCGGTCGGTGCTCTCGGCGATGCGCTCGAGCGACTCGCGCAGCTGCTCCGGGTCGGTCTCGTGCAAGGCAAGGTCGGTCTGCATCTTGAGCCCGGTGAGCGGCGTGCGCATCTGGTGCGCCGCGTCGGCGATGAAGCGCTGCTGCGCCTGCAGGTTCTCCTCGAGCCGCACCATCATGTCGTTGTAGGCGACGATCAGCGGGCGTACCTCCTCGGGCACGGTCGAGGGCTCGACCGGCGAAAGGTCGGTGGGACGCCGGCGCCGGATCAGGCTCTGCAGACGATTGAGCGGGGCGATGCCGCGACTCAGTCCCACCCACACCAGCACCACTGCGAGCGGGATGATCGCGAACTGCGGCAGCAGCACCCCGGTGACCACGCGCGAGGCGAGGTCGCTGCGCTTGTTGCGCGTCTCCGCCACCTGCACCAGCACCAGCATGTCGGAGACGTCGGGCGAGGGTCTCAGGAAGCGGTAGGCGACGCGCACGTCCTCACCCTGGATGAGCTCGTCACGGAGCAGCACCTCCTCGCCCACCATCGACGCAGGCATGGGCGCCTGCGGGATGTCGGCATCCCCGGACAGCGTCCGGCCCGAATCGTCGGCCACCTGGTAATAGACCACGTCGTCCTGATCCGCACGAAACAGCGCGCGTGGCGGCGCCGGGAAATGCACCACCACCGCCCCATCCTCAACCGACACGAAGCGCGCGAGCGTGCGCACGCTGTCGGCGAGCGCGAGATCGTAGGGCTGGTTGGCGATGTTGTCCGCGACGTTGTGCGTGACGATGATGGAGATCGGCCACAGGAACAGCAGCGGCGCCAGCATCCAGTCGAGGATCTCGCCGAACAGCGAGTTGGGCGGCCCGGACTTGCGCGGCGCGCTTGCGCCCTTGCCGCCCTTGTCGGCCTTAGACTTTCGCCGCAGCTGCAGCATCGGGGTTTTCCAGACAGTACCCCAGGCCGCGCACGGTCACGATGCGCACGCCGCTGTCCTCGAGCTTCTTGCGCAGCCGATGCACATAGACCTCGATCGCGTTGCTCGAGACCTCCTCGCCCCAGCCGCACAGGTGATCGACGAGCTGATCCTTGCTCACCAGGCGCCCCATGCGCAGCAGGAAGATCTCGAGCAGCCCGATCTCGCGCGCAGACAGTTCGACGAGCTGACCGCCGATCTTGACCACGCGATCGGCCTGGTCGTAGCTGAGCTGCCCGACCTCGATGCAGCGCGGCTGGCCGGTGCCGCGCCGGGTCAGCGCACGCACGCGCGCCTCGAGTTCGGGCAGCGCAAAGGGTTTGGTGAGATAGTCGTCCGCCCCGGCATCGAGGCCACGCACCCGGTCGTCCACGCCGTCCTGCGCGGTCAGGATCAGCACGGGCTGAGCCGACTTGCGCGCGCGCAGACGCTTGAGCACGTCGATGCCGTTCATGCGCGGCAGCCCCAGGTCGAGGATGAGCAGATCATAGACCTGACCGACCAGCGCGGCATCGGCCTCCATGCCGTCGGCAACGTGGTCCACCGCACAACCCGCGCGACGCAAGGCGCGACAGATGCCATCAGCGATCACCGGATCGTCTTCCGCCAACAGAATTCGCATAAAGCCCAGACTGTAAGTTCTTTGTAAGCGGAGCTTTCGAGAATGACCCCGCTGTTCTCCTTTGCTCGGTCTTCGGGAACGCCGGTGCCCGCACTGCTGCGTTCCGGGGAGTGCGCGCCCGATCAGGCCTGCGCGCTCCCCACCGATTTTTCTCCCTCGAAAAACCGCCCGATTATCCCACGCTTCCGCACGCCCGGTGCAGCGCAGCGTGACAAGGCGCGTCGTGTCGCAGCCGTGAACGACAAACGGCCCCGCACACGCCGCGGGGCCGTTTGTCGTGTTGCAAGCACGCGGGACCCCGCACGGGGTCCCGTCGGGCCGGGCAGATTACATGCCCATGCCCATGCCGCCCATACCACCCATGCCGCCCATGTCGGGCATGCCGCCCATCGGCTTCTCTTCGGCCAGCTCGCAGACCATGCAGTCGGTGGTCAGCATCAGGCCGGCGACGGACGCGGCGTTCTGCAGCGCGGTGCGGGTGACCTTGGTCGGGTCCAGCACGCCCATCTCGACCATGTCGCCGTACTCACCGGTGGCGGCGTTGAAGCCGAAGTTGCCCGAACCTTCGGTGACCTTGTTGACCACCACCGAGGCTTCATCACCCGCGTTGGCGACGATCTCGCGCAGCGGCTGCTCCATCGCGCGCAGCACGATCTTG
Organism: Thauera sp. UBA6194; assembly: GCA_002422685.1. Lineage (GTDB taxonomy): Bacteria > Pseudomonadota > Gammaproteobacteria > Burkholderiales > Rhodocyclaceae > Thauera. The sequence continues at coordinate 28,723 of DITC01000011.1, read as the reverse complement.
ATGCCAGCGTCCTGGTCGTGGTTGTCACCCTTGAGGCCGGCCAGGTTCGCGCGGGCGCGCAGCAGCGCGACGCCGCCGCCCGGGACGATGCCCTCTTCCACTGCAGCGCGAGTGGCGTGCAGGGCGTCTTCGACGCGGGCCTTCTTCTCCTTCATCTCGACTTCGGTGGCGGCACCGACCTTGATCACCGCAACACCGCCCGCCAGCTTGGCCACGCGCTCCTGCAGCTTCTCGCGGTCGTAGTCGGAGGTCGCTTCCTCGATCTGCACGCGGATCTGCTTGACGCGCGCTTCGATGCGCTCGGCCTGGCCGGCGCCGTCGATGATGATGGTGTTTTCCTTGCCGATCTCGATGCGGGCAGCCTGGCCGAGGTCGTCCAGGGTGGCCTTCTCCAGGGTCAGGCCGACTTCTTCGGCGATGACCTGGCCACCGGTCAGGATGGCGATGTCTTCCAGCATGGCCTTGCGACGGTCGCCGAAGCCCGGAGCCTTGACGGCGCAGGTCTTGAGGATGCCGCGGATGTTGTTCACCACCAGGGTGGCCAGGGCTTCGCCCTCGACGTCTTCGGCGATGATCAGCAGCGGACGGCCGGCCTTGGCGACCTGCTCGAGCACCGGCAGCAGGTCACGGATGTTGGAGATCTTCTTGTCGAAGAGCAGGACGAAAGGCTGCTCGAGGATGGCAACCTGCTTCTCGGGATTGTTGATGAAGTAGGGCGACAGGTAGCCGCGGTCGAACTGCATGCCCTCGACCACATCGAGTTCGTTCTGCAGCGACTTGCCGTCTTCGACGGTGATCACGCCTTCCTTGCCGACCTTGTCCATGGCGCGGGCGATGATGTCGCCGATGTCGCTGTCGGAGTTGGCCGAGATCGAGCCGACCTGGGCGATTTCCTTGTTGGTCGAGCAGGGCTTGGACAGCTTCTTCAGCTCTTCGATGGTGGCGATCACGGCCTTGTCGATGCCGCGCTTGAGGTCCATCGGGTTCATGCCGGCGGCAACGAACTTCATGCCTTCGCGCACGATCGACTGCGCCAGCACGGTGGCGGTGGTGGTGCCGTCACCGGCGATGTCCGAGGTCTTGGAAGCGACTTCCTTGACCATCTGCGCGCCCATGTTCTCGAACTTGTCCTTCAGCTCGATTTCCTTGGCGACCGAGACGCCGTCCTTGGTCACGGTGGGGGCGCCGAACGAGCGCTCGAGCACGACGTTGCGGCCCTTCGGGCCCAGGGTCACCTTGACCGCGTTGGCCAGGATGTTGATACCAGCAACCATGCGCTCGCGCGCCGAATCACCAAACTTGACTTCTTTAGCAGCCATTCTTCAGAACTCCGGAATTGTTTCGATTAGCGGTGGGGGATGCGGGGGAGGCTCAGGCCTCGACCACGCCCATGATGTCTTCCTCGCGCATCACGAGGAGCTCGTCGCCTTCGACCTTCACGGTCTGGCCGGCATACTTGCCGAACAGCACCTTGTCGCCCACCTTGACAGCCATCGGACGCACCTTGCCGTCGTCGAGGATCTTGCCATTGCCAACGGCCAGCACTTCGCCCTGGTCGGGCTTCTCGCCGGCGCTGTCGGGGATCACGATACCGCTGGCGGTCTTGCGTTCGGCTTCCAGACGCTTGACGATCACGCGATCGTGCAGGGGACGAATCTTCATCGAGTTCTCTCCTAACTGAGGTTCAACTGTTTGGGTTGATGAAACATGCGGGACCAGCCCGCAAAAGATGATCTGCAGCGTTTTCGGACGGGCCGCAGCCCATCGCTCGAGGCTTGTTAGCACTCACTGCCAACGAGTGCTAATAATAGGGACGGCCCCCGGGGATTTCAAGTGCGCCCCCCGTTAACTTTTTTTGCCGTGCTCGGGCCGGGCGCGGGCGCCCCCCTCAGGCACACCCCTCAGACAGCCACCTCCGGTGCGCTGCGGGCGTCCCGCCGACATGGGGTTTATGATGATGCGCAAGACTCCGAACCGCGCGAGGCCCGCTCATGTCCGTTTCCGACCCGCTTGCGCCGGAACGCCTGCACACCCCCTGCGACCCCACGACGCTCGGCTTCCAGAGCTCCGCCGAGCTGCCTGAACTCGACGCCGCCGACATCCACGCCCGCGCGGTCGACGCGATCCGGCTCGGCCTGGACATCGCAGGCGAGGGCTACAACCTCTTCGTGCTCGGCGACGCGGGCAGCGGCCGCCACGAGATCGTCACCCGCCTGCTCGAAGACGAACGCCACGAGGGGCCGCCACCAGCCGACTGGTGCTACGTCTGGAACTTCGACAACGCCTCGCGCCCGCGCCTGCTGCCCCTGCCCTGCGGACGCGGGCCGGGCTTGCGCGACGACATGCAGCGCTTCGTCGAAGAGCTGATGCCGGCCATTGCCGCCGTGTTCGAGAGCGACGAGTACCGCAACCGCATCGAGACCCTGCAGGAAGAGGCCAAGCAACGCGAGGAGACCGCCCTGCGCCAGCTCGGCGACGAGGCGCAGGCGCTGGGCGTCGCGCTGCTGCGCACCCCGCACGGCTTCGCCTTCCTGCCCATCAAGGACGCCGGCAGCACCCTGTCGCAGGAAGAGTTCGAGAAGCTGCCCGAAGAACGCCAGCACGCGCTCGGCGAGCACATCAAGACGCTGCACGAGCGCATGCACCGGCTGATGAACGAGTTCCCGCGCTGGCGGCGCGAGCTGCAGAACCGCATCCGCGACGCCGGCCACGACGCGCTCGGCGCCACCGTCACCCACATGGTCGAGGATCTGAAGCCGCGCTACGCCGACCTCCCCGACGTGTGCGCGCATCTGGACGACGTGCTCGAGGACATCGTCGCCAGCGGCGAATCGCTGCACGCCTCGCCGCACAACGAGGACGACAGCGACACCCTCACCTACTCGGGCAGCATCTCGGTGCAGCGCTACCTGGTGAACCTGCTGGTGGCGAACCCGGCCGACGGCAGCCGCCCGGTGGTGTACGAGGACCACCCCACGCTGCAGAACCTTGTCGGCCGCATCGACCATCTGGTGCACATGGGCACCCTGGTCAGCAACTTCACGCTCGTCCGCGCCGGCGCCCTGCACCGCGCCAACGGCGGCTTCCTGGTGCTGGATGCGATCAAGCTGCTGTCCCAGCCCTTCGCCTGGGAGGGCGTCAAGCGCGCGCTCAAGTCCGGGCGGCTGCGCATCGAGTCGCTGTCCGAGCTGATCGGCGTCACCGGCTCGGTACAGCTCGAGCCCGAGCCGATGCCGCTCACGCTCAAGCTGATCCTGGTCGGCGAGCGCCTGGTCTACTACCTGCTCGGCCAGTACGACCCCGAGTTCGCCGCGCTCTTTCGCATCAACGCCGACATGGAAAGCGAGATCACGCGCACGCCGGACAACACCGCCGCCTACGCCCGCATGATCGCCGCCCTCGCCCGCCGCGCCGAGCTGCCGCCGCTGTCCGCCCCGGCAACTGCGCGCCTGATCGAGCACGCGGCGCGGCTCGCCGGCGACGCCGAGCGCCTGAGCACCCGGACCCAGCCGATCGACGACCGTCTGCGCGAAGCGGCGCATTTTGCGAGCGCCGCCGGCGCCGCGCGCATCGAGCGCGAACACGTCGACGCCGCGCTCGACGCCCACCGCCACCGTCACGAGCGCATCCGCCTGCACTACCAGCAGGAGATCCTGCGCGGCCAGTGGCTGGTCGACACCGCCGGCAGTCACGTCGGCCAGGTCAACGGCCTGGCCGTGGTGCCGCTCGGCGACGACAGCTTCGCCCACCCGGTGCGCATCACCGCCACCGTGCGCGTGGGCGAAGGCGAGGTCATCGACATCGAGCGCGAGGTCAAGCTCGGCGGGCCCATCCACTCCAAGGGCGTGCTGATCCTGTCCGCCTTCATGGCCGCGCGCTTCGGCTGGACGATGCCACTGTCGCTCAAGGCCAGCCTGGTGTTCGAGCAGTCCTACGGCGGCGTCGAGGGCGACAGCGCCTCGCTCGCCGAGCTCACCGCGCTGCTCTCGGCGCTCGCCGGCGTGCCGATCCGCCAGGCGCTGGCGGTGACCGGCTCGGTCAATCAGTTCGGCGTGGTGCAGCCGGTGGGTGGCATCAACGAGAAGATCGAAGGTTTCTTCGACATCTGCGCGGCGCGCGGGCTGACGGGCGAGCAGGGCGTGCTGATCCCGCGCCCCAATGTCTGCCACCTGATGCTGCGCCAGGAGGTGGTCGACGCGGTGCGGGACGGGCGCTTCAGGGTGTGGGCCGTCGCCGATGTCGACGAGGCCCTGGAGCTGCTGACCGGACTGCCCGCCGGCGTGGCCGATGCGCAAGGGAACATGCCTGAGGGCTCGATCAATGCGCTGGCCCTCGCCGGCTTGGAGAAGCTGGCGCAGTTGCGGCGCAGATTCGGCGCCGGCAAGGACGACACCTAGAACGCGATCGCCACCCCGAAGTGCAGACGCAGGCGACGTTCTTGATGGCCCCAGGCCAGGTCGATGGCGAGCGGGCCCGCAGGGCTGCGCCAGCGCGCGCCCACGCCATAGCCCACGCGCAGATCGAAGTCTTCCCGGGTATCGGCCGCATCGCCCGCGTCGACAAAGACCGCCGCGCCCCACTGCGGCTCGAACCAGCGCACGTACTCGGCGCTCGCGGTGGCCAGGTAGCGCCCGCCGACGGTGGCGCTGCCGTCCTGCACGCCCAGGCTCTGGTAGTCGTAGCCGCGCACCGATTGCGCGCCGCCGGTGCGGAAGAGGAAGTCCTGCGGGATGCCGTCGCGGCTCTCGGCGAGCGTCACGCCCGCCTCGCCGCGCAGGATGAAGACATCGGTGCCGCGCACCGGCTGATAGTTCACGACGCGGGTGTATAAGCGCAGGAAATCCTGCTCGGCGAGCGCGATCTCGGGCCCGCCTCCGATCTGGAACTCGAGCAGATAGCCATCGGTGGGATCGAGCAGGTCGTCCACCGCGCGCTTGATCCAGGTCCAGTTGGCGGTGAGCGTGTTGCTGGTGCTCGCTTCGCCGCCTTCGGGCTCGATCTTCTCGTGCTGCAGGCGCAGCGCAAGCTGGGTCTCGATGTCGCCGCGCACCGTCGTGCGCGTGGCCCCCACCGTCTGCGAATCGACCTTCAGGCCCTCCAGGTCGCTGCTCTGGACGAGCGCACCGAAGCTGTCGCGGTGCTTGCCGCGCGGGGGCAGGAACACGTCGGCATAGAGCGACTGGCGGTACTGCTCGTAGCGCAAACCGCTCGAGAACTCCCAGCCGCGTTTGCGCAGGTTCGAGTCGCGGTAGGTGAACTCGACGCGCGCGCCGGTGTTGGTGGAATAGCCCACGCCCACGCCCGCGTAGCGCGGCAGCGCCTCGGTCACCTGCACGCGCACCGGCACCGCGGCGGCCAAGGCCGGGTCGCGCTCGATATCCACGGTCACCGAGCCGAAGTGCGGCGTGTTCTGCAGCTCGGTCTGAAAGGCGAGCAGCGCCTCGCGGTCGTACGGGGCGCCGGGCTTGAGCTGGCTGTAGCGCGTCACCAGGTCGTCGGGCAGGTGCTCCAGCCCCTGCACGTCGAGCGCCCCCAAGTAAAAGCTGGGGCCGCTGTCGATGCGCACGCTGAGCCGGGCCTGCGCGGTCTCGGGGTCGATCTCGGCACGGCTCGCCACGATGCGGGCGGCTGCGTAGCGGCGGCTGTTGATGGTGTCGAGCAGGCTCTGTTTCGCGCTGTCCCACGCCGACTGGCGGAAGGCCTCGCCCACCGGCAGGCCCCAGGACGCACGCAGCAGGTCGAGGTATTCGCTACCACCCTCGCCCGACTCGGCGAGCTCGCCCTCGAACTCGATATCCACCGCCGCGATCTCGGTACGTTCGCCGGGTTCCACCTGGAGCACCCAGCGCCGCGCGTCGCTGCGGTCGAAACGGATCCGCGGCGAAAAATAACCCTCGGTCGCGAGCAGATCGGCCACCTCGCGGCGCGCCCTGCGCACCATCGCGGCACGGTCGGCACGCTCCTCCGGCAGCACGATCGGCGCACGCTTGAGCAGGCGGACGTGCTCCTCGAGCACTGCGCGCACCGTGTCGGGCGCCTCGAGGCCGACGTCCAGCGTCGTCTGCTGTGCCGCATCCTGCGCCCAGGCCGGACCCGAGACCAGCGCCAGCGCGACGGCGCAGGCCGCCAGCCGTGTGCGCGCGGGCATTGCCACAAGCACCGGCACGCCGATCAGGCGCCCTGGTGGTACGAGCTCACGCGCTCGACCTCGTTCTTCGAGCCGAGGATCACCGGCACGCGCTGATGCAGCGCGCTCGGCTGAACGTCCAGAATGCGCTCGCGCCCGGTGGTGGCCGCGCCGCCGGCCTGCTCGACCAGCATCGCCATCGGGTTGGCCTCGTACATCAGGCGCAGCTTGCCGCCCTTGTCGCGGCATTTTTCGTCCATCGGATACATGAAGATGCCGCCCCGGGTAAGGATGCGATGCACGTCGGCCACCATCGAGGCCACCCAGCGCATGTTGTAGTCCTTGCCCAGCGGGCCGCTCTTGCCCTGCGTCATCTCGTCGAAGTAACGCTTCACCGGCTGCTCCCAGAAGCGCGCGTTCGAGGCGTTGATCGCAAACTCCTGGGTGTCGACCGGGATGGTCATGAAGGGCTGGGTGTAGATGAAGCTGCCCATCTCGCGGTCGAGGGTGAAGCCATGCACGCCCTTGCCCACGGTGAGCACGAACTGGGTCGAGGGGCCATACACCGCGTAGCCGGCGGCGACCTGGTCGCGCCCGGGCTGGAGAAAGTCCTCTTCCGTCGGCTCGCTGTGGTCGGGCGGATTACGCAGCACCGAGAAGATGGTGCCGACCGAGACGTTCACGTCGATGTTCGACGAGCCATCGAGCGGATCGAACAGCAGCAGGTAGCCGCCCTTGGGATAGTCGAACGGGATCTGGCAGATCGCCTCGACCTCCTCCGAGGCCATGCCGGCGAGGTGGCCGCCCCACTCGTTGGCCTGCAGCAGGATCTCGTTGGCGATCACATCGAGCTTCTTCTGCGCTTCGCCCTGCACATTGTCGGTGCCGGCCTCGCCGAGCACGCCTGCGAGTGCGCCCTTGGAGACATTGACGCTGATCGCCTTGACCGCGCGCGCGACGACCTCGATGAGCAGACGCAGCTCGGGGTTGATGCGGCCGGCTCGCTGCTGCTCGATCAGAAACTGGGTAAGGGTCACTCGACGCATGAAAAGGCTCCACGAAACGCAATACGGACAGGGCGCAATTATCCCGTTTCCGCGCTTCGAGCGCACGGGTTAAAAGTTGATGGAGATCTTCGCCGGGCGCGCGCGCGGGGTGAAGGAGGTATCATCGGGCGCACTTCATAGCGCAACACTTCAAATGCACGTCCTGGTTCTCGGCGCCGGTGTGACCGGGGTCACCACCGCCTGGTATCTCACGCAGGCCGGCTTTCGTGTGACCGTGGTGGACCGGCAAGCAGAACCTGCCTGCGAGACCAGCTTCGCCAACGGCGGGCAGATCTCGATCAGCCACCCCGAACCCTGGTCCAACCCTGCCACCCCGGGGCTGATCCTGCGCTGGCTGGGGCGCGACGACGCGCCGCTCAAGTTCCGGCCGGGGCGCGACCCGCTGCAGTGGCGCTGGGGCGCGCGCTTTCTGTTCGAGTGCCTGCCCGCACGCAGCCGCCGCAACACGGCGGCGATCGCCGCGCTCGCGGTGTGGAGCGCGCACTGCCTGCGCGTGCTGCGGGGGCAGACGGGGCTGGAATACGACCAGCTCGAACGCGGCATCCTGCATCTGTTCCACGATGCCCGTGAGTTCGCGCACGCGCCCGCGCGCGTCCGCGCGCTGCGCGCCTTCGGCATCGAGGCGCAGGTGTGCAGCAAGGCGGAATGTCTGGCGATCGAACCTGCACTCGCCGCGCAGGCCGACACGCTCGCCGGTGCGCTCTTTGCGCCCGCAGACGAGTCGGGCGATGCCCAGCGCTTCACGCGCGCGCTCGCGCACGCGGCGTCCGCCGCCGGCGCGCAAATGCACTGGGGTCTCGAGCTCGACGCGCTGAGCACGCGCGCCGACGGCGGCGTGACCGGCGCCGAAGGGCGCGACGCCAACGGCGAGCGCATCCGGCTCGAGGCCGACGCCTGCGTGATCTGCCTGGGCAGCTACGGTCCGCGCCTGCTCGCACCGCTGGGCATCGCGCTGCCGATCTATCCGGTCAAGGGCTACTCGGTGACGCTGCCGGTGATCGTGCCCGAGCGCGCGCCGAGCGTGAGTCTGACCGACGAGTCGCGTCGCATCGTGTGCTCGCGCCTGGGCGAGCGCCTGCGCGTGGCCGGCACGGCCGAGCTCAATGGCTTCGACACGCGCATTCGATCAGAGCGGATCGCGCCCATCGTGGCATGGGCGCGCGCACATTTTCCGGGCGCGCTCGATCTGGATCATGCCGAAGGCTGGGCCGGACTTCGGCCCGCCACACCCGGGAACATCCCGCTCATCGGACGCAGCACCCGCCCGAACCTGTGGCTCAATACCGGACACGGCACGCTGGGCTGGACGCTCGCCTGCGGTTCGGCCGCAGCGCTCGCGCAGTTGATGCGGGGCGAGACGCCCCCGGTGGCCTTCCCCTTCCTGCAACCGGCCTGAGGGCGCCCGATCCGGCGCCCGGTTCAGGCCGCGGCGCCCTGCGCGGGCGCGTCTTCGGCAGCGAGGCTCGCGCACGCGCAGCCGGCAGCGCGCTGCTCGCCCTCGGCAAGCGGCCGTAGCGTGCAGCTGTCGACGTCGAAGCCGATGCTCTCGAGATGGAAGGCGAGTGCCGCGTCCATGCCGTTTACGTGGTTCTCGAACCAGGCCGGAAGCTCTTCCATGAGCCGGCGCGCGAAGAACAGATCGCCCGCTGCGACGCGCTTGCGGATGTCGAGCATCACGGCCAGCACGCGGTCGTGTTCGGCACGATGACAGCCGGGAAAATCCACCGCTTCCATCCAGCCGTTTTCCAGGTCGAAGTGCGCCTTGGCGTGCTCGATCAGGCGGTCGTAGGCGGCGAGAAAGTCTTCGGGCGTAGCGGCGAGCGCTGCGTTGTAGCAGTCGATGAACTCGCGATGCGTGTCGTCCATGGGAGCGAGGTTGTTCGCGAGCGAATCGGTCCAGGTCATGCTGGGCATGGCGGTTTCCTTACTTCACGAGCTTGAGATGGCTGCCGCGGGGCGGACGCGACGCAGGCGCGCCGTCGTCGTCCTCGGCCTCGCGCTCCGCACCCTCTTCGCGCGCTTCGCTCTCACGTTCGGCGCGCAAGGCGGCGGTGGCGGCAGACATGTCCGGCGCCTGCGCGTCGGCGCCCGCCTCGGCCCCGGTCTCGTCCTCGGGCAGATCGGGGTCGAAGGCCATGCCCTGACCGTTCTCGCGCGCATAGATGGCGATGACGTTTGCCACCGGCACGACGATGGAATGCGCCGTGCCCGCGAAACGTGCCTGAAAGGTCACGTAGTCGTTGTCCATCTGCAGGTGCCCGGTCGCATCGTGCGACAGGTTCAGCACGATCTGCCCGTCGCGCGCGTAGCCCGGCGGCACACGCGTATTGGCGTCCACCACACAGGCGAGATACGGCGTAAACCCCTGATCCACGCACCACTCCCAGATGGCGCGCATGAGGTAAGGCTTGGTCGAAACAGTGCTCATCGGGTCTCCGGCAGCCATCGCGCGCAGGGCGGCGATGGCAGGTGGCAGGTCACGCGCTCAGCGCCGCATGACCTTTTCGGACGGGGTCAGCGCATCGATGAAGCCCTGACGGCTGAAGATGCGCTCGGCGTACTTCATCAGCGGCGCGGCGGCCTTGGGGAGCTCGATCCCGTAGTGCTCCAGGCGCCACAGCAGCGGCGCGATGGCCACGTCGAGCATCGAGAACTCGTCGCCGAGCATGTATTTCTGCTTGGTGAACACCGGCGCGAGCTGGGTGAGGTGGTCGCGCACGTGGGCACGCACCTGATCCACACCTTTCTGTGCCGCCTCGAGCGCGTCGAGGTGGGTGAACAGCTCTTCCTCGAAGGTGTGCAGCAGCTGGCGCGCACGCGCGCGCATGATCGGGTCGGGCGGCATCAGCTGCGGATGCGGGAAGCGCTCGTCGATGTACTCGTTGATGATGTTCGACTCGTACAGCACGAGGTCGCGGTCGACCAGCACCGGCACGCGGTTGTACGGGTTGATGGCGGCGATGTCTTCGGGCTTGTTGTAGAGATCGACGTCGATGATCTCGAAATCCATGCCTTTTTCGAACAGCACGATCCGGCAACGATGGCTGAAGGGATCGGTCGTGCCGGAATAAAGGTTCATCATGGTGTTGCGACTCCGGAATTCAAAAGCAAAAGCGCACCACGCGGCATCGCGTGGTGCGTCTGGGTCAGGATCGCGCTGAGCGGGCCGCGCGGCCCTTGCGGCTAACGATCAATGAATGTCCTTCCAGTAGTTCTTCTTGAGCGCGTAGGTCAGGAAGAACATGCCGAAGAGGAAGATCAGCACGAAGGTACCGATCGTCTTGCGCTTCTCGGCCACCGGCTCGCCCATCCAGACGAGGAAGGACACGAGGTCGGCGACCGCCTTGTCGTACTCCTCGACCGACAGCGTACCCGGCTTGGCCAGCGACAGCTCGACGTGCTTGGTGCCATCGGCGTTCTCGGTGATGTTCGCCACCTGCTCACCCTGCAGCTGCCAGAACACGTGCGGCATGCCGACGTTCTCGAACACCACGTTGTTCCAGCCCGTGGGGCGCTCGGAATCGCGGTAGAACTGGCGCAGGTAGGTGTAGAGCCAGTCCGCACCGCTGCCGTCGCCGGATGCACGCTGACGCGCGATCAGGGTCAGGTCGGGCGGCGCGGCGCCGAACCACACCTTGGAGTCCGTCGGGCGCATCGCGATCTTCATCAGGTCACCGACGCGCTCGCCGGCGAACATCAGGTTGTCGCGGATCTCCTGCTCGGACAAACCGAGGTTCGTCAGCTGGTTGTAGCGCATGAAGCTCGCGCTGTGGCAGTTGAGGCAGTAATTGACGAACAGCTTGGCGCCATGCTGCAGCGCAGCCGGCTCAGTGCTCACCGGAGCCTTGTCGAGCTGGACGGAGGCCCCCGCAGCCAGCGCCACCGCCGGCGCGAACAGCAGCACCGCTGCCGCGCGCTTGATCAGGTTGATTAGACGGTTGTTCATTTGGAAGTCACCCTTTCCGGTTCGGGTTTGCACTTGTCGAGCTTGCTGTACCACGGCATCAACAGGAAGAACGCGAAATACAGCACCGAGCAGATCTGCGAGACCAGGGTACGTCCCGGAGTCGGAGCCAGCACGCCGAGGTAGCCGAGGATGAAGAAGCAGATCAGGAAGATGACCAGCGCGATCTTGAAGACCGGGCCCTTGTAGCGGATCGACTTCACCGGGCTGCGGTCCAGCCAGGGCAGGAAGGCGATGATCACCACCGAGGCGCCCATGGCCACCACGCCCCAGAACTTCGCATCGAGACCGAACAGCGGGTAGGTCACCGCGCGCAGGATCGAGTAGAAGGGGGTGAAGTACCAGACCGGCGCGATATGCGGCGGCGTCACCATCGGGTTGGCCGGGATGAAGTTGTTGTACTCCAGGAAGTAGCCGCCGCCTTCGGGCATGAAGAACACGACCACGCTGAAGAAGAACAGGAAGACCACCACACCGACGATGTCCTTCACCGTGTAGTACGGGTGGAAGGGGATGCCGTCCAGCGGGATGCCGCGCGAGTCCTTCTTCTTCTTGATCTCGACGCCGTCGGGGTTGTTCGAGCCGACTTCGTGCAGCGCGACGATGTGCGCGAGCACCAGGCCGATCAGCACCAGCGGCACGGCGATGACGTGGAAGGAGAAGAAGCGGTTCAGCGTGGCATCGCCGATGACGAAGTCGCCGCGGATCACCAGGGACAGGTCCGGCCCGATGATCGGGATCGCCGAGAACAGGTTCACGATCACCTGCGCGCCCCAGTACGACATCTGTCCCCACGGCAGCAGATAGCCCATGAAGGCCTCTGCCATCAGCGCCAGGAAGATCAGCGTGCCGAAGATCCAGATCAGCTCGCGCGGCTTGCGGTACGAGCCGTAGAGCAGACCACGGAACATGTGCAGGTACACGACGATGAAGAACGCCGACGCACCGGTCGAGTGCAGGTAGCGGATCAGCCAGCCACCCGGCACCTCACGCATGATGTATTCGACGCTGGCGAACGCCACCGGGATACCGGAGGCGTTGAGCGAGGCGTCCGGCTTGTAGTGCATAACAAGAAAAATGCCGGTGACGATCTGGATCACCAGCACCATCAGCGCCAGCGAGCCGAAGAAGTACCAGAAGTTGAAGTTCTTGGGCGCGTAGTACTCGGACAGATGCGCCTTCCAGGTGGACGTAAGCGGGAAGCGCTCATCGATCCAGTTGAGAACGGCTTGGGATTTGGTAGTCATCGCTTAGGCCTTCCCGTCTTCGCCAACAAGAATCTTGGTGTCCGCCAGATACTGGTGCGGCGGAACCTCCAGGTTGGTCGGCGCAGGCATGCTCTTGTACACGCGGCCGGCCAGATCGAAGAGCGAACCGTGGCAGGGGCACAGGAAGCCGCCGGGCCAGTCTGCGCCCATGCCGCTCTCGGCGCCCATCTTGAACTTTTCGGTCGGCGAACAGCCCAGGTGGGTGCAAATGCCGACCGCAACAAGGTACTCGGGGTTGATCGAGCGGTGCTTGTTGGCGGCGTAGTCGGGCTGCTGCGGTTCTTCGGACAGCGGATCGGTGACCTTGTCGTCGGTCTTGTCGAGCGACGCCAGCATCTCGGGCGTGCGGCGCAGGATCCACACCGGCTTGCCGCGCCACTCCACCGTCATCATCTCGCCCGGAGCGAGCTTGCTCACATCTGCCTCGACCGGCGCACCGGCTGCCTTCGCGCGCTCTGACGGCGTCAGGCTGGCAACGAACGGCACCGCGGTCGCCACTGCGGCAGCGCCGCCCGCGGCGGACGTTGCCAACAGCAGGGTGCGGCGACTGCTGTCCATCTTTTGATCAACGCTCATGACCCTCTTCCCAAAAATGGAAAACGAAAGACCTGGATACAAATAACTGCCTGATTATATCGAAGACGCTGCAGCAGAGAAAGCGCAGCACGCGGATCGCCTGATGGAACAAGGCTTTCCGCGCGAAACACGACCTGCGTCATGCAATTGCGAAGCATTCTCTGTTGCGCTGCAACAGACCGGTTCAGAGCGTCCGTCGCTCGACCAGCGCCTGGGCGATGGTTCCACCGTCAGTGTGCTCCAGTTCGCCGCCGACCGGAACACCTCGCGACAGGCGCGTGACCCGCACGCCACGCGCGCCCAGCAGGGTGGCGATGGTGTGCGCGGTCGCCTCGCCTTCGTTGGTGAAGTTGGTGGCGAGGATCACCTCGCGCACGCCCTCCTCGGTCGCGCGCGCGATGAGCTTGTCCAGCCGCAGCTCGCGCGGGCCGACGCCGTCGAGCGGCGAGAGCCGCCCCATGAGCACGTAGTACAGCCCGTTATAGGCCTGCGTCTGCTCGATCACGGCGAGGTCGGCCGGCATCTCGACCACGCACAGCAGCGCGGCATCGCGCCGCGGGTTCGCACAGCGCTGGCACACCTCGCCCTCGGTGAAGGTGTTGCAGCGCTCGCAGTGGCGCAGCACCTCGAGCGCATGCGTGAGCGCGTGGCCCAGACGCCCCGCGCCGCGCTGGTCGCGCTGGAGCAGGTGGTAGGCCATGCGCTGGGCGGACTTGGGCCCGACCCCGGGCAGGCAGCGCAGGGCCTCGATCAGCTCGTCGAGACTGGAGGGCGACATCGTGGCGGCGCGCTCAGAACGGCAGCTTCATGCCCGGCGGCAGGTTCAGCCCGGCGGTCACGCTCGCCATCTTCTCCTGGGTCGCGGTCTCGACCTTGCGCACGGCGTCGTTGAGCGCGGCGGCGACCAGGTCTTCGAGCATCTCCTTGTCGTCCATGACCGACTCGTCGATGGACACACGGCGCACGTCGTACTTGCAGGTCATCTGCACCTTGACCATGCCGGCGCCGGACTGGCCCTCGACCTCGACCGAGGCGAGCTGGTCCTGCATCTTCTTCATGTTTTCCTGCATCTGCTGGGCCTGCTTCATCAGGCCGGCGATACCGCCTTTCATCATGATGGGTTTCTCCACTGGGTCAGTTGATTGGGTGAGGGGGCAAGGTTTCGCACACCGGGCCGGTCGTGGCCAGCGCGTGCGCGAGGCGTGCTTACAAGGGCTTCACCGTGCTCTCGACGAGCGTGGCGTCGAAGCGCTCGATGAGCTCGCGCACGAAGGGGTCGGCCTCGAGCGCGGCCACGGCCTCGGCGTGGCGCGCGCGGCGGTCGATGGCATCGCGCTGGGCGGGCGTCTCGCCGGCGATGTCGCCGATCTCGATGCGCACCTTCAGCGGCCGCCCGAGCGCCGCTGAAAGCTGGTCCTGGACTCGTTCGGCCGCGCCGCGGTTCATGTCCAGCAGATGGCGATGCGCGGTCGACAGGCGCAGCTGCAGACTGTCGTCACTGCACTCAACCCATTCGCAATGCTGCGCCAGCTCGCGCACCAGACCACCGAGTCCGAGCGCACGGATCAGGCCGCGCCAGTCACCCAGCGCCAGCAGCACGCTCGCGTCGCCACTGGCGCCAGCGGGGGCGGGGGCGATCAGGTCCGCGGGGGACATCGGCGCAAGCAGCGGCGTACGCGCCCGGGGCTCGGCAGCCGGGCGCGTCGAAGGCTCGGGCTCGGGCGCCGGCGTGCGCTCGGCACGCGCGGGCCGCCCGTCGTCATCGGCATACGCTTCGGCCGGCAGATCCTCCCACGGCGGCACATCGTGCTCGACCGCCGCCGCAGGCGCGGGCGCCCGGTCGGGCGCAGCGGGGGGCGCAGGCGCGGGGCCTAAAGCCGGAGTCGGGACGGGTTGGGACTCAGGCGCAGGCGGGCACGGCATCGCAGGCGATGGCGTCGATGCGGCTGTCGGCGTCGAAGCAGCCGTCGGCGTCGAAGCAGCCGTCGGCGTCGAAGCAGGTGAAGAATCAGGCGTCGATGCGGACGCAGGCTCAGGCGCCGGCGAAGGCGCGGGTGTCGGCGCGGGCGTAGGCGCTGGCGCAAGCGAAGCAGCGGCCCCTGGCGAAGGCGAAGGTTCAAACGACGGCGTGACCCGGGCCGAAGCCCTCGGCCCGGCGCCCTCTCCCGCGGGAACCGACCTGCCCACGGCCGAGCCCTGCGCCGCACCCTGCCCGCCGCCGATCTCCCGCGCACGCCCAGCAGGCCCCGGCTGCACGACCGGCCCACCCAGCGCCGCCGGCTGCTCGGGGCGGAAGGCATGCAGGCGCAGCAAGGTCATCGTGAAGCCGGTGTATTCGTCCGGCGCCAGCGGCAGCTCGTCCCGACCATGAATCGCGATCTGGTAGGCCAGCTGCAGGTACTCCGCGTCGAAGCGCTCGACGTAGCCGAGCACGCGCGCGCGCTCGGTCTCGTCGCCGATCGCCTCCGGCGCGTACTGCGCCAGCGCGATGCGATGCACCAGCGTCGCCAGCGCCTGCAGCGCCGCGTCGAAGGACAGGCTCCTCGCCTCCATGCCGTCGGCCACCGCGAGCAGCGCCGGCACATCGCCCGCGGCGAGCGCGTCGAGCACCGCATACAGGTGGTCGTCGCCCACCGTGCCCAGCATGTGGGTGACCTGCTCCTCCTCGACCTTGCCCGCGCCATGCGCGATCGCCTGATCGAGCAGCGACAGCGCGTCGCGCATCGAGCCCGCCGCCGCCTTCGCCAGATGGCGCAACGCGCCGGGCTGGAAGGACACCTCTTCGGCCTGCAGGATGCGCGTCAGGTGGTCGACGATGTGCCCCTGCGGCATCTGCTTGAGGTTGAACTGCAGGCAGCGCGAAAGCACCGTCACCGGGATCTTCTGCGGATCGGTGGTGGCGAGGATGAACTTCACGTGCTCGGGCGGCTCCTCGAGCGTCTTCAGCATCGCGTTGAACGCATGCCCGGTGAGCATGTGCACTTCGTCGATCATGTAGACCTTGAAGCGGCCCTGCACCGGCGCATACACCGCCTTGTCGAGCAGCGCCGCCATGTCGTCGACGCCGCGGTTCGAGGCCGCGTCCATCTCCACGTAATCGGGGAAGCGGTCGGCATCGATCGCCCGGCAGGCATCGCACACGCCACAGGGCTCGGGCGTGATGCCGGTCTCGCAGTTGAGCGCCTTGGCCAGGATGCGGCTGATCGTGGTCTTGCCCACGCCGCGCGTGCCGGTAAACAGCCAGGCGTGATGCAGCCGCCCGGTGGCGAGCGCGTGCGTCAGTGCACGCACGACGTGCTCCTGACCGACCAGCGTGCCGAAAGACTTCGGCCGCCACTTGCGTGCGAGGACCTGATAGCTCATGGCGGGCGATTCTAGCAGAGCGACACCCCTTCCCCACCGATCATCCAGCACCCCCAAAATCAATGGGGTCAGACTCGATTGATCAGCAAACCGAGCGCGCGATCAATCGAGTCTGACCCCATTGATTTCCATTGATTTCCGTTGTGATCGCATCTCCGCGGCGCTAACCTTCAGCGACCCCGAGCTTCGACACCCGGATCAATGGGGTCAGACTCGATTGATCCGACGATCCGAAACCACCCGCAGCCAGTCGCCATGAATCACAACACTTTGCTCCACCACCTGATCGCCGCCTCCGCCCGACGCGTCCCGGACGCCCCCGCGCTCAGCTTTGCGGGCGCCACGCAAAGCTATGCCGAGCTCGACGACGCGATCGTGCGCTTTGCCGGCGGGCTGATCGGGCTCGGCCTCGAGCGCAGCGAGCGCGTCGCGATCTACCTCGACAAGCGCCCCGAAACCGTCACCGCCTTCTTCGGTGCCAGCGCGGCCGGCGGCGTGTTCGTGCCGGTCAACCCGATCCTCAAGGCCGAGCAGGTCGGCTACATCCTGCAGGACTGCAACGTGCGCGTGCTGGTGACCTCGCCCGAGCGCTTCGCCACCCTGCGCGACACCCTGGCCGGCTGCCACGACCTGCGCCACGTGGTGCTCACCGGCAAGGCGGACACGCTGCCCGAGCTGCCCGGCGCCAGCGTCGTAAGCTGGGACGAGCTGTGCGCCGCACCGCCGGCCAGCGGCCACCGCGTCATCGACACCGATATGGCGGCCATCCTGTACACGTCCGGCAGCACCGGCCGCCCCAAGGGCGTGGTGCTGTCGCATCGCAACATGGTGACCGGCGGCAAGAGCGTCGCGCAGTACCTGGAGAACCACGCCGGCGACACCCTGCTCGCCGCGCTGCCCTTGTCCTTCGACGCCGGCTTCTCGCAGCTCACCACCGCCTTTCACTCGGGCGCGCGCGTGGTGCTGCTCAACTACCTGATGCCGCGCGACGTGCTCAAGGCCGTCGAAAAGGAAAAGGTCACCGGCCTCACCGCGGTGCCGCCGCTGTGGATCCAGCTCTCGCAGCTGCAGTGGCCCGAGACCATCACCGAGCACCTGCGCTACATCGCCAACACCGGCGGGCGCATGCCGCTCGAAACCTTGACCACGCTGCGCAGCATGCTGCCGAAGACCCGGCCCTATCTGATGTACGGCCTCACCGAGGCCTTCCGCGCCACCTACCTGCCGCCGCCCCAGGCCGACATCCGCCCCGACTCCATCGGCAAGGCCATCCCCAACGCCGAGATCATGGTGCTGCGCGAAGACGGCAGCGAATGCGCGCCCAACGAACCAGGCGAGCTCGTGCAGCGCGGCGCGCTGGTCGCGATGGGCTACTGGAACGACCCCGAGAAAACCGCCGAGCGCTTCAGGCCCCTGCCCGCCAAGGCCCCCGGGCGCCAGAGCGGGCTGGTGCTGCCCGAGATCGCGGTGTTCTCGGGCGACACCGTGCGCCGCGACGAGGAAGGCTATCTGTACTTCATCGGCCGCCGCGACGAGATGATCAAGACCTCCGGCTACCGCGTGAGCCCCACCGAGGTCGAGGAGATCCTCTACGCCACCCGCCTGGTCGGCGAGTGCGCGGCCTTTGGCGTCGCCCATGACACCCTCGGCCAGAGCATCGTCGTCATCGCCACCCCGCCCGCCGGCGGCACGCTCGACACCGCGGCGCTGCAGGCCGAATGCCGCACCCGCATGCCGGCCTACATGGTGCCCGGCCGCATCGAGGTGCGCGAGGGCCCGCTGCCGCGCAACCCCAATGGCAAGATCGACCGCAAGACGCTGGCCAGCGAGTTGGGGGACTGAGGCGATGTTCGCGGGCAAGCCCGCTCCCACGCGGGCAGCACCCTCTGCCGTGGGAGTGGGCTTGCCCGCGAATACAGCGAATCAACCCGCCACCAGGGCGGGCAAAGCGGCAAGGCGCCTCGCCGCCGCGGCACTTGCAGCGATCGCCTGCACCGCCGCCCACGCCGACATCCTGCGCGTCGGCCCCGGCGAGCGCTTCACCCGCATCGCCGATGCCGCCAAGGCGGCCAGGGATGGCGACATCGTCGAGATCCTCCCGGGCGAATACCGCGGCGACGTCGCCACCTGGCGGCAGAAGCAGCTCACCATCCGCGGCGTCGGCGAACGCCCGGTGCTGATTGCCGACGGCAAGATCGAGCAGGGCAAGGCGATCTGGGTAATTGCCGACGGCGACTTCCTCATCGACAACATCGAGTTCCGCGGCGCCCGCGCCGCCGACCAGAACGGCGCCGGCATCCGCTTCGAGCGCGGGCGGCTCGAGGTGCGCAACAGCGCCTTCCTGGACAACCAGAACGGCATCCTCACCGCCAACTTCGACGACGCCGAGCTCGTCGTCCGCGACAGCCTCTTCGCCCAGGCGCCGCGCGAGGGGGCGAACCTGCCGCACCTGCTCTACGTCGGCCGGATCGCCCGCTTCGAGATCAGCGGCAGCCGCTTCCACCAGGGCTTCCGCGGCCACCTGCTCAAGTCGCGCGCGCGCATCAACGACATCCGCTACAACCTGCTCTACGACGGCCCGCAGGGCGAGGCCTCGTACGAGATCGACCTGCCCAACGGCGGACGCTCGTTGGTCATCGGCAACATCGTCGGCCAGAGCGCCCACACGCAGAATCCGGTGGTGGTGGCCTACGGCGCCGAAGGCAACATCTGGCCCGGCAGCGCGCTCTACCTCGTTCACAACACCCTGCTCAGCGACCGCCACACCGGTACGCTGTTCCTGCGCACCTGGGCCGACAAGCTGCCCGCGGACACCGAAATCGTCGGCATCAACAATCTCAGCGTGGGGCTCGGCAGCCTCACGCTGGTCAATGGCGGCGAATATCGCGGCAACGTACCGCTGCCGCCCGGCGCGCTGCGGGACCCCGACACCCTCGACTTCCGCCCGCGCGGCGCCAGTCTGCTGCAGCATTTCACTTCGGCTGCGGGCGAAGCGGGCGGCGTATCGCTGCAGCCCGACGCCGAATTCGCGCTGCCGATCGGCACTCGGCCAATCACCCGGCCCGCCGCATGGTTGCCGGGTGCCGTGCAGCTCGGCTACTGAGCTACAGGCGACACCGTGGGAGCGGGCTTGCCCGCGAATGCGGCAACCGGACGCACATTTTTCGCGGGCAAGCCCGCTCCCACGGCCATCTGCGCCGGCCAGCGCGCATCCCCCATCCGAAGCCATCCTGCGCCACAGTTCACTGACAATCCGCGCAGCATGGGGCATCATCCGGGCGGTTCAATGCAAGACGGCCGCAAAAGTTGGCCGATGGAGAAGATGGTGCGCGAACGATTCTGTGGAGTTCTCGGCACGCCCGATGCGGCGGCTTCCCTTCCCGGCCAGATGGCCCGCCTGCAGTTTCCTGCGGGCGCGATGGCCTACCAGCCCGAGGTGAGTTCCTTCCAGGAAGGTGGTCGCGTCTGCATCGCCCTCGGCCGCCCGCGCTTTCACGACGACGCACTGCAACAGATCAACGCTGCCCAGGGCCCCGCGGCCGCTTGGGCAAAGGCCTTCGCGCGCTTCGGCGACAACGCCCTGCAGCAGGCCGCCGGCCGCTTCTGCGTGGTGACGCTGGCCGACGACGGCCGCGAAGCCGTGCTCGCCACCGACCGCTTCGGCACCTGGCCGATCTGCTACGCCGATCGCGACGGCCGACTGCACTTCTCCGACCGCGCCGACACCGTGCCCGGCATCGAACGCAAGATCGCCCCGCAGGCGGTGTTCGAATACCTCTTCTTCCACATGATCCCGGCGCCGACGACCGTTTTCGACGGCGTCGCGCGCCTGCCCCACGGCCACCTCATCAAGTGGCAGGACGGCAAGGCCGAGCTGCGCCGTTGGTGGACCCCGCAGTTCGACGAGCACGGTTCGCCCGACCTCGAGCAGTCCAAGGCGCGCTTCCTGCAGATCATCGAAGACGGCGTGCGGCGCGAGGTCGACGGCACCAGCGTGGGCTGCTTCCTCTCCGGCGGCACCGACAGCTCCACCGTCACCGGCATGTTGTGCAAGGTGCTCGGCCAGCCCGCACGCGCCTACTCCATCGGCTTCGACGCCAGCGGCTACGACGAGATGGAGTACGCCCGCCTCGCTGCCAAACGCTTCGGCGCCGACCACCGCGAGTACTACGTCACCCCCGCCGACCTGGTCGACGGCATCCCCAAGGTCGCCACCCACTACGACCAGCCCTTCGGCAACTCCTCGGCGCTGCCGGGCTGGATCTGCGCCACCCGCGCACGCGAGGACGGCGTCGAGCGCATCCTCGCCGGCGACGGCGGCGACGAGCTCTTCGGCGGCAACAGCCGCTACGCCAAGCAGCGCGTGTTCGGCTGGTACGACGGCGTGCCCGGCGTGCTGCGCCGCGGCCTGCTCGAACCCGCGCTGGCGCTACCCGGCATGGACCGCATTCCGGTCACGCGCAAGGGCCAGAGCTACGTCGAGCAGGCGCGCGTGCCCATGCCCGACCGCATCCACATGTACAACATGCTGGTGCGTCTGGGACTCGACACGGTGTTCGAGCCCGACTTCCTCGCCCGCATCGACACCGGCCGGCCGAACGTCGAGCAGCGCGAGGTGTGGCGCGACACCAACGCGCGCTCGCACATCAATCTGATGCTCAACTACGACTGGAAATACACCCTCGCCGACAACGACCTGCCCAAGGTCATCGGCACCACCCAGCTCGCCGGGGTGGAGGTGGCCTTTCCGCTGCTGTCGGACGAGCTCACCGACTTCTCCACCACGCTGCCACCCGACTGGAAGCTCAAGCGCCTGACCCTGCGCTGGTTCTTCAAGGAGGCGCTGCGCGGCTTCCTGCCCGACGAGATCATCGCCAAGAAAAAGCACGGCTTCGGCCTGCCCTTCGGCGTGTGGGCCTGCCAGCACGCCGGCCTCAAGGCGCTCGCCACCGACGCGCTCGGCAGCTTCCGCAACCGCGGCATCGTCCGCCCTGCCTTCATCGACGAGTTGCTCTCGGTCCATCTGCCCGCCCACCCCGGCTACTACGGCGAGATGGTCTGGATCATCACCATGATGGAGTTCTGGCTACGCGAACATTTCAATGGGGTCAGACTCGATTGATCCTGCGTTGAACCTTGCCCCTGCCTCGCCCACAATGGCGGCTGACGAACAGGAGCCCCCCATGGGATACGCACAGGAAGCCTCAGCGCTGAACCGTCAGGCCTACCTCGAGTGGGAGGCCGAACAGCCGGACAAGCACGAGTACATCGCGGGCGAGGTGTTCGCGATGGTGGGGGTGCGCAGGGCACATGCGCTCGCTTCGGGAGCCATCTACGCAAAGCTCCGCGAGCATGTCAAAGGCAGCCGCTGCAACGCCTTCATGTCGGACATGAAGCTATTCGTCGCCGCGGCCGACGCCTACTTCTACCCCGACGTGATGGTCACCTGCGACGAGCGCGACCGCCGCGCCGAACTCGCGATCGAGCACCCCAAGCTCATCGTCGAGGTGCTCTCCAACTCGACCGCCGCCTACGACCGCGGCGCCAAGTTTGCCGCCTACCGCAAACTGGCCGACCTGCAGGAATACCTCATCGTGGACGTCGACCAGCGCAGACTCGAGCTCTACCGGCGCGAAGCCGACCACTGGCTCATGTTCGACAGCGAAGCCGGCGGCCCCGCACTGCAGCTGGAAAGCATCGAGCTGGCGCTGTCGCCCGACGAGGCCTTCGAGGACCTGGACGACTGACGACAAGGAGCCTCTCGTGAGCAGTGCCCCCACCCCCGACGCCGAAGCCATCCGCAGCGCGCTGCGGCTGGTCATGGACCCCGAAGTCGGCATGAACATCGTCGATCTCGGGCTCATCTACAAGATCGAGTGCGAGCCCGGCAAGGTCTACGTCGAGATGACCATGACCTCACCCGCCTGCCCGCTCGCCGACATGATCCTCGACGACATCGACAGCGTGCTCGACCCGATGCTGCCGCCCGAGGTCGACATCCGCGTCGAGCTGGTGTGGGATCCGCCCTGGACACCCGAGCGCATGGCCCCCGAAGCGCGCGAACACTTCGGCTGGAAGCGATGAGCGCCCTGCCGCCGCTCGCGCGGGTGCCACTGCTGGTACTCGGCCTCGCCTCGCTCGTCACCGGCGTGCTCGCCGGGCTCACCCGGCTCGGTCTGGTGATGCCCGAGTTCGGCGCCATGCAGGCCGGCAACCATGCCGCGCTGATGATCGGCGCCTTCTTCGGAACAGTGATCTGCCTCGAGCGCGCGGTCGCGCTCGGCGGGCTGTGGCCCTACCTCGGGCCCGCGCTCTCCGGCGGCGCCGGCGTACTGCTGCTGGTGGGCGGGCCGCTCGTGGTCGCGCAGTGCCTGCTGGTGCTGGGCTCGGGCGTGCTGGTGGCGGGCGGCATCATGGTCACCCGGCGGCAGACGGCGCTGTTTACCGTGATGCTCGCGGTCGGCGCTGCGTGCTGGCTGGCCGGCAACCTGGCCTGGATCGCCACCGGCAACGTGCATGCCGCGGTCCCGCTATGGCTAGCCTTCCTTGTGCTCACCATCGCAGGCGAGCGGCTCGAGCTCACGCGCTTCCTGCCGGTGCGCCCGGCTGCGCCGCCCAGCTTCGTGCTCGTCACCGCCGTCATCCTCGGCGGCGCGATCATCGCCGCCTTCGACGAGACCATCGGGCTCATGGTGTTCTCGGCCGGCATGCTCGCCATGGCCGTGTGGCTGCTGGTGTTCGACATCGCCCGCCACACCGCCGGGCAGCAGGGGCTCACCCGCTTCATCGGCATCTGCCTGCTCACCGGCTACGTCTGGCTGGGCGCGGGCGCGCTCGCGGGCCTGGCTGGCGGCTTCAGCCCGGCCAGCCCGCTGCACGACGTGGCGATGCATGCGCTCGCGCTCGGCTTCGTCTTCGCCATGGTCTTCGGCCACGCGGCGATCATCTTCCCGGCCGTGCTCAAGGTGAAGATCCCCTACCATCCCTTCTTCTACGTGCCGCTCGCGCTGCTGCACCTGTCGCTCGCGCTGCGCGTGTTCGGCGGCCTCACCGAGAACCTCGCCCTGCGCCAATGGGGCGCGCTCGCCAACGCCGCCGCCCTCGTCGTTTTCATCGCCACCATGATCGCCAGCGTCATCCGCGGCGCCCGCCAGCCCAAGGGCCGCAGCCGTCGCCGCAAAATCAATGGGGTCAGACTCGATTGATCCGGCGGAACAGCTCCGATTTGTGATCACCGCCTCGGGGCAGCGCTGACGCGCGCCGGGCGGCCTGCCTCTCGATGTCGGCGATGAAGTCCTCGCTCCCCAGCGCCCAGGCCTTGTTCGTTGCGGCGCGGATGTCCTCGTCCCGGACCTCATCCCCCTCCACGCAAAAGAGCCGCCGATACGCCTCCAGGCGCGCATCGGCGTCGCGGGCGAGTGCCAGATATTCGTCATGCGGCATCACGAGCGGATCGGGCTGACCGTGCGCATTGCAACGATAGCTGGACCACCGATAGTCACCGGGCGCGCGCACGAGTCCTGCCCGCACCGGATTGAGCTCGATGTAGCGCATGCAGGCCAGCAGATAGCGCGCGCTCTCGACCACGGTGGCGCGGTAACGTCCTTCCCAGAGCGAACCCGTGCGCTCGTAGGTGTCGTTGAAATGGCGCACATACCGTCGGCCGATGCCCTGCATCATGCGCGCAAGGCCCGACGAAGCTTCCGGCGTCACGAGCAGATGGACATGATTGGTCATCAATACATAGGCATGCACCAGCACCCCGAAGCGCTCGGAACTCGCCTGGAGCAAGTCGAGAAAGAACCGATAGTCCGCCTCCACAGTGAAGATCGGCTGGCGATTGTTGCCACGCTGGATCACGTGCTGCGGCAACCCGGGAACAACGAATCGCGGCTGACGCGCCATGGCCATCTCCTCTGTATAAATACCGAAAGCATATTACCTGCTCATATATCCGGTGTGACAGAAAAATCAATGGGGTCAGACTCGATTGATCCGGAAAATCAATCGAGTCTGACCCCATTGATTTTTCTGCCAGCCGCAGCGCGCGCCGACGGACGGCCAGCCGGTACAATCCGGCCCGAACCGCAAAACATCCGAGCCCGCCATGACCGAGACCCGCCAGCCGCCCGTCCATACCCCGATGTCGCAGTTCCGCAGCGCAGGCGGCGAGCTGCTCGTCAACGGCCAGCCGATCAGCCGCATCGCCGCGCGCGTGGGGCGCACGCCGTTCTATGTGTATGACCGCAGCTTGCTCGACGCGCGCGTGGCGCAGTTACGCGCGGCGCTGCCAAAGGCGATCAAGCTGCACTACGCGATGAAGGCCAACCCCATGCCGGCGCTGGTGTGCCACATGGCGCGCCTGGTCGATGGCATCGACGTGGCCTCGGCGGGCGAGCTGCTGGTGGCGCTGGACGCGGGCGCCGATCCGCAGGAGATCAGCTTCGCCGGCCCCGGCAAAACCGAGGCCGAGCTGCATCAGTCCGTGGCCGCCGGCATCCTGATCAACGTCGAATCCTTCCGCGAGCTGCCGCTGCTGGCCGCCGCGCAGCAGGCGCGCGGCCTGCCGGCGCGGGTGGCGGTGCGCGTCAATCCGGATTTCGAGCTCAAGTCCTCGGGCATGAAGATGGGCGGCGGGCCCAAGCAGTTCGGCGTCGATGCCGAGCAGGTGCCCGAGCTGCTCGCCGAAATCGGCCGCGCCGGGCTGGCCTTCGAGGGCTTTCACCTCTTCGCCGGCTCGCAGAACCTCAAGCCCGAATCCATCGTCGAGGCCCAGCAAAAGAGCTTCGCGCTCGCCTGCCGACTGGCCGAACATGCCCCCTCGCCGGTCAGGTTCCTCAACCTCGGTGGCGGCTTCGGCATCCCCTACTTCCCGGGCGAACAGCCGCTCGATCTCGCGCCCATCGGCGCCAACCTCGCCGACATCGTCGAGCAGGCAAAGACAGCCCTGCCGCAAGCCGAAATCGTCATCGAACTCGGCCGCTACTTCGTCGGCGAAGCGGGCCTGTACGTGGCCAAGGTGCTGGACAAGAAAGTGTCGCGCGGCCTCACCTACCTGGTCACCGACGGCGGCCTGCACCACCACCTGTCGGCCTCGGGCAACTTCGGCCAGGTCATCCGCAAGAACTACCCCACCGCCATCGCCAACCGCATGGGCGCCAGCGACATGGAAACCGTCTCGATCGTCGGCCCGCTGTGCACCCCGCTCGACCTGCTCGCCGACCGCATGGCCCTGCCCGCCGCCGAGCCCGGCGATCTCGTGGCCATCTACCAGTCAGGTGCCTACGGCGCCACCGCCAGCCCGCAGCGCTTCCTGGGCCACCCCGCGGTCACCGAGGTGCTGGTCTGACGCGCCCTGCTTGAACGGCATCAGCACGCGGCACACGACCTCGAACGGCGCGCCCGCCTCTTCCATGGTCTGCGCCGCCTGCGGTAAAGGCATGAAACCGCGCCCGACCGCCTCGATACACAGATCGATCAGGCGACGTAATTTCAGTCGGTTGCGCTGCTCCATCCGCCAGCCCCTTTCCGCAAGATCGCAAGCGGGGACGTCCCCGCACGCACTCACCCAGGAGTGCGCTCCTGCTGACGCAAGCAAGATTCATTCTCCACATTCACGCAAAAGCGCCCCTGTAGCGTTGAATCAAGGACTTGCGCCCACACGGCACACCCCCATACCGGGCGTCATGGCACGCCGCGCCCCTCCCGTGTAAAAAATTCCGACACCCGGGCCCGCCATCCCAAAATCAATCGAGTCTGACCCCATTGATTTTGATTTCAATGGGGTCAGACTCGATTGATTTTGCGCACGCCCAGGGCGGTGAACATCACGAGGAAGGCGAGCACCGCCAAGCGCGGCGCGTCGACCAGGCTGTCGAAGGCGCCGACAATGAAGAAGGCCACCAGCCCGGCGAGCAGCGGCGGCGCCAGCGGATGGGCTGCGGCGCGGCCGATCACCAGGCGCGACACGGCCGCCACGCACAGCAGCGAAAACGCCACCAGCCCCAGCCAGCCCTGCTCGACGAAGTAATGCAGCCACAGGTTCTTCGCATGCCAGGGCAGGTGGTGGCGGTCGCTGGTGAAGAACCAGCGATCCCCCGCCTGCGCAAAGCCGCCGTTGTCCAGCAGCTCGCGGCCACGCGCATCGACCAGGCTGATCTCATCCACCTCGACCAGGGCGCGGCTCGCGTTGGCGATAGAGAACACCGTCACCCGTGGCAGCGGCGCCCCCGCGCCGCCCAGGCGTGCGGCCTCGAGCACCAGCTGCTGCGTCGTCCATGCGTCGCCCTTCGGCAGACGCAGCCCACCCGTCGTGCAGCCCGCCTCGTAGAGCAGATGCTTGCGGCACACCTCCACCGTCAGCCGCGCGTCGGCCTCGGGCGCGCGCGCGCGCAGGCTCAGGTGCAGCGGCGGCGCCAGCGTCGGCGACACGCGCTGCGACACCCGGTACAGTTCGCCAAAGCCCAGCACATGACGCGGCGCGCCCAGCTTCAGATACGGATTACCCGCGTCGAGGCCCAGCCCGTGCGAGCCCGGAAACACCCCCTGCGGCGCCTGCCAGAAATACGCCTCGGCAAACTGCCCCACGCCCACCCCCAGCCACTGCGCCCCCTGCACGAACGGCAAGGACGCCGCGTAGGACCAGTGCGCGAAACGCCCCTCCAGGTCGGCCGCGGCGCGCTCCATGCGGGTGGCGGCGTAGTAGGTGTTCAAACTCACAACCGCGATCACAATCGCACCCAGGCACATCGACACCAGCACCCAGCCGTGCGGCGTCGGCCGCCAGCAGCGCGCGGGCCGTGCGCGCGCCCACACCAAGGGCAGCAGCAGCCACAGCACGCACAGCAACGCGGGCAACAGGCCATCCGACTCGGCCCAGTACTGGCTCACCAGTACCGCATTGACTGCGAGCCAGCCCAGCAGCGCGCCCACCAGGCCCGTTGCCCAGCGCTCCAGCCCAGCCGGCCAGCGCGCAAACAAGGCCACACCCAGCAAGGCCGCACTGATCGCATAAGCCAGATACACCCCCTTGGGCACCACCAGCATGGCCACCACGCTCGCGGCGGCACCGATCAGCGCCAGCACCACCGCCCCAGCCAGCGCCCGCGCCGACGCCAGCGCCAGCACAGGCGCCGCACCGAACACCGCCAGGGCCACGCCCAGCATCGCCCCTGCTCCGCGGTAGCCTCCGGCCTGGAACACCCCCGTCAGCCACCACGACACACCCGCCGCGTAGATCGCCCACGCCACCAGGCTCACCGCGGACACCCGCCACACCCCGCGCCGCAGCATCGCCAGCAGCAACACCGCCACCCCCACCGCCAGCCCCAGATACAGCCCGCGCGAGAAGGTCGTGAAGCTCGCATAAGCCAGCACGCCCAGCACCGCCAGCCCGACCCACAGCGCCGGCATCCGCCAGCCCGCGTCGCGCTGCTGCAGCACCCACCACAGCGCCACCGGCACGGTCAGCGCCAGCCAGCCGTCCAGCGTCGCGCCGCCCACGTTCATCTCCCAGAACAGCGCCGTGGTGCGGTAATCGCTCGCAAAATCCGACAGCCCGGTAAACGCCCAGCGCTCCCACACCGCCGCCAGCGACACCAGCACCGCCCCCGCCATCAGCCCCCACACCAGCCATCGGGTCGATGTCTGCGGGCGGTCGCGCATGGCCTGCGCCAGCAAGGGCAGCAACAACACCGCCCACACAAAACCCTTGGCCAGCCGCGGCCCGTTCAGCGCCGTGCCATAACCCATCCACAGCCCCGCATCGCGCGCCGCCTCGAGCGCCGCCGACCACTGCGTCGACACCAGGTAGCTCGCCCCCAGCAGCCCCACCAGCACAATCTGCACCACCCCGAAGCGCCACGCCGGCGCGCGCCGGCCTCGCCCCGCATGCCCGCTCGCCGCCGGCCTCGCCGCAGCAGCGACACTATCCTGCCCCAGCCACATCGCGCGCACGCCGCCCACCAGCAGCGCGCTCATCACCAGCGCATCGCTCTCGGTCAGGTGAATCGCCCCCGACCACCCCGCCAGATCCACCACCGGCGCCAGCGCCGGCACCCACAGCAACCAGGCATCGCGCCGCACGCTCATCAGCGCCACGAAACCCAGCACAATCGCCCCTGCCACCGCCGGCCCGAACGGATGCCGCGCCACGAACACCACCAGCCCCAGCGCCCCAACCAGCGCCAACGCCCCCCAGCCCAGCCTGCCCGCAACGCCGCTCGCCCTCGCCTCCACGCCCCCACTCCCCTAACCCGTTCAGCCCGAAGTCTAAGCCCCGAGCGAGCTACTCAGATCAATGGGGTCAGACTCGATTGATTTTCCTGCGGATCAATCGTAAGCGCTCCATGAACCCCAT
>DITC01000056.1:38532-151010 GCA_002422685.1 Thauera sp. UBA6194 | reverse complement strand
GTCATTGTCCATACACGTTCCAGGCTTTGTAGGTACCTTAATGGCCTGAGTGACATATCAACCAAGGAATCCGATGAAGTGGGGAGTTTGTTCCTCCCCAGGATACCCAGATATCAACCAGATATTCCGGATACCCTCAAAAACGAGGGTGGGTGCAAGATGATTTCGAAAAAACTCAATAAATGTTTCCGGCTGGTCGCGATCCCGGTGCTGGCGCTCGCCATGCAGACTGCTTTTGCAGAGGCGCCCGCCGGACATGGTGACGAAGCCCTGAAGGAATACCAGGCGGGTGGTTCGCCGATGGCCGACGTGCCGATGCACCATGACATCAACCCGGCCGCGCCGCGCATGTCCGAGCCCGAGTTCGAGAAGGCCAAGCGCATCTTCTTCGAGCGCTGCGCCGGCTGCCACGGTGTGCTGCGCAAGGGCGCGACCGGCAAGGCCCTGACCCCCGACCTCACCCTCGAGAAGGGCCTCGAATACCTCAAGGTCTTCATCAAGTACGGCTCGCCCGGCGGCATGCCCAACTGGGGCACCTCGGGCGTGCTCAACGACGACGAGGTCGACCTGATGGCGCGCTACATCCAGCAGACCCCGCCGGCGCCGCCCGAGTACGGCCTGAAGGAGATGGAAGCCTCGTGGAAGGTCCTCATCCCGGTCGAGCAGCGCCCGACGAAGAAGATGAACGACCTCGACCTCGAGAACCTGTTCTCGGTGACGCTGCGCGACGACGGCAAGATCGCGCTCATCGACGGCGACAGCAAGAAGATCGTCCGCATCCTCGAAACCGGCTACGCGGTGCACATCTCGCGCATGTCGGCCTCCGGGCGCTACCTGTTCGTGATCGGCCGCGACGCCAAGATCAACCTGGTCGACCTGTGGATGAAGGAACCCGACACCGTCGCCGAGATCAAGGTCGGCCTGGAGGCACGCTCGGTCGAGAGCTCCAAGGCCGAGGGCTGGGAAGACAAGTACGCCATCGCCGGCACCTACTGGCCGCCCCAGTTCGTGATCATGGACGGCGACACGCTCAAGCCGCGCAAGATCGTCTCCACCCGCGGCATGGTCGTCGGCACGCAGGACTACCACCCCGAGCCGCGTGTGGCGGCGATCGTGTCCTCGCACTTCAACCCGGAATTCTTCGTGAACGTGAAGGAAACCGGCATGGTGTATTCGGTCGATTACCGCGACCTCGAGAACCTCAAGGTCAAGATGATCGAGGCTGCGCCCTTCCTGCATGACGGCGGCTTCGAGTCCTCGCACCGTTACTTCATGGACGCGGCCAACGCCTCGAACCAGATCGCGGTCATCGACACCAAGGAAGGCAAGCTCGAGAAGCTGGTCGACGTCGGCAAGGTCCCGCACCCGGGCCGCGGCGCCAACTTCGTCGATCCGCAGTACGGTCCGGTGTGGGCCACCGGCCACCTCGGCGACGAGACGATCACCCTGATCGGCACCGACCCCGAGAAGCACCCCGATAACGCCTGGAAGGTGGTGCGCACGCTCAAGGGCCTGGGCGGCGGCTCGCTGTTCCTGAAGACCCATCCGCAGTCGAAGAACCTGTGGGTCGACACCACATTGAACCCCGAGGAAGGCATCAGCCAGTCGGTGGCGGTGTGGGACATCGACAACATCGACAAGGGCTACGAGCTGATCCCGATCGGCGAGTGGTCGGGCGTCAAGGAAGGGCCGAAGCGCGTGGTGCAGCCGGAGTACAACAAGGCCGGGGATGAGGTATGGTTCTCGGTCTGGAACGGCGCGGATCAGGAGTCGGCCATCGTCGTGGTCGATGACAAGACGCGCAAGCTCAAGGCCGTGATCCGCGACCCGAAGCTGATCACGCCGACCGGCAAGTTCAACGTCTACAACACGCAGCACGACGTCTACTGACGCGAGCGCGACTCGAAGGGCGCCGCGGGTGCCCTTCGAGTCCGTCCCGGCGGCGGTGGGCGTGAGGTTCCGAAAATTGGTATCCCGCCCCTACAACCGCCGCCAGGCGCAGCGCGACTTCCTGTCGCGCTGCCCACTTTTTTCTGCGCTCCCGCCTGCGCAGCTCGACACCCTGTGTGCCGCGAGCAGGCTGATCGAGCTGCCCGCGCGTGCATCCATCCATGCTTCGGGCGATGCCGTGCGCGAGGCCTTCCTGCTGTGCGCCGGCAGCGTGGTGCGTTTTCGCCCGCTCGGCGAGGGCGACAGGCAGATCATCGAGCTCGTGCAGGAGCCTCAGGTGCTCGCGCTCGGCGAGGTGTTCGGTGCCAGGCGCTATGAATCCAGCTGCGAGACCGCTTCGGCGGCGGTCGTGCTGGCGCTGGAGCTTCCTGTGCTGCTCCAACTGGTGCAGCAGGATGCGGGGCTCGCCAAGCGCGTGATCGAGACGCTGGCTCGCCGCCAGTGCGCGATCGAGTTCGACGTCACCGGTCACCGTTCGGGCCAGACCGGGGCGCAGCGCATCCTCGACTATCTGATCGGCCTCGCGGGCGGCTCACTTCCCCTCGCCGGCGAGACAACGGTCGAGCTCAAGACGCAGAAGAAGGTGCTCGCCGGGCGTCTCGGCATCACCCCGGAGGCTTTCTCGCGCAGTCTGCACGAGCTCTCCGACAAGGGCGTGATCGTCGTCGACAAGAGTCGCATCCACATCCAGAACGCAGCTCTGCTCGACACCGGCTCCACCGAGGGCGATCGGCGCCTGAGCTTCGCGCGCAAGCTGCGCACGCCGCGCGATGGCGCTCCCAGGCAGATGCCGCCGGGCGAGCTGGTGAACTTGTGCGGCCGGCTGCGCCTGCTCTCGCAGCGTCAGGCGGTGGCGTGGGCGCTGATGGCGCACGGTGTGTCGCCGGCCGACGCACGCGCCAAGCTGCGTCAGCGCATCGGCGAATTCGAGCGCGTGCTCTCCCAGCTCCAGGGGGCACGCCTCGTGCCCGAACTCGATGGTGCGCTCGAGGCACTGGCGTGCGCCTGGTCGACCTACAAGGCTGCGCTCGCGGTCGACGCGTCCGAACCCGGGGCGGGCGAGGTGCTGGCCGCGAGCGAGCGTTTCCTCGAGGCGGCCGATGCGCTCACTGCGCTGGCCGAGCGCATGGCGGGGGTGCAGCTGGCGCACTACGTCAACGTCGCCGGACGCAACCGCATGCTGTCGCAGCGCATCGTCAAGTTCTTCTTCTTCAGCGACATCGCTGCGTGTG
This sequence comes from Thauera sp. UBA6194, assembly GCA_002422685.1. Classification (GTDB taxonomy): domain Bacteria; phylum Pseudomonadota; class Gammaproteobacteria; order Burkholderiales; family Rhodocyclaceae; genus Thauera. Next base: position 147,828 of record DITC01000056.1, on the reverse strand, counting down.
CCGAGGAGGCTGGCGCGCGCGTCGCTGCGTCGGCGCGCGAGTTCGAGGCCAACCTCGCCGAGCTGCGCGACAGCGGGCAGGCGCTGCCCGAGCTGCTCGCCCAGCTCGATGCGGTCGCCGAGCAGTGGCAGCGCCTCAACGTGGCGCTCGCGCCCGGCGTCGCTTACACACGTCGCGCGCAGCATGTGCGCGCGGTGCTGGGCGAGGGCAGGCGGCTGCTGCGTTACGTGGATACTGCGGTGACGCTGTACGAGCGCCTGACGCGCTGAGCTCGGGTCAGCTGCGCCCGCCGGCGCACACGCGCTGCGCCAGCGCCGCCACTTCCTCGGGCACGTTCGAGGCCCCGTGGGCGGTTTGCCCGAGCAAGCTGTCGACCAGACGCGCGACGACGGCCTCGTGTGGCAGGCTCACGCCGTAGTGCAGCACCTGGTCCGCACGAAACACCGCCAGGCTCGGGAAGTTCTCCACATCGATGTCGCCGACCAGCTCGGCGTCCTCCTCGATGTCGGCCCAGGCGAACACGACCTGCGGCCGCGTGCGCGCGATGCGCTCCAGAACGGGGCGGAACTCTCGGCAGGTGCCACACCATTGGGCACAGAAAACCACGACGACGAGCGCGGCCTCGGCCACGCGCGGGTGGCCGTGGAGCTCGGTGACGGTAAGCGGAACCGACATCCTGCGCGGCTCAGCCGTGTGCCGCAGGCTGGTCGCCGGCTTTGCGGGTGGGGAAGAAGCTCAGCTTCTGCGCCACCACGCTGTCGCGCATCTTCGCCACATGCGGGCGCAGCGCGCCGATCACGTGCATCTCGCAGCGCTTGCAGTCGAACTTGAGCGTCAGCGTCTCGTCGCCGTTGACGAGCTGCATCGGGTCGGGGCGGATGCCTTTCACTTCCTTCGGGCACAGGTTGAAGCTGTAGCGCAGGCAGTGCTTGGTGATCATCAGCGAGACCTCGTCGCGCTCCTCGTTGGCCTCGTAGGCGGCGTCGATCAGCTTGACGCCGTGCTTCGCGTAGAAGGCGCGCGCCTGGTCGTTCGATACGTTGGCGAGGTAGCTGAGCGCATCCTGCGGGTAAGGCACCGGCGGCTCGACCGCGGCGGCGCGCGGCGGGCGGGCGTGGGCCTTCAGCCGCGCGGCCTCGAGCCGCTCGACGGCCTCGCGGCGCAGGGCATTGAGCTGGCTGGCGGGCAGGAAGGGTGCGGCGGGCAGCTCGAGCACGATCTCGCCCACGGTAAAGATGGTGTTGCCGAGCTTGGCGAGGTGTTCGCGCAGGGTGGCGAGCGCGCGCTCGGCGTTCTGTGCCGGCTCGAAGGCGGCGGCGAGCGTGGCGGTTGCAGTGACACCGTCCTCGTCGGTCAGCGTCAGCGCAAAGCCGGCGTTGGTGGTTGCGAAGCGTGCATCGACGCGGATGCGGCGCTCGGCGGACTTCTTCTCCAGCGCGCGCTCGAACTCGTGGTCGTGGTTGCGGAACAGCGAGGTGCCCGGGACGAGGTCGGCGGGCAGCGCGTCGGCGGGGAAGATGCGGTCGATGCCTTCGCCGCCGCCGTCGGCCTCGGCGCGGTTCACGCGCAGGCCGGTGAGTTCGCCCTTGGGGTCGTACCAGGTCAGGCCGTCGGCGTTGTGGATCGGCGCCGCACGCTCGACATCGAAGAACTTGCGCCCCTTGGTGTCGATCTTCTTCACCCGGCCGATCGGCTCGCCGACGAACTTGGGCGACTCGAAGGCCTCGATGCCGTGGCGGCGGTCGTTGGTGAAGTAGTCGGTATAGCCGCGGTTGAAGGTCTTGTCGGCCTGCGGGGTGAAGAAGAAGGTGGTGCGCCCGCTGGATGCGCGGCGGTACGCGGGGCCGTCGGCGTCGGGGTGCTCGAGGATCTCGTCGATCAGGCTGCGGTAGTGCGCGGTGATGTTCTTGACGTAGGAGAGGTCCTTGTAGCGGCCCTCGATCTTGAACGAGCTCACGCCCGCGGCCGCCAGCGCGCGCAGGTTGGCGCTCTGGTTGTTGTCCTTCATCGACAGCATGTGCTGGTTGCTGGCGACGGTGTTGCCGGCGGTGTCCTTGAGGTCGTAGGGCAGGCGGCAGGCCTGCGAGCACTCGCCGCGGTTGGCGCTGCGCCCGGTGTGGGCGTGGCTGATGTAGCACTGGCCGGAGAAGGCCACGCACAGCGCGCCGTGCACGAAGTATTCGAGCTGGCAGGTGGTGGCCGCGGCGATCTTCTTCACCTCGGCCAGCGACAGCTCGCGCGCGAGCACGATCTGCGAGAAGCCCACGTCCTGCAGGAAGCGCGCCTTGCTGGCGTCGCGGATGTCGGTCTGGGTGCTGGCGTGGAGCTGGATCGGCGGCAGGTCGAGCTCGAGCAGACCCATGTCCTGCACGATCAGTGCATCGACGCCGGCATCGTAGAGCTGCCAGATGAGCTTCCTTGCCGGCTCGAGCTCGTGGTCGAACAGGATGGTGTTGGTGGCGACGAAGACTTCGGCGTGATAGCGGTGGGCGTGCTGCACCAGGCGGGCGATGTCCTCGACCGAGTTGTCCGCGGACGAGCGCGCGCCGAAGGCCGGGCCGCCGATGTACACCGCGTCCGCGCCGTGGTTGATGGCCTCGATGCCGAAGTCGGCGGTCTTGGCCGGGGCGAGGAGCTCGAGCGTGTGGCGCGGGTGATTCATGGGCGGGCGGTGTGCGTGGGGGCGGAAAAGTGCGCAATGATATCAGGCCCTTGCGGGGCGCAAGGGCTGGGCTGAGCTGTGGCAGGTGATCCGCCGCTCAAACCCGCGTGTCGCGCCGCAGCGCGAAGGGCAGCAGCACGAGCAGGCCGACCGCGTCGGCCAGCCAGTCGAGCGGGTCGCCATGGCGATGTGCGGTGAGCGACTGCGCCACCTCCATCGCCGCGCCATAGACGAGCAGGCCGGCGGCGATGCGCCAGGGCTGACGCGGCCAGGCCAGGAGCGCGATCAGGGCGAGTGCGGCGAACAGGATTGCATGCTCGACCTTGTCCTGCCACGAGAACAGCTTGACCACGTCGGGCGCGGGCAGCAGGGCGAGCCAGAATACGCCGAGCGCGGTCAGCAGGAAGAACAGGCGCAGCAGGGTACGAACCGCGTTGGGCATTCGGAGTCCTAAAATGAAGCTGGAGTGGGTGGCTGGAGTGGGTGGCTGGAGTGGGTGGCTGGAGTCGGGCGGCGGTTCTGCGTCAGGCCCCGGCGCAAAATTCATCGATACAGGAGGCAGACCGTGCATCTTTCATACCGTTCGGAAATCTCGCTCCCGTGCCTGACGCGGCAACGCCGCCGCATCGGCTGGCCATCATGGGTTGGAGCCCGCTTGGTTGGCGCATTGAGCCGCGGACTGCTCGGCTGTGCGCTGGCCTTCAGTGTTTTCGTGCCGCCGGCGCAGGCGGCGGAGCAGATGCTGCGCACCGAACAGGGTGCCGTCAAGCTCGTCGAGGTGGCGGGGGGGCTGGAGGCGCCTTGGTCGCTGGCGTTTCTGCCCGATGGACGGATGCTGGTGACCGAGCGCCCGGGGCGCATGCGCATCGTCACGCGCGAGGGGGCGGTCTCGCCCGCACTCGCCGGCGTGCCCGAGGTGCATGCGCGCGGCCAGGCCGGACTGCTCGATGTGGTGCTGAGCCCGGACTTCGCGCAGGACCGGACGATCTTCTTCTCCTTCGTGCAGCCGAGCGCAGGCGGCGCGCGCACCGCGGTGGCGCGCGCTCGGCTCGATCTCGAGGCGCTGCGGCTGGACGAGGTGGAGCTGATCTTCGCGCAGAACGAGGGGCCGTCGGGCAACCACCATTGGGGCTCGCGGCTGGTCTTCGATCGGGCGGGCAATCTGTTCGTGACCACGGGCGACCGTTACCACCTGCGCGAGCGTGCGCAGGTGCTCGACAGCGATCTGGGCAAGGTGCTGCGCATCCGGCCCGATGGCAGCGTGCCGGCCGATAACCCCTTCGTCGGCCGCAGCGAGGCGGGCGCGCATGTGTGGTCCTACGGCCATCGCAACGTACAAGGTGCGGCGCTGCACCCGCAGACCGGCGAGCTGTGGGCGCACGAGCACGGCCCGCAGGGTGGCGACGAGCTCAACAAGCTGCTGCCGGGGCGCAATTACGGCTGGCCGGTGATCACCTACGGGCGTGAATACGTGGTGGGTACGCGCATCGGCGAGGGGACGACGCGCGCCGATGTGCAGGCGCCGCTGACCCAGTGGACGCCCTCGATCGCACCCTCGGGGATGGCGTTCTACACCGGTGACCTGTTTCCGCAGTGGAAGGGCAATCTCTTCGTCGGGGCGCTCAAGTTCCAACTCGTCGCGCGCCTGGTGCTCGAGGGCGACAAGGTGGTGCACGAAGAGCGCATCGAACTCGGCCGCCGCATCCGCGACGTGCGCCAGGGGCCGGACGGCCACCTGTGGCTGCTCGACGAGAGCGATGGTCGCATCCTGCGCCTCGACCCTGCGTGAGGACTTGCGGCGTGCGGCTCAACTCGACTGCTTGATCGCGAGCACGGCCTGGTTGCGCAGCGTGCGCAGCAGCGCGAGTTCCTGTTCGCTGATGCGGATCTCGCCGGCGTGGTCCTTGTCGGCATAGATCATCGCCACCGGGCGCCCCTTGATCATGAGCGGGAACAGCACGAAGGTGTTCGAGGGCACCGATTTGCGGTACCAGTCGGGCACCCGAGCGGCAATCTTCGGGTCGTCGATGTCGGAGATCAGGATGTCGACGCCGCGGGCGGTGGCAACGTTGAACACGTTGTCGGGGTGCGCGGAGAGGCTGAAGCGCAGCTGCTTGGCGAGCTCGCCCGCCTCGGGGCCGAAGCCGAAGCGCCCGGTCATGCTGTTGCTGCGTGCATCGCGCACGCACAGCAGCACGCGCTTGAAGCCCATGGCGCGGTACATGGTCTCGAGGATGATGCGCAGCACGTCGTTGAGCTTGAACTCTTCGACCAGGGTGTTGCTGATGTCCTGGATGCCCGAGCTGAGCAGGGCCTGGGGGTCGGGCGCCTTCTGCCCGGCGGGTGCGCCGTCGACCGGGCCGGACTGCTCGAGCATCGCGCTCGTCGGCATGTCGGCCGTGTCCGCCGCGCCGTGGCCGGCGTGCCCGGTGCCGTCGACGAAGTGGCGCAGCTGGCGGCCGATGCGCGTTTGTTGCAGGTTGAGCTTGATGGTGCGGGCGAAATCGCCGATTTCGTCCGCCGCGCGCTGCATGAGCTCGCGCGTGCTCTGGAAGTCGATCGGCACCGCGTCGGCGAAGCGCGTGGTGATGGCCTGCAGGGCGTGCTCGCGCTCGGTCGGGTTCAGCAGCGCGACCGAGTCGCAGTACTCGTTGGCGCACGCGGAGAGCGCGCGCAGCCGCTCCTCGGCGGTCGCGGGGCGGTGGGCGACGCCCTCGGGCAGCTTGCGCATGCTGTTCTGGATGAGCTCGGGGAAGCCCCAGCTGCGCGCGAGGGCGATGCCGAGCTCGTCGAAGCCGGCGCCGAGCACGCGCTGCGCCGCGACGTCCTCGCTGCAGTCGTGCTGGTGCATCACGCGCCGGATGTCCTGGCTCTCCTCGGGGAAGTAGTACTGGCACAGCAGCCGGCCGAGCTTGTGAAAGACCGCGCAGATATAGGCCTGCTCGGTATCGCGCAGACGCAGGCGCGTGGCGAGCTCGCGGGCGAACAGGCCGGCCAGGCAGGTGCGCAGGAACTCCTCGCGCAACTGGGCGGCGTTGGTCTTGTTCTGCAGATGCTCGAACAGCAGCACCGTGATCGCGATGTTGCGCACCGCATCGAAGCCCAGCACCACCACCGCGCGCGAGATGGTGCTGATCTGCCCGCCGCCCGCGGGGCGGTAGTGCGCCGAATTGACCAGACGCAGCAATTTGTTGGTGAGCGAGAAGTCGCGCAGGATCAGGCCGGACAGGGTGCCCACGTTCTCGCCTTCGTTCGAGGCGATGCGGTTGATGGTGGCCACCGACTCGGACAGCGCCGGAAAGTCGCCGCGATGTTTCATCCGCCGCAGCAGGAATTCGATGGCGCCGGCCGGAGCGCCTGCGCTCTCGCTCTGGGGCGCTTCTTCGGGTGGCGTGCGCCAGGCCTCGAGCGCGGCGCGAAACTGCTCGGCGTCGGCAAAGCGCGTGTCCTGGTCCAGGGCGGCGGCGCGCAGCGCGATCGCGGCCAGCGGCTCGTCGATCGGCGCGCCACCGGGCGGCAGCGCCACCGGGGTGCTGCGGGTGTGCTCGAGCAGGCGGAGCGGGTCGGTTTCGCGATGCACGCGACGCCCGGCGAGCAGCTCGATCAGGATCACGCCGGCGGCGTAGATGTCGTTGCGGGCGCTGAGCTCGCCGTGTTCGATGTACTCGGGCGCCATGTAGCCGGGAGTGCCCGAGAGCGCCTTGCGGTTTGCCGCCTCGTCGATCCGGCGCGCGATGCCGAAGTCCGTGATGCGGGGCTGTCCGTCGGCGTCGATGAGGATGTTGCTCGGCTTGAGGTCGCGGTGCACGATGCCCTGGGCGTGTGCGGTGGCGAGCGCGCCGAGGACGGCGATCATCAGCGCGACCGCCTCGTTCGGGGGCAGGGCGCCGCGTTGGTGCATGAGCTCGGCCAGGCTGCGCCCCGGGACGTACTCGAACACGAGGTAGGGCGTTGCTTCCTCCTGGCCGGCCTCGAACACGGGCACGATGCCCGGGTGGCGCTGACGGCTCACCGAGCGCGCCTCGGCCAGCAGCGCCGAGGTGTCGGGGCTGCGCCCGGGGGCGTAATGCAGGGTCTTGAGCGCGACCTCGCGCTCGAGCTGCGGATCCCACGCCAGGTAAACGACGCTCTGTGCGCCGCGCCCCAGTTCGCGTCTGATCTCGAATCGTCCGATCCTGCCTGCCATGTGTCGTCCCGGCTTTCTTGTGCTTGCGTCGCTCCGCAGGTCGAGCCTGGGTGCGGCGGATATCCCGGGGCGGGAAGCTAATACAGGCGCGCGGCGGCGTCCATGTTCATCGATGTCGCATGCGGCAGTAGCGCACGCTCGGCGCGATTCGAGGCGCCCCGCCACGGCCCGCGGCGCTGCGGGCGGTGAGCCACGCGTCTTTCATGGCATCATCGCGCAGCTTCTCACTCAGGGACGGAAGACCAGGATGGAAAGTCCTTTCAAGGGCAAGACCGGTTTGCGCCGGGTGTGGAACGCCTTCCACTATTCGCTCGATGGGCTCGGCGCAGCTTATCGGCATGAAGACGCCTTTCGCCAGGAGGTGTGGCTGGCCGTGGTGGCGATTCCGCTCGCCGTCTGGTTGGGCGAGGGCGCGCTCGAGCGTGCGCTGATGATCGGCTGCGTGCTGCTGGTGCTGATCGTGGAGTTGGTGAACTCTGCCATCGAGGCGACGGTCGACCGTGTATCGCTCGAGCGCCACCAGCTCGCCAAGCGCGCAAAAGACATCGGCAGCGCGGCCGTGCTGATCGCACTGCTCAACGCTGCCGTGGTGTGGGGGCTGGTGCTTGTGGGCTGAGGGCGCCCCGGGACGACCGCTTCAGGCTGCCTTCGGCCCCCAGCTGCGCACTGTCCCGGTGTCGATGTGGACGAAATCCGAGTCGGGGTAGTAGCCGACGCCCCCGGCACCGAGCGCGATCGCGGCATCGCGCACGCGCGCGGTGTCGACGCCGACCAGACGAATGTCGATCGCCTTGCCGTCCATGTGCAGGCTGCGCTTGGCCACTCCGCCGCCACGCGTCTTGCGCAGCATGGTGTTGGTCTGCGGCGAGCGGTAGCCGGAGATGATTTCGAAGGTGTCGCCGCCACACGCGATGCTGATTGCGTGAAGCATGTCATAGAGCTTCGGGTCCATGCGTGTAGACTCTCCTGTTCGGAAGTCACGCAGCAGCCAGTTCATGCGCTCGAGCGCGGGCGGGATGTAGCCGTGGCGATTACGGAACGCGACATGCATGCGTTCGTTGGTGTGGGTGTGGCGAAAGCCGAGATGGAGTTCGGGGTGACGATCGAGGCGTGCCGCCTGCGATGTGGCGGCGGAGAGCCCCAGGGGAAGGGCGCTCAGGCCTTTCAGGAACAGCCGGCGCGAGGGCGCGGCGCAATCGAGGATGATCTTCGACATGGATAATAAGCAGTCCGAACAAGCACTTGAGGACCGCATCCTAAAGGAAGGGGGCGCGTTTTTGGGCAAAAGTTTTGTAACGTTCGCGACATCTGCCACGTTGATGTTCGCGCCCCCTGCGGCTGCGCAGCAGATGGCGGTGGCCGGACCGGGCGCGGTGCAGGGCGCCCCGGTGGGCGCCCAGGGTGCCGCGGTCGTCGAGACCGGCGAAGTCGTCGATCCGCTGAGCATCCTGCTCGAGCGGAGCCTGGCCGCACGTCCGGCGACGGCCGACGAGACCACCTCGCTGCTGTATCTGCAGCGCGCCTACCGCCCATTGTGGGACGACGCCGCGCGCGCCGGTGCCTTGCTCGCCGCGCTCGAGCGCCTCGATACCCACGGCCTGGACGCGCGCGATTTTGAGCCCGAGCGCCTGCGCAGCCAGCTCGCCGTGCCCGCCGACATCGAGGCGCGGGTGACGCGCGAGCTGCTCCTGAGCGACACGCTCGCCAGGGTGGTGAAGCAGCTGCGCTACGGCAAGCTCGACCCGCGCACGCTTTACCGCGAATGGAACTTCACCCCGCCCGCCAACCCCTACGCGCGCGCCCTAGCGTTGGCGCAGTTGCTGCAGCGGGCAGACCTGCAGGCGGCGATCGAGGCCCAGGCGCCGTCCTCGCCGCTCTATCGGGCGCTGCAGGCGGCTCTGGCCGAATACGCGGTCCAGGCCGCATCCGGCGACTGGCCGACCATCCCGGCCGGCCCCACGCTGCGTCCGGGCCAGCGCAGCGCGCGCGTGCCGGCCTTGCGCGCGCGGCTCGCGCTGGACGGTGAAGAAGGGCTGGACGCGGTGAGCGATGCGCGGCGCTACGACCCGGCGCTCGAGGCGGCGGTCGAGCGCTTTCAGCTGCGTCACGGGCTCGCCGCCGACGGCATCGTGGGCGGGCAGACGCTGCGCGCGCTCAACACCAGCCCGGCCGAGCGTGCGGACCAGATCCGGGCCAACCTCGAACGCCTGCGCTGGGTGAGCGCCGACCTCGGCGGCGACCGACTCTACGTGGACATCGTCGGCTATCACGCCGACCTCGTGCTCGACGGGCAGACGGTGTGGGCCTCGCGCGTGATCGTGGGCAAGCCCACGCGCAAGACGCCTTCGCTGCGCGACAGCGTGGTCAACCTCGTGCTCAATCCCAAGTGGGTGGTGCCGCCCACGATCATGCGCGAGGACGTGATCCCGGCGGCGGCGCGCAACCCCGCCTATCTGGCCAACCACCGCCTGCGCGTGGTCGGTCGCGGCGGGCAGACGGTGGACCCCGCCACCATCGACTGGGAGGCGGCGCGGCGAAGCGGGCTGGGTTACATGGTGGTGCAGGAGTCGGGCGCCCGCGGCTCGCTCGGGCGCATCAAGTTCGCGCTCTCCAACCCCTACGCCATCTATCTGCACGACACCAACGCGCGTGGGCTGTTCGGGCGCGCCGAGCGTGCGCTCAGCTCGGGCTGCGTGCGGGTGCAGAACCCCGAGGACCTCGCCGTGCTGCTGCTCGACGCGCCCGACACCTGGAGCCCCGAGGCGCTGCAGGCCGCGCTCGACAGCGGGCGTACGCGCACGGTGCCGGTCGGCAGGGACGTGCCGGTGCTGCTGCACTACACCACCGCAGCGCTGGACGAGGCGGGGCGCTTGCAGCTGCGCAACGACATCTACGACCACGACCGCGCCATCGTCGACGCACTCGCCGCCCCGCCGCGGCTGCTCGACTAGTGCGCGCCGGCCCTGCGCGCGTAACCTGACCGAAAGACGCGCTTAACCTCGCTGTCTTGTGGCCTGCCTATGCTGCAGCGCCATGAGAACCCTGGACTACACGAGCGAAGAGCTCGGTCAGACGCCGCGCCTGCGCGTGGCGCTGATCACCGAAACCTGGCCGCCCGAGGTCAATGGGGTGGCGATGACCTTGCGCCGCATGGTCGACGGGCTGATCGCTCGCGGCCACGGCGTGCAGCTCATCCGGCCGCGCCAGACGCCCTCGGACACGGCAGCGCCGGACGGCGCGCTCGAAGAGGTGCTGGCGCACAGCCTGCGCCTGCCGCGCTACGAGGGCCTCAAGCTCGGGCTGCCGGCGCGCCGCCGGCTGCTGCGCGAGTGGTCGATGCGCCGGCCCGACCTCGTACATGTCGCCACCGAGGGCCCGCTCGGGTGGACGGCGGTGACGGCGGCGAACAAGCTGCGCATTCCGGTCACATCCGACTTCCACACCAACTTCGACCACTACAGCGGCCACTACGGCGTGGCCTGGCTGCGCCAGCCGGTGGCCGCCTACCTGCGACGCTTTCACAATCGCACCGCGGCCACGTATGTGCCCACCGCCGCGCTCGCCGCGCGCCTGAGCGCGCAGGGCTACGAGCGCGTCGAGGTCGTCTCGCGCGGCGTCGACACCACGCTGTATTCGCCCGCACGCCGCGACGAGGCGCTGCGCCGCAGTTGGGGGCTGGCGCACGGGGCGCTGGGCGTGATGTGCGTCGGTCGGCTCGCCCCCGAGAAGAACCTAAGCCTCGCGCTCGGAGCGTTCGAGGCGATCAGGCGGCAGCGGCCCGATGCGCGCATGATCCTGGTGGGCGACGGGCCGCTGCGCGCCAGCCTCGAGCGCGCACATCCGCAGGTGGTGTTTGCCGGCATGCGCATCGGCGACGATCTGGCCGCGCACTACGCGTCGGCCGATCTGTTCCTGTTTGCGAGCCAGACCGAGACCTTCGGCAACGTGACCCTCGAGGCGATGGCGAGCGGGCTGTGCCCGGTGGCCTATGACTACGCCGCCGCGGCCGAGGTCGTGCGCGATCTCGGCAATGGCGGTCTTGCCCGCTTCGGCGATGCCGAAGGCTTCATCGAGCGCGCGCTGCAGCTCGCGCGTGACGACGGCTTGCGCGCCCAGCTCGGGCGCGCGGCACGCACCACCGCCGAAGGTATCGACTGGGAGCGCGTCAACGACGCCTTTGCCGCGGCGCTGCTCGGCGTGTGGCGTTCGGCGCAGCCGGTGCAGGGCAGCGTCGGCGCGCCGGCGCTCGTGCGCGGGGCCAAGGCCTGATGCAGAGCGTACGCGCGATCTTCATCTCCGACGTCCATCTGGGCACGCGCGCCTGCCAGGCCGAGCGCCTGCTCGATTTTCTCAAGGCGCACGAGTCCGAGTACCTGTATCTGCTCGGCGACATCATCGACTTCTGGGCGATGAGCCGCAGCGTGCAGTGGGCGTCTGCGCACAACACCGTGGTGCAGAAGGTGTTGCGCCGCGCGCGCCACGGCTGCCGGGTGTTCTTCATCCCGGGCAATCACGACGAGGCGCTGCGCGAATACCACGGCATCTCCTTCGGCGGTATCCGGGTCGAGCCGGAATGGATTCACGAAGGCGTGGACGGTCGCCGCTACCTGCTCGTGCATGGCGACGAGTACGACCAGGTCACGCGCCACCATCGCTGGGTCGCGCTGCTGGGCGATGTCGGCTACGAGGCGCTGGTGCGCGTGAACCTGCTGTTGTCGCGCGTGCGCCGGCTGTTGCGCCGTCCTGGCTACTGGTCGCTCGCGGGCTACGCCAAGCAGAAGGTGAAGAAGGCGGTGAGCTTCATCTTCGACTTCGAGGACGCCGTCGCCCACGCGGCCGCGCAGCGCGGGGTCGACGGCGTGGTGTGCGGACACATCCACTGGCCGGCCGACCGGCGCATCGGCGCGGTGCGCTACCTGAACTGCGGCGACTGGGTCGACACCTGCAGCGCGATCGTCGAGTACTACGACGGCCGCATCGAGATCGTGAACTGGGGCGCCGCTGACGCGCAGAGGCCGGCCGGACTGCAGGCGGACGCATCGCCCGTGCTCGCGGCGGACGAACTCGTGCCCAAGGCCGAGGTCGTGCCCAGGGCCGAACTCAGGTCCGAACCGAGCTCCAGGGTCAGGGCCGATTCCTGAGCTCGGTGTCGGCGCGCGCGTCGCGCATCAGGTCGATGGCGATCACCACCCCGAGCACCATGTTGCCCAGAGCCATCAGCCCGGCCACGGTGTTCGCGAGCGGCGTGAGCGGGTAGCTGCGCATCGCCCAGGCCAGCGCCGCCGACAACAGGTTGAGCACGATCAGCAACCAGAAGCGGCGGTCGCGCGGGCGGTACAGGCGGGACAGTTTCATCGAGGGTCACTTTCCTGGCGTGCGAGGTGGGTGGGGCGCAGGCTGCGCCCGGGGGTGGGTGCGCCGCCGCCGATGATAATCGCCCCTCGTGTGGCAAAAAAGCACCGCGCTCGATAAAAACAAAATGCGAACCATTCGCAATTAAGCTACGATTGCCTCCGTTATTTCAACCGCAGGGCAAGCCAGCCGTCGCCAGCCAGCCCCAGAACCGATCTTTCCGGAGCTCTCGATGGTATTTCGCCTGCGCCCGCTGGCCGTGGCCGTGCTCGGCCTGTCCGTTTCTTCCTCCGCTGCCCAGGCCCGGGCAGAAACTCAGCTCGATACCCAGCTCGTCACCGCCAGGGGCTATGCGGCCGAGGCGCTCGACACGCCGCAGGCGGTCGAGGTGCTGCACGCGCCGGGAGCCACCGGTGCAGTGGCCGGCGCGCTGCTGCGCGGCAAGCCCGGCCTCGCGGCGCAGTCCGACGGTGCCTGGGGGCAGAACCCGGTGCTGCGCGGGCTCAAGAAGGAGAGTGTGGTGGTGATGGTCGACGGCGTGCGCATGAACTCGGCGCAGCCGCAGGGCGCGATCGCCTCCTTCCTCGACCTCGGCCTGCTCGAGCGCGCCGAGGTGGTCAAGGGCCCGGGCTCGGTGCTGTACGGCAGCGGCGCGATGGGCGGGGTGGTGAACCTGATCACGCCGGACGTCGGTTTCTCGGCAGACGAGAAGCTCGGCGGCCGCGTCGGCGCGCGCTTCTCCAGCGTGGATAAGGGCGTCGCCGGCGCCGCGCTGCTGACGCGCTCGAGCGAAAACAGCGCGCTGGTGCTGGGCGTGGCCGGTCGCGACGTGGGCGACTACCGCAGCCCGGACGGCCGCGAGGATCGCACCGGCTACCAGTCCGGCACCCTGCTGGCCAAGTACAAGCACAAGCTGAACGAGGATCTGACGCTGGGGGTGAACCTGCAGCGGCACGAGGACGAGGATGTTTGGTACCCGGGGTCGGCGCGGGTGCAGGGTTTTCGGGTGCCGCTGCCGAACGATCAGTTCAAGCTGGTGCCGCTCGGCGAGGTCAGCATTCACTCTCCGGAGCAGCGCCGCGAACTCTACGCGCTGGGTGTGGATGCTCGGCTCGGTGAGGGCATGCTGTCGGCGGAGATCTACCGGCAGGAGGTCTTCCGCCAAATTCGCGCCTACACCGAGCGTTACGCGAAGAACAACGTCCGCAACGACGTGACGTTTGCGACCAATGGTGCGAAGGCCAGGTACGTTTTTCCGCTGCTCGAGTCGCATCTGCTGACGGTCGGTGTCGACACCTGGACGATGAAGGGCGATCCCGAGCGCTACATGGGAAACCCCGCGACGAACTTCGATGCGATCGTGCGCAATGACCCGTTCAGCCGCGGGCGTGTCGAGTCACGCGGGGTTTTCGTGCAGGACGAATTCGAGCTCGGTGCCACGCGGATGGTGGCCGGTGCGCGTTACGACCGGGTGAGCGGCGAGGCCGCCCGCAAAGGCTGGGGCGCGAGCGCTGAAACGAACGGGCTGAAGAAGTCGGACAGCAAGCTGTCCTGGTCTGTCGGCGTGGTGCATCCGCTGGCCGAGGGGCTGAACATTTACGGCAACATCGGGCGGGCGTATCGCGCCGCGGACATGCGCGAACGCTTCGAGGATTCGGCGCGTGGAGATGGCTACTACCATGTCGGCAACCCGCAGCTCGATCCGGAGTTGTCGACCAGCTTCGAGCTCGGCCTGAAGGGTGACAGTAAGGGCTTGCAGTACCAGCTGGCCGCATTTCATACGCGTATCGACGACTACATTGCCGGCCGGATCACCGGGCAGACCACCGCGACCGGCGTGAGCATCAAGCGCACCGAGAACCTCGACAAGGTCACCCTCCACGGCATCGAGGGCAGCGTCAGCCTGCCGGTCGGCGCCTTCGTGGCCGACGCGGGCTTCACCTGGTTGCGCGGCAAGAACCATCAGGATGACGAACCGCTGTTCCAGATGCCCGCGCCCGAGCTGACCTTGGGCATCGGCCAGCCCGCCGAGCGTGGCTTCTGGTGGCGGGCGCAGCTGCGCGCGGTGGCCGAGCAGGACCGCATCGCCCGCCGCTTCACCAACGGCACCGAGAACGCCACCGCCGGCTTCGTGACCGCCGACGCCGAGTTCGGCTGGCAGCTCGGCAGGCTCGGCGCCTTCGAGTCGGCCGCGCTCGCCGTGCAGCTCAGCAACCTCGCCGACAAGCGCTACCACGAGCACCAGACCGAGGGCGTCTCGGGTAAGGAGCTCGCCGCGCCCGGCCGTGGCATCGCACTGAGCCTGAACGGGAGCTTCTGACATGGACCGTCGCCGTCCCCGCAGTCGCCTCGAAGGCCATCGAGCGACGCCGCGTCGCGAGCGCCTCGTTGTCGATTGTTCCGCCACCGCTTCCGGCACCGCGCACGCAGCGCGGTTCGATGCGCGGGCGGCGGCATCTGCCCGGCTGCAGCGCAGTTTCACGCTGCCGGCGTGGACGCGCGCGGCGCTGCACGTCTGCGTGCTGTGTGCCTTCCTGCTCGTGACCGGCATCGTCCATGCGCAGGCGCCCAGGTTGGCCAAGCTGACCCTCGCCGGGCCCCCGGCGGCGGTGTCGAACGCGCTCATCCACATGGTCGACTCGGGTGCGCTCGACGACATCGCCGAGCAGGTCGAGTTCGTGCCCTGGCGTGACCCCGACCAGCTGCGCGTGATGGCGCTCGACGGCCGCGCCGACGTGTTGGCGATGCCGACCAACGTCGCCGCCAACCTCTACAACCGCGGCGCGAAGCTGCAACTGATCAACGTGTCGACCTGGGGCGTGCTGTGGCTGGTGTCGCGCGACCCGGCGCTCAGGTCGATCGCGGATCTGCGCGGCAAGGAGCTGGCGATGCCGTTTCGCGGCGACATGCCCGACATCGTGCTGCAGCTGCTCGCCGGGCAGCAGGGCATGGATGTGCGGCGCGACCTGAAGCTGCGCTACGTCGCCAGTCCGATCGATGCGATGCAACTGCTGGTGATGCGCCGCGTGGACCACGCGCTGCTCGCCGAGCCGGCGGCGTCGATGGCGCTGCGCAAGACCGGGTCGTTTCCGCTCAGCGTGATCGCGCCCGAGCTGCATCGCAGCGTGGACCTGCAGCAGGAGTGGGGCCGGGTGTTCGCGCGCGCAGCACGCATCCCGCAGGCCGGCATCGCGGTCATGGGGGGGCTGCGCGAGCGCCCCGAGCTGGTGGCGCGCATCGAGGCCGAGTACGCGCGCTCGCTCGCGTGGTGCAAGGCCAAGGCCGAGACCTGCGGCAAGGCAGTGGCGGCGCGCATCGACCTGCTGAGCCCCGAGGCGGTCGCGGACTCGATCGCGGTGAGTCAGCTGGAAGCGGTGTCCATCGTGGATGCGCGCGCCGAGCTCGAGTTCATGTTCGGCCAGCTGGTGGCGAAGAATCCGGCACTGGTCGGCGGCAAGTTGCCGGACGAGGGCTTCTACGCCGGAGCGATGAAGCGATGACCCTGCTGCGCGCCTGGCTGGCCGGGCTGCCGGCCTACCTGTGGAGCGGCTGGGGCGCGATCGCCAGCCTCTGTCTGCTGCTCGCCGTCTGGGAGGCGGTGAGTCTCGCCTACGGCCCGCTGGTCATGCCCGACCCGCGTGCGGCCTTCGCCACGCTGTGGGGCCTGATCGACAGCGGCGCGGCCTGGCCGGAGCTCGCCGCCACCGCCCGCCGCGCGCTCACCGGCTATGCGCTGTCGGTGCTCGCCGGCAGCATGCTCGGCCTCATCGCCGGGCTGTCGATGACCGCCTCGATGATGGCGCGCCCGCTCGTCACCGTGCTCATGGGCACGCCGCCGATCGCCTGGCTGGTGCTGGCGATGCTGTGGTTCGGCGCGAGCGACGGCACGCCGGTGTTCACGGTGTTCGTCGCCGCCTTCCCGGTGATCTTCATCGGTGCGCTGCAGGGCACGCGCACGCTCGACAACCAGCTCCACGGCATGGCCGAGGCCTTTCGCCTGCCGCGGCGCATGATGCTCACCGATGTCTATCTGCCGCACGTCGTGTCCTACCTCTTCCCGGCCTGGATCGCCGCGCTCGGCACGGCGTGGAAGGTGGTGGTGATGGCCGAGCTGCTCGCCACCCAGGACGGCGTGGGCGCGGCGCTCGCGGTGTCGCGCTCGCATCTGGACACGGCCGCCACCATGGCCTGGATCGCCGCGGTGGTGTGCCTGCTGCTGGCGGTGGAGTACCTGGTGCTGGAGCCGATCAAGCGCGAGGTCGAACGTTGGAGGGGGCAGGGCGCATGAAGACATTGACGAGGCTTTTCGCGGCGCAGCCCACGGCCACGCTCGCTGCGGGCGGGAGCGGGGAGGAGGGTGGGGGTGCCGCCGCACGCGCGCCCGGTGCGGCAGCGCTTAGGTCTGCGCCGGCTCCGCGCGCCGAGTTGCGCGCCGAGTTGCGCGTGCACGGGCTCGCGCACGCCTTCGCGCGCGACGAGGTGCTCTCGGGCATCCACTTTCGCGTGCGCGCGGGCGAGGTCGTGGCCCTGGTCGGCCCCTCGGGCTGCGGCAAGACCACGCTGCTGCACCTGGCCGCCGGCCTGCTGACGGTGCAGGAAGGGCAGGTGGACAACGGCTTCGCCTCCACTGCCTTCATGTTCCAGCAGCCGCGCCTGCTGCCGTGGAAGACGGCGCTCGACAACATCGCGCTCGGTCTCAAGGCGGCCGGGGTGGCGCGTGCCGAACGCGACTTTCGCGCGCGCGAGCTGGCGCTGCGTCTGGGGCTCGCCTACCGCGACCTGGAGAAGTTTCCGCATCAGCTCTCGGGTGGCATGCAGAGCCGGGTGGCGCTGGCGCGTGCGCTGGTGCTCGCCCCCGAGCTGCTGCTGCTCGACGAACCGTTCTCGGCGCTCGACGTCGGCCTCCGCGAAGAGCTCTACCGCCTGCTGCTCGCTCACCAGGCCGAGCGCGGCATGGGCGTGCTGATGATCACCCATGACCTGATGGAAGCAGTGCGACTGTCGGACGCGATCCTGGTGATGGCGCCAGAGCCGGGCCGCATCGTGTGCCGCTTCGAGCTCGACCGCCCGGCCGGCCAGCGCGACGATGCCTGGGTGTACCACCACACGGCCGAGTTGCTGCAGACACCTGCGGTGCGCGAGAGCTTCGGCCTGCCGCCTGCGGTGGCGGGCGCCGCGTTCGCGGAGCCGTTTCCCGCCGCGGGGCGGGGCGTGTCCGGGCTGCGCCTGGTCACGTCGGCACCGCGGGTCGCCGTGCCGGGTGGCAAGCGTTGCGGGGCCTGAGCATGAGTGATGCGACGATGCAGCGACAGACGGGATGTGCCGGCGACGGCTGGCTGGCGAGGCTGGCCGGGCGGCCGGTCTTCATGTGCGGGTTTCGCCCCTTCTTCCTTGCCACGGCGGTGTATGGCGCGCTGGTGGTGCTGGCGTGGACCGGTTTCCTGAGCGTGGGGCTGCCGCTGCCTCCAGTCGCAGGCGGGCCTTTCGTGTGGCATGCGCACGAGCTGATGTTCGGCTTCGGCCTGGCCGCGGTGGCGGGCTTCGTGCTCACGGCAGTGCCCGAGTTCACCGCCACGCCGGCGTTCGCACCGCGGCTGGTGCTGCGCTTCGTGCTGTTGTGGCTGGCGGCGAGGCTGGCGTTCTGGGGCTCGGGCGCGCTGGCGGCGCTGCTGCCGGCCGCGGCGGGGGGCGGGGCGGCGTGGCTGGGCCATCTGCCCGCGGCGGTGTTCAACGCGGGGTTCGCGTTTGCCATCTTCGCGGCGGTGGCGCCGCG
The DNA here is from genome assembly GCA_002422685.1 of Thauera sp. UBA6194. GTDB lineage: Bacteria > Pseudomonadota > Gammaproteobacteria > Burkholderiales > Rhodocyclaceae > Thauera. The sequence continues at coordinate 129,855 of DITC01000056.1, read as the reverse complement.
CCTGTGGCGTGACCCGGACCGCCGCCACCTGGGCTTCCTGTGGGGGCTGCTGGCCATGGCGGTGGCGGTGGGCGGCTTTCATGTCGACGTGCTGCGCGGCGAATATCCGATGCGCTGGGTGCGGGTCGGGCTCGGGGTGATGATGAGCCTGATCGTGGTCGCGCTGAGCCGCATCTCGATGCGGATCATGAACGATGCGCTCGACGCCGAGCGCGCGCGCCGCCTGCCGGCACGGGTGCTGCGCCACGCCGAGGAGGCCGAGCTCGAGCTGCCCTCCTACCGTGCCCGCCCGCCGCGGCGCAATCTCGCGATCTCGGCGATCGCCCTGTACACCGCGTCCGAATTCCTCATGCCGCAGTCGGCCATCACCGGCTGGCTGGGTCTGGGCGCGGCCGCGGCGGTGTTCAACCTGCTCAACGACTGGCACGTGGGCAGGGCGCTGCTGACGCGCTGGGCCTTCATGCTGTATGCCGTGTACTGGTTGCTCGCGCTCGGTTACCTGCTGATGGGGCTGGCGCAGCTCGGCGCGCCGGTGGCGCCCGGCGCGGGGGTGCATCTGCTCGCCATCGGCGCGATGGGCCTGTCGATCCTCGCAGTGCTGTGCATCGCGGGGCGCACGCACGCGGGCTACGCGCTCGACGAGCGGCCGTGGGTGGGTGCCGCAGCCGTGCTGGTGGCGCTGTCGGCGCTGCTGCGCGCGGCGTCCGGTCTGCCGGACATGCCTGTCGGCGCGCTGCAGTTGATCGCCGGGCTGGGCTGGGTGGCGGCGTTTGCGCTCGCGGCCGGGCGGCTGGGGGCGCTGTTCCTGCGGCCGCGCGTGGATGGGCGTGGCGGCTGCGCGGAGTACGAGGCGCCCGCATCCGGCACCCAGCGTGCAGGGGCCTGAGTGCGAGCGATCGGAATATAATCAGATGCAAACATTCCCCCTCGCTCGAGCCCGGGCGAGGCGGGCTTTGGCGCTGTGCGGTTCGCGTGCAGCCCGCATTTGATCGTCCGAGCGTCCATGTCTTCGTCCCACGACACCCTGCTGCTGTTCAACTACGACTGGGACCGTGCGGGCTTCGCGCGTCAGGCCGATGGCGCCGCGTTCGACGAGGCGGGCTTCGATCTCTTCAGCTTCCCGAGCAACGCGCGCCTGGCCTTCTTCGACATGGAGCGCTTCGTCGCCGGCCTGGCGCGCCGCGCCGAGACCGCCGGCTGGCGGGCGGTAGTGTCCAACCATGAGCAGTTCGGCGCCCTGTGCGCCGCGCTGCTGGCCGAACGCATGGGTTGGCCCGGGACCGCGCCCGCCGCGGTCGTCGCCTGCCAGCACAAGCTGCATGCACGCCGGGTGCTGCAGGCGGTGTGCCCCGAGGCCAACGTGCCCTTCGGCCTCATCGATGCCCGTTACGGCGGTCCGGTGCCCGAGGGGTTGCCGTATCCGGTGTTCGTCAAGCCGGTCAAGGCCGCCTTTTCGGTGCTCGCGCGCCAGGTCGCGAGCCGCGCCGAGCTCCACGCGCACACGCGCTTCGGCGCGGGCGAGCGCTGGGTGATCGAGCATCTGGTCGAACCCTTCGACCGCGTCGCGCGCCGGTGCTTGCCCGAGGCCGGCACGGCGCACCGGCTGATGTGGGAACGGCCTGCCGTGGCCGCGCAGTTCAATCTCGATGGGTTCGTGTGGCAGGGGCGTGCGCAGGCCATCGGCGTGGTCGATTCGATCATGTACCCGGGCACGCAGGCCTTCATGCGCTTCGACTACCCGAGCCGGCTGCCGCCGGCGGTGCAGGCGCGGGCGCTGGACGTGGCGGGGCGCTTCCTCGCCGCGGCGGGCTTCGAGCATGGGCTCTTCAACATGGAGTTCTTCTACGACGCGGCGAGCGAGCGGCTGACGGTGATCGAGTTCAACCCGCGCCTGGCCTCGCAGCTGGCCGACCTGTACCTGAGGGTGGATGGCGTCGATCCGTACGCGATGGCGATCGCGCTCGCGCACGGGCGGGATCCGGCCGCGCTGCCAAGGCTGGCGCCCACGGCCGGGGCGGCTTCGAGCTTCGTGTTCCGCAGCTTCGACGTCGCGGATCGGGTGACTGCGCCTTCGGCCACGCAACGCGCGCGCTTCGCCGAGGCCTTTGCCGATGGTTTCCTGCTCGATTTCGCCAAGTCGGGCAAGTCGCTCGCGCGCGACTATAAATGGCTCGGCAGCCACCGCTACGGTGTCATGCACCTGGGCGGCGCCGACCGTGCCGACCTGAAGGCGCGTTGCCGCGAGGCTTGCGCCATCCTGGGCTGGCCCATGCCCTACGCCGACGCGGTGGGGGAGCATGTGGACAGCGCCGCCTGGCCGCTCGGCCAGGCTTCCCCGCAAGGAGTCCGACCATGAAGAATCCGATCAAGCTGCTGCTCGCCGCGACCGTGCTGGCCAGCGGGCTCAGCGGTTGTGCGATGTTCACGCAGAACCCGGGGGGCGCGTATTCGCCGGTCAATGCGGTCAGCGAGGGCGAGAGCAAGCGCCTGCTGCTCAAAGGCTACGATGTGGTGTCCTACTTCGCCGAGAACCGCGCGCAGCCGGGCAAGCCCGACATCGCCAGCCAGTACGAGGGCGTTGATCTGCGCTTTGCCAGTCCGGAGCACAAGGCCCTGTTCGACCAGGATCCGCAGCGCTACCTGCCGCAGTTCGGCGGCTACTGCGCCAATGGTGTCGCGTACGGCATTCCCTGGGGCGGTGACCCTGAGCACTGGCGCATCTACGACGGGCGGCTCTACATCTTCGGCAGCGCCTTCTCGATCGAGGCCTTCGAGCTCGAGCGCGAGGCCAACCTGCAGCGCGCGCACCAGCTCTGGGACGAGGAGATCGCCGGCGGCAACAGCCACCTGCAGCGTGCGAAGCGCATGGTGTTCCGCGTGCCGCACTACAAATCCACCGAGGCGCTCGAGCAGGCGGTGCAGGCGAGCAAGGCTGCGCGCTGAATGCGGCGGTGCCGCATGTGACGCGGCCGCGGCAGGGCCGCGCCCGGTCACCGCGGCACGGTCGGGGCGGCGGGGCGTTCAGGAGGCGGCGGGCTGTTCGCCGAGACGCCCGCTGCGCACCAGCGCCAGCACGGCGAGCGCGAGCACGATCTCGATCGCGCCAATGACGATGAACACCGGCGTGTAGGCGCGCGCCATGAAGAGCCCGAACAGCGCCAGCAGGGTGCTGCTGAGCAGCGGGCCGGCCGCGAAGCCGAGCGAGCCGGCCATGTTGAAGGCGGCCAGCGCGCTCGCGCGGCAGTCCTCGCCGCCGTATTGGGCTGCGAGCACCAGCGAGGGCGCGTACATCAGCGCCGCGATGACGCCGCCGCCGGCCATCGCGGCGACGATCCATTCGCCGGGCAGAAAGCCCAGCACGCCGAGGAAGACCCCGTACAGCACGCTGCCCGCCACCATCATGACGAGCGGGTCCAAGTGCCGCGACAGATGTCCGGCGGGGTAGGTGAGCACCGAGAAGGGGACGAGGAAGGCGGCCATCGCCAGTCCGATCTTCTGCGCATCGAAGCCGATCACGAGGCCGAGATAGAGCGACAGCGTCGATACGATGAAGCCGACCGTGAGCCGGTCGGCGAAGGAGAAGGCGAGCGGGATCAGCAGCTGGCGGCGGCGGCGCAGGGTGGCGACGATCGCGCCGGCGTCCATGCGCGGCCGCGTCTGCGTGCTGTCAGCGAGGCCGATGAAGCCCGTCACCGCCAGTGCGAGCGAGAGCACGCCGCCGCCCAGCGGTACCCAGAGCGGATCGATGCCACCGACGAATCCGCCCAGCGGGGCGCCGGTGGCCACGCCGAGGCTGATCGAGGCGCCCACCGCGCCCATGCGCGCACCCAGTCCGCCCTTGCCGGCGTGGTCCGCGCCGAGCGCCATCAGCAGCGACAGCGCCGACATGTGGGCAAAGCCTTCGAGCAGGCGCAATGCGAGCAGCAGCCCATATTGCGTGGCGTTGGCATAGCCCCAGGCGATGCCGAGCAGGGTGAGCCCGTTGAGCGCCAGCGCACCGACGGCGAGCGCCTTGCGCCGGCCGAGGCGGTCGGAGACGAGTCCGGCGATCGGTGCACCGACCAGGGCGCCGATCATGTTGATCGACATGAACAGGTGGCTGGCGAACTGCCCCAGCCCCGGAAAGCGCTGGGCGGTGAAGTCGGGCAGCACCGGCACCATCCCGGTGACCGGCAGCATCAGACCATAGAGCAGGAACAGGGGGAGGTGCTGCGGGCCGATCATGGCAGGAGGACTCGGGTGGCGGGTTGTGCGAAAGCGCGGTGGCGCTTGCAGTGGTCGTCGGCGTCAGTGGGGAAAGAAGCGCGCGCGCGCGTCGTCCGGGATCTCCATGCCGGTGTGCCGGGCGCGCTGCAGCAGCTCCCAGTAGTAGCGATACGAGGCGCGGTCGTGCAGGCGGCCGTCGTGGCGGATCGGGCCCCAGTCCCTGTCCTGCGCCGCGACGAGGATCGCGGCAGCTTCGCTCACTTCGCTGAAGTCGGGTTGCATCGCGGCGATGATGGGCAGGATCTGGTTGGGATGGATGCTCCACATGCGCAGGTAGCCGAACTCGCGGCGGGCGCGTTCGGCGTCGTGTCTGATCACCGCCACGTCCTGAAGTTCGGTGGTGACGTTGTGCGCGGGCACGACGCCGTTGGCCAGCGCGGCGGCGGCGATGTCGGCCTTGGCGCGCACGATGAGCGGGTGTTCGAACTGGCCGGGGCTCTTCATCGCGCTGCCCGGGATGGCGCCGTGGTGGCCGGAGACGAAGTCCATGAGGCCGAAATCGAGCGACTCGACGCCGTCGAGCGCGGCGATCTCCCAGGCCTCGCGCAGCGCGCCGTGGGTCTCGATCAGCACATGCACCGGCAGGGCGCGATCGAGATTGCAGGCGGCTTCGACGCGGCGCAACTCTGCGATCTGCGTCGCCGCATCGGCTGCCGAGCGCACCTTCGGGATGGTCACGAAAGCCAGCCGGCGGCCGGCGCCGCCGACGAGGATTTCGAGGTCGCGCTGCCAGTGCGCATGGGTGATGTCGTGGATGCGGGCGCCGACGCGGCCGAAGTGATTTTCGGCCCCATTGACCAGCTCGACCACCATGCGCGCGTGCTCGGCCTCGGCGCCCGCCTGGGCACCATCCTCGCAGTCGCAGGTGATGTCGAACACCGGGCCCAACTCCTGCTGCAGCTTGAGCGCCTTGAGCATCAGCTTCTCGGCGCCGGCGTAGTGGTCCACGGCGGGCAGGGCGGGGAAGGGCTTTTCGCCGGCGAACAGGACCTGGGCGGGATGAAGCGGCATGTCGGGCTCCTCGTAGGGTCGGCGGCTCGTGCGCCGGGGTGGCTGCGGCGTGGCGATCAGGCAGTGCCGCGGCGCTCGGAGAGGGCGCCGGGCAAAAGAAAAGGCCACGGATTTTACCCCGTGGCCTTGCGCGAGGGCGGCATCCGCCGCCCGCGATCGCGTGTTACTTGAGCATGTCGGCGACGGCCGCGCGCTCTTCCTCGAGTTCCTTGAGGGTGGCGTTGATCTTGCCTTGGGAATACTCGTCGATCTCCAGGCCCTGGATGATCTTGAACTGGCCGTCCTTGCACTCGCAGGGGAAGCCGAACACGACGCCTTCGGGGATGCCGTAGGAGCCGTCGGAGGGCACGCCCATGGTGACCCAGTCGCTCGAGCCGAGCACCCAGTCATGCACGTGGTCGATGGCGGCGTTGGCGGCCGAGGCGGCCGACGACAGGCCACGGGCCTCGATGATGGCGGCGCCGCGCTTGCCGACGGTGGGCAGGAACACGTCGTTGTTCCAGGCGTGGTCGTTGATCAGCGCCTTGACGCTGTCGCCGTTCGACTCGCAGAAGCGGTAGTCGGCGTACATCGAGGGCGAGTGGTTGCCCCACACCACCATCTTCTTGAGCGAGGACACTTCACGGCCCGACTTGGAAGCCAGCTGCGACAGCGCGCGGTTGTGGTCCAGGCGCAGCATGCCGTGGTAGTTGTTCGGGTTGGTGCGGCCGACCTTGATGGCGGCGGCGCGGGCGATGTAGGCGTTGGTGTTGCAGGGGTTGCCCACGACCAGCACGCGCACGTCTTCCTTGGCGTTCTCGGCGATGGCCTTGCCCTGGACGGTGAAGATGGCACCGTTGGCGGTCAGCAGGTCGGCACGCTCCATGCCGGGGCCGCGCGGACGGGCACCGACCAGCAGGCAGACGTCGGCGTCCTTGAAGGCGACGTTGGGGTCGTCGGTGGCGACCATGCCGGCGAGCAGCGGGAAGGCGCAGTCTTCCAGTTCCATCATCACGCCCTTGACGGCCTTCTGAGCCTGGGGCAGATCGAGCAGTTGCAGGATGACGGGCTGGTCCTTGCCCAGCATTTCGCCACTGGCGATGCGGAACAGCAGGCTATAGCCGATCTGGCCGGCGGCGCCGGTGACAGCAACGCGCATGGGGGCTTTGCTCATATGATTACTCCCTCGATGTAGACGGTCTTGGATGAACTGGAACCGGGCCCGAAGCGACCGCGCCGGGCGGTACCCGTGACTGTGCCGTGATGGCTGCCGGACAGGCGCGGGGATACTAAATGCTTGGCGCAAGGCTGTCAAATGGCAACTTATGTCTTATATAAGACATAAGAGTAAGGATAGACGACCCGGAATTTTTATGCTCAAATGCGCGCATGTCGCACGAGTCGCCCACCTTCAGCCCGCTGTACCGTCAGATCAAGGCCTTGATTCTTCAGGCGCTTGAGGCGGGCGAGTGGCGTCCCGGCCAGGCCATCCCGAGCGAGCAGGAACTCGCCGCGCGCTTCAGTGTCTCGCAAGGTACCGTGCGCAAGGCCATCGACGAGATGGCGGCGGATAACCTGCTCGTGCGCAAGCAGGGCAAGGGCACCTTCGTCGCCTCGCACAACGACCCGCGCGCGCTGTTCCGCTTCCTGCGCCTGGTGCCGCTCGACGGCGACCTGTCGCCGCCACAGAGCATTCCGCTCGACTGCTGGCGCGCCAAGGCGGGGCAGGAGGCTTCGCGCATGCTCGCCATCGAGCCCGGCGCGCCGATCATCATCGTGCGCCGCCTTCTCCGCTTCACCAACAAGCCGGTGGTGATCGACGAGATCTACCTGCCGGGCGATGTCTTCCAGGGGCTGTCGGCCGAGACCCTTCAGGGCTGGCATGGCTCGCTTTACAGCCTGTTCGAGACGCGCTTCGGCGTGCGCATGATCCGCGCCCAGGAGCGCATCCGCGCGGTTGCCGCCGATCGCGGCGCGAGCGAGGCGCTCAAGGTTGCCGAGGGTACGCCCCTGCTTTCGGTCGAGCGGGTGACCTACACCTATGGCGACAAGCCCGTGGAGTGGCGGCGTGGGCTGTATTCGACGGCGGAACATTTTTATCTGAATGAATTGAATTGAGGTGTTCGGTGCTGCTTCGTCGGCTTTCGGCAGCGCTATAATTACGGTGTTTTTTCCGGAGTCCGCGGCGGTGGTTCGTCGCACATGCAGAGGGGAGTCTTCATGTCAGAAGTGATAGTGCGCAAACAAAGGCCAAAGCACCTGGCCTTGAATCAGATCAAGCTGCCGTTGCCGGGCATCGTGTCGATCCTTCACCGGGTCAGTGGCGCAGGCCTGTTCCTGCTGCTGCCGTTCCTGTTGTACCTGCTCGATCGCAGCCTCGGTTCGCCGGAGACCTTCGAAACCTTCGCCGCCGTTGTCGACAACTGGTTCATCAAGCTCGTGCTGTTCGGTCTGCTGTGGGCCTATCTGCACCACTTCTGCGCCGGTATCCGCTTCCTCATGCTCGACCTGCACAAGGGTCTCGATCTGGCGGACGCGCGCAAGTCCTCGAAAGTCGTTCTTGCCGTGAGCATCACGCTCACCGTGATCATTGGGGTGACACTATGGTGAAACAGCGTCTTGTCGTCGGCGCGCATTACGGTCTGAAGGACTGGATCGCGCAGCGTGCCACCGCCGTATACATGGCGATCTACACGATCATCTTCGCGCTCTCCGCATTCAGCCTGCGTGAGCTCAACTACCAGGAATGGTCGGGCCTGTTCTCGCACAGCCTGTTCAAGTTCCTCAGCTTCCTGTTCTTCCTGTCGCTGTTCTATCACGCCTGGATCGGCATCCGCGACCTCTGGATGGACTACATCAAGCCGACCGGCGTGCGCCTCGCGCTGCACCTGGTCACCCTCTTCCTGCTCGTCGGCTATGCCGGCTGGGCAGTCCAGATTCTGTGGAGGCTCTAAGCGTGAACGTCGCGAAGCGTACCTTTGATGCGGTCATCGTGGGCGCCGGCGGTGCCGGCCTGCGTGCGGCCCTGCAACTCTCCGAGGCCGGTCTCAAGACCGCCGTACTGACCAAGGTTTTTCCGACCCGCTCGCACACCGTGGCGGCGCAGGGTGGTGTGGCGGCCTCGCTCGGCAACTCGACCGAGGACAACTGGCACTGGCACATGTACGACACCGTCAAGGGGTCGGACTGGCTGGGCGACCAGGATGCCATCGAGTTCATGTGCAAGAAGGCGAACGAAGTCGTCATCGAGCTCGAGCACTACGGCATGCCCTTCGACCGTACCGACAACGGCAAGATCTACCAGCGTCCGTTCGGTGGTCACTCGATGAACTACGGCCAGGCGCCGGTCATGCGCTCCTGTGCCGCGGCCGACCGTACCGGCCACGCCATGCTGCACGCCCTGTATCAGCGCAACGTGCGTGCGAACACGCAGTTCTTCGTCGAGTGGATGGCGCTCGACCTGATCCGCGACGCCGACGGCGACGTGCTCGGCGTGACCGCGATGGAGCTCGAAACCGGTGAGGTCTCGATCTTCCACGCCAAGGCCACCATCTTCGCCACCGGCGGTGCCGGCCGTATCTACCACTCCTCGACCAATGCCTTCATCAACACCGGTGACGGCGTGGGCATGGCCGCGCGTGCCGGCATCCCGCTCGAGGACATGGAGTTCTGGCAGTTCCACCCCACCGGCGTGGCCGGCGCGGGCGTGTTGATCACCGAAGGTGTGCGTGGCGAGGGCGGCATCCTGCGCAACGCGGGCGGCGAGCGCTTCATGGAGCGCTACGCGCCCAACCTCAAGGACCTCGCCTCGCGTGACGTGGTCTCGCGCGCGATGACCACCGAGATCAACGAAGGTCGCGGCTGCGGTCCCGACAAGGATCACGTGCTGCTCGACATCACGCACCTTGCGCCCGACACGATCATGAAGCGTCTGCCCGGCATCCGCGAGATCGCGATCCAGTTCGCCGGCGTCGATCCGATCAAGGCGCCGATCCCGGTCGTGCCCACCTGCCACTACCAGATGGGCGGCATCCCGACCAACTACAAGGGTCAGGTCGTGGTGCCCAAGGACGACAACTCGAACAGCCCGGTCGCCGGCTTCTACGCCGCGGGCGAGTGCGCATGCGCCTCGGTGCATGGCGCCAACCGTCTCGGTACCAACTCGCTGCTCGACCTGCTGGTGTTCGGCAAGTCGGCGGGTGAGACCGTGGTCGAGGACTTCCAGTCCGGTCAGCTCAAGTTGAAGCCGCTGCCGGCCGATGCCGCCGACGTCTCGCTCGCGCGCCTGGCCCGTCTCGACGGCCAGACCAGCGGCGAGAGCGTGTTCGATGTCGGCCTCGAGATGCGTCGCACCATGCAGAAGCATGCCGGTGTGTTCCGCTTCGATGCCCTGCTCAAGGAAGGCGTGCAGAAGATCGGCGAGGTCGCCGAGCGTGCCAAGCGCACCGAGATCAAGGACAAGTCCAAGGTCTGGAACGTCGCCCGCATGGAAGCGCTCGAGCTCGACAACCTGATCGAAGTGGCGCGCGCCACCATGGTGTCGGCCGAGGCCCGCAAGGAGTCGCGTGGCGCGCACGTCCGCGACGACGCGCCCGACACGCCCGAGAACCCCAACGGCCGTGACGACGCCAACTGGCTCAAGCACACGCTGTGGTATTCCGAGGGTGATCGTCTCGATTACAAGGCGGTGAACCTCAAGCCGCTGTCCGACGATGTCGAGCCGATCGCGCTCGCCACGCGCACCTACTGAGCGCACGGGAGAAACATACATGACCAAGCGTACCGTTCAATTCAAGATCTACCGCTACGATCCGGACAAGGACGAGAAGCCCTACATGCAGGACATCTCGGTCGAGCTCGAGCCTTCCGACAAGAAGCTGCTCGACGCGCTGGTTCGTCTGCGCGCCAAGGACGACTCGATGTCCTTCCGCCGTTCCTGCCGCGAAGGCGTGTGCGGCTCGGACGCGATGAACATCAACGGCCGCAACGGCCTGGCCTGCCTGACCGACGTCGATACCCTCGAACAGCCGATCACGCTGCGTCCGCTGCCCGGGCTGCCGGTGATTCGCGACCTGATCGTGGACATGACGCAGTTCTTCAAGCAGTACCACTCGATCAAGCCCTACCTGGTCAATAACGACCCGGCGCCCGAGCGCGAGCGTCTGCAGACGCCCGAAGAACGCGAAGAGCTAAACGGCCTGTACGAGTGCATCCTGTGCGCCTGCTGCTCCACGGCCTGCCCGTCGTTCTGGTGGAACCCGGACAAGTTCGTCGGTCCGGCTGGCCTGCTCGCCGCGTACCGTTTCCTGGCCGACACCCGCGACCAGGACACCAACGCGCGCCTCGACAACCTCGAGGATCCGTACCGTCTGTTCCGCTGCCATACCATCATGAACTGCGTCGACGTCTGTCCGAAGGGTCTGAATCCGACCCGCGCGATTGGCAAGATCAAGGACATGATGGTGGCTCGCGCGATCTAAGCGCGGGCGCGCGGCATGAGCATCAACAGGGGGCGCGTGCGCTGGCAGTGTCGTCGAGCCTTGCTCGAACTCGACCTGGTGTTCACGCGCTTTCTCGAAAAGCATTTCGATCGTCTCAGCGACGATCAGGTGGCGGATCTGGACGAACTGCTGGGCTGCGACGACTACGACATCTGGGCGTGGGTCAATGGCAGCAAGGCATGCGAGAACGACCGCTGGAAGGAGATGATCGGGCTGCTGCGTCAGGGGTGACGCAGCGGTACCGGTCCGATACGACTACAAGCAGTTAAACCGGCAAGTAGAAGGGACGATCTATGAGCACTGAACGCACTGCAACGCTAACCGTCGATGGCAAGACCGTCGAATTCCCGGTCATGACCGGCACCCACGGCCAGGACGTCATCGACATCCGTACCCTGGGCGGCAAGACCGGCCTCTTCACCTACGATTCGGGCTTCCTGTCCACCGCGAGCTGCAAGTCCAGTATCACCTTCATCGATGGCGACAAGGGCGAGCTGCTGTATCGCGGCTACCCGATCGAGCAGCTTGCCGAACAGTGCAACTTCCTCGAAGTGGCGTACCTGCTCAAAAACGGCGAACTGCCGAACGCGCAGCAGAAGACTGCCTTCGAGGGCACCATCAAGAACCACACGATGGTGCACGACCAGATGACCAAGTTCTACTCGGGCTTCCGCCGTGACGCGCACCCGATGGCGGTCATGGTCGGCGTGGTCGGCGCGCTCTCCGCCTTCTACCACGACGCGATGGACTTCTCCGACGCCGACCACCGCAGCGTGTCGATCAACCGTCTGATCGCCAAGCTGCCGACGATCGTCGCGATGGCCTACAAGTACAACAAGGGCGAGCCCTTCATGTACCCGCGCAACGACCTCGACTACACCGCGAACTTCATGCACATGATGTTCGGCACCCCGTGCGAAAAGTACGAGCCGAACCCGGTGCTGGTGCGCGCGCTCGACGTCATCTTCACGCTGCACGCCGACCACGAGCAGAACGCCTCGACCTCGACCGTCCGCCTGGCCGGTTCGTCGGGCGCCAACCCGTTCGCCTGCATCTCGGCCGGTATCGCCTGCCTTTGGGGCCCGGCGCACGGTGGCGCGAACGAAGCCTGCCTGAACATGCTCGAGGAGATCGGCGACGTGTCGCGTGTCGGCGAGTACATCAAGCGCGCCAAGGACAAGAACGACAGCTTCAAGCTGATGGGCTTCGGTCACCGCGTGTACAAGAACTTCGACCCGCGCGCCAAGCTCATGGGCAAGGTCTGCTCCGACGTGCTGGGTGAGCTCGGCCTCGAGAACGACCGTCTCTTCAAGCTCGCCAAGGAGCTCGAGAAGATCGCACTCGAAGATCCGTACTTCGTCGAGAAGAAGCTCTACCCGAACGTCGACTTCTACTCGGGCATCGTGCAGAAGGCGCTCGGCATCCCGACCTCGATGTTCACCTGCATCTTCGCGCTCGCGCGCACCGTGGGCTGGATCACGCAGTGGGAAGAGATGATCACCGATCCCGAGTACAAGATCGGTCGTCCGCGTCAGCTTTATGTCGGGGCTGCGCGTCGCGACGTGCCTGCGCTCGATCAGCGTTCGTAAGAGACGATGGAGAGGGCAGGGAGACTCCGCCAGGTCTGACGGTCACGGGGTGGTCGCGTGCGCGCGGCCATCCCGTTTTACCATCGGCGCGGCGTGGGCGTTCTTTGCTGCAGAACTCCCCGCACCAGGGGGCAACACCACATAACAGGTGGCTTTCATCATGATGAAGCAACTCGAACAGACTTCGCATTTGTTCGGCTCGAACGCGCCGTTCATCGAAGAACAATACGAAAACTATCTCTCCGACCCGGCTTCGGTCACCGCGGAGTGGCGCGAGTATTTCGACAAGCTGCAGGCGCAGACGGGCGCCGCGCCGCGCGACGTCGCGCACGGCCCGGTCATTGCCGCCTTCGAGCAGATGGCCAAGCGCGGGCCGGTGCGCACCATCGTCTCGGGCGGTGGCGAGGACAAGCAGCAGGTCTCCGTGCTGCAGCTGATCAACGCCTACCGCTTCCTCGGCAACCGCTGGGCCAACCTCGATCCGCTCAAGCGCACCGAGCGTCCGCAGATCGCCGAGCTCGAGCCGTCCTATTACGGCTTCACCGAAGCCGATCTGTCCAAGAACTTCAACGTCGGCTCCTTCCACGGCTTCACCACCGAACGCGCGACCCTGCGCGAGATCCTCGAGGCCGTGCGTCAGACCTACTGCGGTTCGATCGGCGCCGAGTACATGTACATGACCGACATCGGTCACAAGCGCTGGATTCAGAGCCGGCTCGAGAGCGTGCGCGGCATGCCGAAGTTCTCGGTCGAGATGAAAAAGCGCATTCTCGAGCGCACCACCGCGGCCGAGACCCTGGAGCGCTATCTGCATACGCGCTACGTCGGCCAGAAGCGCTTCTCGCTCGAGGGTGGCGAATCGGCCATCGTCGCGATGGACGAGATCATCCGCGTGGCGGGCGGGCTGGGCGTGGCCGAGACCGTGATCGGCATGGCCCACCGCGGTCGTTTGAACGTGCTGGTCAATACGCTGGGCAAGTCGCCGTCGATGCTGTTCTCGGAGTTCGAGGGCAAGGCTGCGGCCGACCTCTCCGCCGGTGACGTGAAGTACCACATGGGCTTCTCGAGCGATGTGATGACCCCGGGTGGCCCGATGCACCTGACGCTCGCCTTCAACCCCTCGCACCTCGAGATCATCAACCCGGTGGTCGAGGGCTCGGTGTATGCGCGCCAAGGCCGTCGTGGCGACACCGACAAGTCGCAGGTTCTGCCGGTGCTGATCCACGGCGACGCGGCCGTGGCCGGCCAGGGTGTGAACCAGGAGATGCTCAACTTCTCCCAGACACGCGGTTACGGCACGGGCGGCACGGTGCACATCGTCATCAACAACCAGATCGGCTTCACCACCTCCGATCCGCGCGACTACCGTTCCTCGCTGTATTGCAGCGACATCTTCAAGATGGTCGAGGCGCCGATCTTCCACGTCAATGGCGACGACCCGGAGGCCGTGGCCTTCGTGACCGCGCTGGCCGTCGAGTTCCGCCAGACCTTCAAGAAGGACGTCGTGGTCGACATCATCTGCTTCCGCAAGCTCGGTCACAACGAGCAGGACGAGCCGATGGTGACGCAGCCGCTGATGTACCGCACCATTCAGAAGCATCCGGGCACGCGCAAGCTCTACGCCGAGCGCCTCGTGGCCGAGGGTACGCTCAAGGCCGACGAGCCCGATCAGATGATCGCCGAGTATCGCGAGCACCTCGACAAGGGGCAGCTGCTCTACAACCCGGTGCTGTCGGGCCACAACCGCCAGTTCGCGGCCGACTGGACGCCGTACCTGAAAAAGCCCTACACCGACGAGTGCGACACCACGGTGCCGGTGCAGGAGCTCAAGCGCCTGTCGGAGCGCCTGACTACGCTGCCAGAAGGCTTCGCCCTGCACTCGCGCGTCAAGAAGATCGTCGATGATCGTGCGGCGATGGGCCGCGGCGAAGTGCCGCTCGACTGGGGCATGGGCGAGAACCTCGCTTACGCCAGCCTGCTCGCGCAGGGTTTCGGCGTGCGTCTGTCGGGCGAGGACGTCGGTCGCGGCACCTTCTTCCACCGTCATGCCGTGCTGCACGACCAGAAGCGCGAGCAGTGGGACGAAGGCATCTACAAGCCGCTCGACCACATCCAGGATGGCCAGCCGCGCTTCCAGTCCTTCGACTCGGTGCTGTCCGAAGAGGGCGTGCTCGCGTTCGAGTACGGCTACGCCACCACCGAGCCGAACGAGCTCGTGGTCTGGGAAGCCCAGTTCGGTGACTTCGTCAACGGCGCGCAGGTCGTGCTCGACCAGTTCATCAGCTCGGGTGAGGCCAAGTGGGGTCGCCTGTGCGGCCTCACGCTGATGCTGCCGCACGGCTACGAAGGCCAGGGGCCGGAGCACTCGTCGGCGCGTCTCGAGCGCTACATGAACAACGCCGCCGAGCACAACTGGCAGATCTGCGTGCCGACCACGCCGGCGCAGATCTTCCACCTGCTGCGTCGCCAGATGCTGCGCAAGCTGCGCAAGCCGCTGGTCATCATCACGCCGAAGTCGCTGCTGCGCCACAAGGAAGCCATCTCGTCGATGGACGAACTCGCCAACGGCAGCTTCCAGACCGTGATCCCCGAGGTCGAGAAGCTCGACGCCAAGAAGGTCAAGCGTGTCGTGCTGTGCCAGGGCAAGATCTACTACGAGCTGCTGGCGCATCGTCGCGAGAACAAGATCACCGACACCGCGCTCGTGCGCATCGAACAGCTCTATCCGTTCCCGGTCGATGCGTTCGCCAAGGCAATCGAGCAGTTCCCGAACGCCAAGGAAATCGTCTGGTGCCAGGAAGAGCCGCGCAACCAGGGTGCGTGGTACTGGCTGGCTTCGCGCCAGCACCTGGTCAACGTGCTCGGCACCAAGCGCAAGCTGCTGCTCGTCAGCCGTCCCGCGGCGGCCTCGCCGGCGGTCGGCTACTACGCCAAGCACAACCAGCAGCAGAAGGAAGTCCTCGAGAACGCGTTCGGTCCCATCCAGGACGCCACGCCGCAGTCCCCGAACTGAAAAGAACCTAGGGAGAAAAGTTCATGCTGATCGAAGTCAAAGTACCGCAGCTGTCCGAGTCCGTGTCCGAGGCCACGCTGGTCTCCTGGCACAAGAAAGAAGGTGACGCCGTCTCGCGCGACGAGAACCTGATCGACATCGAGACCGACAAGGTCGTGCTCGAGACCCCGGCGCCGGCCGATGGCGTGCTGGTCAAGATCGTCAAGCAAGGCGGTGACACCGTGACCTCGGGCGAGCTGATCGCCCAGATCGACACCGAAGCCAAGGCTGCCGCCGGCGCCGCACCCGCCGCCGAGTCGGCCCCGGCCGCCGCCGCTGCACCGGCCGCTGCGGCGTCCTCGGCTGCCGGCGCCGCCAGCCCGGCCGCGCGCAAGATCCTCGACGAGAAGGGCATCGCCTCCGCCGACGTCGCCGGCTCCGGCCGTGGTGGGCGCGTGACCAAGGAAGACGCCGTCGCCGCCCAGCCCAAGGCTGCAGCCGCGGCTGCAGCGCCGGCCGTGATCGCCGCGGTGGGCGACCGCGCCGAAGAGCGCGTGCCGATGACCCGCCTGCGTGCCCGCATCGCCGAGCGTCTGCTGCAATCGAAGAACGAGAACGCCATCCTGACCACGTTCAACGAAGTGAACATGGCGCCGGTGATGGCCCTGCGCAAGCAGTACGGCGACAAGTTCGAGAAGGCGCACGGCGTGCGTCTGGGCTTCATGGGCTTCTTCGTCAAGGCCGCCGTGGCCGCGCTGAAGAAGTTCCCGATCCTGAACGCCTCGGTCGATGGCAACGACATCGTCTATCACGGCTACATCGACATCGGCATCGCGGTCGGTTCGCCGCGTGGCCTGGTGGTGCCGATCCTGCGCAACGCCGAGTCCATGTCGATCGCCGACATCGAGCTCAAGATCGCCGAGTTCGGCCAGAAGGCCAAGGATGGCAAGCTGTCGCTGGAAGACCTGTCCGGCGGCACCTTCTCGATCTCCAACGGCGGTGTGTTCGGCTCAATGATGTCGACCCCGATCATCAACCCGCCGCAGTCGGCCATCCTCGGCATCCATGCCACCAAGGACCGTGCCGTGGTCGAGAACGGTCAGGTCGTCGTGCGCCCGATCAACTACCTGGCCATGTCCTACGACCACCGCATCATCGACGGTCGCGAGGCGGTGCTCGGCCTGGTGACGATGAAGGAAGCGCTGGAAGATCCGGCTCGCCTGATCCTCGACGTCTGATCACAACGCACGGGGGCGCGTCACGCCGCAGGGCCATCAGCCCGCGCGGCGGGGCAGCGCCCCGTTTTCCTGTAGGGAGAGATGAATGTCCAAAGAATTCGACGTCCTCGTCATCGGCGGTGGCCCCGGCGGCTATGTCGCGGCCATCCGTGCAGCGCAACTCGGCTTCAAGACCGCGTGCTGCGAATCCAACCCCTATGCCGACCCCAAGGGTGAGCCGCGCCTCGGCGGCACCTGCCTGAACGTCGGCTGCATCCCCTCCAAGGCGCTGCTGCACACCTCGCACCTGTTCGAGGAAGCCGGCCACGCCTTCGAAGGCCAGGGCATCAGCGTCGGCACGCCCAAGATCGACGTCGCCAAGATGATCGCGCGCAAGTCGGGCATCGTCGACCAGCTCACCGGCGGCATCAAGGGCCTGTTCAAGAAGAACAAGGTCACGCTGCTCAACGGCCATGGTTCCTTCGTTGGCAAGGCCGATGCCGGCTGGCAGGTCAAGGTGGGCGATGAGACCGTGACCGCGAAGCAGGTCATCGTGGCCACCGGCTCGGCGCCGCGCCACCTGCCCGGTATTCCGGTCGACAACAAGATCGTGTGCGACAACGTCGGCGCGCTCGACATCGACGCCGTGCCCAAGAAGCTCGCCGTCATCGGCGCCGGCGTCATCGGCCTGGAGATGGGCTCGGTGTGGCGCCGCGTGGGTGCGGAAGTCACCGTGCTCGAAGCCATGCCCGACTTCCTCGCTGCGGCCGACCAGGATGTGGCCAAGGAAGCGCTCAAGGTCTTCACCAAGCAGGGCCTCAAGATCAACCTCGGCGTGCAGATCGGCGAGGTCAAGATCGGCAAGAAGGGCGTGAGCATCGCCTACAAGGACAAGAACGGCGCCGACCAGAAGCTCGAGGCCGACCGCCTGATCGTGTCCGTGGGCCGCGTGCCCAACACCGAGGGCCTGAACGCCGAGGCCGTCGGCCTCAAGGTGACCGAGCGCGGCATGATCGAGGTCGACGACCACTGCAAGACCAACCTGCCCGGCGTGTGGGCGGTGGGCGACGTGGTGCGCGGCCCGATGCTGGCGCACAAGGCGATGGAAGAGGCGGTCATGGTCGCCGAGCTGATGGCGGGCCAGGCCGGCCACTGCAACTTCGACACCGTGCCCTGGGTCATCTACACCAGCCCCGAGATCGCCTGGGTCGGCAAGACCGAGCAGCAGTTGAAGGCCGCCGGTGTGGCCTACAAGGTCGGCAAGATCCCGTTCATGGCCAACGGCCGTGCGCTCGGCATGGGCGACCCGACCGGCTTCGTCAAGATGCTGGCCGACGCCGCCACCGATCGCATCCTCGGCGTGCACATCATCGGCGCCAACGCCTCGGAGCTGATCTCCGAAGCGGTGGTGGCGATGGAGTTCGCCGGCTGCTCCGAAGACCTGGCGCGCATCTGCCACGCCCACCCGACGCTGTCGGAAGTGGTGCACGAGGCCGCGCTCGCCTGCGACAAGCGCCCGCTGCACTTCTAAGCGAGGCGCAAGCTGTGAGGGGTGAGGTGCGGGGTCTCCCTGCGCTCACCCCTTTTCACGTCAACCCGCAGTCCTCCGATCAACGCTCCCGACCGATTCGCCATGCCCCATCGCATCCTGAACGTTCCCCAGCACGGAATGATCGACGCCTACGAAGCCCTGCTGAAGACGCGCGGCTACCAGTCCGATCCCGCCCAGCGCGCAGCTGCCCAGCGCCTGCAAGGTCTGTACACCGAGCTCGTCGGCTTCAAGGTCGCGCGCCAGGGGAGTCGGCTCAAGCAGTTCCTGAACAAGCCCAAGATGCCGCGCAGCGTGTACTTCTGGGGCGGCGTGGGGCGGGGCAAGAGCTTCCTGATGGATTGCTTCTACGACTCGGTGCCGTACCGGCGCAAGCGCCGGGTGCACTTCCACGCCTTCATGCAGGAGGTGCAGAACGACCTGCGCCAATTCAACAACGCACCCGATCCGCTGCAGAAGGTGGCCGATCGCATCGCCGCCCACACCCGCCTGCTGTGCTTCGACGAGTTCCACGTCTCGGACATCGCCGACGCGATGATCCTCGGCCGTCTGCTCGATGCGCTCTTCGATCGCGGCGTGGTGTTCGTGATGACCTCGAACTATCCGCCCGACGGCCTGTATCCCAACGGCCTGATGCGGGTGAACTTTCTGCCCACGATCGAGAAGATCAAGCAGCGCTTCGACGTCATCGAGGTGGATCACGGCACCGACTACCGTCTGCGCACGCTCGAGAAGATGGAGATCTACCTGGTGCCGCACGGAGAGGCGGCCGAACGCAAGATGGCGGACGATTTCCGTCGCCTCGCGGCGAGCGAGGGCGAGCGCGGCAGCGTCGAGATCCTCGGCCGCAAGGTGCCGGTGCTGCGCCGCGCCTCCGGGGTGATCTGGTTCGATTTCGCCACGCTGTGTGGCGGGCCTCGCTCGCAGAACGACTATCTCGAGATCGCACGCGAGCACCACACGGTGATCCTGTCCGACGTGCCGAAGATGCGGGTCGCCAACGCCTCGGAGGCGCGCCGCTTCACATGGCTGATCGACGTGCTCTACGACCACCGCGTCAAGCTCATCATGAGCGCCGCAGTCGAGGCGCACGAGCTCTACACCGAAGGTCACAACGCGCATGAGTTCGTGCGCACGGTCAGCCGTCTGATCGAGATGCGCACGCGCGACTATCTCGCCGAGGCGCACCGCACCGAGTGAGGTGCGCCGCGGGGTGCCACCGGCGCCATGCCGAAGGCGTGTATAATCCTGCAAATACAAGTGCCTGCGAGCCGGATTCCCCGGTGTCGCAGGCGACGTGCTCGAGTCGCTCGGCAAAGTTGCCTGTTCGATGACGCTGCGCCGGTTGCTGCGCCAGACATCCAGAACGGAGCTGCGTGCAGGGCGGATGCAAGCCCGCACGGTGCCCAGCCCAAAAATCCCGCATACAGGAGTCACGCTGTGAAGCAAAAGCTCACGGCCTTTCTCGCGTTCGTTTTCGCGATCGTGATGGGGGCCATCATTCCCATGGCAAGTCATGCTGCCGAACCGGCGGCCGAGCAGGGCAGCGGGCAGGCCGCCCACGAGCGGCTGGCCGATCTGCTCGAGGACGAGGCGACGCGTAACGCGCTCATCGAGCAGCTGCGCAAGCTCGGTGAAGACGAAGCCGCCGCCGCGATCGCCGCCGACCAGGGTGCACAGACCGTGGCCGGCCGGATCGCCGGGCTGACCCAGCAGCTCGCGCAGGGTGCGGTGAACGAGAGTCTCTCGGCAGTATCCGCGTTGCGCATCGCGTGGGAGCAGCTCAGGGCAGCTGACCCGCAGGCGCTGCTGTGGGTGCTCGGCGAGCTCGCGCTGCTGATGGTGGTGACGCTCGTCGCCTTCAAGCTCCTGAGCGTTGCGGCCGGCCCGGCGTTTCGTGCGCTGGATCGCTACGGCGCGGGCGGTGCGGGCGGTGAGGGCCTGCGCGCGCTGGGCTGGATTCGTCGCGGTCTCGCGGTGCTCGGTGCGGCGCTGGTCGACCTGCTCGCGATCGGGCTGGCCTGGCTTGCCGGCTATGGCGTGGCGCTGTTCCTGCTCGGCGAGCAGGGCAGCCTGCGTATCCAGGAGTCGCTGTTTCTCAACGCCTTCCTCGCCGTGGAGCTGATCCGGCTCGTGCTGCGCACGCTGCTCTCGCAGCGGGGCGACAATCTCGGCATCCTGCCCATGGGCGGCGAGAACAAGGCCTACTGGTCCGCCTGGGCCTCGCGCATGGTGTATTTCCTCGGCTACGGGCTGATGTGGCTGGTGCCGGTGATCGAACATTACCTCACGCCCGAGCTCGGCCGCGCCGTGGTCATCGTGATCCTGCTCTCGGCCGTGCTCCGCGCCGCGGTGGTGGTGATGCAGAATCGGCTGCGCGGCCGGCAGGCGCTGGAGGCCCTGGGCGAGCGCATGCAGACCTCGTTCGGCCGCATCAGCATGACGATCGGCGCGCGCACCTGGCACATCGTGGCGCTGGTCTATCTGGTCGCCGTGCTGGTGACCGCGCTGCTGTATCCCGAAGAGGCGCTGCCCTTCATGATCCGGGCGACCGGGCAGACGCTGCTCGCGGTGCTGCTCGGTATCGCGCTCGCGGCCGTGCTCACGCAGGTGATCCTGCGCCGCATCAACCTGGGCGACGAGCTGCGCATGAAGTTCCCGCTGCTCGAGGCGCGCCTCAACGCCTATGTGCCCACCGCGCTCAAGATCGCGCGCTTCGCCATCCTCGCCGTCGTGCTCGCCTTCATCGTGGATGCGTGGACGCCGTTCGATTTCGGCGCCTGGATCACTTCGGACAAGGGCAGCCGTTTCCTCGGCCAGCTGGCCTCGGTCGCCGTCATCGTGACGCTGGCGCTGCTGGTCTGGCTGGTCGTGGCGAGCTGGATCGAGTTCCGGCTCAATCCGGATGCAGGGGCGGCGCCCAATCCGCGGGCGCGCACGCTGCTGACGATCTTCCGCAATGCGGTCGCGATCGCGCTCGTGGTGGTGACGACGATGGTGGTGCTCGCCGAGATCGGTCTGAACATCGCGCCGCTGCTCGCGGGTGCGGGCGTGCTCGGTCTGGCCATCGGCTTCGGCGCGCAGAAGCTCGTGCAGGATGTGATCACCGGCGTGTTCATCCAGCTCGAGCGCGCGATCGACGTGGGTGACACGGTGACCGCGGGCGGCATCACCGGCACCGTCGAGCGCATGACCATCCGCTCGATCGGTATGCGCGACCTGCACGGCACCTACCACCTGCTGCCCTTCTCCTCGGTGGACATGGTGTCGAACTACAACCGCGGTTTCGCCTACCACGTCGGCGAGTACGGCATCGGCTACCGTGAGGATACCGACGAGGCCATCGTGCATCTGCGCGCAGCGTTCGACGAACTGCTGCAGGACCCGGCGCAGCGCGACGAGATCCTGGACCGCGAGCTCGAGGTCCACGGTGTGACCGCGCTCGCTGACAGCTCGGTGAACATCCGTGTCCGCATCAAGACGCGTCCGGGCTCGCAGTTCCCGGTGGGCCGCGCCTACAATCGCCTGGTCAAGCGCCACTTCGACGCGGCCGGGATCGAGATCCCGTACCCGCACATGACGCTCTATTTCGGCGAAGACAAGCAGGGCAAGGCGCCGCCGGCGTACCTGAAGCTGCTGGACGGCGGCGTCGGGTCCGCAGCTGCGAGCGTCGACTTGCCGCCTGCCCCGAACGACGCAAAATGAAATCGAGCCTGCCGCGGCATCGGGTCCGCGGCAGGCTCGCCGGTTTCGGGGCCTGCATCGGCGGCCTGCGCCTTCGAGGACGCAGGCCGCCGATGCTTTTTCGGTCTTCGATCAGGTCCCGATCACGCCACCGTCGTCCTTGGTGACGATGACCGTTGCCGAGCGCGGACGGCCGCCGCTCGCGTCCGGCCACTGGCTGAAGGCCAGCGGGTTGGCGGCGATGTAGTCATCCATCGAGGTGCCGGCAGGCGGCGTCGGGCGGTTCGGATGGCTGCCGACCTCGCCCGGGTGCTGGACGTTGATGAACATCGTCCGGCCGTCCGGCGTGAAGGTCAGGCCGGTGATCTCGCAACCCGACGGACCGACCAGGAAGCGGCGGATCTCGCCGGTTTCCGGGCTGGCGCAAAGCATCTGGTTGTTGCCCTGGCCGGCATAGACCCCGGTGTTGCTGAAGTTGCCGTCGGTCTGGATCCACAGGCGGCCTTCAGGGTCGAAGCCGATGCCGTCGGGGCTGTTGAAGGTGTTGGATGTGTCGATGTTCGACGAGCCGGCGTTGAGGTCGCCCGGCGCGTAGACGTTCGGGTTGCCGGCGATCACGAACAGATCCCAGTCGAAGCTCATCGCACCGGAGTCGTTGCCGGCTTCGCGCCAGCGCACGATCTGACCGAAGCGGTTTGCTGCACGCGGGTTCGCGTCGTCGGTGGCGGCGGCGCTGCGGCCGCTGTTGTTGGTCAGCGCGCAGTACACCTCGTTGGTCCCGGGATGCACAGTGATCCATTCCGGGCGGTCCATCTTGGTGGCGCCCACGGCGTCGGCGGCCAGACGCGTCTTGATCAGCACCTCGGCCTGATCGGCAAAGCGGCTGTCGCCAGCCAGCACCGGGTTGGCCTGCTTGTCGAGCAGCACCCACTCGCCCGTGCCCATGAAGTCACCGGCCGCCGCGCCATTGCCGAACTTGGCCACGTAGAGCTTGCCGTGGTCGAGCAGGCGGCGATTGGCGGCGTCCTTGCCCGGCACGAAGCGGCTGTCGGACACGAACTTGTAGATGTAGTCGTTCGTCTGGTCGTCGCCCATGTACACCACGACGCGACGGTCGGCGGTGAAGGCGTAGGCGCAGTTCTCGTGCTTGATGCGGCCGAGCGCGGTGCGCTTGACCGGCATCGACTTCG
Organism: Thauera sp. UBA6194; assembly: GCA_002422685.1. Classification (GTDB taxonomy): domain Bacteria; phylum Pseudomonadota; class Gammaproteobacteria; order Burkholderiales; family Rhodocyclaceae; genus Thauera. The sequence continues at coordinate 106,877 of DITC01000056.1, read as the reverse complement.
GATCGAAGGGGTCGATCTCGACGATCCAGCCGAAGCGGTTCGATTCGTTCGGCTCCTTGGCATAGTCGAAGCGCTCGTCGAACGCCTCCCAGCGATAGCCAGTGCCGCCGGCAGCGATGCCGTAGCGCTTCATCGACTCGTCGCGGCCGTCGACACCGCTGGTGGTGCCGAAGTAACCGTTGAAGTTCTCTTCACAGGTGAGATACGTGCCCCATGGCGTGTAGCCGTTGGCGCAGTTGTTCAGCGTGCCGAGCACGCGCGTGCCGCTGGGGTCGGCCTTGGTCTGCATCAGCGCGTGGCCGGCGGCCGGGCCGCTGATCTGCATCGGCGTGTTGCCCGTGATGCGGCGGTTGTACTTGGAGTTGAGCACGATCTCCCACGTGTTGCGGTGCTGGCGGATGTGGATCACCGAGGCGCCATGCGCGTTCTGCGCCTTCAGCACCTTGTCGGCGGTCCACGGGTCCATGAACTCGGCGCCGAACAGGTACTCGTAGTTGCAGTACTCGTGGTTCATCACCAGCAGGCCTTCCTTGCTCGACTTGCCGTGAATCGGGAAGAAGTGCATGCCGTCGTGGTTGTCGCCGATCTGGCGCGCCAGCTCGGCGCCGGTGTTGGTGCCGTCCGGCTTCCACCGCGGCGAGTCCGCGAACAGTGCATCACCCCAGGGGGCGAAGGCTTGTGCGCTGTAGCCTTCGGGGACGACGATCGCGTCGCCGCTGGACGTGGCCACCGGTGCGAAGCCGATCTTCGGTGCCGTGTGCGGGCCGTTGTTGCCGTGGCCGGCGCCCATGTGCTGGTGCGCGTGTTTTGCCGCCTGGGCGGCGAGCGGTGCAGCCAGGAAGGCGGCGGCGCCGAGGCCGAGGCCGCTCTTCAGAAAGCCGCGGCGTGACACCACGCGATCCACGACTTGCTGGAAGTGTTCGTTGTCGGAAAGATTGCTGGGCAGATCGTCGAGGTCGAACTGACTCATTGCGGGCTCCACTGTTCGGGTGACTGAAGGGGAGGCTGGATTGTCCTCAGTGCAGATTTCAGTTCCGTGACTCTGGCGTGAAGATGTCGCGCGGCAGTTCAATAAAATATGACTTGGGAATTTTAATCGACGCGCTGCAGCGGACGCTGCGAGCGCTATACTCTCGCGTTTTCCACATTTTCCCGTGTCGATTGTCGATGTCCGACCCCACCCCGATCTTCGCCGCCGACGGCCCGCTCGCTGCCGCGATTCCCGGTTTTCGCGCCCGTCCGCAGCAGATCGAGATGGCGCAGAAGATCGCCGAGGCGTTGCGCGAGAACCGCGTGCTGGTGGCCGAGGCCGGAACCGGCACCGGCAAGACCTTCGCCTATCTGGTGCCGGCGCTGCTCGCCGGCGGCAAGGTCATCATCTCGACCGGCACCAAGACCCTGCAGGATCAGCTCTTCAACCGCGACCTGCCCACCGTGCGTGCTGCGTTGAAGGTGCCGGTGACGATCGCGCTGCTGAAGGGCCGCGCCAACTACGTCTGCCACTACCACCTCGAGCGCAACGCGCGCGACGGCCGCTTCCTCACCGCGCAGGACGCCGCCGACCTGCGCGCCATCGGCCGCTTCGCCAAGACCACGCAGACCGGTGACAAGGCCGAATGCACCGACGTGCGCGAGGACTCGCTGGCCTGGATCGCCGCCACCTCGACGCGCGACAACTGCCTCGGCCAGGACTGCCCGAACAAGGAAGAATGCTTCGTGATGCAGGCGCGGCGCAACGCGATGGACGCCGACGTGGTGGTGGTCAATCACCATCTGTTCTTTGCCGACGTGATGCTGCGCGACGAGGGCATGGGCGAGCTGCTGCCGGCGTGCAACGCGGTGATCTTCGACGAGGCCCACCAGCTGCCCGAGACCGCGAGCCTGTTCTTCGGCGACAGCGTGTCCACCGCGCAGGTGCTGGAGCTGGCGCGCGACACGCGCTCCGAGACGGTGGCCGCGGCGCGCGACTGCGTGGCGATGATCGACCAGACGCGCAACCTTGAAAAGGCGGCGCGCGACCTGCGCCTGGTGTTCGGCACCGAGAGCGCGCGGATCTCCGCCGCGCAGGCCGCCGAGCGCGAGAACTTCGACGCCATGGTCGAGGCCCTTGAGAAGACGCTGGCCGACTTCCACGCCGTGCTCGATACTCAGGCCGAACGCTCCGAGGGCCTCGCCAACTGCCTGCGCCGCACCGAGGAGATGGCCGAGCGTCTGGCGAGCTGGCGCAACCCGGACGAGAAGGACCTGATCCGCTGGGTCGAGGTCTTCTCCCAGTCGCTCGCGCTCAACGCCACGCCGCTGCATGTGTCGGACGTTTTCAAGCGCCAGCTCGAAGGCCACCCGCGGGCGTGGATCTTCACCTCGGCGACGCTCGCCGTGGGCAAGGCCGATTTCGGCCACTACTGCCGCGAGCTCGGTCTGGCCTGGATGGACCCGCCGCCGCTCACCGCGGTGTGGGGCAGCCCCTTCGAATATGCCGAGCAGGCGCTGCTGTACGCGCCTGCCGGCATGCCCAACCCCAATTCGCCCGACTACACCGAGCGCGTGGCCAAGGTGGCGCTGCCGCTGATCCGCGCGGCGCGCGGGCGCGCCTTCGTGCTGTGCACGTCCCTGCGCGCGATGCGCCGCATCCACGAGCTCATCCTCGACGGCCTGCAGCAAGGCGGTGACGACCTGCCGGTGCTGCTGCAGGGCGAGGGCTCGCGCACCGAGCTGCTCGAGCGCTTCCGCCGCCTGGGCAACGCGGTGCTGGTGGCGAGCCAGAGCTTCTGGGAAGGCGTGGACGTGCCCGGCGACGCGCTGTCGCTGGTGGTGATCGACAAGCTGCCCTTCGCCCCGCCCGACGACCCGGTGCTGGCCGCGCGCGTCGAGCACATGCAGAAGCAGGGCCTGAGCCCCTTCGTGCATCACCAGCTGCCCAAGACCGTGATCAACATGAAGCAGGGCGCCGGCCGGCTCATCCGCAGCGAGCGCGACCGCGGCGTGCTGTGCATCTGCGACCCGCGCATGATCGACAAGTCCTACGGCAAGGTAGTGTGGCGCAGCCTGCCGCCGATGCGGCGCACGCGCGCCGAGGCCGACGCGGTGGCTTTCCTGGAGAGTCTGCCGCCGCCGCGCCAGGGCGGCTGAGCTGGGTCAAGGGTAGGGCGGGGCGGTCTGTTGTATGCTCTCGGCTCACGCAACCTCAACCCGCTGCGGTTTCTCGATGAACGTTTTCGGTTTCGCCGGCTGGTCCGGCTCCGGCAAGACCACGCTGGTGGAAAAGCTCATTCCCGTGCTCACCGCGCGCGGCCTGCGCGTGTCGGTGATCAAGCACGCCCACCACGGATTCGACCTCGACAAGCCGGGCAAGGACTCCTGGCGCCACCGCGAGGCCGGCGCCACCCAGGTGCTGATGCTGTCCAACGACCGCTGGGTGCTGATGCACGAGCTGCGCGGCGCGCCCGAGCCCACGCTGGACGAGCAGCTCCGCCTGCTCGAACCCTGCGACCTGGTGCTGATCGAAGGCTACAAGGCCGCCGCCGTGCCAAAGATCGAGATCCACCGCCCATCCCACGGCAAGCCGCCGCTGTGGCCGGAGAATGAGCACGTGGTCGCGGTCGCCACCGACGCTGACAATGATGCCGACCTCGACTGCCCCCTGCCGCGCCTGCCGCTCAACGAGCCGGCTGCCGTGGCCGACTTCATCCTCGAATATCTGAAGACCCGATGAACGCCAACATGCTTTCCTTCGACGAGGCCTACGAGAAGCTGCTCGGTTTCGTCCGCCCGGTGCGCGAGATCGAGCAGGTGGACACCATGTTCGCCGCCGGTCGTGTGCTCGCCGTGGCGCAGCACTCCACGATCAACCAGCCGCCGATGGACAACTCCGGCATGGACGGTTATGCGCTGCGCGCGGCCGACGTACCCGCCGCCGGCACCCGCCTGCCGGTGAGCCAGCGCATCCCGGCCGGCAGCGTCGGCCATGAGCTCGCGCCCGGTACCGCCGCGCGCATCTTCACCGGTGCACCGCTGCCGCCGGGGGCCGACACCGTGGTGATGCAGGAGTTGTGCGAGCACGACGGTGAGCACGTCGTCATCAATACCGTGCCGCGTCCCGGGGAAGCGGTGCGCAGGATGGGCGAGGACATCGCGGCTGGCGATCTGATCCTGCCCGCGGGCGAGCGTCTGACGCCGCAGGCGGTGGCGCTGGCGGCCTCGGTCGGGCTGGCCCAGCTGCCGGTGCTGCGCCGGGTCAGGGTGGCGGTGTTCTCCACCGGCTCCGAGCTGGTGATGCCGGGCGAGCCGCTACCGCCCGGCGGCATCTACAACTCCAACCGCTTCATGCTGCGCAGCTTGCTCGCCGCGCTCGGCTGCGAGGTCGAGGACTTCGGCATCGTGCCCGACCGCCTGGACGCCACCCGCGCGGTGCTGCGCCGTGCGGCCGAGGGCCACGACCTCATCCTCACCAGCGGCGGTGTGTCGGTGGGCGAGGAAGACCACGTCAAGCCCGCGGTCGAGGCCGAAGGCAGCCTCGACATGTGGAAGATCGCGATGAAGCCCGGCAAGCCGCTGGCCTACGGCCATGTGCACGGCGCCGCCTTCATCGGCCTGCCGGGTAACCCGGTGTCGAGCTTCGTGACCTTCCTGATGATGGTGCGTCCCTTCCTGCTCGCCACCCAGGGCGCGCGCGAGGTGGCGCCGGCGTCGCTGATGCTGCGCGCCGACTTCGACTGGCCGCGGCCCGATCGCCGCCGCGAGTTCCTGCGCGCACGCATGAACGCGCAGGGCGGGGTGGAGTTGTTCGCCAACCAGGGTTCGGCCGCGCTCAATTCGACCGTGTGGGCCAATGGCCTGGTCGACATCCCCGCCGGTACGGCCATCGCCCGCGGCGAGGCGGTGCGCTTTCTGCCCTATGGCGAGCTGATGCACTGAGCCCGGTCGCGCGCTCGTGCCCGATGAACGAATGTGGATGATGATTTGATGACGAAGGTGAACGTGCTTTACTTTGCCAGCCTGCGCGAGGCGCTGGGGCGCTCGGGCGAGGCGCTCGAGCTGCCTGCGGGCGTTGCCACTGTCGCCGCCTTGCGCGCCCATCTCGCCGCACGCGGCGAGGCCTGGCAGGCGCTCGGCGAGGGGCGCAACGTGCGCGCGGCGCTCAATCAGCGCATGGCCGGCGCCGATGCGGTGCTCGAGGCGGGCGACGAGGTCGCCTTCTTCCCGCCGGTTACCGGGGGCTGAGCGATGCAGGCGTCTACCGAGGTGAGCGTCCAGGAGGCCGATTTCGACCTTGGCGCCGAGCTCGCGCAACTCAGCGCGGGGCGTGCCGATGTCGGCGGCATCGCCAGCTTCGTCGGGCTGGTGCGCGACGTGAATGACGGTAGCGGCGTGCACGCGATGACGCTCGAGCACTATCCGGGCATGACCGAACGCTCGCTCGCGGAGATCGTCGAGCAGGCGAAGTCTCGCTGGGCGCTGCTCGGCGTGCGCGTGATCCATCGCATCGGCAGGCTGATGCCGTCCGAGCGCATCGTTTTCGTCGGCGTGGCGAGCCGTCACCGTGGCGACGCGTTCGCGGCCTGCGAGTTCATCATGGACTACCTGAAGACGCAGGCGCCGTTCTGGAAGCGCGAAGAGACGCCGGAGGGGGCGCGCTGGGTCGATGCGCGCGAGACGGACGACAGCGCGGCGGCACGCTGGGAGCGGCCCGCCGAGCAGGGCGCCGACGGCACCTGGGACGAGGTCGAGCAGCGTCGTTGATGCGGTGTGCGCAGCGCCCGTGGTAAACGGGGGCAGGCAAACAAAAACGGCGCCGATGGCGCCGTTTTTCCCTGCTGATGGAGACGATGAGGCCGCCTCCAGCGAGCATCAGCGACGGCTCTTGCCGCCCTGCGGGTTGAAGGCCTGGAAGGCCTCGGTCGAGGCACGCGTCATCTGCTCGAAGGCTGCGCGCGTCGTGTCCATCGCCGTCTGCATGGCGCCGAGGGCGTTCTGGTCCGAGATCGGCATGCCCTGGAACATCTTCTGCATGGCTTCGAACATGTCGCTGCTGCCGGTGCTCAGCTGGTCACGGATCAGCTTGCCGAATTCGGCCTGCGAGGCAGCGGTGATCTCCGCGATCTGGCGGGCGCAGGCGAGCATCTGCTCGGTGGTCTGCTGCGCGAAGTTCGCACGCAACTCCATCATGCCCTTCGGGTCCTTGGCGGACGAAAGCGCCTTGGCGTTCTCGACGCCTTCTTCAAACAGGCGCTTGGCGGCGTTGACCTGGATCTCCATGATGCGCTGCGAATTTTCGATGGACATCTGGGCCAGGCGCATGGCTGCCTCGAGGTTCTTCTTCTGCAGTTCGGTCATCTGATCTTGTTTGCTTGCCATACGGTCCCGCTCCTCTCGATATATTGATTCGTCTGATTCGGGACGCGCATACATTCTGGCTGGCACGGCTGCTGACAGTCTCTGCGTCGCCAGCGACATCCCGTTATCACAATAGCACACAAGCTGGGTAGCATCTTCGCGCGCCCCTGCTGCGGGGGCGGCGAGCGTCGCCGGATTGTCGCACTGCAGCAACATGCGGCGACGCCAGGGAATCGGGGCCTGGCGAGGGTGAGACGGCATGCCTCAGCGAATCAGCGGCCGGTTGGGCAGGTCGGACCGGTCGGTCGCGTCGCCGTGCGGGCGTGGGAAATGTCGTTGCAGGCTGGCGTCAACATCGTCGATGGCGCGACCCAGCGCGTCCTCGAGCTTGCCGCCACGGCAGGGCGCTGCGATCTCCTGCAGCAGCACCGTCCAGTGCGCGTTGTCGACGACACGGCCGAGTGCGCGGTCGGTGACGATCTCGATGCGATGTTCCGCCAGCAGCAGGTAGATGAGCACGCCGTTGTTGTATTCCGTGTCCCACACGCGCTGCTTGCCGAACAGGGTGATCGCGCGGTCGCGCACCACGTCGGACAGGGGCTCGCCGCGCAGCATGTGGCGCCAGAGATAGCTGTGCGGCAGGCTCGCCTCGACGCAGATGCAGATCTGCCCGGTGTGCAGGGCTTCGCTCTTGCCGATGCGCGCTTCGAGGCGGTCGATCGCGTCTTCGTCGAGCACGCGACGCACATCATCGGCGTCCAGCCAGAGGTGACGAAGCAGGCGACGCAGTGTGTCCATCACCAGCCTCCCGAGGCGCCACCGCCACCGAAGCTGCCGCCACCCCCGGAGCCGAAACCGCCTCCACCCCGGCTGCCACCGAAGCCACCGAAGCCGCCGCCGCTGCGGATGATGGGGCCGCTGCCGCCGTGCGGGCTGCGCATGCGTCCCGCGGCGCCGACACCGAGCGCGAGCACGAAGAAGATCGCCAGCACCCCGCCGATCAGGGCGAAGAGCAGGCTGGCGGTGAGCACATGCACGATGAATCCGGTGGCCGCGCCGGTCAGGACCGATCCAGGCTTGCGGCCGAACATGCCGATGAGCACCGCGCCGAACATCGGTACGGCGACGAAGAGCAGAGCGCCGAGGTCTTCCAGGCTCGCCCCCTCGGCGCGGTCCTCGGCGCGCGCCGGGAGCGGGAGCTCTTCACCGCGGACGAGCGCAAAGAGCGCCTCCACGCCGGCATCGATGCCCTGCGCGTAGCCCCCCTGGCGAAACGCGGGGGTGATGATGTCGTCGATGATGCGCCAGGCGGCGAGGTCGGGAATGGGGCCCTCGAGCGCGCGTGCGACCTCGATACGGATCCTGCGATCCTGGGTTGCGACGACGAGCAGCACGCCGTCACCTACGTCACGACGGCCGATCTTCCACGCATCGGCGACCCGGAAGGCGTAGGCCGCGATGTCTTCGGGTGCGGTGGTCGGCACCAGCAGGACGACGATCTGGCTGCCACGTTCGGCCTCGAAGCTGGCGAGCTTGCGCTCGAGTGCCTGCAGCTGTTGTGCGCCGAGGGTGTCGCTGCGATCGATGACGCGTGCGCTCAGGGGCGGCACGGGCTGCACGGCCTGGGCATGCGCGGGCGCGGTGAAGCCCAGGGCCAGGAAAAGCCCCAGCAGCGCCGTGAACACGGCGCAGCGCAGCGCGCCCACGCCAGAACCGGCCAGCGCGGGCCGGCCCGGCAGCAGAACCCCCGGTGTGTGCATCCGGTGCCTCAGCGCTTTTCCTGGTCGCCGAAGTCGACCCGCGGCGGCGCGGAGATCTCCGCCTCGTTGGCGACCGTGAATCCGGCCTTGGGCTGGTAGCCGAAGAGCATCGCGGTGAGGTTGTTCGGGAAGCTGCGCGCGAGCACGTTGTAGCTCTTGACTGCCTCGATGTAGCGGTTGCGCGCTACGGTGACGCGGTTTTCGGTGCCTTCGAGCTGCACACGCAGCTCCTGAAAGCCCTGATTGGCCTTGAGGTTCGGATAGTTTTCCGACACCGCGAGCAGGCGGGAGAGGGCGCTGCCGAGCTGGCCCTGTGCGGCCTGGAAGCGCTCCATGGCCTGCGGGTCGTCGAGCATCTCGGGGCTCAGTTGGATGGCCGTGGCGCGTGCGCGCGCTTCGATCACGCGGGTGAGGGTTTCCTGCTCGAAGCTGGCCTCGCCCTTGACCGTCTCGACCAGGTTGGGGATGAGGTCGGCGCGGCGCTGGTACTGGTTGAGCACCTCTGCCCAGGCCGACTTGGCCTCCTCGTCCAGGCGCTGGAAATCGTTGTAACCGCAGCCGCTCAGGCCGAGCGTGGCGACGAAGACGAGGAGCAGGGTGAGACGGCGTGTCGTGGATGCAAACATGTGCGGCTCCGGAAAATGCTGCGGGAATGCCTCGCACTTTAACAGCAAGAAGGGTTTTTTTGTCCTTGCTCAAGGTTTGCGCGCGCGTGCGGAATTAGGATTCGCGAGCTGCGATTCCGGCCGCAGTCCGAGACCGGACCCCTCCCGATGGAAGACACCAGATGTTTGAGACCGCTGTTCACCCCTTCGATGCGCGCGGCGTCGCCAAGCGCTTTCGCCATGCTGCGATCTTCGGCGCGCTCGAGTCGCTCGAGGACGGCGAAGTCATGCGCTTCGTCAACGACCACGACCCGCTGCCGCTGATCAACCAGATCCAGCAACGCTATGGCAATCAGGTGGGTGTCGACTACGTTGCGCGCGAGCCGGGCAACATCGTCATCGACTTCAAGATCCAGCTCGGCGCCCCCGCAGCGGTCGGCGCCCCGGCCGCGGCCGCGGCCGGCAGCTGCGGCGGTGGCGGTGGTCACGGCTGCGGGTGCTCGGGGAGCTAAGCCTTCCCGTACTTGCGAAAGACCGCGCGGGCATCCGCCTGCGCGCGTTCCAGCGTGCAGATCGACGGGTCGTCGTCGTGCCCGCTGAAAAAATCATCCGCCTGGGCGGCCATCACCAGCTTGATGGCCGCCTTTTCGCTTTGATTGAAGTTCTCGAAGAGCAGGGTCGCGACCTCGTCGAGGTGCTGTTCGTAGGTCATGGGCATGATGTAGGTGTCCTCGGTGCCGGCTCACCGTAAGGTGACGAACTCTTCCGCGCTGGTCGGGTGGATGGCGACCGTATTGTCGAAATCGGCCTTGGTCGCGCCCATCTTCACCGCCACCGCGAAGCCCTGCAGCATCTCGTCCGCACCGTCGCCGATCACGTGCGCGCCGACGATGCGCTCTTGCGCGCCGACGCACACCAGCTTCATCGCGGTCTTGGGGCGATGCTCGGTGAGCGCGTGGTACATCGCGGTGAAGCGCGTGGTGTACACCTTGACCGTGTCGAAGCGCGCACGCGCGGCCTCTTCGCTCAGGCCGACGGTGCCGATGGCCGGGTGGCTGAACACCACGGTGGGGATGTTCTCGTAGTCGAGCCGGCTGTCGGCCTGGCCGAGGAAGAGCCGCGCCGCGAGCCTGCGGCCGGCCGCGATCGCCACCGGGGTGAGCTCAGCCTGGCCGGTGATGTCGCCAATCGCATGAATGCCCGCGACCTTGGTGTTCTGGTAGGCATCGACCGGGATCACGCCTTTGTCGTCGGCGTCCACGCCGGCAAGGGCGAGATCGAGCGCGTCGGTGTTGGGGCGGCGGCCGGTCGCCCACACCAGCGTGTCGACGCTCAAGGTGCTGCCGTCCTGGCATGACACCCGCAGCGTGCTGTCCTGCGCGCGCTCGATCGCGGCGATCTGCTTGCCGAAATGCAGCTGCACGCCGCCTTCCTGCATCTGCGCCGCGAGCTCGTCGCGCAGCAGGGCGTCGAAATTTTTCAGCAGGCGGTCGCCGCGTACGAGCAGGTGCACCTCGCTGCCCAGGCCGGCAAACACGCCCGCCAGCTCGACCGCGATGTAGCCCGCACCGACCACCGCCACGCGGCGCGGCTGCGTCTCGAGCGCGAAGAAACCATCCGAGTCGATGCCGAGCTCGGCGCCCGGGATGGCGGGGATCGCAGGCTTGCCGCCGGTGGCGATGACGATGTGCGGCGCGGTGAAGCGCTCGCCGTCGACCTCCACGGCCTGCGGACCGACAAAGCGGGCAAAGCCGCGCACCAGATCCACGCCGGCCTTGTCGAGCATGCCCGCATAGATGCCGTTGAGGCGCTCGATGTAGGCGTCGCGGCGCTGCTTCAGGGCCGTCCAGTCGAAGCGTGTTTCGCCCACCGTGAAGCCGTAGCCCGGCGCGTCGCGCATGGCCTGGGCGATGCCCGATGCGTACCACATGACCTTTTTCGGCACGCAGCCCACATTGACGCAGGTGCCGCCGAGGCGGGCGCCTTCGATCAGCAGCACGCGCGCGCCGTACTCGGCCGCGCGCCGCGCCGTGGCCACACCACCGCTACCGCCGCCGATGGCGATGAGGTCGTATTCCTTCATGTGCTCTCCCTGAGTCGTCGTACCGTGGGCTGTACGCGGCGCGGCACTGCTGGCTGCGTGCCGCGCCCAGTCCAAAGCAGGACTTTAGCCGCATTCAGGGCTTCGACGCGAGCCCGCGGGCCTCGTGCGTCTGGCGCGGGGCGCCGACCGATGCGAGCGTCAGAGCACCTTTTCGATTGCCGCGATCACCTCCGGGGCGTCGGGTTTGACGCGACTCGGGAAGGTCGCCACGACGTGACCGTTGCGGTCGATGACGTATTTGTGAAAATTCCACTCCGGCGCGGCCGACTGGCGTGCGATCTCGCGGAAGATCGGGTGTGCAGTCTCTCCGGTCACCGGAATCGGGGTGTACATGTCGAAGGTGACGCCGAAATTCTCGAAGCACACCTCCGCCGTCTTGGCCTCGTCATCCGCTTCCTGGCGGAAATCGTTGGACGGAAAGCCGGCGACCTTGAGCCCCTTGTCCTTGTAGCGCTGGTGGATGGCCTCGAGCTGGCCGAACTGGCGGGTGAAGCCGCAATGGCTGGCGGTGTTGACGACCAGCACCGGATGTCCGGCGTAGCGCTCGGCGAGCTGGACGACCTCGTCGGCGTGCAGCCGGCGCAGCGCGTGGTCGAACAAGGCCTTGGACTCGGCGGTGGGTTCGGCGGTGGGTTCGGCGAGTGCGCCGGGCGCGGTGAGGGCGAGTCCGGCGAGCGCGAGGGGGAAAAGCGCGTGGCGCAGGCGTTGACGCAGCATGGTCCTGTCTCCGTGAGAAAGGGCGAAAGAAGAGGCGCAGGAGCGCCGATCGGATCAACCGGACTAATGACCGCGCGGCGCGGCGCGAGTTCGCAATTCGAGCCCGCGCCCAGCCACAGCGTGAGCGGCGTGGTGGGCAGCGGGCTCGGGTTTGTGCCGTGAGCGCGGACAAGCAGCTCGATCAGAGCCTGTTGAGGTCCTCGATCGCATCGACCACCATGCCGGTGCCGACCGCGATCAACAGGATGTCGGCGGCGACGCGAACATAACGGTGACCTTCGGGCGGCATGCCGAAGCGCAGCACGATGTCACGCGGCGCGTCGTAATACACGACGTTGCGCGGCAGGGGCTGTCCGATACGCCAGCGCTTGGCCTGTCCGGGGGGCATGCAGCCGTTGCGCTTTTTGGCCAGGCCCGGGGGGCAGTGTCCGGAGCGGTAGCGTTCGCCGTAGTACTCGCGCACGATCTCGCGATGGCGGTCGCCGAAATGGATGCCCACGCGCGGCCCGTCACGGCGTCCATCGCGATAGTCGCGCGTTTGGTTGCGGTCGCGGCGGTCGTCGCGGTAGCGCTCGCCGTCACGATCACGCACGTCGCGCCGGTCGCCCATGTCGCGCCGGTCGCCCACGTCGCGCCGGTCGCGGCGCTCGTAACGTCCATCGTCGTTGCTGCGCCCGTTGTCGCGGCGCTCCGCCTTGACGCCGGGGCCGCGCTCGGACTGGACGGACTGCGCGTGCTCGGGCTTGCCGCCACCTGCGTGGGCGGGCTTGTCTGCCATCGCCGGCGCGGCGAGCAGGGCGGCCGAGAGCGCCACCGTCAGTACGCGCAGGGCTCGGGACTGTGTGTTCGTCATGGAATGCTATCCCCTCGTGAGTGTTTGTCGTTTGCGTTCGGCTGGGTGAGGGCAGTCTAGACAATCACAGCCCCCGCGTCGTGCGCATGCTTACGTCTTGTCACCCGTCACGGCAACTTGATGCGAAAAACCCGCCTGGGTGGCGGGTTTGAGGCGTATCAGAGGAGCGGAACGTCCTTTTCGCCGCGTTCGTACACGACGTTGGCACGTCCGACCAGCAGCGGATCGAGCGCGCCGATCTTGTCGATGTCCTTGTTCGTGTAAGGCAGCTTGTGCAGCACGTAGCGCAGGGCGTTGAGGCGTGCGCGCTTTTTGCAGTCGGACTTCACGACTGTCCACGGCGAGTCCGCGGTGTCGGTGTAGAAGAACATCGCCTCCTTCGCGCGCGTGTAGTCGTCCCACTTGTCGAGCGAGGCGAGGTCGATCGGCGACAGCTTCCACTGCTTGAGCGGATGCGATTCGCGCTCGCGGAAGCGGCGGCGCTGCTCTTCACGGCTCACCGAGAACCAGAACTTGATCACATGGATGCCGCTGCGCACCAGGTTGCGCTCGAACTCCGGCACCTGACGCATGAACTCGTTGTACTCGTCGTTGGTGCAGAAGCCCATGACGCGCTCGACACCGGCGCGGTTGTACCAGGAACGGTCGAAGAGCGCGATCTCGCCGGCGGTGGGCAGGTGCTGGATGTAGCGCTGGAAGTACCACTGCCCCATCTCGGTCGGGGTGGGCTTTTCGAGCGCCACCACGTGGGCGCCACGTGGGTTCAGGTGTTCCATGAAGCGCTTGATGGTGCCGCCCTTGCCTGCGGCGTCGCGTCCCTCGAACAGGATCACCACGCGCTGGCCGGTTTCCTTGACCCAGGCCTGAAGCTTGAGCAGCTCGACCTGCAGGCGGTACTTCTCCTTCTCGTAAGCCTTGCGCGACATCAGGTTGCGGTACGGGTAGCCGCCCTGGCGCCAGTCGGAGGCGAGCTCGTCGTCGGGGTGCGTGCCCGTGCCCTTGGCGGTATCCGCACGCATCAGCGCGCGCCGCAGCATGTGGATGTCGTCGGGCGAGGCGCCCGACAGAATCGCTTCGAGGGTGTGCAGCTTTTCGTCCGCCGAGCGTCCGGCTTCGTGATTGAGGATGTCGCTGACGGCGACCACCTTCGAGTCCTGCGCGGCGGTGATGGCCTCATCCACCTCGAACTGCTCGATTGCGTCCACGCTGAGGCTCGGGGCGATATCGCCGTTGCGTGCCTTGCGCGTCGCGGTGCGGCGCGTCGTCTGCTGCTTGCCGGTGGCGGGCGCCGTGCCCTGGGTGGTGCCTTTGGTGTCGATCGATGTATCGGATTTAGCCATGAATGCCCTCCTTGCGAACTGATTCAATTCTAATCCTCGTGCACTTGGCCGCGCATGCGAGTTCGATCGATATTGTTTTTGCGTTCCATGCAATTCATGCATGCACGCGGGGCCGAGCGGATGCTGCGCCGGCGCGGCCGGGCGCGAGTAGAATTGCGCGGCTTCCAACCCACCGCAGCCGCGTCTCGCGACGTGCAAGCTTTCCGCCTTCATGCCCCTGAGTCCCGAAACCCGTTCACTGCTCGACATGGCCTATCGTGTCGGCGCACCGCGCTTTCACGAGCTGTCGCCGGCGCAAGCCCGTCACTCCTTCCACAAGCTGCAGTTCGCCTTCCGGCCCGAGGCGCCGGCGGTTGCCGCGGTCGCCGAGGTGCCGATTCCGCGCCGGGACGGCTCGGCGCTGCTGTCGCGCCTGTACCGGCCGCTGTCCAGCCATCACGACGACGTCTTGCCCTTGCTCATCTTTCACCACGGCGGTGGTTGGTGCGTGGGCGACGTGCCCAGCTACGACGTGCTGTGTCGTGAGCTCGCCAACGGTTCAGGCTGTGCGGTGCTGTCGGTCGAGTATCGGCTGGCGCCGGAGCATCCGTTTCCGGCCGCGATCGAGGACGCGCGCCTGGCCTTCGACTGGTGTGCGGACAACGCGGCGCTGCTCGGGATCGATGCGGTGCGCATCGCGCTCGGTGGCGACAGCGCGGGGGGCAATCTGGCGATCGTCACCGCGCTCGCCCTGCGCGATGAAGACAGGCAGCCAGCATTCCTGATGCTCGTCTATCCGAGCACCGAAATCATCAGCACGCGGCCCTCGCGCACGCTTTATTCCGCGGGCTACTTCCTCGATCGCGAGACGCTACAGTGGTTCTTCGAGCGTTATCTGCCCGAGGGCAACACCGAAGACTGGCGGGCCTCGCCGATGCGCGCCGGCAGCCTGGCCGGGCTGCCGCCGATGCTGCTGATCGCGGCCGAGTTCGACCCGCTGGTCGATGACTGCGCCGCGTTCGCGCAGCGTGTGGCGCAGGAGGGCGGGGTGGTGGACTACCAACTCGTCGAAGGCGTGGTGCACGGCTTCTTCACGCTCGGCAAGGCCATTCCCGAGGCCGGGCGCGCGGTCGCCCTGGCCGCCGCCGCGCTGCGTCGGGCGCTGCGCGGGGAGTAAGGCGCGGCGCAGCGGCCGCTCAGTCGCAGATCGCCGCGATCAGCTCGAGGCGCGTCGCGCGCGCTTCGGCCATCAGGGCGTCGAAGCGCTCCGCGCCGAGCTCGCCGAGGCTGGCTTCGAGCAACTCGGGGCGGCGCTGGAGGCCGAGCATGTTGTCGAAGGGGTTGGGGGTCTCGGCGGCCAGCGCGGCCAGGTGCACGATGTCGTTCATGGCTTCGGGCGGCCACGGCGAGGGCGCGAGCGGATCGCTGGCGCAGGCGTCGATGATGACCTCGGGCATCTCGAAGGCCTCGAAGATGGCGTTGCGCACCGGGTCCTCCCAGAACGCGACCGCTTCGGCGAAGCGGCTCATGTCGCCTTCGAGGGCGGGGTAGCGGGCTGCGCGCGCGAGCAGGTAGAACTGACCGAGCTGGAGCATCAGCCCGGCGAGCATGGCAGCGTCGGGGTCGCGGCGCTCGAGCTGATGGGCGAAGGCGTACGCCCAGGCGGAAACGTCGATCGTGTGCATCCACAGCCCGGTTGCGACCAGCCGCATCTGGCGCGAGCGATGGTCACGCGCGATCTGCTCGGCCGCCACGGCGAAAGCCAGGCAGCGCAGCGTGGACAGCCCAATGCGGCCAACGGCCTGCTGCAGGTTGGCGATTTCGCCCCGGTAGGGGTTCATCGTCAGGGTGTTGGCCATGCGGATGACCTTGGCTGCGAGCACCGGCTCGGCGCGGACCACGGCGGTGATGTCGTTGAGCGAGCTGTCCGGACTGTCGGCGAGCTTCTTGATGCGCATCGACAGGTCGAAGACGGTCGGAAAACTGAGCGTGCCATCGCGCAGCTCGTCGTCGATCTGCTGTGAGAACGCGTCGAGTTGGGACTGGAAATCATCCATGACCGAGGTCCGGGTGCAGTTGAAAAGCGCAGTTTAGTGAGGCGGCGCCACGCGCGCGCGTGCATATCCCACGCTTCGCGTCGACAATGCGCGCCGCGCGCCGGCTCAGGGCTGGGTGAGGACGACCCGGCCGTTTTCCAGCGCTTCCACCTGGGCCAGGGTGCACACCGGCACGCCGAGCGCCTCGACGGTGGCATGGCCTTTCTTGAAGCGTTTTTCGACGATGAAGCTCGCAGCCAGCACCTGGGCGCCCGCTTCGCGCGCCATCTCCACAAGGGCCACCGCGGTGCGGCCATTGGAGAGGAAGTCGTCGACGATGACGACGCGGTCGGTGGGGACGAGGTAGCGCTGCGAAAGCACGAGCTTGGTCTCGCCGCCCTTGGTGGGCGAGGGGATCACGCGTGCGATCGCGGGCGATTCGACTTCGGGCGCGTATTTTTTTGCATACACCAGCGGCACGTTCAGCGCCTGGGCCACCACCAGGCCCGGGGCGATGCCGCTGGCTTCGGCGGTCAGCACCACGGTGGGCTCGAACTGCGCCAGCCGCTTCGCGAGCTCGTTGCCCATCTCGGTGATGAAGGCGGGCTCGATGCGGTGATTGAGGAAGTGATCGATCTTGAGGATCTGGTCGCCGATGACGGTGGCTTCGGCTTCGATGCGGCGCACGAGTGGTGCGTAGGGGCGGATGAGTTGCGGGTCGGCGAGCATGGAGGGGTCCGTAAACGAAAAACGCCCCTCTGCCGGGGCGGATTGCGCAAATTTTAGCCCAAGCCGGCTGGGTCGGGACAAGCCTGGTGCCGGGCAGGCGGCGAAGTGTGTCGGCTGCGGCTGTCGGCGGCCGCTTCGGGCTAGAATTCCAGCCTCGAATAGCGACCAGAGCTCATGAACGACGAAGACTACATGCGCGCCGCGCTCGAGCAGGCGCGCGCGGCGGGGGCCTGCGACGAGGTGCCGGTGGGTGCGGTGGTGGTGCTCGATGGCGAGATTGTCGGGCGCGGTTTCAACCAGCCGATCGGTCGTCACGACCCCACGGCTCACGCCGAGATCATGGCGTTGCGCGACGCCGCGGCCCGCCTCGGCAACTATCGCCTGCCCGGCTGCGAGCTCTACGTGACCCTGGAGCCCTGCGTGATGTGCTCCGGCGCGATCATGCATGCGCGCGTGGCGCGCGTGGTGTTCGGCGCGCGCGACCCCAAGACCGGCGCAGCCGGTAGCGTGGTGGATCTCTTCGCCGAGGCCCGGCTCAATCATCACGCCAGCATCGAAGGCGGGCTGCTCGCCGACGAGTGCGGGCGCATGCTGTCGGGCTTTTTTGCCGCACGCCGCGGCAAGACTCTGGTGGCCTGAATGCGGGTGCGCGTGGATATCGCGGCGCAGCAGCTGTCGGTCTTCGCCGACGATGGCGCCTGCATTCGCCGCTACCCGGTGTCGACCGCCGCAAACGGCGCGGGCGAGGCGAGTGGCAGCTTGTGCACGCCGCGCGGGCGCCATCGCATCCGCGCCAAGATCGGCGCCGGCGCGCCTTATGGCGCCGTGTTCCGCGGCCGCCGGCCGACCGGCGCGCTGTGGAGCGGAGCCTTCGCCGCGGCGCACCCGGGCAGGGACTGGGTGCTCACCCGCATCCTGTGGCTGTGCGGCGAGGAGCCCGGGCGCAATCGGGGGGGCGCGGTCGATTCGATGCGGCGCTACATCTACATCCACGGCACCGGCGACGACCAGCCGATGGGCACGCCGCGTTCGCACGGCTGCGTGCGCATGCGCAACCGCGACGTCATCGAGTTGTTCGCCTTGCTGCCCGTGGGTACGGTGGTGGAGATCGTGGAATGAACGAGGCTGAAATGCAGTCGGCGGCGCTGCGCCGTGCCCAGGCGGGCGCGCTCGGTGACGTGCGCGTCGAGATCGCGGACTGGGCGACCGCCGCGCCGCTGGTGATGCCGGTGAGGATGACGGTGTTCGTGGAAGAGCAGGGCGTGCCCGAAGAGATCGAGCGCGATGCATTCGATGCGCTCAGCCGGCATGCGATCGCCCGCGACCGCAGCGCTGCGGTGGTGGCCACCGGCCGTCTGCTGCCCGACGGCCACATCGGCCGCATGGCGGTGCTCGCGCCGATGCGCGACCAGGGCGTCGGCGGCGCGGTGCTCGAGGCGCTGGTCGAAGAGGCCGCACGGCACGGGCTCACCGAAGTGGCGCTCAATGCGCAGGTGCATGCGCTCGACTTCTATCGCCGCCACGGTTTCGTCGAGCACGGCGAGGTGTTCATGGAGGCGGGCATCGCCCACCGCGCCATGCAGCGCGCGCTTTAGCCCGGCCTGAAGCGGTGCTCGACCTGGCTGCGCAGCTCGCCGTGCGCGTCCCAGGTCCACTCCACGAAGCGCGTGTGCGCGGTGTGGTCGCGCAGCACCACGCTGCTGCAGCGCGTGCCGTAGCCCGGCGCGCGGATGAAGGCCGATGACAGCCAGCGTTCCCACTCCAGGCTCACGCCGGTTGCGGGCAGGTGCGGATCGGCCGCGGGCGTGGGGTCGCGCATCAGGGCCAGCAGCGCGTCGACCAGGGCGTCTTCGCTGCCTGCGGCATGTGCGTCGGTGCCCGTGGCAAGGCCTGCGAGCTGCTGCGCGAGGCCGGCGCGCGCCTTCACGAGCTTTGGCCAGGGGGTGTCGAGCAGGTGGTTCGACAGGCCATACACGCCGGGCCTCAGCATGTGCACGCTGCCGGTCGTGCTCTCGAGCACGCCGAGCCGCTCGCCGTCGCCGACGAGCAGGTTGAACGCGGCGTAAGGCTTGGCATGCGCGGCCAGATCGTGCAGACAACTGGCCGCGTCGCGCGCGTCCTCGAGTGCGCTGCGCACGAGCGCACCGCGCGACGGCGCGCCGGCGAGGTGGCGGCACGGGTCGCGGTAGTTGGTCAGCGCGGCGAAGCGTCCGCCGCGGCTGAGCCCCATCCAGCTGCCGCCGGCTTCGAGGTCGCGCCCGGCGAGCAGTTCGGGCGCATCGGTCCACCAGTGCGCGGGCGCCGCCGGCCGGGCGAGAAACTCGTCACGGTTGGCGGCCAGCACCAGCGGATAGCGCGGATGAACGCGCCATGCGAAGACGACCAGGCACATCGCGGAGCGCGGCGCTCAGCCCAGCGCGTAGGGCAGGTCGAGCACCTGTGCGCGCGGGCCGTCCGGCGCGCCGACGTGGATCTGGCCCGCATCGGCGCTGCTGCACTGGAGCACCGCCAGCGCCTCGAAGCCGCCGTCCGCGTCCGCGGCCACATTGACCAGCTTGCCTGCGGACTGCTCGCCGAAGTCGGGCGCGTACAGGTCGGTGCCCGGCGCGGCCGTCGCGCCGGCGGGCAGGCTCACGCGGTAGGTGCGCTTCTTGAGTTTGCCGAGGTACTGGGTGCGCGCCACGATCTCCTGGCCGGGGTAGCAGCCCTTGTGGAAATTCACCCCGCCGATGAGCTCGAAGTTGAGCATCTGCGGCACGAACTCTTCCTGCGTCGGGGCGGTGATCAGCGGCACGCCGGCGCGGATCATCGTGAGCTGCCAGGCGGCGGTGCCGGCCGCGGTCGCACCGGCCGCGAGCGCGGCATCGAAGGCGCCGGCGGCGGCCTCGACCGGTGCGACCAGGATGTAGCGCGTCTGGCCGAGGCGGATGCAGCGCAGCCCGGCGGCGTTGATCGTCTGTTGCATGTCGGCCGCGGGCAGCTCGGCGCCGGCGGCCTGCGCGGCGGCTGCGGCCTGCGGCCCGGCGAGGCCGATCAGTGCGCACTCGGCGCTCGCGTCCGAGAGCTTGACCTTGCTGCGCAGCACGTACATCGAAAACTTTTTCAGGAAGGCGGGCAGGATGTCGGCCGACAGCGCGAAGGCGTGGCCTTCGGCTTCGGACCAGAGCAGGAAGCTCGCGATCATGCGGCCCTTGGGCGAGTTGAAGCTGTTCCATTCGGCCCCGTCCGCGGGCAGCTTCTTGACCTCGTTGGACACCAGGTTGTGCAGAAAGACCGCGGAGTCCGGTCCGACCGAGCGGATCGTGCCCAGGTGCAGCAGCGGCACGGCGATGGTGCCGGCGGCGGCGCGGGCCTCGGCAGCGGCGTCGGAGAAGGAAACGGAGCGGGTGTCGTCACCCAGGGTGGCGCCCAGGCGGGCGAGGTGGTCGGTCCAGGCTGTCATGGTCTGTTTGATGTCGAGTCGAGTCAGGGGCGGGGCAGGAGGCTTGCGTCGGGGTGGGGTGCCGCGGCGCGCCGGGGACGGGCCGCGCATGCGATGCAGTATTATAGGCGCCCTCCGTGCGCCGGTCGCCCATGGCGCCGGCAGGGATTTTTGCTCAGCGATCGCCAATGAAGCGTCTCCTTTTCAGTCTCGTCGTCCTCCTCGTCCTGGCCGCGTCCCTCGTCGCCGCTGCGGGCTGGTGGTATGCCCATCGCCCGCTCACGCTGGCCGCCGAAACCGTCGACTTCACCATTCCGCGCGGCGTGGGCATGCGCCAGGCGGCCGCGATCATCGAGCGCTCCGGGGTCGATGTGGATGCGCGCGCGCTCGCGCTGATCGCGCGCATCGGCGAGCGCGCGCACCGCATCCAGGCCGGCAGCTACGAGGTCCATGCGGGCGTCACGCCGTGGCAGCTCGTGCTCAAGCTCTCCGACGGCGATGTCACGCAGAGCGAGCTGGTGCTGGTCGAAGGCTGGACCTTCCGCCAGGTGCGCCAGGCGGTGGAATCGCACCCCGAGCTCGAGCCCGACAGCGCCGGCCTGAGCGACGCCGAGCTGCTCGCGCGCATCGGGGCCGAAGCCGCGCATCCCGAAGGTCTGTTCTTCCCGGACACCTATCTGTTCGACAAGCACAGCAGCGCGCTCGCCGTGCTGCGCCGCGCACACGAGATCATGCAGGCGCGGCTTGAAAGCGTCTGGGGCGAGCGCGACCCCGCCTCGCCGCTGAGCTCGCCCTACGAGGCGCTGATCCTCGCCTCGATCATCGAGAAGGAGACCGGTCGCCCCGAGGACCGTGGGCTGGTCGCCTCGGTGTTCGCCAATCGCCTGCGCATCGGCATGCGCCTGCAGACCGACCCCACCGTGATCTACGGCCTCGGTCCCGACTTCGACGGGCGCCTGCGGCGCAAGCACCTGGACACCGATCACCCCTGGAACACCTACACGCGCGCGGGCCTGCCGCCCACGCCGATCGCGATGCCGGGCGAGGCCTCGCTGCGCGCGGCGGTGCAGCCGCAAAAGAGCGATTATCTGTATTTCGTGGCCCGTGGCGACGGCAGCAGCGAGTTTTCGCGCAATCTCGCCGAGCACAACCGCGCGGTGAACAAGTTCATCCGCAAGCGTGGCGGCTGAGGCCATGCCGCGCGCGTTCAACTTCCGACTTCGTCCATGAACCCAGACACCTCTCCGGCGCCCGCAACGCGTGGGCGCTTCATCACCTTCGAGGGCATCGATGGCGCCGGCAAGAGCAGCCAGATCGCGGCCACGGTCGCGCTGCTGCAGGCAGCCGGCATCGACGTGGATCAGACCCGCGAGCCCGGCGGCACCGCGCTCGGCGAGCGCCTGCGCGAATTGCTCCTGCACGAGCCGATGCACCTCGAGACCGAGGCCATGCTGATGTTCGCCGCACGCCGCGAGCACCTTGCCGCACGCATCGAGCCGGCGCTCGCGGCCGGGCGCTGGGTGGTGTGCGACCGCTTCTCGGACGCCACCTTCGCCTACCAGGTCGGCGGCCGTGGGCTCGCTCGCGACAAGTTCGACGCACTCGAGGCCTGGGTGCATCCCGGCCTGCAGCCCGACCTCACCCTGGTGTTCGATCTCGATCCGGCGGTCGCCGCCGCACGCGTGGCCTCGACCGGCGTTCATCCCGACCGCTTCGAGCGCGAGCAGCGCGACTTCTTCGAGCGCGTGCGCGCAGCCTACCTGGAGCGCGCGCGGCGCGCCCCGGGGCGCATCTGCGTGATCGACGCCGACCGCGCCCCGGAGCGTATCCGGACCGAAATCGAGCGCATCGTCCGCGAGCGGTTCTTCTCATGATCCACCCTTGGCTGCAGCCGACCTGGCAGCGCGTGATCGAGCTCGGCGATCGTCTGCCGCACGCGCTGCTCTTCGTCGGGCCGGCGGGACTGGGCAAGCGCGAGCTGGCCGAGGCGCTCGCCGCGCGCCTGCTGTGCGATGCGCCGCGCGCCGACGGCCACGCCTGCGATCACTGCGAGCCCTGCCAGTGGCGGCTCACCGGCAACCACCCCGACCTCATCCGGATAGTGCCGGCCGCCGACGCGGCTGCAGAGGCGGCGGGCGAGGGCGAGGCGCCTGCGCGCGAAGCCAGCGGCAAGGCCGCCTCCGAACAGATCGTCATCGAGCAGATCCGCGACCTGCAGGCCTCGCTCAGCATCACCGGCCACCATGGTTCGCGCCGGGTGGTGGTGCTCGACCCGGCCGAGGCGATGAACGTGTTTACCGCCAACGCCCTGCTCAAGCTGCTCGAAGAGCCGCCCGCGGGCTGCGTGTTCCTGCTCGTGTCCTCGGCCCCGCGCCGCTTGCTGCCCACCATCCGCAGCCGCTGCCAGCAATGGCATTTTGCGCGTCCCTCCGAAGCCGAGCTGGCGCACTGGCGGTCGGGCGCCGACCGCGACACCCAGGCCTTGCTGGCGCTGGGCGGCGGCATGCCGCTGGCCGCGGAAAGGCTTGCGCAGGCCGGTGGTGGTGCGCTGCTCGCGCGTTTCGTGCGCGACATCGGTGCGCTGCAGGCGGCCGACGTGCTGCGCCTGGCCGGGCAGTGGGAGGCTTGGCTCAAGTCCAAGGACGCGATCGCGCTCGGCTTCGGCCTGCCCGAGCTCGCCGACTGGATGCTGCGCTGGGTGGCGGACCTGTGTGCGCTGCGCATGGGCGGGCGGGTGCGCTTCTTTCCGGCGCAGGAGGGCGTGCTCGCGGCGCTCGCCAGCCGCATGAGCGTGGCGGCTGCGAGCGCCTGCTACAATGAGCTCGTCCAGATCAACAAGGTCTCGCGCCATCCGCTCAGCCTGCGCCTGGTGCTCGAAGACATGCTCATGCGCTATGCCCGCGCCACTGCCGGAGCCCGAGGATGACCGAAGCTGTCCGCCCTGCCGCCGCACGTCCGAGCGTGCTGTCGCTCAATATCAGCTCCAAGTCCGCGCTGTACGCGGCTTACATGCCGTTCCTGGTCAACGGCGGCATCTTCGTGTCCACCCCGAAGGGCTACAAGATCGGTGACGAAGTCTTCATGCTGCTGCAACTCATGGACGACCCGACGCGTCACCCGGTGGCCGGCACGGTTGCGTGGATCACCCCGCAGGGTGCGCAGGGTGGAAAGACCCAGGGCATCGGCGTCCACTTTTCCGCCGACGAGTCGAGCACGTTATTGCGCAGCCGTATCGAGCAGGTGCTGGCCGGGCACCTCAATTCGGCCCGCCCCACGCACACGCTCTGAGCGGCACGCCCGGTTCAGCCGCTGCCGTTGCGGCGCGCGATGCGCACGACGCACTTCATCACCATCACCTCAGGACCTCGATGTTCGTCGATTCCCACTGTCACCTCGATTTTCCCGATCTCGCCGCTCGCGAGGACGAGATCCTCGCCACCATGGCGGCCAACGACGTCGGCACGGCGCTGTGCATCAGCGTGAAGCTGGAAGATTTCCCGCGCGTGCGCAGCCTGGCCGAGCGCCACGCCCAGCTGTGGGCGACGGTCGGCGTGCATCCGGACAACGACGGCGTCGAGGAGCCCGACGTGGCCCGCCTGGTCGCGCTCGCCGAGCATCCCAAGGTGGTGGCGATCGGTGAGACCGGGCTGGATTACTACTGGCAGAAGGACGCGCCCGAGTGGCAGCGTGCGCGCTTTCGCACCCACATCCGCGCCGCGCGCGAGACCGGCAAGCCGCTGGTCATCCATACGCGCAGCGCCGCCGAAGACACCCTGCGCCTGATGCGCGAGGAGCAGGCCGGCGAGGCGGGCGGCGTGATGCACTGCTTCACCGAGCGCTGGGAGGTCGCCGAGGCGGCGCTCGAGCAGGGCTTCTATATTTCGTTTTCGGGCATCGTCACCTTCCGCAACGCCAAGGACCTTAAAGAGGTCGCCAAGCGCGTGCCGCTCGATCGCCTGCTGATCGAGACCGACTCGCCCTATCTCGCCCCCGTGCCGCACCGCGGCAAGACCAACGAACCCGGCTGGGTCGTGCATGTGGCCGAAGAAATCGCCCGCCTGCGCGAACTGCCGCTGGCCGCCATCGAGCAGGCCACCACCGACAACTTCTTCCGTCTCTTCCGCCATGTCCAGAAACCTGCCTGAATCCCGCACCCTGCGCCGCACGCCGGCGCTTGTCTCGCGCAAGCTGCTGGCTGCGACCACGCTCGCCGTCTTCAGCCTGTTCTCCTGCGCCACCATCGCCGGCAGCTACGACGATGCGCTCAGCGCCGCACGCCTGGGCGACAGCCGCCAGCTCGCCGACCTGCTCGATCGCGGCATCGCGCCCGACACCGTGGACAAACAGGGCAACTCGCTGCTGATCCTCGCCGCGCGTGAAGGCCAACTCGACGCGGTGGACACCTTGTTGAAATACCGTGCGCGCATCGACTATCGCAACCTGGCCGGCGATTCGGCGCTGATGCTGGCCGTGCTGCGCGGCCACGCCGCAGTGGCCGAAAAGCTGATCGAAGCCGGCGCGGCGGTGAACAACGACGGCTGGGCGCCGGTGCATTACGCCGCCTTCGAAGGCCGCGAGGCCCTGCTCGAGCGCCTGGTGGCGGCTGGCGCCGACGTCAACGCGCCCGCCCCGAACAAGGGCACCGCGCTGATGTTCGCCGCGCGCAACGGCCACATCGACGTGGTGCGGCGCCTGCTCGCGCTGCGCCAGACCGACCTGAACGCATTGAGCGACGTGGGCCTGTCCGCCGACGCGTTCGCGCTGCAGAACAAGAACACCGACATCGCCGAGCTCATCGCCGCCGAGCGCAAGCGCCGCGGCCTGCGCCCGCCGGCCATGAAGGTCACGATCGATTGATGCCGCGGGCGCTGGCTGCGCCCGCGCCCCGGAACCACAAGGAACCAGAATGACCACCCTGCCCAAATGCCCCGCGTGCAGCTCCGAATACACCTACGAGGACGGCGACAACTACGTCTGTCCCGAGTGCGCGCACGAGTGGCCCAAGCAGGCCGCCGCGCAGGAAGACGAGGCGCAGAAGGTGTGGAAGGACGCCAACGGCAACCCGCTGCAGGACGGCGACAGCGTCACCGTGATCAAGGACCTCAAGGTCAAGGGCTCGTCGCTGGTGGTGAAGGTGGGCACCAAGGTCAAGAACATCCGCCTGGTCGAGGGCGACCACGACATCGACTGCAAGATCGACGGCATCGGCGCGATGAAGCTGAAGTCGGAGTTCGTCAAAAAGAACTGAGCCTGACGGCGCGCCGAGGGCGGGCGCCGGACATGCTCTCCCGTGCTCACGTGCTCACGTGCTCACGCTCTAAGCTCATCGCAGCGCGGCCGGTCATCCCGGCCGCGTTTCATTTTCAGGCGCGCGCCTCAGTCGCGGAACTTCGGTGCTTGCCGCGTCATGCCCGCGCGGATCGCCGCCTGCAGGTCCTCGGACATCAGCATCGCTGCGTTCCAGGTGGCGACGCGGTCCAGGCCGTCGGCCACGCTGTGGTCGCGGGCGTGGTTGAGCATGTCCTTGGTGCCGCGCACCGCCAGCGGCGACTTGGCGGCGATGGCGTGGGCGAGCTGCATCACGCCCTCCAGCAAGGCCTCGGGGCTGTCGAAGACCCGGTTCACCAGCCCGATCCGTCCCGCTTCGGCGGCGCCGAGCTTGCGCCCGGTGTAGGCCAGCTCGCGCACCATGCCGTCACCGATCAGGCGCGGCAGGCGCTGCAGGCTGCCGACGTCGGCGACCATGCCGAGGTCGATCTCCTTGACCGAGAAATACGTCTCCGCCGCGCAGTAGCGCATGTCGGCGCAGGCGATCAGGTCCACGCCGCCGCCCACGCAGGCGCCATGGATGGCGGCGAGCACCGGCTTGCGGCAGCGCTCGAGGCTGGTGAGCGTGTCCTGCAGGTCGAGGATGAGGTTACGCAGGTTCTCGCGCGTGCGCGCCTCGCAGGCGTCCTTCACCGTGGGCAGGATGCTCATCATCATCTGCAGGTCGATGCCGGCGCAGAAGTTGTCGCCCGCGCCGTGCACCACCGCCACGCGCACCGCAGGCGTGCGATCCACCCACTGCATCGCGGCGCGGATGTCTTGCCACATCTGCAGGTTCATCGCGTTGGCCTTGTCGGGGCGGTTCAGCGTGACGACGGCGACCTGGCCGTCGAGGCCGATGCGCAGGGTGTCGAACTGCGGCAGCGGGATGCCGGTGCCGCCGGGGGAGGCGGGGAGCTGGCCGGCGACCAGGGCGGGGGTGGAGCCGGCCTTCTCGATGCTGGCGGCGAGTTCGACGCCCTGCTTGATCGCGCGTTTGGCGTCGAGCTCGGCGGCCACGTCGGCGCCGCCGATCAGGTGCACCCGCATGCCGGCTTCGCGCAAGGCCGCTTGCATCTCGCGCTGCGGTTCCTGGCCGGTGCACAGGATCACGTTATCGACCGCCAGCACCTCGTCCTTGCCGCCGATCGTCACGTGCAGGCCGGCGTCGTCGATGCGCTGGTAGGTGGCGCCCGGGATCATCTGCACGCCGCGGTTCTTCAGCGCGGTGCGGTGGATCCAGCCCGTGGTCTTGCCCAGGCCTTCGCCGACCTTGCTGGTCTTGCGCTGCAGCAGCACGATCTCGCGCGGGGCGGTGTCCAGATGCGGCTTCATGAGGCCGCCGCGGCGCGCGTAGCGGGCGTCGATGCCCCATTCGGCGTAGAACTTTTCCGGCGCCAGGCTGGGGCTGACGCCCTCGTGGCTAAGATATTCCGCGACGTCGAAGCCGATGCCGCCCGCGCCCAGGATGGCGATGCGGCGCCCCACGGGCTTCTTGTCGCGCAGCACGTCCAGGTAGCCGAGCACCTTGGGGTGATCCACGCCTTCGATGTCGGGCACGCGCGGCACGATGCCGGCGGCGAGCACGACCTCGTCGAACTGGCCGGCCAGCTCGGCGGCCGTCACGCGGGTGTTCAGCTTCAGCGCCACGCCCGTCTGCTCGATGCGGCGGCCGAAGTAGCGCAAGGTCTCGGCAAACTCTTCCTTGCCCGGGATCTGCATCGCGATGTTGAACTGGCCGCCGATGCGCGCGCCGGCCTCGAACAGCGTGACCTTGTGGCCGCGCTCGGCGGCGGTGGTGGCGAAGGCGAGGCCCGCCGGGCCGGCGCCGACCACGGCGATGCTGCGCGGCGTGGTGGTCGGCTCGATCACCAGCTCGGTCTCGTGGCAGGCGCGCGGGTTCACCAGGCAGGAGGTGATCTTGCCGCTGAAGGTGTGGTCCAGACAGGCCTGGTTGCAGGCGATGCAGGTGTTGATGTCGGCGCCGCGGCCTTCGGCGGCCTTGTTTACGAAGTCCGGGTCGGCGAGAAAGGGCCGCGCCATCGACACCATGTCGGCCTTGCCCTCGGCGAGGATGCCTTCGGCGATCTCGGGCGTGTTGATGCGGTTGGTGGCGATCAGCGGGATGCCGACGTGGTCCTTGAGCTTCTGCGTCACCCAGGCAAAGCCGGCGCGCGGCACGCAGGTGGCGATGGTGGGGATGCGCGCCTCGTGCCAGCCGATGCCGCTGTTGATCAGCGTGGCGCCGGCGGCCTCGATCGCCTGCGCGAGCTGCACCACCTCCTCGAAGCTCGAGCCGTCCTCGACCAGGTCGAGCATCGACAGCCGGAAGATGATGATGAACTCGCGCCCCAGGCGTTCGCGCGTGCGGCGCACGATCTCGGTGGCGAAGCGGATGCGGTTCTCGTACGCGCCGCCCCATTCGTCGCTGCGCTTGTTGGTGTGGGCGACGATGAACTCGTTGATCAGGTAGCCCTCGGAACCCATGATCTCGACGCCGTCGTAGCCGCCAGCGCGGGCGAGCTCGGCGCAGCGCACGAAGTCCTCGATCGTGCGCTCGACGTCGGCGGCGGACAGCTCGCGCGGCGCGAAGGGCGAGATCGGCGCCTGGATCGGGCTGGGCGCGACCAGCTCGGGGTGGTAGGCGTAACGGCCGAAGTGCAGGATCTGCATGGCGATCTTGCCGCCCTCGCGGTGCACCGCGTCGGTGATCACGCGATGGTGTGCGGCTTCTTCCGGGGTGGTCAGCGTGGCGCCGCCGCTCCACGGCCGGCCCTCGGCGTTGGGCGCGATGCCGCCAGTGACGATGAGCCCGACGCCGCCGCGCACGCGCTCGCCGTAGAAGGCCGCCATGCGCTCGAAGCCGCCCTCGGCCTCTTCCAGGCCGACGTGCATCGAGCCCATCAGGAAGCGGTTGGGCAGGGTGGTGAAGCCGAGGTCCAGGGGACGGAAGAGGTTCGGGTAGGTGGCCATCGTCTCGCTCGCAATTGATTTTGGATCTTGGGCCCGGGATTCCGCGCCCGGGGCCCGAATGGGTGCCGTGTGATTCCGGTTGGTCTTGTTCGGGGCTGGCCGCATGGTCGGACGAGGACGCGAGGGAGCCGACGCGCGCGCCAGAGGGGAGGGAGGAGCGCGCGCGTCGGCAGGCAGTCCCCGCCCGACTATGCAACCAGTTGCAGAACTGTAGAAGATCGCCGCCAACTATGCAACGCGTTGCATTGTCGAGCGGCGCACGGCTAGACTCCGCTCATGTCGCTCGCCCACGCCCTGCTCACCTCGCTGCTCGAACAAGCCTCGTCCGGCTACGACCTGGCGCGGCGCTTCGACAAGTCCATCGGCCACTTCTGGCAGGCCACCCACCAGCAGATCTACCGCGAGCTCGGCCGCATGGAAAAGGCGGGCTGGATCCGCTCCGAGCCCGACCCCGAAGCTGGCCGCACGCGCAAGCGCACCTACGCCGTGCTGCCCGCCGGGCGCAACGAGCTGATGCGCTGGGCGGCCGAGGCTGCGCCGCTGGCCGACCTGCGCGACGAGTTCCTCGTCCGCCTGCGCGCGGATGCAGTCGTCGGGCCGCTCGACATGGTGCCCGAACTCGCGCGCCGGCGCGCGCTGCACGCCGACAAGCTGCGCGCCTACCGCGCGATCGAGGCGCGCGACTTTGCGCCCGAGGCCGAGCCCACGCGCAAGCGCCGCATCCACCATCTGATCCTCAAGGCCGGCATCCAGTACGAGCAGGGCTGGATCGCCTGGTACGACGAGGCGCTCGAGGTGCTTGGCGAGGAGGGCGCCGCGGCGCCCGCAGCCAGCACGCTATCCGTCACTCCCGGCGCGCCCGAGGCGCGCTGACCTTCACCGCAATCACGCCCCCGGAGCGCTCATGATCCACGGCAAATCCCTCGAAGCCTGGTGCGCCAGTCATCCCCTCATCCGCGACCTGGTCGCCTTGCGCGAGACGAGCTGGTTCAACCCCGGCATCGCGCCGGCAGCGACGGCGCTCGCCGATGTCGGCCTGGGCGCAGACGACGTCGCCGACGCCAGCGCGCGGCTGCAGCGTTTCGCGCCCTACATCGCCAAGGTGTTTCCCGAGACCGCGGCCGCCGGCGGGATCATCGAGTCGGGCATCGTGCCGTTGCCGAAGCTGCAGCGCCGCATCCTCGAAGAGGCGGGGAAGACGGGCGAGGTGGGCCTGAACGCCGCCGGCGCGCTGTGGCTCAAGACCGACAATGCGCTGCCGATCTCCGGCTCGATCAAGGCCCGCGGCGGCATCCACGAGGTGCTGTGGCACGCCGAGCGGCTGGCGCTGCAGGCCGGGCTGATCCGCGCGGGCGACGACTACACGGTGCTGGCCAGCTATGCGGCGCGTGCGTTCTTCGGGCGTCACCGCATCGCGGTCGGCTCCACCGGCAACCTCGGCCTGTCGATCGGCATCATGAGCGCCAAGCTGGGCTTCCAGGCCACGGTGCACATGTCGGCCGATGCGCGGCAGTGGAAGAAGGAGCGCCTGCGCGCGAGCGGCGTCACGGTGGTCGAACACGCCTCGGACTACAGCGTGGCGGTGGAGCAGGGGCGGCGCGAGGCGGCCTCCGACCCGGCCTGCCACTTCGTCGATGACGAGAACTCGCCGCAGCTCTTTCTCGGCTACGCGGTCGCAGCCGAGCGCCTGGCCGGGCAACTGCAGCGCGCCGGCGTGCGCGTCGATGCGGAGCATCCGCTGTTCGTGTATCTGCCCTGCGGCGTCGGGGGTGGGCCGGGCGGTGTGGCCTTCGGGCTCAAGCTCGCGTTCGGCGATGCGGTGCATTGCATCTTCGCCGAGCCCACGCATTCGCCCTGCATGCTGCTGGGCGTGTACACCGGGCTGCACGATGAGGTCAGCGTGCAGGACTTCGGCATCGACAACGTCACCGCGGCCGACGGGCTGGCGGTGGGCCGTCCGTCCGGCTTCGTCGGCAAGGCCATGCAGCGCCTCATCGACGGCTACTACACGGTGCGCGACGAGGCGCTGTTCCGGCTGCTGGCGCTCGCTCACGACGAGGAAGGGCTGCGCCTGGAGCCTTCGGCGCTCGCCGGCGTGCCGGGCATGGTGCGTGTGCTGCGCGATGCAGCCTATCTCGGGCGCATCGGCGCCACCCCGGCGCGGCTCGCCCGGGCCACGCATCTGGTGTGGGGCACAGGCGGCAGCATGGTGCCGGATAGCGAGTTTTCCGCCTACGTCGACAAGGGCCGCGCGCTGCAGCGCCCGTCGTCCTGACGGGCGCTGCACGGATCAGGCGCTTCTGTAGCGCTCGAGCCAGTGCGCGTACGGCGCGGGCAACACCCAGGTCGGGCGCTCGACGCCGAGCGCGCGCGCGGCCTGCAGCGGCCAGTGCGGGTTGGCGAGATGCGCGCGGCCGATCATCACCAGGTCGAGCTGGCCGTCACGCACGGTGGCGTCGGCGGTGGCCGGGTTGTCGATGCCCCAGGCCGAGGCCACCGGCAGTCCCGCTTCGCGGCGCACGCGTTCGGCGATCGGGGCGAGGAAGGCCGGCGCCCAGGGGATGTTCGCGGTCGGCGTCGAGAAGCCCACGCTCACGCTCAGCAGATCGAGTCCTTCGCGCTTGAACTGGCGGGTGAGCTCGATCGATTCGGCCAGCGTCTCTTCGTCGCGGCCGTCGTATTCGAGCACGCCGAAGCGCGCGGTCAGCGGCAGGTGCTCCGGCCACACCTTGCGCACCGCCTGCAGGGTCTCGAGCAGGAAGCGACTGCGGTTCTCGAAGCTGCCGCCATAGGCGTCGTCGCGCTGGTTGGCATGCACCGAAAAGAAGCTCTGGGCGAGATAGCCGTGGGCGAAGTGCAACTCCAGCCACTCGAAGCCGGCCTCGCGCGCACGGCGGGCGGCGGCGACGAAGTCTTCGCGCACGCGGGCGATGTCTTCCACCGTCATCGCGCGCGGCACCTTGGGCAGGTTGGCGCCGAAGGCGGTCGCCGAGGGCGAGATCGTCGCCCAGCCGCGCGCATCGTCGGCGGCGATATGGTCGTCGCCCTCCCACGGGCGGTTTGCGCTGGCCTTGCGGCCGGCGTGGCCGATCTGGATGCCGGGCACTGCGCCCGCGGCCTTGATCGACGCGGCGATCGGCGCCAGCGCGGCGGCTTGGGCGTCGTTCCACAGGCCGGTGCAGTTCGGGGTGATGCGGCCTTCGGGCGACACGGCGGTCGCCTCGACGATGACCAGGCCGGCGCCGCCGCGCGCGATCGCGGGGTAATGCACCCGGTGCCAGTCATTGACTACGCCGTCGGTGGCCATGTACTGGCACATCGGCGGCACGGCGATGCGGTTGCGCAGGGTGATGTCCTTGAGCTTGAAAGGCTCGAAAAGTGCGGTCATTCAGGGGTTCCTTCGGGCTTGTACGGTGCGTGTTGCGGGCTCAGACGCAGGCTTCGAGGATGCGGCGGCTGGTGGCGAGGTCGAGGTCGCGGTGCTCGCCGATCGCGGTCATGCCATGGGCCTCAAGCTGGGCGACCAGCGCATCGATGGCTTCGGCGCCGATGCCGTAGTCCGACAGGCGGGTCTTCACGCCGAGCGACTCGAAGAACGCGCGCGTGCGCGCGATCACGGCGTCGATGCGCGCGTCCTCGTCGCCTGCGCGGATGTTCCACACCCGCTCGGCGTACTGCAGCAGCTTGGCGCGCTTGGGCGCACGGCGCTCGGCGAGCAGGGCGGGGAGCACGATCGCCAGCGTCTGCGCGTGGTCCAGGCCATGCAGCGCGGTGATCTCGTGGCCGATCATGTGCGTGGCCCAATCGTGCGGCACGCCGGCGCCCACCGGTCCGCTCAGCGCCTGTGTGGCGGCCCACATCAGGTTGGCGCGCACGTCGTAGTCCTGCGGCGTGGCCAGCGCCTGCGGGCCGACTTCGATCAGGGTCTGCAGCAGGCTCTCGGCATAGCGGTCCTGCACGGCGGCGTTCACCGGATAGGTGAGGTATTGCTCGGTGACGTGCACGAAGGCGTCGACCGCGCCGTTGGCGATCTGGCGCGGGGGCAGGGTGTAGGTCTTCACCGGGTCCAGCACCGAGAAGCGCGGGAACACGTGGCGGCTGAAGAAGCCGAGCTTCGCGTTGAGCGATCTGCGCGTGACGACCGAGGCGCAGTTCATCTCCGAGCCGGTCGCGGGCAGGGTCAGCACGCAGCCGAAGGGCAGGGCGCCGGAGACGCTCTTGCCGCGCGTCTGCAGGATCTCCCACGGGTCGCCCTCGTGGCCGACCGCGGCGGCTACGAACTTGGTGCCGTCGATGACCGAGCCGCCACCCACGGCGAGCAGGAAATCGCAGCCCTCGCGGCGGATCAGCTCGACCGCCTGCATCAGCGTCTCGTAGGTCGGGTTCGGCTCGATGCCGCCGAAGCGCTGCACGCTGCGCTGCCCGAGCGCGGCCTGCACCTCGGCCAGCGTGCCGTTGCGCTCGGCGCTGCCGCCGCCATAGAGCACCAGCACGCGCGCATCGGCGGGCACCAGCTCGTCCAGGCGGGCGATCGTGCCTTCGCCGAAGACCACGTGGGTGGGGTTGTAGAAGTCGAAGTTCTGCATCGGGGAGTCCTTTGTTGTTGTCGCCGGCTGCGGGCGCCGGCATGAATACGGCCCGTCATCGAGCGGGCCCCGGTATTGAAAGGGCCTTGCCAGGAAAGTTCGCGGCAGGCCGGGCTGGGGCGATGGCGGCCTCGCCTCGGACGCTGCGCCCGTCGGCCGTGCAGGGCCATAATGGTGCCATGTCCGAACCCCTCTTTCTCTTCGCGCGTCCCGAAGCGGTCGCCGCCTGGTCCGCCATCGACGATCGCGTCATGGGGGGCGTCTCGCGCAGCGCGCTGCGCTTCGATCCGGCCGGCCATGCCGTGTTTGGCGGACAGGTCTCGGCCGAAAACAACGGCGGCTTCGCCTCGGTGCGCGCACCGGTTTCGCCGCCGCCGGCCGGGGACATCGACGCGATCGAGCTCGCCGTGCGCGGTGACGGCCACCGCTACAAGCTCAACCTGCGCACCGATCGCGGCTTCGACGGGGTCAATTACCAGGCCGCGTTCGAGCCACCGGCCGGGCAGTGGGTCACGCTGCGGCTGCCGCTCGATGCTTTTGAACCGAGCTGGCGCGGCCGTGCAGTGCCCAGTGCTCCGCCCCTGCGCGGTGCGCGCATCGAGCAGGTCGGCCTGATGATCGCCGATCGTCAGTTCGGGACCTTCGCGCTCGCGATCGCGTCGATCCGGGCCCTGAGCCCGCACTAGATGCACGCGCCTGCGTCCAGTAGGAGCACACGCCTGCGTCTATGTGTTGGCACGAATTGATTCAGTTTTTTGAAATATAATAGACTGCTTCTAAAACAAGGAGGGGGTCGAGCATGTTCAAAACAAGTGCGTTTGGCCTGCTGGCGGGGCTTACCCTGTCCGGCGGCGCCGCGCTGGCGGCAGGCAATGCCGCCGAGGGTGAAAAGATCGCCCTGCAGGGCGACGGGGTGGGCGCGCCCTGTGTCGCGTGCCATGGTCCCGACGGGGCGGGCGTGGACGAGGCCGGTTTTCCGCGCCTGCCCGGGCTTCCCGCCGAATACATCGCCAAGCAGATCCGCGACTACAAATCGGGCGCCCGCAACAACCCGATCATGCAGGCCAACCTGTCCAGCCTGAGCGAACAGCAGATCGTCGACGTTGCCGCCTACTATGCCGGCATGCCGACGCCCGTCATGCCCGTCAAGTCGGTGCCCGAGCAGACGCTGGCGCTGGGCGAGAAGCTGGTGACGCAGGGCGACTGGAGCCGGCATCTGCCCGCGTGCGAGAGCTGTCATGGGCCCGGCAGTGCGGGTGTCGATGCCAGTTTCCCCGGCATCGCCGGCCAGCACGCGACCTACATTCGCCAGCAGCTCGAAGCCTGGCGCCAAGGCGTGCGCGCCAACGACCCCCTCGACATCATGAGCGCCGTGGCCGAGCGCCTCACTGAGGCAGAGATCGACGCCGTCGCGGCCTACCTCGCCGCGCAACCGGTCAAGCCCAGCCAGGGAGGCGCACAATGAACCACGTCCATACCTTGATGCTCACGCTCGCCGCCGCCTTCGTCGCGCCCGCAGCGCAGGCTGCCGACCCCAAGGTGCCCGTCAAGCTCCCCGCCTACAAGGACGGCGCCTACGTCCACCAGGCGCCCACCATCGATGACCTGATGAGCGACGAGAGCATGCATCCCGAGTTGCGCAAGGTCATCCTCAAGGGGCGCGACCTGTTCGAGAACACCCAGCAGCTGCGCGGCAAGTACGTTTTCAACGACATGAGCTGCAGCAACTGTCACATCGGTGGCGGCGGTTACAACTGGTCGGGTCCGGTGTGGCCCGCAGCCACCACGCTGCCCGATTACCGCGGCAAGAACGGGCACGTGAACTCGCTCGAGGAGCGCATCGCCGGCTGCTTCGCCTATTCGATGAACGGCACGCCACCGGCGTACGGCAGCGACGAGATGCTCGCCCTGAGCGCCTACCACCAGTGGCTGGCCACCAAGGCGCCGGTGTACGAGCGCAAGATCGGTGGGCGTGGCTTCAACCACCTCGGCAACAAGATCCCCGAAGACATCAGCTACGAAGCCGGCCAGGCCGTCTACCGCGAGAACTGCGCGCTGTGCCACGGCGACGACGGCGCCGGCAAGAAGGTCGATGGCAAGGTGGTCTTCCCTGCGCTGTGGGGCGACACCTCCTACAACTGGGGTGCCGGCATCGCGCGCGTCTATACCGCGGCCTCGTTCATCCACCTCAACATGCCGCTCGGCAAGCCCGGGTCACTGAGCGAGAAGGACGCCTGGAACGTCGCCTGGTACATCAACAGCCAGGAACGTCCCCAGGACCCGCGCTACACCGGCGACGCACGCGAGACGCGCGAGAAGCATCTGAACTTCCACAAGCACTCGCGCTACGGCACCGAGTTCAACGGCAAGGTGCTGGGTCAGCACGACAACACCGGCGAGAAGCCTTTTCTCAAGCCGGACTCCTTGAAGTCGCGCAGCTTCAACTTCGACTGACCGGCCCGGCGGAGCGACGGCGACTGTCGCTCCGCCGCGATCCTGCGCTCGCCCCGGCAGGCGTCACCGTCGAGCGGGCGCCGCAGCTCAGTGATCGTTCCCCGCGTAGATCCACATCGGCACCGTACGCCCGGCGCGGGCAAAGCCCATCGCCTCGTAGAACGCCACCGCGTCGCCGTCGGCGGTCAGCATCAGCTGGTGGAAGTCGCGGTAGCGCTCGAGCATCGCCGCCATCAGCCGGCGTCCGATGCCCTGGCGCTGAAGTTCGGGCAATACCAGCATGTGGGGGAAATACGCCACCAGGTGCCCGTCCGAGATCGCATTGACCAGGCCCACCAGCCGCCCGTCCACGCGCGCCGTCGCCAGCGCGTGCGAGCCGCGCAGCGCGCGCATCAACAGCTCGGGCTTTTCGGCCGACGACCAGCGATTGGCGACGTAGAGCGCCAGCACCTCGTCGTGCTCGATGGTGTCGGAGAGGGAGACGACGACGTCGGGGGGCATGCGCGGAGACTCCGGGGTCAGTGGCGGGGGGAATGGGGAAGCGGCCGGAAGCTCAGACCGCCGCCAGCATCGCCTGCAGCGTCTGCGCCCCATAGGGTGACAGCAGCCAGGCGAGCGCCGCGCAGTTGAGCACCACGGTGATCCAGTACGTCGTCTGGAACGAGGCCTTGGAAGACTTGTGGCGGAACAGCCGCTGCGCCGCCAGCGCCCCCGGCCAGCCGCCGAGCAGCGCGAACAGGTGCAGCGTGTTCTCCTTGACGCGCCAGGCGTCGCGCACCGCGGCCGACTTGTCGTGCCCGTAGGCGAGGAAGGCCACCACGCTCGCCGCCGCGTACAGCCCGAGCACCGCCAGCGGCAGCCGCCCGAGCCCGGCCAGCACCCCCAGCAAGACGAAGAAGCCCGCCGCGAACAGCGGGGGCAGGGCGCTGCGCCCCGGCGCGGCCGGCGCCGCCGCGCGCTCGCCGACGAAAGCGACCGCCTTCGCCTGCCGCCGCCCCTTGGCGTCGGTGGCGAGTTCGTAGCTGACGAGTTCGTTGCCCTCCGGCCGGCGCCGGCGGTTGGCGAGGCTGCTGACATGAAGGAAGACCGGCTCGCCGCCGCCGTTGGGCGCGATGAAGCCGAAGCCTTTGTCGTCCTTCCAGGTGGTGATTTTTCCTTGATGTCGCATGAGGGATGGGAGTGAGGGGGTGGGGGGTGAAGGGCTGCTGGCGACCCACTGCCGTCATTGGGCTTTGAAGAAAGCTGCCGCTCAACGTGGAGGTCACCGGCGCTGCGCGGCTTTATCGCGCAGCGTCCGGTGGACCGCAGGGTTATGCCTCACCGGGCCACCTGATGTCCACGGTGC
This sequence comes from Thauera sp. UBA6194, assembly GCA_002422685.1. Lineage (GTDB taxonomy): Bacteria > Pseudomonadota > Gammaproteobacteria > Burkholderiales > Rhodocyclaceae > Thauera. Next base: position 70,335 of record DITC01000056.1, on the reverse strand, counting down.
CCTTATGCTTTGCTCTCAGTGCTTCTATGCATGATTGAAGGTGAGGATCATTGTCGGTTACCACCATCGTGTACTGGGGGCGCGCAATACTCTTGGAACGGTGTAGGAATGAAGGTGCCGTCTCGATGCGCGGCCTGATCTGTTCGGCGAGCTTTTCGACATCTGCAACGATTTCCTCCTTGCGCTTCGCAATCGTCTTGGCGCTGAATGCAATGCCTCCCTTGAACTCCAGTACGGAGACCAAGACAGGTAACTTGTACTGGTCGTTTTCGACGGTGCGTCGGTTATTTCCGTAGAGTTGGAAATGGCCGACAAACCCTTCCTCGAAAACCGCGAAATCGGGAATGTAGTACTGGCGTGTGCCGTAGCGGGTGCAGTTAAAGAAGACCTCAGAGGCGACCTGCCTATGAAGGAGGCCGGCGCGGCGCAGAGCGTGGTAGAACAAACCAACATGGGAACATTCAGGCCCATTATCGCGAACCACTTCAGCAAAGTAGTCGCGCCAAAGTGCGTTGCTTCCTATTAGATGCCAAGGATCTGCCTGCGATGTGCGTTGAGGCATTTCCAGCTTATGAGCAGCTCGCTTTCCTGTTATCCATGTTTGATATTCGTCGTCAAGCTGCGAGACGTAGGCAAAGTTCGTTCCTTGGTTGTTAGCCAAGCGGGAGTACTTCTCAAGATCAGATTTGGAAAACGCGATACCCAGCGCAGCAAGATCAACACACACGAGCCAAGATTCAACTGGCTTCAACGGTTGGATGCTATGCAATTTGGCGAGATCATGCTGTAACCCCTTACCCTTGCTTTCTACTTCCTTCATGTTCGCGAGAGAATTCCGGTGACCATTTGCTCCGGCTTTCAGTTCGATGGCGATGATGCGGTCGGCATCTTCGAGAACAAAGTCGACTTTGCCGCCCTCGGCCCGCTCTTCTCTCAGAATTTGACTCTGTAGGAATTGTCCTCTGGCGTGATGGTAGAAGATGGACTGGTAAAGTCCTTCAGAGCCACACACAGTCTTCGCCTCTGAGAAAAACCCTGCAAGAACTTTGTCGAATCTAGACGTCATGCGATTGTTGCTTCCATTGAGGCATAACTTTGTTTTCTGGCGACATTTCTGCCGCGTAATATCGGAATGCCTGATAACTTGTTCTGCAAGTTACTGTTTAGAAGCAGAAACTGCGCGGAACACAGAATAACAAGGCAGGAAATGCAGCAGCCGACAGCGTTGCGGGTCGATGCTAAAGGTCTGGCATACAGACCGGTAGCATACCGCCTCACTCGGATGACCGCTATCCGGATTGGATTATCAGCGGCCGCTTCTGGCCGCACCGAGACGCTCCACTCACCCAGCCGACCCCGCCAGAAACACGCTTACGACGCGCGACTCGGCGTCGGCACCGGGGCGCTCAATGCGAATGCCGGTGGTGGATGTCCGGGAAGTGAGGGTGCTTGTGAACCAATGCCTCGTGCCGGTGCCAATGCTCGTGCGGCTCGTCGCCGGCCCACGGGAAGTCGTGTTCGTGCTGGTGGTGTTCGTCGTGAGTATGGCGGTGGCTGTGCTCCATCGGCTCGTGCGCGTGTTCGTGCTCGTGGTGCTCGGTGAGGTGCAGCCACACGCCCCAGGCCATCAGCGCGGCCGCGAGCCAGAACGCGGCCGAGGTCGACTCGCCCAGCAGCACGAGTGAAACGGCCGCGCCGATGAAGGGCGCAGTGGAAAAGTACGCACCGGTCCGCGCCGTGCCCAGTCCGCGCAGCGCAAGCACGAAGAGCACCAGGCTGATGCCGTAGCCGAGCAGGCCGACGGCCAGGGTGCCGAGCAGGATCGGGCCGGCTGGCAGGCTCGCGCCCAGCGCGAACGCCAGCGCGGCGTTGACCGAACCCGCCACGGCGCCCTTCGCGCTGGCGATGAACAGCGCGTCCGACGCCGAGACGCGCCGCGTGAGGTTGTTGTCGATCGCCCAGCACAGGCAGGCGAGGACGATGGCGAGCGGGCCGAGCCAGTCGTTGCTTGCCGCGTCGGCGCCCGACCAGGACAGCACCACGCCGCCGGCCACGATCGCGAGCATGCCGAGCACGATGCGGCGGTCGGCGTTTTCCTTGAACACGACCCAGGCGATCACGGCCGTGAGCACCGCTTCGAGGTTGAGCAGCAGCGAGGCGGTCGAGCCGCTGGTGCGCGTGAGCCCGAACATCAGCGCGAGCGGCCCGGCGACGCCACCGAAGAGGATCGCGCCCAGCAGCCAGGGCCACTCGCCCTTGACCAGGCCGGAGGGTGTCCAGCCGCGGTCGCGCACCAGCCGCAGGGCGGCCAGCCCCAGCCCGCTCCCGAGGTACAGCAGGCCCGCGAGCAGCCACGGCGACATCTCGCCGACCAGCAGTTTGGCGAAGGGGGTGCTCGCGCCGAACAAGGCTGCGGCGAGCAGGGCGTGGATGACGTAGGTGTTGTTCATGGTTGCTGGGGTGGGTCAGCGCCAGTCGTGCTTTTGCCTGCTTTGGGTGCTGCGCTGACGATTGGCGCCGCTCATGTCCGGGCGCCCCGCCTACCGCGTTGCCCACAGCGCTTCGCCGCCCGCGTCGCGGTAAACCAGGTAGGCGCGCAGATCGAACTCGTACTGATGGTAGTCCGGTTCCATGTGCAGGCAGAGCTGGTAAAAGGCCTTGTCGTGGTCGCGCACGCGCAGGTGCGCGAGCTCGTGCACCACGATCATGCGCAGGAATTCCTCGGGCACGGTGCGAAACAGGGTGGCGACATGGATCTCGCGCTTGGCCTGCAGCCGCGTGCCCTGTACGCGCGAGATGGCGGTGTGGGTGCCGAGCGCGTTGCGGATCACGTGCAGGGTGTTGTCGAAGCGCACCTTGCCGAGCGGCGGCGCGCTGCGCAGGTGTTCGGCCTTGAGCGCCTGCACGTAGTCGTAGAGCGCGCTGTCCGAGCGCACGCTGTGGGCCTTCGGATAGCGCCGTTGCAGCGCGGCGGCGAATCGTCCCTGTTCGATGAGGGTCAGCACCTGTTGCTGCAGGTGCGCGGGATAGCCGGCGAGGTAGGTGGGCGCGGGGCGGGCTTGCATGGTCTACACGCGCAGCAGCACCACCTTCAGCGGCGGGTTGTCGTCGCGGCTGGGGAAGTCCGCTTCCGGGGTGATCCATTCGGCTTCGCGCACGGGGCGGCCCGCCTTGCGTGCGCTGCGCTCGAGCTGGTCGAGCCAGTCTTCGCGGCCGACGCGGGCGACGTTGTTGCAGCAGATCAGCGTGCCGCCTTCCTCGGTGGCGAGCAGCGCGGGCTTGAACAGCGCGGCGTAGTCATGCACCAGGTCGACCACGCCGAAGGCGCTCTTGGCGTAGCGCGGCGGGTCGAGGAAGACGAGGTCGAAGCGCTGCGGCGCCAGCTCGGGGAAGGGCGGCAGGTGCTTGCCACGCACCATCTTCGGCTGGCCGATGCCGGCGTACTGGCGCAGCGCGGCGAAGGCGTCGGACTTGATGAAGCGCAGCCGGATCGGCAGCGCGTTGAGGCGGGCATTGTCCTTGCCCACCGCGAGGCTGGACTCGGCGAAATCCACATTGACCACGTGGCGCGCGCCGGCCTTGGCCGCGGCGACGCCGACGCCGCAGGTGTAGGCGAACACGTTGAGCAGCGACTTGCCCTCGGCTTCCTGCATCACCCGGCGGCGCGCAGCGCGCAGGTCGAGGAACAGCCAGGGGTCCTGCCCCGCGTGGCGGGCCTGGAAGCGGTAGCGCACGCCGAGCTCGGAGAATTCGGACGGCTGCTCGGCGAGCGCCTGCTGTTCGGGCGGCAGGGTGTTGGCGATGCGCGAATTTTTGCTGCTGCGGTCGTTCCACACCAGCGCCAGGCCGGGCAGGGCGTGTGCGTAGAAGGCTTCGAGTTCGGCGAGTTGCTCGGCCGTGAGCGGGCGATGGAAGGTCTGCGCCAGCAGCGTGGGGCCGTAGCGGTCGACGGTCAGGCCGGGGGCACCTTCGACGGTGCCGTGAAAAAGCCGGTAGGCGTCGGTGTGTTCGGCAGCCAGTTGCGCGATGAGCGGGGCGCGGGCGGCGAGCGCGGCGGCGAGCAGCTCGGTGATGGATGAGGACATGGTGGTTCCGGCGCAGGGCGCGACAGTATGCCCCACCGTGGCCCCGAAACCGAAACCTCGCCGCGGACGTGGTGTGACGATGCCCGCGGTCGGATCCGGCCCCGGCGCGGCGTGAAATCGTTCAGCGCGTGACGATGAGCCTCAGCCCGAGCGCCACGAAGATGCAGCCGGCGATGCGGTCGAGCCAGGTGCCCACGCGCGGCTTGCCGTTGAGCCACTGGCCGACGCTGCCGGCGAAGAAGCCGAGCAGGCCGAAGAGCAGCGCGCTCTGCGCGGTGAACACGATGCCCAGCAGCGCCATCTGCAGGCCGACGCTGCCGTTGGCGGGCACCACGAACTGCGGCAGGAAGGCGACGAAGAAGAGCGCCACCTTGGGGTTGATCGCGTTGGCGAACACACCCTTGAAGAACAGCGTCGCCAGCGGCCGGTCGGGCATCTCGGCGCGTGCGACGCGGGTGCCGCCGCGGCTGCGCAGGGCCTGCACGCCCAGCCACAGCAGGTAGAGCCCGCCGACGAGCTTGAGCGCGGTGAAGGCGAGCGGCGAGGCGGCGATCAGCGCGCTCACTCCGATCACCGCGAGCGCGGTGTGGCTCAGGCAGCCGAGCGCGCAACCCAGCCCGAAGGCGATGCCGCGGCTGCGTCCTTTCGACATGCCCATGGCCAGCACCATGAGGTTGTCCGGGCCGGGCGAGACGGTGACGACGATGGCGGCGAGCAGGAAAGCGAGAAACTGGTCGGGAGCGAGCATGGCGGGCTACGGTGGCGGTCAGTGCGCGAGTGCGGCGCGATGGTAGCGCGTCGGCGGGTAGGCGAGGTCGTGGTTTTCCTCGGGACGCCTCGCCGAGATAGTAAGTCGCACGCACGCGCGGGTCTGCGAGGAGATCGGCGCCGCGCCCCGCGAGCGTGATGCGGCCAGTGTCCATCACATGGCCGCGCGCCGCGAGCTCGAGCGCAAGGCGGGCGAAGATTTCGCGGGCTTCGAGCAGGGCGGTCATCGTTCATCGATGCATCAAGTAGGCCAGCATCGCCCGTCCGAATGGGTGCTCTCCGCCGTCAGATTAGACGGAGCGACGCTCGGGGGGAGGGGCGGACGAAAGCGCAGGCAGGCTGTTTCAGGCACGATCGTTCGAAGTCCATGTCATTTTTGGCAGTGCAGTATGGGCCCGCGTGGCTATACTCCTCGGCCTTCGAGAGGTTGTTGTGGAGTTTGGTAATGCCAATCCAGCGTTGTAATCAATGCGGCCACACGGGTGAAGTCCTGGGTATTTTGCCCGGAACCCAGGTGAGTTGCCCTTCCTGCCAGGCCGATGCGCCTGTCTACGACACCACGTTCTTCGTGCGCCGACTGCTCCAGCAGTACGGGGTGCTGAACAAGGAGGTCAAGCGTCTGCGGGCGCTCCAGCCCGAAGCTGCCGAGGCGCAGGCGGTTCTCGCGGGCGGCAGCGAACTGGCCGGACTGGACCTCCACAACACCTCGGCTCTGGCAGCGGCCGAGCAGCATGCACCGATCGTCGCGTGGTTCCGGCAACGTGGCATCGAGGCAAGGCCGGTGCCGGAGGCCGTCGAAACCTCGGGCTTTTTCGACGAGATCGCGGTCGAGATTGGTGACAACTACGCCTTGCTTGGCGAGGTCGTCTCGAAGATTCGCTGGGGACAGCGCAAGGACGTGCCGACTTTCAGCCTCAAGCTCGGCGACTACAGTCAGAAGGACGGCCAGTTCATCAACGCATTCTGCAAGCGCCTCTACGAGCATACGTTTCTTGCCAAGTATTTCTATCAGAAGCCTGAGAAGATCGTCCGCGTCACGCTTCAGCAGGCTGCACCCGTGCGCGATTTCTTCGCCGGCGAGTGGGTCGAGTGGTATGTGCTGATGAAGGCTTTGACCCTGCTTAAGGAGGGGCGCCACAGCGCGGCTTGCGCGCGCAACCTCGACGTCGTGTTCGACAACGAGGACCTGCACGAGCTCGACGTCTTCATGCTCGTCGATGGCAGCAAGCCGGTGGTGGTCGAGTGCAAGAGCGGTGAGTTCCGCCAGGACATCGAGAAGTACCTCAAGCTGCGCAAGCGGCTCAATGTAGATCGCAGCCAGTTCATCATCTTCAGCCCCGACCTGAGCGAGGAGCAGGCGGTGGCGCTGAGCAACATGTACGAGCTGACCTTTGCCAACCGCGAGCGGCTGGACAACCATCTGCGCGCACTGCTGCGCTAGTCCGTGCTAACAGCCGGCGATCCACCCTTCCAGCGGGTCCATCCTAGCGGGCAGGCCGAACAGGGGCGGGCCTGCGCGCGCAGCCGAAGCGGCTTGCAGCAGAGCGAGCGTGGCGTCGAGCAGGTCGCCGCTGCCGTCGTCGATGAGGGACGCGCGTTGCGCGGCGGTGATGCGCAGCGGGTGGGCGAAGTCCTCGCCGGCCGTGTCCACGGCGGGGGCGGTCAGCGCATCAACGATGCGCGCCCGCGCCGCCTGTCGCTCGGCGGTCTGTTTGCGGCGCTCGTCACTCTTGTACGAGGCCGTCGTGATCCTGCGCGCAAGCAGACCGGGATAGGCCTCGATCGCAATGCGCAGAGGGTCGCCCACGTGCAGGCCGGGTAGCTGCCCGCCCGCCGCGAGCAGGCGCGGCGCGCCCTCCAGGAACATCAGCCCCACGGGCGGATTGACCAGCTTGAGCGGGCTGTGCGAGCGCGCCGGAAGGTCGGTGGCGCGGTGGGCGTAGCGCTGACCGATGGGGCGCGTCTCGCGGTAGGCATCGAGCGCGGTGCGAAAAGCCGCCTTGCCGAGCTTCGCGCAATGGCGCACCAGCGCCGGCCAGGTCTGCGGCCAGCCAAGGTCGATCACCGCTTCGCGTGGCAGGCCGAAGGGAAAGTCGAAGGCGCCCAGCCAGGGGCCGGGGCGCGCGAGCACCGCCTCGAAGGCCGGCCAGTCGGCGCAGCGCTCGATGTGGTCGAGCACGACGCGGGAGCCGTCGATCCAGCCGTGTGCGACGGTGATCGGCTTGGCGCGGCGGGGGGCGGAGGTGAAGTCGACGCCGAGCAGACGAGGCGTGGTCGGTGTCACGGGGCCGGGGCCAGGAGCAGCGGGGAACATGCAGGACAGGTCGAATCAGCAGCGGATGAAGGCGTGGCGGGTGAGTGCGTGCGGCTGACTCAGCTGCGCGCGCGGAAGAGTCGCGCCGCAGTACTCACCGTGTTGAAGTGCACCGTCACCGTGTCGTCGATCGGCTGCGCGTAGCCGCCGGCCATGGCCACGGCGACCGGCACGTCGGCGGCGCGGCAGGCGCCGAGCACGCGCTCGTCGCGGGCCTGCAGCCCTTCGATGCTGAGCGCGAGCCGGCCGAGGCGGTCGCCGGCGTAGGGGTCGGCGCCGGCGAGGTAGATCACCAGCTCGGGGCGGGCACGCGTGAACACGGTGTCGAGCGCCGCGTCGAGCGCGGCGAGGTAGGCAGCGTCGCCGGTGTCGTCGGGCAGCTCGATGTCGAGGTCGCTCGCCTGCTTGCGGAAGGGAAAGTTCTTCGCGCCGTGCAGGCTGCAGGTGAAGATGTCCGGCTCGTGGGCGAGGATGGCGGCGGTGCCGTCGCCCTGATGCACGTCGCAATCGACGATGGCGATGCGCCCGGCGCGGCCCTCTGCCTGCATCGCCAGCGCGGCGATGGCGGCGTCGTTGAACACGCAAAAGCCCGAGCCGAAGTCGCGATGCGCGTGGTGCGTGCCGCCGGCGAGGTTGGCCGCGCAGGACGCGCCGCCCTCGTGTGCGAGCGCGCTGCGGCAGGCGGCCAGGGTGGCGCCGGCCGAGCGGCGCGAGCGCTCGACCATGCCCTCGGTCCACGGAAAACCGATGCGCCGCACCTCGGCGGCATCCAGCGTGCCGCTGGTGACGCGCTCCAGGTAGCCGGCGTCGTGGGCGCGCAGGATATCGGCGTCGCCGGCGGCGTCGGGCACACGGAAGTCGTCGTCGGCGAACAGCCCGCTCGCGCGCAGGCGGGCACGCAGGCGCGAGTACTTTTCCATCGGAAAGCGGTGCCCTTCGGGCAGGGGCAGGACGAAATGGTCGGCGTAGTAAAGCTTCAAGGTGCTGGGCTTCCGGTCGAGGGTGTCGGGGCGGTGTCCTTGCGGCGGGGTTTTGCCTGCGCGCGGGCTTCAGACCCCGATCGTGGCCTGAAGTGCGCCAAGGATAAACCGCCGCCGGCGCGCCCGGGGGCCCCTGCCTTACGCCTCCAGCGCGCGCACCTTCACCTTCTTGCCCTTGAGCTTGCCCGCCGACAGCCGGCGCACCGCCTCGCGCGCGATCGCGCGCTCGACGGCGACGTAGGTGGTCTGGTCGGTGACGGTGATCTTGCCGACCTGCTCGCGGGTGAATCCGGCCTCGCCGGTCAGCGCGCCGAGCACGTCCGCCGGGCGGATCTTGTCCTTGCGTCCGCCCAGGATGAGCAGCGTCGTCATCGGCGCCTGCAGCGTCTCGCTCGCGTCTTCCTCCAGCTCGTCGAGCGCGTGCCACTCGGGCTCGAAGCCCATCATCTGCGCGATGCTCGCGACGCGGCGCTTGTCGGCGCTGCTGCACAGGTTCAGCGCCCAGCCCGCCTCGTCGCCGCGACCGGTGCGGCCGATGCGGTGGATGTGGATCTCGGGGTCGGGGGTGACGTCGACGTTGATCACCGCCTCGAGCTGGGCGATGTCCAGCCCGCGCGCGGCGACGTCGGTCGCCACCAGCACCGAGCAGCTACGGTTGGCGAACTGGATCAGCACCTGGTCGCGCTCGCGCTGCTCCATCTCGCCGTTGAGGGTCAGCGCCGCAAAGCCCTCGGTGCGCAGCAGCTCGACCAGATCGCGGCATTGCTGGCGGGTGTTGCAGAAGGCCAGCGTGCTGACCGGGCGGTAGTGGCGCAGCAGCTTGGCGACCGCCTCGAGCCGGGCCGGGTGGGCGATCTCGTAGAAGCGCTGGCGGATCTTGCTGTGCGCGTGCTGCTCGAGCAGCTTCACCTCCTGTGGCTTGCGCAGGAAGCGCGCGGCCAGGCGCGCGATGCCTTCGGGGTAGGTGGCGGAGAACAGCAGGGTCTGGCGCTCGGTGGGGCAGCGGCCGGCGACGAAGGCGATGTCGTCATGAAAGCCCATGTCCAGCATGCGGTCGGCTTCGTCCAGCACCAGGGTGTCGAGGGCGTCGAGCTTGAGGCTGCCGCGCTCGAGGTGGTCCATGATGCGTCCCGGCGTGCCGACCACGACGTGGGCGCCATGCTCCAGGCTGTCGCGCTGCGGGCGCATCGGCGTGCCGCCGCACAGCGTCAGCACCTTGATGTTGGCCTCGAAGCGCGCCAGGCGGCGGATCTCCTGCGTGACCTGATCGGCCAGCTCGCGCGTCGGGCACAGCACCATGGCCTGGACGTCGAGCTTGCGCACATCGAGCCGGGCGAGCAGCGGCAAGCCGAAGGCGGCGGTCTTGCCGCTGCCGGTCTTGGCCTGGGCGATGAGGTCGTGGCCGGCGAGCGCCAGCGGCAGGCTGGCGGCCTGGATCGGGGTCATCGTGCGGTAGTCGAGCTGGCGCAGGGTGTCCAGCATGGCCGCGGGCAGCGGCAGGGCGTCGAAGGGCAGGCCGGGCTCGGTCGCCGGGGATTGGGCCGCGGGTTCGTCGGGTGCGCCGCTCGGGCGCGCGGAGGCATCGTCAAAAATTTCGGTCATGCGCAATTATCAGGCCTCGTTCGACTCGTTAAGCAGAAAACTTGCTCGCCGCCAGCGCTTCGAGCGCCCTTCGTGCGCTTCGCCAGCGCTCGCCGTGGCAGCTTCGCGCACGAGGCCCCCGCGTGGGCGGGAACTTCGCTCGCGCGCCGGCTTCAGACCCCGCGAGTCGGCCGCAGCGCACGAAGCAGGATTCGCCGCCTCGTCCGCCTGTAATACACTCGACCTCCCCGCCAAAGACCACAACAACACGGTGCTGCCATGAGCCTCATCGAAAGCGTCCGCCCCCTGCAGGACAAACTGACCGCGATTCGCCGCGACATCCACGCCCACCCCGAGCTCGCCTTCGAGGAGCACCGCACCGCCGAGCTGGTGGCGCGCCAGCTCGAGTCGCTGGGCATCGAGACCCATCGCGGCATTGGCGGCACCGGCGTGGTCGGCGTGGTGCGCGGCCGCCGCGGCCTGCGCGCGATCGGCCTGCGCGCCGACATGGACGCGCTGCCGATCACCGAGCGCAACCATTTCGCGCACAAATCCACCGTCGAGGGCTGCATGCACGCCTGCGGCCACGACGGCCACACCACCATGCTGCTCGGCGCGGCCGAGGCGCTGGCCGCGAACCCGGACTTCGAGGGCACGGTGTACCTGATCTTCCAACCCGCCGAGGAAGGCGAGGGCGGCGCGCCGGCGATGATCGCCGACGGTCTCTTCGAGCGCTTCCCGATGGAGGCGGTGTTCGGCATGCACAACTGGCCGGGCATGGAGGCGGGCAGCTTCGCCATCCACAGTGGGCCGGTGATGGCGAGCGCCGACCGCTTCGACATCCGCTTCACCGGCGTGGGCGCGCACGCGGCGATGCCCCACCTGGGCGTGGACCCGGTGGTGGCGGGCGCGGCCTTCGTGCAGGCGGCGCAGACCCTGGTCAGCCGCACGCTCGACCCGATCGATGCCGGCGTGGTGTCGGTGACGCAGTTCCACGCCGGCGAGGCCTACAACGTGATCCCCGATCGCGCCGAGCTGTGCGGCACGGTGCGCACCTTCTCGGCCGAGGTGCGCGACCGCCTCGAGCGCGGCCTGCGCCAGGTGGCCGAAGGCATCGCGCAGAGCCATGGCGTGCAGGTCGATTTCGAGTTCCGCCGCGGCTATCCCCCGACCATCAACACCCTCGCCGAGGCCGCGCTGTGCGCCGAGGCTGCGCGCGACGTGGTCGGCGCCGAGCGCGTGTTCACCGACCGCCGCGCGAGCATGGGCGCCGAGGACTTCGCCTATTTCCTGCAGGAAAAGCCGGGCGCCTACATCTGGATCGGCAACGGTCCGGGCGAGGGCGGCTGCATGCTGCACAACCCCAGGTACGACTTCAACGACGAGGTGATGCCCGCCGGCGTGGCCTACTGGTGCGCGCTGGTGCAGCGCCTGCTCGGCGGCGAGAAGTGAGCGCCGCCCGATGATGCGCACCTTGCGCCTGGCTTTTCGCATGATGCTGCGCGACCTGCGCGCCGGCGAACTGCACCTGCTCGGCCTGGCGATCGTGATCGCGGTGGCGAGCCTGACCAGCGTGGGCTTCCTGGCCGACCGCGTCGGCCGTGCGCTCGACCGCGAGGCCAACCAGCTGCTCGGCGGCGACCTGCTGCTGCGTGCCGACAAGCCCTGGCCGGGCAGCTTTGCCGACGAGGCGCATGCGCGCGGGCTGCAGACTGCGCAGACGGTGTTGTTCACCAGCATGGCGAGCACCGAGGAGGCCGCGGTGCTCGGCGGCGTCAAGGTGGTCGAGGACGGCTACCCGCTGCGCGGCGCGGTCCGCATCGCCCCCGGCCCCAACCAGGCCGATGCGCCTGCGGGCCGCGCGCCGCAGCAGGGTGAGCTGTGGCTGGACGAACGCCTGTTCGCCGAGCTCGGCGTCGAGGTGGGCGACACCGTCGGCCTGGGCAAGCTCGCGTTTCGCGTCGGCGCCATGGTCAGCTTCGAGTCCGATCGTGGCGCCAACTTCTTCAGCCTGCTGCCGCGCGCGATCTTCAACCTGAAGGACCTCGACGCCACCGGCCTGATCGCGGTCGGCAGCCGCGCCACCTGGCGCCTGCACGTGGCGGGCACGCCGCAGGCCGTCGAATCTTACGAGAAATGGGCGCGCGCCAATCTCGGCCGCGGCCAGCGCGTCGAGACGGTGGAAAACGCCCGCCCCGAGGTGCGTGCCGCGCTCGACCAGGCGCAGCGCTTTCTGCGCCTCGCCGCCTTGCTCGCGGTGATCCTCGCCGCGGTGGCGGTGGGCTTGTCGGCGCGCCGCTTCATGGCGCGCCACCTCGACGGCTGCGCGGTGATGCGCGTGCTCGGCGCGCGCCAGGCGCAGGTGCTGGGCGTGGTCGTCGGCGAGTTCCTGATCTTTGGTCTGGCCGCGGCGGTGGCCGGCACCGCGCTGGGCTGGAGCGTGCAATGGGGGCTGGCGGGCGGGCTGCGCGAGATCCTCGCCACCGAACTGCCCGCGCCCTCGATGTTGCCGCTGGCACATGGGGTGGCGGTGGGCATGGCGCTGCTCGCCGGCTTCGTGCTGCCGCAGCTGCTGCGCCTGGGCAAGGTGAGCACGCTGCGCGTGCTGCGGCGCGAGTTCGACTTTGCCGAGCCGGTGTCGGGCAGCGCGTGGGCGCTCGGTCTGGCGGCGCTGCTCGGGCTGATCTTCTGGATCGCGGCCGACGCGCGCCTGGGGCTTATGGTGGCGGCCGGCTTCGCAGTGGCGCTCGGCGTGTTCGCGCTCGCCGCGTGGGGGGTGTTGAAACTGGCCGGCCGGCTCAAGGGCCAGGGCAGCCTGCGCGGTGGCGGCTGGCGCTACGGCATCGCCGCGCTCGGCCGGCGCATGGGCAGCAGCGTGATCCAGGCCGCGGCGCTGGGCTTGGGCATGACCGCGTTGCTGCTGCTGACGCTGGTGCGCGCCGATCTGCTCGACAACTGGCGCAACATGGCGCCTTCGGACGCGCCCAACCGCTTCATCATCAACATCCAGCCCGACCAGCGCGCGGGGATCGCCGCCGCCTTCGCCGCCGATGGGCTTGCGGTGCCGGCGATCCAGCCGATGATCCGCGGCCGCATGACCACCATCAACGGCGAGCCGATCGATCTCGACCGCTACGAGGACCCGCGCACCCGCCGCCTGGCCGAGCGCGAGTTCAACTTGTCGTACGGCGCGGCCCTGCCCAAGGGCAACGAGGTCGAGTCCGGGCGCTGGCACGGCGCTGCGGCCGAGCCGCAGTTCTCGGTGGAGAAGGGGCTGGCGGAGACCTTCGGCCTGAAGGTGGGCGATCGCGTCGCCTTCGAGATCGCCGGCCAGCGCGTCGAGGCGCCGATCACCAGCGTGCGCAAGCTCGACTGGGATTCGATGCGGGTCAATTTCTTCTTCATCGCCTCCGAGGGCGTGCTGGAGAACTATCCGGCGAGCCTGATCACCAGCTTCCACCTGTCGCCGGGCAATCACGACTTCACCACCCGGCTGGTGGCGCAATTTCCCAACCTGACCGTGATCGACATCGCCGCAGTGATCGCCCAGGTGCAGGCGATGACCGACAAGCTGATCGTGATCGTGCAGTTCGTGTTCGGCTTTGCGGTGCTGGCCGGGCTGATCGTGCTCTACGCGGCACTTCAGGCCACCCACGACGAGCGCGACTACGAACTCGCCATGCTGCGCACGCTGGGCGCGCGTAACCGCCAGGTGCGCCAGGCGCTGTTCGCCGAGTTCCTGGTGCTCGGCGGCGTGGCCGGCGTGCTGGCCGGCATCGGCGCGAGCGCGCTGGGCTGGGTGCTGGCCGAGCAGGTCTTCCGCATGCCCTACGTGCCGGCGCTCGTCCCCGTGTTGGTGGCGGTGGTGCTGGGCGCGGCAGGCGTGGTGGCGGGCGGCTGGCTGGGCACGCGCGCCTTGTTGAACCGGCCGCCGCTGGCGAGCCTGCGTGCGCTGGGCTGACGGGTGCAGATGCCACAGCTGACCCAGCTGACCCAGGCCGAGACGCTGCTCGCCGGCCTGCTCGCCGCGGTGCTGGTGCTGCTGGTGTGGCTGCTGGTGCGCAGCTACACGGGCGCGGGCAGGCTGCGCACGCAGCTCGGCGACGAGCTCGCCCAGCTCATGGAGCAGCAGCTCAATGTCCAGCACCGAGATCTGCTGCGCGACCTGCATGAAGGCCTGGCGCGCCAGACCGATCGCATCGGCGAGCACGCCCGTGCCGACCGCGAGCTGCTGCAGCGCGGCCTCACTGGCGCATCGCTGCAGTTGTCGCGCGGCATGAAGGTGCTGACGCAAAGCGTGGACGGCCGCCTCGACACCTTGTCGGGCCAGGTCAACCAGCGCCTGGACGAAGGCTTTCGCAAGACCAACGAGACCTTCGCCAGCGTGATGGCGCGCCTGGCCACCATCGACGAGGCGCAGAAGAAGATTGACGGCCTCACCACCAACGTGGTGAGCCTGCAGGAGCTGCTCGGCGACAAGCGCGCGCGCGGCGCCTTCGGCGAGGTGCAGCTCGAGGCTCTGGTGCAGAACATGCTGCCGCCCGACGCCTACGCCTTCCAGGCCGTACTGCCCAACAACACCCGCGTCGACTGCCTGCTCACCTTGCCGGCGCCCACCGGCAAGGTGGCGGTGGATGCCAAGTTCCCGCTCGAGAACTACCACCGCATGTTCGACAGCGCGGCGGCCGAGCTCGACCGCCGCGCCGCGCAGCAGGCCTTCCGTGCCGACGTCAAGCGCCATGTCGACGCCATCGCCTCGAAATACATCCTGCCCGGTACCACCTCGGACGGTGCGGTGATGTTCCTGCCCGCAGAGGCGGTGTTTGCCGAACTGCACGCCTGGCACCCCGAGGTCGTGGCCTATGCGCAGGCCAGGCGCGTGTGGATCGTGTCGCCGACCACGCTGATGGCGGTGCTCAACACCGCGCGCGCGGTGTTGAAAGACGTCGAGACGCGCAAGCAGATCCACGTGATCCAGGACGCGCTCGGCAAGCTGGCGAAGGATTTTCGCCGCTTTGACGAACGCATGGCGGCGCTGGCGCGTCACATCGAGCAGGCCAACCGCGACGTGCAGGAGGTGCAGACCTCGAGCCGCAAGATCACCGCGCATTTCCACAAGATCGAGTCGGTTCAGCTCGACGAGGAAGAGGACGACGAACCCGGCGCCGAGGCCGGCCCGCAAGCGGTCACGAGCGCCGACGGGGCCGCCCGCAACGCGCGCGCCGAAGAGGGTGATGCGCGGGGGGGTGCGCGCGATGGAGCACGGCTGGCCGGACCGGGCGATGCGCCGATTTGACCGAAAGCAGGGACGCGGACGGCAGACGTCCGTATCGTCCTGAAATCACATATTTTTTACCAGGCGCCCGAGCTGATGTCTTCCATTCCCTTTCCGATTTTGTTCATCCTTGCGGTGTTCTTCACGTTCTGGCTGATCCTGCGCAAGTTTCACCGCCTGGAGCAGAAAAAACGCGCGCTGCCCGATCTCAACGCCTATCTCTATGCCAACAACCAGACCGAGGCTCGCTGCAAGGCCTGCGACTCGGCCGAGCTCAAGGAAGAGGGGCTGACGCACGGCAAGGACGAGCGCCGGATCATTGCGTGCGCGAGCTGCAACACGCTGCTCTACCGCTTCGATCCGCCCGAACAGGAGGACTGAGCGACGCCTTCAGTCGCTGCGGCCGAACGCATCCACCAGGATGGGCGTGAGCGCATGCGTGGGCCCGAGTGCGGCAGCGGGCGGGTGCAGGCCGGCGGCGAAGCCCGCGGCCTCGAAGCGCGCGAGCAGGGACGAATTGCTGGAGATGATGTGCACCGGTACGTCCCAGGGCTGGTCGGGGCCGCTCACTGTGCCGATCGGCTGATGGTCGCCGATGACGATCATCACCAGGTTTGCAGGCGCGTAGCGCGCCACATAGTCGGCGAGCCAGCCGAACTGGTAGCGCATCGAGGCAATGTAGGCGGGCAGGGGGTTCGACCAGCTCGTCGGCACCGCTTCGGCCGCTTCGACGTCCTGCACGCTGAAAGCCTCGGCCCCGAGCAGGCTCGACCAGTCGCTGCGCAGGGGCGGTAGCGCGCGGAAGGGCGCGTGCGTGGTCACGGTCGGAAAGACCACCAGCCGTGGGGCGCGTGCCGGCGCGGTGCGCGAGCCTTGCGCGCCCGAGTCGGTCGCGCCATTCGTGCCGCTCGTGCCACTCGTCCCGGAGCTCGCATCATGCGCAGCCGGGTGCTCGGCTGCAGGGTCTCGTGTACCGAAGTGTCCGCCGAACTCCTGCGCATGAATCAAGGCCATCGAGGCCTGGTCGGGGATGCGCCAGAAGCCGAACGGGCGGCTGGTGTACCCGACGCGGTCGGCGTCAGCGTAGCGATCGAAACCATAGAAGGCGCCCTCGGGCCACGGCCGCTGCAGGCCCGGCATCCAGCCCACCGTCCGATAGGCGTTCGCCGCAAAGTGGCGCACCAGGCTCGGGCGCTCGGTCGTGAGCAGGAGCTGATAGTCGCTCGGGTCGCGCATGTCCAGCCCCGACAGCAGGCTGGCATGGGCCAGCCAGGACGCGCCACCGAAGGTGGGTGAAACGACGCGCGCGGAGACCACCTGGCGTCCGCCGGCGGCAATCGCGTCGGCCAGCCGCGCGCGCTCGGGGGCCAGCGCGCGCGCGATCTCCGGCCGGTCGAACGTAACCGCGCCGTAGGCCTCGGCGAAGACGATGAGCACGTCCGCGCCTTTCAGCCCGGCGAGCGAGCCGGAAAACCTGGGCCCCGGACCGAGCCGTTCGGCACTCGCGGTGCGCGACAGCGCGGTCGCCAGGAAGCGCGCCTGTTCGGTCAGCATGGCGGTCACCGTGGGCGCGAAGGTCTGTGCGGCCGGCTTCCCGATCCAGCCCTGTGACAGCCACAGCGCGGCGACCGCGCTCGCGAACGCGAACATGAGCGTGCGCGCGGCGCGTTGCTCGGCGCCGCGCGCGAGGGTGAGGATGCAGCGGCGGACGACGAGGTACAGGAGCGCGACGAGCGCCGCGACCGCCGCCAGCGCGAGCGCCAGCCGGGCGGCCATGGCCATGCTGCCGCTCATGCTGATCACGGCGCCCAGGTGGGGCGCATCCCAGTACACATTGATGCGGCGGCCGAGCATGGCAGGCACGGTGACATCGACGTAGTGCAGCACCACCCACAGCGTGCCGAGCACGGCGAGCGCGCTGATGAGCCGTTGCGGCAGCGCGCCGCGCAGCGCCGCCCAGGCGGCAAGCAGCCCGACAAGCGGCGCGAGCTCGGGGGCGAGGCGCCAGCTCAGGGTGGGCCAGGCCGTGGGCCAGGCGTTGCCGTGGGCGAGCAGCACGTTCAGCACGCACAGGGCGAGCGCGGCCCCGAGCAGCGTGCGCATGCCAGGGCGCGGTGGCGCGTTCATGCCTGCTCCGTGCGCCGTGCGCCCATGGCGGGCCTCGCGCAGGCTATGATCGCCCACTCCGATCGCATTGTCTGGAGCGCATCCCCATGACGGCCAGCATCACACTGCCCTGGTGGCAGGACCTCACACCGCGCCAGATCGGCGCGCTCGCCGCCGCGGGCGGCGTCGCGGTGCTGCCGCTGGCGGCCATCGAACAACACGGCGAGCATCTGCCGCTGTCCACCGACCTCGACATCGCGCTCGGCCTGCTCGAGGCGACGCTGCCGAAGCTGCGCGCCGGGCTGCCGGTGTGCGTGCTGCCGCCGGTGGCGGTGGGGCTGAGCCTCGAGCACTGCGCCTTCGCCGGTACGCTGAGCCTGAGCCCCGAGACCGCGCTCGCGACCGTGGTGGAACTGGGTGACAGCGTCGCGCGCGCCGGCTTCCGGCGTCTGGTGCTGTTCAACAGCCATGGTGGAAACAAGGCCGTGCTCGATCTGGCCGCGCTGAAGCTGCGCGTGGCGCATCACATGTTGGTGGTACGGGCCAATCATTTTCGCTTTGCGCCCCCGCCCGATGCGCTGCCCGCGGACGAGCTGCGTCATGGCCTGCATGGCGGCGCGCTCGAGACCGCGATGATGCTGCATCTGGCGCCCCACAAGGTGCGCCGGGCGGCCATTGACGACTTTGCCTCCATCGGTCGCGACATGGCCGCGCGCGGCTGTGTGCTGGGGCCGGAGGGCGAGGCGGGGTTCGCGTGGATGGCGCAGGACCTGAACCCGGGCGGCGCGACCGGTGACGCCCGGCTCGCCGACGCCGCGCTCGGTGCGCGCCTGGTCGAGCATTTCGGTGCGGCGCTGGCGCGCGTCATCGAGGATGCGCACGATTTTGCCCTCGATAGTCTGGGGAAACGCACGGGCCGCGCCGCGCGGCAGGCCTGAGCACGGCGGCGCGGTCACGGTGCGGCGTCTGCGCTCGCCGTCGTGCCGCGCCCCTGCCAGGCTTGTCACCGCGGCGCGGGCTCAGGGGTGAGCGGCGCCCGGCGCGGGGAGGCGCTCCGGCTCGGCCGAGGCCGGTTCGTCCTGCTCGGAGAGCAGCTCGTGCAGCCAGTGGCCGTGGCGATTCGCCTTGGTGTGCAGGTAGCGCTGGTTCTGCGTGGTCACCTCGCCGTAGATTGCCTGGCGCGCGACGACGTTGATGCCGGCATGCTGCAGGGCCTCGACCTTGCTCGGGTTGTTGGTCAGCAGCAGCACCTTGCGCACGCCGAGCTGCTCGAGCATCTCGTGGGCGACGCGGAAATCGCGCTCGTCCTTGGAGTAGCCGATGACCTGGTCGGCGTCGATGGTGTCCAGACCTTCGTCCTGCAGCCCGTAGGCGCGCAGCTTGTTGGCGAGCCCGATGCCGCGCCCTTCCTGCGACAGGTAGAGCAGGATGCCGCCGCCCTGGGCGTTGATCGCCGCCACGCCGCGGCGCAGTTGCTCGCCACAGTCGCAGCGCAGGCTGCCGAAGAGGTCGCCGGTGAGGCAGGACGAGTGCAGGCGCACCGGCACGGCCTCGGGCCAGGCGGCAGCGTCGCCGATCACGATCGCCACGTGCTCGTGCACGCCGTCGGCTTCGCGAAAGAGCACGAAGCGGCTGTTTTCGGCTTCGGCCAGCGGCACGCGGGCCTCGCTGATGCGGGTGAGGCCGCCCGAGCCCGTCGCACACAGCTCCAGCGCTTCGGCGGCGCTGACGGCGAGCAGCGTGCCGCTCGCCACTTCGGCGGCGACCGCCTCGGCGCGTGCGGGAGCGACGGTGCAAGCGATCGCGGCGGGCACCAGCTGTGCCCGGCCGAGCAGACGCAGTGCGGCACGTTCGGCGGCGCTGGCAGCGTGTTCGGTGGCGCCGGCGGGCAGGGCGGCGCCACGCTTCCAGGCGAGCTCGCGCAGCGCGAGGCTGCCGGGCAGGGGCGACAGGCCGAGCGACACGCCGGTGGCGGCGCCCGGGGCGGAAGTCTGGCGGCGCCCGAGCGCGGCCATGCGATGCTCGCTGAGGACGAGGCGGGCCGGGGAGCCAGCGAGGGCTTGCAGCGCGGCGAGCGCGTCGTCATCGAGGCCCTCGACCGCCTGCACGAGGATGTCGCCGGCGGGTTGGCGCAGCAGGATCGAAAGTCCGCGGCGCAGGTCGAAGAGGGCACGCTCGGCTTGGCGCATTTGTTTTTCTCCGTCGGGATGTTCAGGGTTGCCCGGGTGCGATGCGCGTATCGATCGAGCCTCGCGGGTGCTAACCGTATTTGAAGGATTGATGAATGTCGAAAAGACTTCTACCAGATTGGGGCTGGGACTGCATCCTGCAAGCCCGGCACGTCGTTTGGGCTGCAAATGGCGCAACAAGTTTCATCGTCCGCGATATCGAGGTCGAAATTGCCCTCGGTGGGGCCTGGCGCTGTGCCGCCACGCCCGCTGCCGAGACCGCCGCCTTGCTCGATCTGTTTCTTCCACTGGTGGCGAGGGCGACGCCGCTGGTGATCGCCCAGCTCGGGCAAAGCCTGGACGGACGCATCGCAACCGAGAGCGGAGATTCTTTCTACATCAACGACATGGAGGCGCGCACGCATCTGCATCGGGTGCGCGCCAGCGTCGACGCGGTGGTGGTCGGGGTGGGTACGGTGAACGCCGACGATCCGCAGCTGACCGTGCGCCATGTGCCCGGCCCCAGCCCGCTGCGCGTGGTGCTCGACCCGCGGGCGCGGGCGCGGCCGCAGGCGCGAGTGTTCCACGACCGTGCCGCGCCCACGCTGCACGTGGTGTCGACCGCCGCAGCCGAGGCCGCCGGCCTTGCCGCCAGCGCTGCGCAGGCATCCCCACGCGGTGGTCTCGCGCCGCTGGCGCGCGACGAACTGCGCCGGCTCGCGCTGCCGTGCACCGACGCCGGCTTCGAGCCCGCGGCCGTGCTGCGCGTGCTGCACGAGGCTGGCTATCGGCGGGTGCTGGTGGAAGGCGGTGGCGTGACGGTGTCGCGCTTTCTGCAGGCGGGCGTGCTCGACCGCCTGCATGTGCTGGTCGCGCCGTTGCTCATCGGCTCGGGCCGCCCCGGTCTCACCCTGCCGCCGATCGATGCCTTGAGCGCAGCGATTCGTCCGGCGAGCAGGTGCTTTGCCTGTGGTGTGGACACGCTGTTCGATCTGGACCTGCGTCGCGAGGGCTTCAGCGCGACGGCGCGGGACGCCGCAGCAGCACCAGCGCACCCGGCAGGCTCGAGAGCAGAATGACCACCCCGTAGGCGATCGAGATCGCAACCCCCTGGGCGGGGTCGAGCCCGGCGACCTGCCAGACCAGGGCGGCGGCACCCTCGCGCACCCCCCAGCCCGCGATCGACAGGGGGATGGCCATCGCCAGCAGCACCCAGGGCACCAGCGGCGCAAGGCTTGCAGTGGGGGTGTCGATGCCGATCATGCGCGCGCAGCACAGATAGACGCCGACGTAGCTGGCCACGATCAGCAGCGAGGCGGCGAGCTGGCGCACGAACACGGCGCGCGCGAGCAGGGACGCCTGCACGGCCTTTCTCAGGCGGGCGATGTGGCCGCGCGCTCGCCACAGGGCGACGCCGCCGAGCGTGCCCAGCAGCGCCAGCGCCAGCGCCGCGGCGCGGGGCAGGCTTGCGAATGTCGAGCCTGCAGCCGTGGCGCTGGCGGATGCGGCGAACAGGCGCGCGGTGGCCGCTTGCAGCTCGGGCGAGACGGCGAGGGTGGCGAGCACGACGGCGAGCAGGGCGAGCTGGCCCGAGGCGCGCTCGATGAGCACGGCGTGCCAGGCCGCGGTCGCGCCAGTGCTCGTCTCCGCGAGCGGGAGCGAGCTCGCAGTAGAGCCAGAGGTGGAGGTGAGCGGGCTGCGAGCGTGGCGCCAGGCGCGCGCCGCGTCGCCCATGACGCCGCCGGGCAGGATCTGGTTGAGGAAGGTGGCGAGGTAGTACTCGCGCACCGCCACGCCCAAGGGCAGGGGCGCGCCGAGGCGGGCGGCGGTGAGCCGCCAGCGCCAGGCCGACAGTGCCACCTGCGGCACGCTCAGCGCCAGCGCAGCCGCCAGCCACAGCGGGTGCGGGGCCGAGAAGGCGGCTGCGAGGCTGTGCGGTTGCACCCACAGCAGGATCGCCACCATCAGGCCCAGGCTGGCGGCGACGCGCAGCCACGGACCGCGCCGGCGCGGCCTGGGGACTGGCGGGGCGGCTGCGGTGGCGGGCGGGGGCATCTGGTGGTGTCGGCGGCGGTTCGGCGCGCAGGCTCAGGGCGCGGCAAACAGGTCGATGTGGCCGAGCTCGAGTGTGCCGCGCCCGTGCCGGCAGTCGGCGCTGCGTCGGCCATGCCAGGCGGCAATGCGGGCGCGGGCCTGCGCTTGCTGCGCGCAGGCGGCATCGCGCCAGCCGTCGATCAGCGCGCGCGCGAGCTCGGCCTGGGCGGGCGCGGCGAGGGCGAGCCGCCACGGGCTGGGCGCGAGCTCGACCTGCAGGCCGCGGCTGCGCAGCTGCGCGGCGAGAGCGGGTGCGGCGTCTGGCCCGAGCGCGGCGCCGAGGCCCTTGTCGCGGCGCTGGTGCGCGTTGAAGGCGGCGCGCACGAAGTCGTCGTCGGCATCCGGGGCACAGGGCGCACTCGCTTCAGCGGATGCGCTGTCGGGCAGAAAGCGCCACGTGCCGTCCACGCTCAGGGTAATGAGCAGCGCGCTGCCACTTGCGCTGCAGGCCTCGGCAAGGCGGTCGAGCCAGGTGGCGTCGACCAGGTCGAGCAGGGCCGAGGCACAGACGAGGTCGGCGTCTGCGAGCGTTCGGGCGTCCACTGCGCCGAGGTCGAGGTGGCGCGTCTCGGTGCGGACCGCTCCGCCCTCGGCGTCGCGCAGCCCGGTGCACGCGACGCGGGCGCGGTCGAGCAGGCCGGCGTCGTGGTCGATCAGGGTCCAGTGTTGTGGGCCGGGCAGGCGTGGGGCGAGGTGGCAGGGGTTGGCACCGCTGCCGCTGCCCAGGTCGACGAGGCGCAGGGGCGCATCAGCGCCCGCCGCCGCGCGCCGCCGCCTGAGCCAGTCTGCGGCCCGTGCCTCGAGCGCGGGTGATCGCGCCGCGCTGTCCGCGGCCCTGCGCAGGGCGAGCCAGTCGGCGTCGAAGCAGGCGTCGGGCTTGGGCTGCGGCGGGGGGGCGGGGGTTTGCGGGCGGGCGGTCATGGTGTGGCTCGTGCGTGGGTGGGTGCAATTCAGCGTGGTGCGGCGCGGGTCATGGCCGATTGGCCGCGGGCGCCGAGCGCGGCGGCGAACTGGGCGCCGGCATGCGCCCAGTCGCGCAGTGCGGCGCGTGCCTTGCGCGCACCGTCGCGCAGCGCCAGGCGTCGGCTGCGGTCGTGGATCAGGGTGCGGAGCGCTTCGGCAAGTGCGTCGACGTCGTCGGGCGGCACGGCGAGGCCGGCGCCCGCGGGCAGGGTCTCGGCCAGGGCGCCACCGTTGGTGGTGAGCACCGGCAGACCGGCCGCGATGGCCTCGGTCACCACCATGCCGTAGCCCTCGTAGTGTGAAGGCAGCACGAAGAGGTCGGCGCCGGCATAGGCCGCGTGCAGCTGCGCGTCGTCACACTCGCCGTGCAGCCGGATGCGGTGCTCGAGGCCTGCGGCGCCGATGAGCCCGGCGACGGTGGCGGCGAAGTCCGCATCGCGCGTGAGGCTGCCGATGCAGTCGCAGTGCCAGCGCAAGCCCTGCAGCCGATCGAGCGCGCGCACGAGCACGTCCTGGCCCTTGCGCGGGGTGAGCGTGCCGACACACAGCAGCCGCGGCGGCTCGCCGTCGGCGGCGGCCAGCGGGCTTGGCGTCACGCCGGGTTCGACCACGCGCACCCGGCCACCATCGAGGCCGAAGTCGGCCAGGCGGCGGGCGCTGTGGGCGCTGGTGGTGATCACGCGCCAGGCGGCCGTGAGCGCTGCGCGTTCGCTGGCGAGCAGGCAGCGGCGGCGTACGGTGCTCAGCCCGCGCTCGTCGGCGAGCGGATGGTGCACGAGCGCGACCAGCGCCAGTCTGTGGGCGTGGCGGATGGCGACCTCGGGCAGGCCGCCGAGCGCGAGCCCGTCTATCACCACCCGCCGCCCGGCGGGCAGCGCGGACAAGGTGTGCGCGAGCGCTTCGCGCGCACTCGCGTCGGCCTCGGGGAAGCGCCCGGGCAGGCCATGGACGTCGACCGTCCAGCCCAAGCGGCGCAGCTCGGCGACGATGTGCGCGTCGTACAGATAGCCGCCGGTGCGCTGTTCGGGGTCGCCCGGGACGATGAAGTCGAGGTGGTGCGTCATGCGGCCGGTTCGCCGCGCGCGTGCGCGTGCAGGTGAGCGCGCTGCTTCGAAGCGCTGGCGCAGGATGGTGCGCGGGCCGCGCCGGCAGGCGCCGCCGCGCGCTGCATCACAGCGCGCCCTCGTAGCTCGCCCAGGCGATGTGCGATTCGTGCAGCGTCACCTTCAGGCGCTCCAGGCCCTGCGCGCCGCTGCCCAGCTTGCCGTCGCGGAGCGCCGCCGCCAGGCGCTCGAAGATCACGCGCGCCATGAACTCGGTGGTCGTGTTCTGGCCGCGGAATGCGGGTTCGTCGTCGAGGTTGCGAAAGTTGAGCTCGCCGAGCACCGCCTTGAGCGTCTCGCCGGCGAGGCCGATGTCGACCACCAGCCCGTCGCCGTCGAGTTCGCTGCGCTGGAAGCAGGCGTCGACCAGATAGGTGGCGCCGTGCACGCGCTGTGCCGGGCCGAAGATGGCGCCCTGGAAGCTGTGGGCGATCATGATGTGGTCGCGGACGGTCAGGCTGTACATGAGGGGTCTCCGGAGTCGGTGGTCGTGCCGGTCGAGGGCGGGGTGTCGGGATAGCGGATGCGCTCGCACAGCGCGCCGGCGGGCGCGTGCGCGAGGCGCTGCATCAGCGCGGGCAGATCCTGGAATGCGGTCTCGCCGCTGATGAGCGCGTCCAGCCGTGGATCGACGAGCTGCGCCAGCGCAAGTTCCATGCGTCGGCGATATGTCCAGCGCGGCGCGTGCCGCGGCGGGATGTGGCCGACCTGGCTCGACTTGAGCGCGAGCCTGCGGGCGTGGAAGGCGCCGCCGAGCGGCACGGTCACGCTGTTGCGGCCGTACCAGCTGAGCTCGATCACGGTGGCCTCGTGTGCGGCAAGTTCGAGCGCGGTGGCGAGCCCGTCCGCGTGGCCGCTGGCGTGGAAGACGAGGTCGCATTCTGCGCGCGCAGCGCCGGGCAGGCGGTGGACGAGGCCGAGCGCATCGGCGAGCTGCGCGCGGCCGGGGTCGATGTCGATGAGCTCGACCTCGGCGCCGGGGATGCGCGCGCACAGCCATGCGACCAGGCTGCCGACCACGCCCGCGCCGACCACTGCGATGCGCTCGCCGAGCGCGGGGGCGCCGTCCCAGCAGGCGTTGATCGCGGTCTCCATGTTGGCGGCCAGCACGGCGCGCGCCGGTGGCAGCGCTGGGGGAAGGGCAATGACGGCGCTGGCGGGGACGACGTAGCGCTGCTGGTGCGGGTGCAGGCAGAACACGCTGCGGCCGAGCAGCGCCGCGGCCTCGGGGCCGGCGCCGTCTTCGACCACGCCGACGCTGATGTAGCCGTACTTGACCGGCCCGGGGAAGTCGCCTTCCTGAAAAGGGGCGCGCATGCGCTGGTATTCGCTCGCGGGCACCTCGCCACGAAAGACCAGGCTCTCGGTGCCGCGGCTGATGGCGCTGTACACGCTGCGCACGAGCACCTCGCCCGCAGCGAGCGGGCGCAGCGCGGCGGGGCGGAGTTCGCCGCGTCCGGGGGCGAGCGTCCAGAAGGCGAGGTTGGGGTCGGACATGCTGAGCTCCGTTGATCCGGCGCGGTGAGCGGCGTGACGCGAACCCTTTGCCGCGCAGGAGGATCGAAGCGAACATGGTAGCAGGGGCGCGCGCCGCGCACGTCCCGCGGCGCGGAGGATGAAATGAGAGGCGATGATCGATGAAGCAGGGCGTGCGGGATACCCGGCGTGGAGCCTGGCCGGTTGCGCTGATGGAGGTCGCGGCGGCGCTCGGGGGGCTGGGGGTCGTGTCGGTGTTCGCGGCGGCCTGGCTCGGCCTGCCCGGTCGGGCGGGGTGGGCGGCGGCGGGCGTGCTGCTCGCCGTCGCCGCGCTGGCGCTGTCCCGCTGGCCGGACCTGCGCACCACGCTCGGCCCCGCAAACCGGGTGACCCTGGGGCGCGCGGTGCTGGTGGCGATGGTGGCCGGGGCGCTCGTGGTGCCGGCGTGGGTGCAGCAGCACGCGCTGTGGGTGGCGCTGGTGGCGGGGGTGGCGCTTGCGCTCGATGGCGTCGACGGCTGGGTGGCGCGCCGCTGTCGCTGCGCCAGTGCCTTCGGTGCGCGCTTCGACATGGAGCTCGACGCCTTCCTGATTCTGGTGCTGTGCGTGCATCTGCTGTCGATGGGCAAGGCCGGGCACTGGGTGCTCGCGATCGGTGCGATGCGCTATGCCTTCGTCGCCGCGATGCGCGTC
This sequence comes from Thauera sp. UBA6194, assembly GCA_002422685.1. GTDB lineage: Bacteria > Pseudomonadota > Gammaproteobacteria > Burkholderiales > Rhodocyclaceae > Thauera. The sequence goes on along the minus strand of DITC01000056.1, from coordinate 44,730 downwards.
TGGCCCTGGCTCGATGCGCCGCTGCCGGAGCGCGGGCGGCGCAAGCTGGTGTGTGTGTGGCAGGTCGCCAGCCTGCTGTTGTGCCTGTTGCCGCAGGTGGATGCGCGCATGGCGGCGCCGCTGCTGGCGCTGGCGTTGGTGCTGCTGGCGGGCTCGTTCGCGGCGGATGTGCGCTGGTTGTTCGTGCACCGCGAACGTGGCGGGCAGGCGGCAGCAAGCTGAGGTGCAAGTGCCTTGCATGAAGCGCATGCAAGGGGAGCAAACCCAATGGAGGAGACATCATGAGAAGCCGAAAGTCGTTTTTTGCCGTGCGTCCGCTGCTTGTCGCGGGCGTGCTCCTGGCTGCAAGCGGGGCCGGGCCGGCCTGGGCCGAGCCGCGCAGCTACACGATCGATCCCGACCACTTCTCGATCGGCTTCCAGGTCGATCACCTGGGCTATGCGGACGTGATCGGCATGTTCCTGAAGGGGAGCGGCAGCTTCGTGTATGACGAGGCCACGCGGACGCTGTCGTCGGGGCGCGTGGTGGTGGCGGCGCAGAGCGTGTTCAGCAACCACGAGGCGCGCGACCGTCATGTGCGCGACAGCGATTTTCTCGATGCCGATCGTCACCCCGAGATCGTCTTCGAGGCGAGCGGATTCGAGCCGGTGATGGAGAACGACGGGCGGCTCGATGGCCGCCTGAGCGGCACGCTCACGTTGCTCGGGCAGACTCATCCGGTGACGCTGGAGGTGTCGCTGAACAAGGCGGCGGTCTACCCCTTCGGCCATCGCAAGCACACCCTGGGCATCTCGGCGCGCGCCAGCCTGCAGCGCAGCCAGTGGGGCATGGATTACGGTGTCGCTCGCGGCATGGTCGGCGACGAGGTGCTGCTGAGCTTCGAGTTCGAGGCCATGCAGGACTGAGCGCGGCGTGTGCGGGCCCGGGCGCGCGCGGGCTTGGGCCTGCGCGCAGCGTGTCGGCCCGCACCTGTGTCCTAGCCGCCGATGTAGGACATCTCGATCTTGCGCAAAGCGGCGGTCTCGGCGGTGCGGATCTCCGAGTAGCGGTCTTCGCGGTTTTGCCACACTTTGGCGATCACCGCATCGAGCTGGGCGTCGTCGGCGCCCTGGCGCAGCAGCGTGCGCAGGTCGTGGCCTTGCTGCGCGAACAGGCAGGTGTAGAGCTGGCCTTCGGTCGACAGGCGGATGCGCGTGCAGGTGGCGCAGAACGCCTGGGTGACCGAGGAGATCACGCCGACCTCGCCCGCGCCGTCCTTGTAGCGCCAGCGCTCGGCGACCTCGCCCACGTAGTTGGGGTCGATCGGTTCGAGCGGGAACAGGCGGTCGATGCGCGCGACCACATCGCGCGAGGGCAGCACCTCGTCCATCTTCCAGCCATTGGAGGCGCCCACGTCCATGAACTCGATGAAGCGCAGGATGTGGCCGCTGTGGCGGAAGTGGCGGGCCATGGCTTCGATGTCGCAGTCGTTGGTGCCGCGCTTGACCACCATGTTGACCTTGATCGGCCCGAGGCCGACCGACCTTGCCGCCTCGATGCCTTCGAGCACCTTCTCGACCGGGTAGTCGGCGTCGTTCATGCGCCGGAACAGCGCGTCGTCCAGCGCGTCTAGGCTCACCGTGACGCGGTGCAGGCCAGCGTCCTTGAGGCGCTGCGCGAGCTTGGGCAGCAGCACGCCGTTGGTGGTGAGCGTGACCTCGACGCCGGGTAGCCCGGCGAGCATCTCGATCAGGCGCTCGACGTCCTTGCGCAGCAGGGGCTCGCCGCCGGTGATGCGGATCTTGCGCACGCCGCGTTCGACGAAGAGCCGCGCCACGCGCAGGATCTCCTCGAAGCTGAGCAGCTCGCGCCGGGGCAGGAAGGGGTAGTCGTGGCCGAACACCTCGCGCGGCATGCAATACACGCAGCGGAAGTTGCAGCGATCGGTCACCGAGATGCGCAGGTCGCGGACCTGGCGCCCGCGTCGGTCCGCAAGCGGCTCGCCCGCGGCCGGGCGCAGGCTGGGGTCGGGCAGATCGAGGGGCGCGGCGGCCAGCTGGAGCGGTATGACTTTCATGGTCTGCAGCCGTTTGAGTTGCGGGATTATCGACACATGGACAACGCGATGCAAGGCGCGGTTCGCGGCGCCGGCCCGGGCGTGGCGTGCGTCCCGGGGCAGGGCGGCCGTGGCACGGGGTGTATCATTGCGCTCCGGACCGATCCGGCATCAGGAGAAGAATCAAACATGGCCGATCATGTGCCGCTGCCGGCGACGGCGCTGCGCAAGCAGTGCGACCCTGCCTGCTTCACTTTCGAAACCACCGAATCCCTTGCCGACCATGCCGGCGACCTTGGCCAGGAGCGTGCCGTCGAGGCCATCCGCTTTGGTCTGGCCATGGGGCACACCGGCTATCACGTCTTCGTGTTCGGCGACACGGGCACCGGCAAGCACGCCACCACCTTCCGTCTGCTGCGCGAGCGCGCCGCGAGCGAGCCGGTGCCGCCCGACCTGTGCTATCTGCACAACTTCGACGAGCCGCTCAAACCCAAGTTGCTTGCCGTGCCCGCGGGGCGCGGCTCCGCGCTGCGCGCGTGCATGCAGACCTTCATCCGCGACCTGGGGCCGGCGCTGCAGGCCGCGCTCGACAGCGAGGCCCATGTAGACCGCGTCGAGGCGCTGCAGAACGCACACAAGGCCCGCGAGGAGGCGGCGCTGCGCGAGCTCGGCCAGGCCTGTGCGGCCGAGAACATCTCGCTGCTGCAAACGCCGGAAGGCTTCGTCTTCGCCCCGACCAAGGGTGAGGAGGCGATGTCGCCCGAGGTCTTCGAGGCGCTCCCCGAGGACGAGCGCAAGGCGATCGAGGCGCGTGTCGGCGCCTGGAGCGACCGGCTCGAGGACCTGCTCAACGATTTTCCGGGCTGGCGCAAGTCGGTGCGCGAATCCATCGAGCGCGCGGAGCGCGAGGTGCTCGGCCCCGCGGTGGCGCACCTGCTGCGCGGTGTGCGCGAGACACACGAAGACTTGCAGGACGTGCTCGCCTTCATCGACGCGGTGGAGCGCGATGTACTCGACAGCGCGATCAAGGGCATGATGCTCGAGGAAGACGAGGAGGACGGCGCCGATCCCGAGGAGAACACCCGCTACCACCGCTACCAGGTCAAGCTGCTGGTCGACCACTCGGCCTCGCAGGGCGCGCCGGTCGTATTCGAGAACAACCCCGGCTACGGTAACCTGATCGGGCGCATCGAGCACGTCGTGCAGCAGGGCAACCAGGTCAGCCACTTCAACCTGATCCGCGCCGGCGCCTTGCACCGCGCCAATGGCGGCTATCTGGTGCTCGACGCCGAGCGCCTGCTCTCCCAGCCCTACGCGTGGGAAGGCCTCAAGCGCTGCCTGCGTGCGGGTGAGATCCGTATCGAGCCGCCCGCCGAGGCGCAGGGCTGGAGCGGTGCGCTGACGCTGGAGCCCGAGGCTCTGCCGAGCGCGCTCAAGGTGGTGCTGATCGGCGATCGCGAGGTCTACTACCTGCTCATGGAGCACGACCCGGACTTCGCCGACCTGTTCAAGGTGGCGGCCGACTTCGATGACGATCTGCCACGCACGCCCGAGACCGAATGCGAGTACGCGCGCCTGATGGCGCTGCTCGCGCGCGGCGCGAAGCTGCTGCCCTTTCATCGCGAAGGCGTGGCGCGCCTGGTCGAGGAGGCGTCGCGGCTGGCGGACGATTCAGGGCGCCTGTCGCTGAACACGCGCTCGCTGTCGGACCTGATGCGCGAGGCGGATTTTCATGCGCGCGGCAAGGGTCTGGCTGCGACCGGTCGCGCCGAAGTCGAAGACGCGCTGGCCGCGCGCAAGCGTCGCGCTGACCGCTATCCCACGCGCGTGCTCGAATCCATCCTCGACGGCACGACGCTGATCTCCACCGACGGCGAGCGCGCCGGCCAGATCAACGGCCTGGTCGTGATCGAGCTCGCCGGCGAGCGCTTCGGCCATCCGGTGCGCATCACCGCCACCGTGCGCATGGGCGAGGGCGACGTGGTCGACATCGAGCGCGAGACCGAGCTCGGGGGCGCGATCCACTCCAAGGGCGTGCTGATCCTGTCGGCCTTCCTCGCCGCACGTTACGCGCGTCACCAGCCGCTGTCCTTGTCGGCGAGCCTGGTGTTCGAGCAGTCGTACGCGCCGGTCGAGGGCGACTCGGCCTCGCTCGCTGAGCTGTGCGCGCTGCTGTCGGCGCTGACGCAGATCCCGATCCAGCAGCGCTTCGCGATCACCGGTTCGGTGAACCAGTTCGGCGAGGTGCAGGTGATCGGCGGCGTGAACGAGAAGATCGAGGGCTTCTACGACCTGTGCAAGGCACGCGGCCTGGACGGCTCGCACGGGGTGGTGATTCCGGCCGCGAGCATGCGTCACCTGATGCTGCGCGAGGACGTGGTGCAGGCGGCGGCCGATGGGCTGTTCCACATCCACTCGGTGAAGACCGTGGATCAGGCGATGTCGGTGCTGACCGGCGTGGAAGCGGGCGAACCCGATGCCAAGGGTGTCATTCCCAAGGGCACGCTCAACCACAAGGTCGCCACCGTACTCGCGGAGATGACGGCGGCGCGCAACGCGCATTCGGACCCGGAAGGCTCAGCCGGCGCGCGCCAGCATCGGCGTCGGCACGCGGTCTGACGCGGCGCGCCCGCCCCGTCGTTCAGGGCGGGCGCGCGCTGCGCACCGGGCGGCTTGATCGTCCCGGGTCAGCGGCGAAGGCTCAGCTGGGCGAGCTGGCGGTCGTGCATCCGGCCGAGCAGCGCCTGCGCCAGCATCGCCCCCAGCAGCGCCATCAGCATGTCGGCCTGCGCGTCCCAGGGGTCGCCCTGCATGCCCACGAACTCCACCGCGCCGCCGGCCCACAGCTCGGCCGCGGCCCACTCCACCAACTCGTACAAGGCGCTGATGCCGATGCAGCTCAGCGACAAGAGGGCAAACAGCCACTTGCCCGGGCGCAGCGGCGAGGTGCGCAGCAGCAGCTCGCGGCCGAGGATGGCCGGGGTGACGCCCTGGAAGAAGTGGCCGAAGCGGTCGTAGGGGTTGCGCGCCAGGTCGAACCAGTCCTGCACCGCAAAGCCGATCGGCACGCGCGCATAGGTGTAGGCGCCGCCGAGGACCAGGATCAGCGAGAAGAAGGCGATGAGGGCGTAGGCGAGCGGGGTGAGCGGGAACCGTCGCGCCGTTGCCACCACGATGGGCGCCGCGATCAGCACCGGCATGACCTCGGCCCACCACACGCCGCGGTCGTGGGGCGCGATGCCCGAGGCGGCGAGGGCGGCCAGGACGATCAGCAGCAGGATGAGCGGTAGCCGGATCGAGGGCTGCATCGCGCGGCCTCAGCGCAGAAGCCCGGACCGCTTCATGGCGTCGACGGTGACCCGTGTGAGCGCCTCGAGCTGGCCGGCCGCATTGGTGTTGGCATGCGAGCTGGCGCCGCCCGACCACACCACGACGCCGCTCGCGCTGTCGGTGAGCGTGGTGTCGCTGGCCAGGCCCGGACGCGTCGTCGCGCTGCCACCGATCGGCAGCGAGATCCCGATCCCGCCATAGCTGAATCCGCCGCTCCCACCGCCGATGCCGACGCCCACCTGGGCTCCGGGCGCCGCCACCGTGTAGCCGGCCGAAGCCAGCTTCATCACGATCAGCGCGGCGCTGTTGCTGGCGCGCGCCGCCTGCAGCGCCTGCTCGGGGCGGGGCGCGGGGTCGGACGACACGCCGGGCAGGCCGTAGCCGCGCACGGCGGTCAGGCCCTCGGCCCGCATGCGCTCGCTCCAGCCGTCCTCGCACAGGCGGCGCAGGGTCTGCTCGCCGGTCTGGCAGACCACGAGTACGCGGCTGCCCGCAGGCAGGCCGGCCCCATGGCTGTTGTCGTGCCACTGGCTGGTCATGCGCGCCGTGGTGCAGCCCTGCAGCATCAGCGCGCAGAGCAGGGCGGAGCAGGCAATGGTCGTGTTTCGCAAGCGCTGCATGTCGAGTTCCTCCCGGGCGGGGCCGCGCCACGGCGGCGCATCCCGCATCTCGTCATGGCCGATACTTTACACCCGGGAGTGCACGGCCCGGGTCGTGCCCTCTGCACGCGGGGGTATCCTGCGCACAGTGGGAGCCTTGCAGAAAAGCAAAAAGCCAACCCCGAAGGATTGGCTTTTTGCTTGGTGATGCTGGCTCCCCGACCTGGGCTCGAA
>DITC01000056.1:14408-38469 GCA_002422685.1 Thauera sp. UBA6194 | reverse complement strand
CTCTACCGACTGAGCTATCGAGGAACAGAGACGCGCATTCTAGTTAGCGCTTCCAGTTGCGTCAAGGCGGCGATGGGATTTTTTGAGGAATGCCATCGCCGTCATGACCTGGGCGGGCTTCGGCCCCCGGGCTCAGCCCCGGACCTCAGCCCCGGACCTCAGCCCCGGACCTTAGGCCTTGACCACCTGCGCGATCGCCTTGGCGACGTAGCCGATGTTCTTCGAGTTGAGCGCGGCCAGGCAGATGCGGCCGGTCGACACGGCGTAGATGCCGAAGTCGGCCTTGAGCTTCTCGACCTGGTCAGCGGTGAGGCCGGTGTAGGAGAACATGCCGCGCTGCTTGATCACGAAGGAGAAGTCCTGCGCCACGCCCGCGGCCTTGAGCTGCTCGACCAGGCCGGTGCGCATGGCGCGGATGCGCTCGCGCATGCCGCCGAGTTCGTCTTCCCACATCTGGCGCAACTCGGGCGAGGACAGCACCGCGGCGACGATGGCGCCGCCGTGGATCGGCGGGTTGGAGTAGTTGGTGCGGATCACGCGCTTGACCTGCGACAGCACGCGGCCGGCTTCTTCCTTGCTGGCGGTGACGATGGACAGCGCGCCGACGCGCTCGCCGTAGAGCGAGAAGCTCTTCGAGAACGAGCTCGACACGAAGAACTGCAGGCCGCTGGCCGACAGCGCGCGCACGGCCACGGCGTCGGCGTCGATGCCTTCGGCGAAGCCCTGATAGGCCATGTCGAGGAAGGGGATGAGGCCGCGCTCACGGCACACGGCGACCACGTCGTCCCATTGCGCGTCCGACAGGTCGGCGCCGGTGGGGTTGTGGCAGCAGGCGTGCAGCACGATGATCGAGCCGGGCTGCAGGCTGTCGAGCTTGGCCTTCATGCCGGCGAAGTTCACGCCGCGGGTGGCGGCGTCGTAGTAGGGGTAGTTCTCGACCGGGAAGCCGGCGGACTCGAACAGCGCGCGGTGGTTCTCCCAGCTCGGGTCGGAGATGTACACGGTGGCGCCGGGCACGAGGCGCTTGAGGTAGTCGGCGCCGACCTTGAGCGCGCCGGTGCCGCCGAGGGCCTCGATGGTGACGGTCTGGCCGCTGCTGGCGAGCTGCGAGTCCTTGCCGAAGAGCAGGCCCTGCACCGCGTTGTTGTAGGCGGCGGCACCTTCGATCGGCTGGTAGCCGCGCGGTGGCATGGCCTCGAGGCGGGCCTTCTCGGCGGCGCGCACGGCGGCGAGCAGTGGGATCTTGCCGTTGTCGTCGTAGTACACGCCGACGCCGAGGTTGACCTTCTCGGCGCGGGTGTCGGCGGCGAAGGCCTCGTTCAGGCCAAGGATCGGGTCACGGGGCGCCATCTCGACGGCGGCGAAGATCGAAGCGGACATGAGGACTCCAGTTGTTCCGGTAGGGCAGCGGTGAGTGCGCGTGGCGGGAACGGACGTGTGCCGTGCCTTGTCACGCGATTTGGGAAATAATCAGCGTTTTCGTCCGGTGTCGCCGGGTGGCGATGCACCGGAATGGAGCAGGAATTTTAGCATGACGAGTCAAGGCAATAGCGCTGCAGGTGATGCGCCGCAACAAGGGGCCGAGAGCGCGAAGGTGCTGAGCTTCGAGGGCAGCCCCTTCCGCCTGCACCAGCCCTTTCCGCCCGCTGGCGACCAGCCCGAGGCGATCCGCCTGCTGTGCGAGGGCGTGGAAGACGGCCTGATGTACCAGACGCTCCTCGGCGTCACCGGCTCGGGCAAGACCTACACCATGGCCAACGTCATCGCCCGCATGGGCCGCCCGGCCTTGGTACTGGCACCCAACAAGACGCTGGCGGCGCAGTTGTACGCCGAGTTCAAGGAGTTCCTGCCCGAGAACGCGGTCGAGTATTTCGTCAGCTACTATGACTACTACCAGCCCGAGGCCTACGTACCTTCGCGCGACCTCTTCATCGAGAAGGACTCGTCGATCAACGAGCACATCGAGCAGATGCGGCTCTCCGCGACGAAGAGCCTGATGGAGCGGCGCGACGTGGTGATCGTGGCCACGGTGTCGTGCATCTACGGCATCGGCGACCCGGTCGACTACCACGCGATGATCCTGCACCTGCGCGAGGGCGAGCGCATGGCGCACCGCGACCTTATCCAGCGCCTGGTGGCGATGCAATACACCCGCGCCGACATCGATTTCCGACGCGGCACCTTCCGCGTGCGCGGCGACGTGATCGACGTGTTCCCGGCGGAAAACGCCGAGCTTGCGGTGCGCATCGAGATGTTCGACGACGAGATCGAGCACCTGACCCTGTTCGACCCGCTCACCGGCCACCTCAAGCACAAGCTGGCGCGCTTCACCGTGTACCCGTCCAGCCACTACGTGACCCCGCGCGCCACCGTGCTGCAGGCGATCGAGGCGATCAAGGAGGAGCTGAAGGAGCGCATCGCTTTCTTCCAGCGCGAGGGCAAGCTGGTGGAGGCGCAGCGCATCGAGCAGCGCACCCGCTTCGACCTCGAGATGCTGAACGAGATGGGCTTCTGCAAGGGCATCGAGAACTACTCGCGGCATCTGTCGGGCCGCGGCCCTGGCGAGCCGCCGCCGACGCTGATCGACTACCTGCCGCAGGACGCGCTGCTGTTCATCGACGAGTCGCACGTCGCGATCGGCCAGGTCGGCGGCATGTACAAGGGCGACCGCTCGCGCAAGGAGAACCTGGTCGGCTACGGCTTTCGCCTGCCCTCGGCGCTGGACAACCGGCCGCTCAAGTTCGACGAGTTCGAGCGCCTGATGCCGCAGACCGTCTTCGTCTCCGCCACGCCGGCGAAGTACGAGGAGGAGCACCAGGGCCAGGTGGTGGAGCAGGTGGTGCGCCCGACCGGCCTGATCGACCCGATGGTTGAGGTGCGCCCGGCGATGACGCAGGTGGACGACCTGCTCGGCGAGATCAAGAAGCGCCTGGCGGTGAACGAGCGCGTGCTGGTCACCGTGCTCACCAAGCGCATGGCCGAAGACCTCACCGACTACCTCGCCGACAACGGCATCCGCGTGCGCTACCTGCACTCGGACATCGACACCGTGGAGCGCGTGGAGATCATCCGCGATCTGCGCCTGGGCGAGTTCGACGTGCTGGTGGGCATCAACCTGCTGCGTGAGGGCCTGGACATCCCCGAGGTGTCGCTGGTGACGATCCTGGACGCGGACAAGGAGGGCTTCCTGCGCTCGGAGCGATCGTTGATCCAGACCATCGGCCGCGCCGCACGCCACCTCCACGGCACCGCCATCCTCTACGCCGACCGCGTCACCGACTCGATGAAGGCGGCGATCGGCGAGACCGAGCGCCGGCGCCAGAAGCAGGTCGCCTTCAACGAGGCCAACGGCATCGTGCCGAAGTCGGTGAGCAAACGCATCAAGGACATCATCGACGGGGTCTATGATTCGGATGGCGCCAAACGTGACGTCGCCCGCGTGGCCGAAAAGGGGAACGACTACGCGACGATGGACGAGAAGGCGCTGGCGCGGGCGATCAAGCGCCTGGAAAAGGAGATGCAGGAACACGCCCGCAACCTGGAGTTCGAGAAGGCCGCTGCCGCGCGCGACGAGCTGTTCAAGCTGCGCCAGCGCGCGTTTGGCGCAGACCAGCACGGCAGCGTTTGAACAACAAGAAGAGAGAGGGGGGAAGCATGAAGAAGGTGCTCTTTGTGTGCACGGGAAATATCTGCCGGTCGCCGACCGCCGAGGGCGTGGCGCGGCATTTCCTCGAGACGCGGGGCTTGCACGGCCTGGTCGAGGTGGATTCGGCCGGGACGCACGGTTATCACGTCGGCGAGGCGCCGGACCCGCGCGCGCAGAAGTTCGCCCGCCAGCGCGGGTACGACCTCTCCAGCCTGCGTGCGCGCAAGCTGGAACTGCGCGATTTTCAGGAATTCGACCTGCTGCTGGCGATGGACCGCGGGCACCTCGACATCATGCAGCGCCAGTGTCCGGAGGTGTATCGGCCGAAGCTGCGGCTGTTCATGGACTTCGCGACACCGGGCCGCCACGAGCCCGAGGTGCCCGATCCGTATTACGGTGGGCCACGGGGTTTCGATCTGGTGCTCGACATGTGCGAGGACGGTGTGCGTGGCTTGATCGAGCACGCCCAGGCGAGCGGCTGAAGTCAGGCGCGGGGCCGCCCGCCCGTTGATGCCGAGGGGCGCTTCCGGCGCAGACGCAAAAAAAGGCCATCCGTTAAGGAATGGCCTTTTTTCGCTTGCGCGCGGGGGCGCTTACTTCTGCGTTTCGACCTGCTGCAGCGGCTCCTCGACGACCACTGCCGCCGGGCGCGGCTTGCGACCGAGGCGTACGGTCGGCTCCACTGCCCCGGTACCGAACTGCACGGCTTTGTCAGGATCGGTCTCGATCTTGATCAGGCCGCCGGCGGTGTCCTCGGCAGAGGCTGCGGCCGAGGCGGCCGGTGCAGGCTGCTGCTCCGGGTTTGCCGGTGCGCTGACGGGCGTGTGCGCGATCTCGGCGCCGGTGTCGGGCGCGAGCTGCGCGCTCGGTGCCGCTTCGATACGCTCGATTGCCGTGGCTTCGGCCTCGACCACTTCAGCTTCCGTGATCACGGATGTTGCTTCGGTGGCCGCGACGCTCGCGCTCGTATCGGCTTCAGCGGCCTCGACGACGACGGTTTCGGAGTCGGTCGGCTGCGGCTCGGCGGCGTCACCCTCGGCGGCGGGCTCGGCTTGTGCGAGCGCTGCGTCCGGCTGGACCGCGTCGAGCTGGGCGACGGTGGTGGGCTCGCGTTCGGCCTCCGGCTCCGCGTCGGCCGCGGCTGCGGCGACCGGCAGCGGCGCGCTCGGTGCTTCGCTGGCTTCGGCGGCCCGGACCGGAACGGTCTCCACTTCGCCGGCGGCGACCGGCAGTGGGGCGGCAGGCGTTGCTTCGGCCGCTTCGGTCACTGCGGCGGCGCCCACATCGGGCATGGCGAGCGCAGCTGCGCTTGCCTCGGCGTCGTGCACCTGCGCGGAGGCTTCGGCGGCCTCGGCCGTTTCGGTCTGGGTCGCTTCTGCCTGGGCGAGCACCGCGACGGCGGCGGCCGGGCCGGCTGCATCCTCGCTCACCGCTTCGGTGGCGTTGTCCTCGGCTGCGGACTGTGCGCTCTCGTTGTCTTCGTTCGCTGCGGCGTTCTGTGCATCGCCCGCGCTGCGACGACCACGACCGCGTCCGCGACGGCGGCGCTTCTCGGTCGGCGTGCCGTCGCCCTCGACGCCTTCGGGCGCCGGGGGGGTCTCGGCCTCTGCGGTATCGGCGGCTGCGGTGATGGCGGCGACGCTTGCGCCCGCCGCGGCCACCTTCAGCAGTTCGTCCTCGCTGCCGGTGCCACGCATTTCGGCGCTGGTGTCCACGCTCTCCTGGTTGCGGTTGCCGCGCTGGCTGCGACCGCGACGGCCGCCTTCGGTGCGCTCACCGCGCTCGGGCCGTTCGGCTGCGTTGCGCTGGGGCTTTTCAGTGGCTTCGCCGCGCTCGGTGCGTTCGCCACGGCTGCTGCGACCGCTCTGTGCGCTCTCGCCGTCACGCTCGCTGCGACGGTTGCGGTTGCCGTTCGTGCGCCGGCTCTCGCCATTGCGCTCGTTGCGGCCGCGCGCTTCGCGCTTCGGCGTTTCCACCACGGCCGGGGCCTCGGCAGGGGCGGGCTCGGATTTGCCGCTCGACAGCCAGCCGAACAAGCGTGCGAACAAGCCCTTGGGCGCGGGCGCCACGGGGGCGACAGGCGCGGGTTCGGGCGCGGCGACGGGGGCAGGCTGCGACGGGGCGATGCCCTTGACTGCGGCCTCCGGACGCGCCGGACGCTCGTTGGCCTTGGAGGGCAGGCGGGCGTCTTCTTCGTCGGGTTTTTGCACCATCTGGTAGCTCGCCAGCGCGATGTCCTCGCTGTTGAGCTGGTCGTGGCGCAGGCGGATGATCTCGTGCGCCGGCGTCTCGAGGTGGCGGTTGGGCACGATGATGAGTTGCACCTTGTGGCGCATCTCGATGCGGGCGATGTCGACGCGCTTCTCGTTGAGCAGGAAGGTGGCGACATCGACCGGCACCTGCAGGTGCACCGCGCCGGTGTTGTCCTTCATCGCCTCTTCTTCGAGGATGCGCACGATGTGCAGCGCAGACGATTCGGTGCTGCGGATGTGGCCGGTGCCGTTGCAGCGCGGGCAGGTGATGTAGCTGGTCTCGGCGAGCGCCGGGCGCAGGCGCTGGCGCGACAGCTCGAGCAGGCCGAAGCGGCTGATCTTGCCGGTCTGCACGCGGGCGCGGTCGTGGCGCAGCGCGTCGCGCAGGCGGTTCTCGACCTCGCGCTGGTTCTTGGCCGACTCCATGTCGATGAAGTCGATGACGATGAGGCCGCCGAGGTCGCGCAGGCGCAACTGGCGGGCGATCTCGTCGGCCGCCTCGCAGTTGGTGCGGAAGGCGGTCTCCTCGATGTCCGAGCCCTTGGTGGCGCGGCCCGAGTTGACGTCGATCGAGACCAGCGCCTCGGTGTGGTCGATGACCACGGCGCCGCCCGAGGGCAAGGTCACCTGGCGCGAATAGGCGGACTCGATCTGGTGCTCGATCTGGAAGCGCGAGAACAGCGGCACGTCGTCGCTGTAGCGCTTGACGCGGGCGACGTTGCCCGGCATCACGTGGGCCATGAACTGCGTGGCCTGCTCGAAGATGTCATCGGTGTCGATCAGGATCTCGCCGATGTCGGGCTGGAAATAGTCGCGGATCGCGCGGATCACCAGGCTGCCTTCCTGGTAGATCAGGAACGCGCCGGACTGGCTTTTGGCCGCTCCTTCGATCGCGGTCCACAGCTGCATCAGGTAGTTGAGGTCCCACTGCAGCTCTTCGGCGCTGCGGCCGATCGCGGCGGTGCGCGCGATCAGGCTCACGCCCTGCGGCATGTCGAGCTGGTCCATGGCCTCGCGCAGTTCGGCGCGCTCGTCACCCTCGACTCGGCGCGAGACGCCGCCGCCGCGCGGGTTGTTGGGCATCAGCACCAGGTAGCGCCCGGCGAGCGAGATGTAGGTGGTGAGCGCCGCACCCTTGTTGCCGCGCTCGTCCTTCTCGACCTGGACGATGAGCTCCTGGCCTTCCCGCAGCGCTTCCTTGATGGAGGCCTTGCCGGCGTCGACGCCGGGCTGGAAGTAAGCGCGCGAGATCTCCTTGAACGGCAGGAAGCCATGGCGCTCGGCGCCGTAGTCGACGAAAGCCGCCTCGAGGCTGGGCTCGAGGCGGGTGATGACCGCCTTGTAGATGTTGCTCTTGCGTTCTTCCTTGGCGGCCGATTCGATATCGAGGTCGATCAGTTTCTGACCGTCCACGATCGCGACGCGCAGTTCTTCGGCCTGCGTCGCATTGAAAAGCATGCGCTTCATTTGGATCGTTCTCCCGCGAAAAGACACACGGGCAGGACGAACGGCGCGCACCATCGCGCTTTCCGGGATCAGGAGCGATTGAGTAGGGCTGCTGCTTTCATCCGGTGGGTTGATCGGGCTGTGATGGGTCGGCTGGTCGAAATTCTCTTGCGCCCGTCCGCCGTGCCGTGTGGCTGCGTGGCCGGAGCATTTGATCCTGCGTGTGTCGCTTGCGCGTCAAAATCCAACCCGTGGGCTGGATGGGTATGTCGAAGGTGGGCTGTTGCGTTACCATCGGCGCCTTTTCGGCCTTGGATGGCGGGCAACGGTCGAACCGGGAGCACTCTTCAGGGCTCGTCGCCAGCAGTCTGCGCATGTCTTCCGGAGCAGGTGTTTCGACCTGACGGATGTATCGACGTGCCGCACTTGGCTGGCCGCAACCGGCTAAACCGCCCGGAAGTATATTTCATGACGACGATTGAAGGCAAAGCGATTGCAGTTCGGCACGAGCGCATCGACGAGGCCGCCGCCGGGCAGCGTATCGACAACTATCTGATGCGCATCGCCAAGGGTGTGCCCAAGAGTCACGTATATCGCATCCTGCGCAGCGGCGAGGTGCGGGTCAATGGCGGGCGTGTGCAGCAGACCTATCGCCTGAACGAAGGCGACGAAGTGCGCATTCCGCCGATCCGTGTGGCCGAGCCCGCGCGTTCGGCGCCGGCGCCGGTGGGCAAGGCGCTGCCGGTGGTGTACGAGGACGACGCGCTGCTGGTCATCGACAAGCCCTCGGGCAAGGCGGTGCATGGCGGCAGCGGGGTGAGCTACGGCGTCATCGAGCAGCTGCGCGCGCAGCGCCCCGACGCGCGCATGCTCGAGCTCGCGCACCGTCTGGATCGTGAGACCTCGGGGCTGCTGATCGTTGCCAAGAAGCGCTCGGCGCTGACCGCGCTGCACGACATGATGCGTGAGGGCCGGATCGAGAAGCGCTACCTGACCCTGGTGCCGGGGCGCTGGGCGAACCCGCTCCAGCACGTCAAGGCGGCGCTGCACAAATACCTGACCGCCGAGGGCGAGCGCCGCGTGCGCGTGAGCGAGGACGGCAAGGCCGCGCACAGCATCGTGCGCTTGGTGAAGCGCTGGCGCGACTACAGTCTGCTCGAGGTGGAACTGAAGACCGGGCGCACGCATCAGATTCGCGTGCATCTGACCCACCTCGGGTTTCCGCTGTGTGGCGACGACAAGTACGGCGACTTCGCGCTCAACAAGCGCCTCGAGGGCGAGGGGCTCAAGCGCATGTTCCTGCACGCGGCGCAGCTGCGCTTCGTGCATCCGCTCACGGGCGAGGCGCTGGCGCTGCAGTCGGCGCTGCCCGAGGATCTGCAATCCTTCATCGACCGGCTCGACGCCGGGGAGAAAAAACATGGCTGAACGCTTCGATCTGATCGTCTTCGACTGGGACGGCACGCTGATGGACTCGGCGGGCGCGATCGTGCGCGCCATGCAGGCCGCCGTGCGCGACCTTGGCCTGGCCGACTTGCCCGAGGAGCGAGCGCGCTACGTGATCGGGCTCGGCCTGGGCGACGCGCTGCGGCATGCGGTCCCCGACCTCGAGGCGTCGGCCTATCCGCGCATGATCGAGCGTTACCGGCATCACTACCTCTCGTCGGATCACGAGCTGAGCCTGTTCGACGGCATGGCGGCGATGATCGACGCGCTCGCCGCACGCGGGCACATGCTGGCGGTGGCGACCGGCAAGAGCCGGGTCGGGCTCGATCGCGCGCTCGGGCATTCGGGGCTGGGCAGCTACTTTCATGCCACGCGGTGCGCCGACGAGAGCTTCTCCAAACCGCATCCGGCCATGCTCGAGGCGCTGATGGACGAGCTCGGCGCTACGCCCGAGCGCACCCTGATGATCGGTGACACCACGCATGACCTGCAGATGGCCAGGAACGCGCGCACCGCCGGCCTGGCGGTGAGCTTCGGCGCCCACCCGGTGTCCGCGCTCGAGGCCGAGGCGCCGCTGGCCTGCGTGCACACGCCGGGCGAGCTGGCGAGCTGGTTGCTCGAGAACGCCTGAGCTGCGCGGCCCCGGGGCGTGCCCGGGGTGCGGCGCTCAGGCCAGGAGCAGGAACAGGGTCGGCCGTTTGGCGAGGACAGGGCGCGCGGCCTTGCGCCAGTCGTGCACGCTGCGGGTGAGGATGGTCTCGCCGGCAGTGGTGAGATCGCATGCGACGCACAGGCGCGACGCGGGCTTGAGCTGCTTGATCAGCGCCTCGAGCATGCGCTCGTTGCGGTAGGGTGTTTCGATGAACAGCTGCGTGCGTCCGAGCTTGCGTGACTCGTCCTCGAGCGCGCGCAGCGTGGCGTCGCGTTCGCTTTCGTTCACCGGCAGGTAGCCGTGGAAGGCGAAGCTCTGGCCATTGAGCCCGGAGCCCATGAGGCCGAGCAGGATCGACGAAGGGCCGACCAATGGGGCGACGCGGATGCCGAGCGTGTGTGCGCGCGCGACCAGGCGGGCGCCGGGGTCGGCAACCGCAGGGCAGCCTGCATCGGACACCAGACCGACGTCCTTGCCCGCCAGCGCGGGGGCGAGCAGGGCGTCGAGCGCGGCGTCGGTGGATGACGCGGCGTCGGCCGGGAGCTCGCGAATGTCGGTCTCGCGCAGTGGGTGCGGGTAGTCGAGCTGCTTGAGGTGAGCGCGCGCGGCACGGGCGGTCTCGACCACGAAGTGGCGCAGACCGGCGGCGATCGCCTGTACCTGGGCCGGCAGGAAGGCCGGCCAGGGCGTGCCTTCGCCGAGCGCGACCGGCAGCAGGTAGAGCGTGCCCGTGTCGCCGCCAGTGCGGGCGTCGTTCATGGCAGCTCGACCCCTTCGGCACGCAACATGCGCGACAGCGCGATGAGCGGCAGGCCGATGAGCGCGGTGGGGTCGTCGCCGCTCATGGCTTCGAGCAAGGAGATGCCGAGCCCCTCGGACTTGGCGCTGCCGGCGCAGTCGAGCGGACGCTCGCGTTCGACGTAGCGGCGGATCTCGGCGTCGCTCAGCGTGCGGAAGCGCACCCGCGTCGGCACGCCTTCGACCTGCAGATGCCCGGTGCGGGTGTTGAGGAGCGCGAGCGCGGTGTGAAATACGACGGTCTCGCCACGCATGCGTTGCAACTGCGCGATGGCGCGCGCTTCGGTGCCGGGCTTGCCGAAGACCTCGTCGCCGAGATGGGCGACCTGGTCGCTGCCGATGATGAGCGCGTCGGGCCAGCGCCCGGCCACGGCACGAGCCTTCTCGCAGGCCAGCCGCTCGGCGGTGGCTGCGGGGTGTTCGCCGGGATGCGGGGTCTCGTCGGTCTCGGGGCGGTCGGTCTCGAAGGGCTGCTGCAGACGCTCGAGCAGCATCTTGCGGTAGGCGGAGGTGGAAGCGAGGACGAGTTTCATGATGTGGCTTTACACGCAAGACGAAAAAATCATATCATGCGCGGCTTATGTCGCAACATGGCGTTCCATCCAGGGTCATTGCCGATCCGTTCAGATTTGCTGCCGAGCACCGCACGCTGGAAGGCGTGGTGCCCGTGGCTGATTTGTTGCGTCTGGCCGATTCGCTCGCGTCTGGCGAGAGCGATCTGCGCTGGACGCTGGAAGGTTCGACGGCGGACGGCGTCGAGGGCCCGGAGCCGCGCCTGCGCCTGCGCGTGGACGGGGCGCTCGATCTGCTGTGTCAGCGCTGCCTGGGCGGTCTTCCCTGGGTGCTGAGGGTGGAGCGGGTCCTGCATCCGGTGCGCGCAGGGCAGCCGATCCCCGAGGAAGAGCTCGAGGACGATCAGGTCGATGCGATCGAGCTCGAAGCAGAGCTCGATGTGCTCGCGCTGATCGAGGACGAGGTTCTGCTGGCCATGCCGATCGCACCGCGACACGAAATTTGTACGGCGCCGCTCCCTTCGGGGGCGGCGTCAAAAGAATCGCCTTTCGCTGCGCTGGCGTCGCTGCGAGGCAGTCCCAGCGCGAAATAGGCGCGATATTTGTTTTAGGAGTTACTCATGGCCGTCCAACAGAACAAGAAGTCCCCCTCCAAGCGTGGCATGCACCGTGCTCACGACTTCCTCACCGGTCCGGCGCTGGCTGTCGAAGCCACGACGGGTGAAGTGCACCTGCGTCACCACGTCAGCCCGAACGGTTTCTATCGTGGCAAGAAGGTCATGAAGGCCAAGGGCGAATAAGTCTGCTGCCTGCATACGCGAAGGCGGCGCAGTGCGCTTGGCGCCTGCGCCGCCTTTTTTCAGCCCGCCAACAATAACGAGAGAAAGCACGCGAGATGCCGATGGGAGTCACCATTGCGATCGACTGCATGGGTGGCGATCACGGTCCTGCCGTGACCGTGCCTGCCGCGCTGGCATTTTTGCGCAGCCATCCCGATGCCAAAGCGATCCTCGTCGGTCGCGAGGAATCCGTTCAGCCCTTGCTCGGCAGCGCGCTCGCGCAGTTCGGAGCGCGGATCAGGCTGCAGAGCGCGAGCGAGGTCGTGACCATGGACGACCCGCCCGCGATCGCCATGCGCAACAAGAAAGATTCCTCGATGCGGGTGGCGATAAACCTGGTCAAGGAAGGCGAGGCCGATGCCGCCGTCTCCGCCGGCAACACCGGCGCCTTGATGGCGATCTCGCGTTTCGTGCTCAAGACCCTGCCCGGCATCGACCGCCCGGCGATCGCGTCGGTGTTGCCGTCGCAGCGCGGCCACACCTATGTGCTCGACCTCGGCGCCAACGTGGACTGCTCTGCCGAGCATCTGCTCCAGTTCGGCGTCATGGGGGCCATGCTGGTGGCCGCCGTCGATCACAAGGAGCGCCCGAGCGTGGGCCTGCTGAACATCGGCGAAGAGGTGATCAAGGGTAACGACGTGGTCAAGGAAGCAGGCGAGCTGCTGCGCGGTAGCGGGCTCAACTTCTACGGCAACGTCGAGGGCAACGACATCTTCGAAGGTACGGTGGATGTGGTCGTCTGCGATGGTTTCGTGGGCAACGTCGCGCTCAAGACCTCCGAAGGCCTCGCGCAGATGATCGGCGCCTTCCTCAAGGAAGAGTTCAAGCGCTCGCTGCTGACCAAGCTGCTGGCCGTGCTCACGCTGCCGGTGCTCAATCGCTTCAAGAAGCGGGTCGATCACCGTCTCTACAACGGCGCGCCCCTGCTGGGGCTGCGCGGCGTGGTGCTCAAAAGCCACGGCTCGGCCGACAAGCTGGCCTTCGAGAACGCCCTGGCGCGTGCCGCCGAGGCCGCCTCCAACCGGCTGATCGAGCGCATTACCGAACGCATGGCGACTATGAACGAGGTGAAGGCATGATCTACGCACGCATCGCGGGCACGGGAAGCTGCCTGCCCGGAAACCCGGTCAGCAACGATGATCTCGTGGCGCGCGGAATCGAGACGTCGGACGAGTGGATCTTCACGCGCTCGGGCATCCGTTCGCGACATCTCGCCGCTGCCGACGTCGGCGCCAGCGACCTGGCCCGCATCGCTGCAGAACGTGCGATCGAGGCCGCGGGCTGCGAAGCGGACGACATCGACCTCATCATCGTCGCCACCTCGACCCCCGACTACGTCTTCCCCAGCACCGCCGCGCTGGTGCAGTCCAAGCTCGGCATCCGCAATGGCGGCGCCGCGTTCGACGTGCAGGCGGTGTGCAGCGGCTTCGTGTATGCGCTCACCGTCGCCGAAAAATTCATCCGCTCGGGCAGTCACAAGCGCGCGCTCGTGATCGGTGCCGAGGTGTTCTCGCGCATCCTCGACTGGTCCGATCGCGCTACCTGCGTGCTGTTCGGCGACGGCGCCGGCGCGGTGGTGCTCGAGGCCTCCGAGCGGCCGGGCATCGTGGCCTCCGCGCTGCATGCCGATGGCAGTCACCACCCCATCCTGTGTGTGCCCGGTGGTGTGGCCGCAGGGCAGGTCATCGGCGACCCCTTCCTGCGCATGGATGGCCAGGCGGTGTTCAAGTTTGCGGTGAAAGTGCTCGGCGACGTCGCGCACGAAGTGCTGGACATCGCCGGCGTGCCCGCCGAAAGTGTCGACTGGCTGGTGCCGCATCAGGCCAACATTCGCATCATCCAGGCCACGGCACGGCGCCTCGGTTTGCCGATGGAGCGTGTCGTGACCACGGTGGATCATCATGGCAACACTTCGGCGGCTTCGATTCCGCTCGCCCTCGACGAGGCCGTGCGCGAAGGCAGGATCCGCCCGGGGCAGCGCCTGATCATCGAAGGCGTCGGTGGCGGCTTCACCTGGGGCGCCGCCCTGATCGATTTCTGACTATCCTCCGATATCCGATTACTGGAGAGCAGCATGGCATTTGCGCTGGTTTTTCCTGGCCAGGGTTCGCAGTCGGTCGGCATGATGGCCGCCTACGGCGAATCGGCCGTCATTCGTGACACCTTCGCCGAAGCGTCCGAGGCGCTGGGCGAAGACCTGTGGGCGATGGTCTGTGATGGCCCCGCCGAGCGCTTGGCGCTCACCGTCAACACGCAGCCGCTGATGCTCACCGCGGGTGTCGCCGCATGGCGCGCCTGGCTGGCCGCCGGCGGCCCGAAGCCGGCCATGGTGGCCGGCCACAGCCTGGGCGAATACTCGGCGCTGGTCGCCGCGGGTGCGATGGCGTTCAAGGACGCGGTGCCGCTGGTGCGCTTCCGCGCGCAGGCCATGCAGGAGGCCGTGCCGGCGGGCGAGGGCGCCATGGCGGCGGTGATGGGCCTCGAGCCCGACGCAGTGCGCGCGGCCTGTGCCGAAGCCGCGCAGGGTGAGGTGGTCGAGGCCGCGAACCTGAACGCACCCGGCCAGATCGTGATCGCCGGCGCCAAGGCTGCGGTCGAACGTGCGAGCGAGATCGCCAAGGCCAAGGGCGCCAAGCGCGCCGTGCTGCTGCCGGTGTCCGCCCCCTTCCATTGCGCGCTGATGCGCCCGGCTGCCGAGCGCCTCGCTGAGCGCCTCGCCGCAGTGAGCATCGCCAGGCCCGAGATCGACGTCATCAACAACGTCGACGTCGCGGTGTACGATGAGCCCGAGAAGATTCGTGACGCGCTCGTGCGCCAGGCCTTTTCGCCGGTGCGCTGGATCGAGCTGGTGCAGGCGATGGCCGGTCGTGGCATGAGCCATGTCATCGAATGCGGTCCCGGCAAGGTGCTGGCCGGCATGACCAAGCGCATCGCCAAGGACGTCGAAGGTGGCTCGGCGCACGACGCCGCCAGTCTCGAGCAAGCCATTGCGGCAGTGAGGTAAGACATGAGTTTTTCGCTTGAAGGTCGGGTCGCGCTGGTCACCGGCGCATCGCGCGGAATCGGGCGCGCCGTGGCGCTGGAGCTCGGTCGCCTGGGTGCGACCGTGATCGGTACCGCGACCTCCGAATCCGGCGCCGCCGACATCGACAAGGGGCTGGCCGAAGCGGGCGTGCAGGGTGCCGGCATGGCCTTGAACGTCACCGATGGCGCTGCCTGCGAGGCGCTGATCGGCGAGGTCGAGAAGCGCTTCGGTGCGATCGGTATCCTGGTCAACAACGCCGGCATCACTCGCGACAATCTCGCCATGCGCATGAAGGACGAGGAGTGGGACGCGGTGATCGACACCAACCTGCGCGCCGTCTTTCGCATGAGCAAGCTGGTGATGCGCGGCATGATGAAGGCGCGTAACGGCCGCATCATCAACATCACCTCGGTGGTGGCCAGCTCCGGCAACCCCGGCCAGGCCAACTACGCTGCCGCCAAGGCGGGCGTGGCCGGCATGACACGCGCGCTCGCACGCGAGCTCGGTAGCCGCAACATCACGGTCAACTGTGTCGCCCCGGGTTTCATCGACACCGACATGACGCGCGCGCTGCCCGAGGCTGCGCGCGACGCCCTGCTCGGCAATATCGCGCTGGGCCGTCTCGGCCGTCCGGAAGAAATCGCCGGCGCCGTGGCGTTCCTCGCTTCCCCCGCTGCCGCTTACGTGACGGGTACGACCCTGCACGTGAATGGTGGCATGTACATGTCCTGACTTTCGTCGGGATAGCGGTTCCGCGGCGTTTTGGTAGAATACGCCGGCTTTTTAATTCACCTGTTACCCTCAGGAAGGAGTTGGTTCATGGAGAACATCGAACAGCGCGTCAAGAAGATCGTCGCTGAGCAACTTGGCGTGAACGAGTCGGAGATCAAGATCGAGTCCTCGTTCGTCGATGATCTGGGCGCAGATTCGCTGGACACCGTGGAACTGGTCATGGCGCTGGAAGAAGAGTTCGAGTGCGAGATCCCGGACGAAGAGGCCGAGAAGATCACCACCGTCCAGCAGGCGATCGACTACGTCAACGCCCACCTCAAGAAGTAAGTTTCTCTCGCGCTCTTGAAGCGTTGGCCTGCCCGGCGTCCGCAATATTCAGCGGTTTCCGGGCGGGTTTTCATATTTTTCACTGAATTCAACGGAGTTGCCTGTGTCGCGTCGTAGAGTCGTCGTCACCGGTCTGGGCTTGATCTCTCCGGTGGGCAATACTGTCCCCGAGGCCTGGAACAACCTGATTGCCGGCAAGAGCGGCATTGGCCCGATCACCCGCTTCGACGCGACGAATTTCGCCTCGCGAATCGCTGGCGAGGTCAAGGATTTCGACGTTTCCGCCTACCTTTCGCCAAAGGAAGCGCGCCGCATGGATGTGTTCATCCACTACGGCATGGCGGCGGGCATCCAGGCCATTCGCGACTCCGGCCTCGAGGTCACCGAGGCCAACGCTGACCGCATCGGCGTCAATATCGGCTCGGGTATCGGCGGCCTGCCGATGATCGAGGACACGCACAACGACTTCCTCGGTGGCGGCCCGCGCAAGATCTCGCCCTTCTTCATTCCCGGCACGATCATCAACATGATCTCCGGGAACCTGTCGATCATGTTCGGCATGAAGGGCCCCAACCTGTCGGTGGTCACCGCGTGCACCACCGGTCTTCACGCGATCGGCATGAGTGCGCGCATGATCGAATACGGCGACGCGGACGTGATGATCTGCGGCGGCGCCGAATCGACGGTCACCAATTTGGCGATCGGCGGCTTCGCCTCCGCGAAGGCGCTGTCCACCCGCAACGACGACCCGGCCACGGCCAGCCGTCCGTGGGACAAGGATCGCGATGGCTTCGTGCTCGGCGAGGGCGCGGGCGTGATGGTGGTCGAGGAGTACGAACACGCAGTCAAGCGCGGCGCAAAAATCTACGCCGAGCTTTCTGGCTTCGGCATGAGCGGCGATGCCTATCACATGACGGCCCCCGACACCGATGGCCCGCGTCGCAGCATGCTCAACGCACTGAAGAATGCGGGCGTCAATGTGGATCAGGTGCATTACCTGAACGCCCACGGTACCTCCACGCCGCTCGGCGACAAGAACGAGACCGAGGCGATCAAGCTGGCCTTCGGCGTCGATAACGCCAAGAAGCTGGTCGTCAACTCCACCAAATCCATGACCGGTCACCTGCTGGGGGGCGCGGGCGGTGTGGAGTCGGTGTTCACCGTGCTGGCCGTGCACAATCAGATCTCGCCGCCGACCATCAATATCTTCGAGCAGGATCCCGAGTGTGATCTGGACTACTGCGCGAACGTCGCACGCGAGATGAATATCGACGTGGCAATGAAGAACAACTTCGGCTTCGGTGGCACGAACGGCACCCTGGTGTTCCGCCGCGTGTAAGAACTTCGCGCGGCGAATGGCGTGCAGTTTCCACTCGAACTGAGCCTGCAGCCTTCCAGGGCGGTCAAGGCGTCAGTGCTGGTTGTGTATCTTGCAACCGCACTGGCGCTTTTTCATGTGATCGACGGCGACGCGCTTTCCGCCAACGCGAACCCCGCGTGGGGCGGTCGCGTCCTCTTTGCGGGGTGCTGCGCTTTCCTGTTGCTCGCGGCACTGCGTGCCTGGCGTGCGGAGGCCGGCAAATGCGGCGCCCTGCTGCTCGGGGCCGATGGTGTGCTGGTGATGTTCGAGCGCGACGCGGAGCAGGGCCTGCCCTGCAGGGTGGAGCCGGCGTCTGCGGTCGATCTGGGCTGGGCGCTGTGGTTCAGGGTGCTGCCGCTCGAGCACGTTCAACCGATGCCGCCGCTTGCTGCGCGATCGCGGCGCATGATGCTCGTGCCGCACAATCTTGCCGGCGATGACTGGCGGATGCTCAGGATCTGGCTGCGTCACAAGGCCTTGCATAGGGCCGATGCGGAGGTCCTCCCGTCGCCCTGAACCGACACCGGCGGTGCGCGCGTGGCCAGGTGCGCTGTCTGGTCTCTTTGCGCCCGCCTGCGGTGAAGGGGAGACGTGCCGCCGCGGGCACGCGCCTCAGTCGGGTTTACGCGCGGGTTTGCGTCTCGGCGGGCGAAGGATGGTGTCGCGCGCGCGCGGCAAGGTGTCGGGGTAGTCGCGCGAGTGATGCAGGCCGCGGCTCTCCTTGCGCTTTAGGGCGCAGCGCACGATGAGGTCGGCGGTGACGACGAGGTTGCGCAGTTCGATCAGGTCGTTGCTGATGCGGAAGTTCGTGTAGAACTCATGGATCTCGCGCTCGAGCAGACGGATGCGATGCTGCGCGCGGCGCAGGCGCTTGGTCGTGCGCACGATGCCGACGTAGTCCCACATGAAGCGGCGCAGTTCGGCCCAGTTGTGCGAGATGACGACTTCCTCGTCGGCGTCGGTCACGCGGCTTTCGTCCCAGGCGGGCAGGGTGGGCGCCGGCTGGCGTTCCTTGGACAGGATGTCCTTGGCCGCGGCTTCGCCGAATACCAAGCATTCGAGCAGGGAGTTGCTTGCCAGGCGGTTGGCGCCGTGCAGACCGGTGAATGCGGATTCGCCGACCGCGTACAGGCCGGGCACGCTGGTGCGCGCCGCGAGGTCGGTGGCGATGCCGCCGCAGGAGTAGTGGGCCGCGGGCACCACTGGAATCGGCTCTTTGGTGATGTCGATGCCGAGCTCGAGGCAGCGCGCGTGAATGTTCGGGAAGTGCGCGCGCAGCCATTCTGCGGGCTTGTGGCTGATGTCGAGGTACACGCAGTCGATACCGCGTTTTTTCATCTCGAAGTCGATCGCGCGGGCGACGATGTCGCGCGGGGCGAGCTCTTCGCGCGGATCGTGATCGGGCATGAAGCGTGTGCCGTCGGGGAGCTTGAGCAGGCCGCCTTCGCCGCGTACGGCCTCGGAGATCAGGAAGGACTTGGCCTGCGGGTGATACAGGCAGGTGGGGTGGAACTGGATGAACTCCATGTTGCCCACGCGACAGCCGGCGCGCCACGCCATCGCCACGCCGTCGCCGGTGGCGACGTCGGGGTTGGTGGTGTACAGGTAGACCTTGCCGGTGCCGCCGGTGGCGAGCACGGTGTTGCGTGCGGCGAAGGTGACGACCTTGTCGGCCTCGATGTCGAGCACGTACGCGCCCAGGCAGCCCGCACCGGGTTCGCCGACCTTGTCTCCCGTCACCAGGTCGACCGCGATGTGGTGCTCGAAGATGTCGATGTTGGGGTGGCGGCGGACATGGTCGCCGAGCGTGGTCTGCACCGCCGCGCCGGTGGCGTCGGCCGCATGGATGATGCGTCGGTGCGAGTGCCCGCCTTCGCGTGTGAGGTGGTAGCCGAGCTGGGTGTCGGCCTCGCGCGTGAAGGGTACGCCGCGGTCGATCAGCCACTCGATGGCGCGCTTGCCATTTTCGACCACGAAGCGCGTTGATTCCGGGTTGCACAGCCCCGCGCCTGCCACGAAGGTGTCCTGGATGTGCGCTTCGATGCTGTCGGTGGTGTCGAGCACCGCAGCGATGCCGCCCTGCGCCCAGTTGCTCGCGCTGTCGGCGAGCTCGCGCTTGGTGACGAGGGCGACGCGCAGGTGCTCTGCCAGCCTGAGCGCGATGGATTGCCCGGCGGTGCCGCTGCCAAGGATGAGAACGTCGTACTGTTTAAGCAAGATGTCGCTCGGCTGGATTGAGAGATGAAGAAATATAGCATGGTGTGAGGTGGCAACGCCCGCCTGCGGTTTACCCTGCACAGCGCCGAGTTCGGGGCGCAGTGGGCGCACCGGCTGTGCTCGGTGGGGCCTCGCGCTGAACTATTTTTGGGCCTCCGGGTCATCTGTTTGTCTTCGACTTCTGCTGGATGCGTGACCGGTCGCTTATAATCCGGGTGTTTTGTCATTCGAATATCCGGAAGAGTCCCATTTCAATGAGCGATCGTGAGCTCGATCAGCAACTCGTCGAGCGTGTACAGCGTGGCGACAAGCAGGCATTCGGCTTGCTGGTATCCAAGTACCAGCGCAAGTTGCATCGCCTGCTCTCCAGGCTGATACGTGATTCGGCCGAAGTCGAGGACGTTGCGCAGGAGACCTTCATCAAGGCCTACCGCGCGCTGGGCTCGTTCCGGGGGGACAGTGCGTTCTACACCTGGCTGTATCGCATCGGCGTCAATACGGCCAAGAACTACCTCGTCTCCCAAGGCAGAAGGGCGCCGACGTCGACCAGTTTCGATTCCGAGGAGGCCGAGACCTTCGAGGACGCAGATCAGTTGCGCGACATCAACACGCCCGAGCGGCTGATGATGACCCGCCAGATCGGCGAAACGGTCGATGAGGCAATGGCGGCGCTGCCCGAGGAACTGAGAACGGCCATCATGCTGCGCGAGCTCGAAGGGCTGAGCTACGAAGAGATCGCCAGCATCATGGAGTGCCCGATTGGTACCGTGCGCTCACGGATCTTCCGTGCGCGTGAAGCGATTGCAGAACGTCTGCGGCCCTTGCTCGATACGGCCCCGGACAAACGTTGGTAGGTATGGACATGAAGGACAAGGTATCGGCACTGTTCGACGGTGACCTCGACGATCAGGCCTCGCATGCGGTTCTCGAACACATGCGCCGGCATCCGGATCTGCGCGAGGATTGGGCGAGCTACTGTCTGATCGGCGATGCATTGCGCGGCGATCGGGCGGGCTCGGGCGACTTCGTGGCGCGCGTGATGGCCGAGCTCGAGGACGAACCCACCTTGCTCGCGCCGCGTTCGCAGGCGGACGCAGCGGGCAGGCGCAAGGTGTGGCAATCCTTGATGCCGCTGGCCGCCTCGGTGATGGGCGTGGCCGCGGTCGGTCTCGTCGCCGCCACGCTTTATCGGCAAGACGCGCCGCCGCCCCAGCTCGCGAGCGTGGCGCCCGTGGTGCAGCTCGTCAAGGCGGCGCCCGGGGCAGGGGCCGGGCTGGCCGAAGACTCGATGCGCGAGTATGTGTTTGCGCATCAGGGCCTCGCGCGCGGCGGCCCGCTCCCCGCGGGCGTGCAGTATGTGCGCACGGTGTCCGATCAGCGCGAGGGTGAGAATCGATGAGATTTTTCGCCGTCGTGCTGGGTTTTTGCGCCCTGCTCGCGCAAGGGCCGGCGCGGGCGGAAGCTCCGAGCGACCCTCTTTCCTGGCTCGGTCGCATTGCGTCCGCAGGGCAGCGTCTGAATTACGTCGGGAGCTTCGCCTATCAGTCCGGTGGGCAGGTCGAGACCTCGCGCATCGCGCATCGGGTCAGGGACGGGGTTGAGTACGAACGGCTGGAGGTGCTCGACGGCAGTCCGCGCGAGGTCATCAGGCGCGGTAACGAGGTGCACTGTGTGCTGCCCGATCGACGCACGGTGATCATTGACGAGGCGGCCGGGCGGCGCGCGTTTCCTGCGCGCCTGCCGGGTGTGCCGGGCGGGCTCGCCGAAAGCTACCGCATTCACAAGGGCGAGGTGAGCCGTGTGGCGGGTTACGAGGCGCAGTCGCTCGTGCTCGAGCCGCGCGACAATCTGCGCTACGGTCATGTGCTGTGGGCCGAGATGCAGACCGGGTTGCTGCTCAAGTCGCGCACGATCGACGCCACAGGCGCTCTGATCGAGCAGTTCAGTTTCAGCGACCTGCACCTCGGTGGCGAGGTCGACGATGCGCTGCTCGAGTCGAAATTCGAGCCCGACGCCGACTGGAAGGTCGTCAACGCGCGCGGCAATGGCGTGAGCGAAGACGAGGCCGGCTGGACCCTGACCGAGCCGCTGCCCGGTTATACGCTCACTTCGGTGATGCGCAGGCCGCTCGGTCGCGATCGAGGCGAGGCCTTGCACATGGTGTTCAGCGACGGCCTCGCCGCGATTTCGGTGTTCATCGAGCCCATCGCCGATGCGTCCGCGATCGGGCTGGGGCCGGTCTCGAATGGCGCGATCAGCATCTACAAACGCAGCGTCGATGGTCACCTCGTGACCACTTTGGGCGAAGCCCCGGAAGTGGCCGTGCGTCGTCTCGGCGACAGTGTCCGGGCGGTTGCGCGGTGATGCAGGCGAGGGCGCGCGTACTTAAGGTCGAGCGTGGTCTGGCGTGGTTGCGCCTGTCCGAGCACGCCGGAGGCTGCGGGCGTTGCGATGAGCCCGGCGGTTGTCGCTCGGTGCAGATCACGCACGCTTTCGGTCTGCCCCGCGAAGAGTTCGCCCTGCCCACCGACTTGCCCCTGAAGCCTGGGGACAGCGTCGTCATCAGCATCCCCGACGGTGCGCCGCTGCGTGCCGCGTTCGCGAGCTATGGGCTCGCGACCGTGTTGCTGCTGCTGGGTGCGGCGCTGGGCAGCCAGCTCGGCGCGGAGGGGCGCGCTGATCTGTTCGGCTTCTTCGGGGCGGTCCTCGGACTGACGCTTGCCTGGGCGATCAATCGTGTTTTGCCGCGCAGTCGCAGCTGGCGAAACCGGCTGCGCTTGGAGCTTGCTCCTGAGGGCGCGTGCGTTCAGACCCTGAGCCCCTTGCCGCGATGAAACGTCTGTGCTGGCTGCGCGCCGTTTGTCCTGCACAGATCGTGCTGGCGCTGGTGTGTGCGTGCCTGCTCCTCATGACGGCCCTTGCCGGTGCGGCCGAGCTGGTGCTGCCCGATTTTCGCACCCTGGCCGCGCGCCACGGCGCCGCGGTGGTCAACATCAGCGCTACGCAGGCGGTCGAGACGCCGGCGCGCTTGCCGTTCAAGCTCCCCGAGCTCGACGAGTCGGACCCGATGTTCGACTTCTTTCGCAAGTTCATTCCGCGCACGCCCGAAAACCCCGGCATGGGCCCCGATCCCGACGACGAGTCGCTCGGTTCGGGCTTCATCATCAGCCCGGACGGTTACATCCTCACCAATGCGCACGTGATCGAGGCTGCGGTCGAGATACTCGTGCGCCTGGCTGATCGGCGGGAATACGAGGCGACCGTGATCGGTGCCGATGTGCGCAGTGACATCGCCCTGCTGCGCATCGAGGCCTCGGACTTGCCGCATGTGGTGCTCGGCGACCCTGCCGCGCTGCAGGTCGGCGAGTGGGTGCTGGCGATCGGATCGCCGTTTGGATTCGAGCAGTCGGTCACGGCCGGCATCGTCAGCGCCAAGGGGCGCAGCCTGCCGGACGAGAACTTCGTGCCCTTCATCCAGACCGATGTCGCGATCAACCCNNTACAGCCGCACCGGCGGCTTCATGGGGCTTTCGTTCGCGATCCCGATCGATGTCGCGATGGATGTGCAGGCGCAGTTGCGCAGCAAGGGCAGGGTGGAGCGCGGGCGCATCGGGGTGTCGATCCAGGAGATCACCCGCGATCTGGCCGACAGCTTCGGCCTGCCGCGCCCGGCCGGTGCGCTCGTGAGCATGGTCGAGCCCGACGGCCCTGCCGCGCATGCAGGCATCGAACAGGGCGACGTGATCGTGCGCTTCAATGCGCGCGAGATCGAGGGCTCGGCCGACCTGCCGCGCATCGTCGCGGCCGCACGCCCGGGAAGCCGGGCGCCGGTCGAGCTTTACCGCGGCGGCGCGCTGCATGCGCTCGAGGTCGAGGTCGGCGAATGGCAGGATCCCGAAGAAGAGCCGATGCGCGCCAGCGGGCAGCAGGGCGATCCGCTGCCGAATCGCCTCGGCCTGGCGCTCGCCGAGCCCACCGCGATGCAGCGCCGAGAGCGCGGCATCGAGAGCGGGCTGGTCGTCCTGCGTGCGCAGGGGGTGTCGGTGCGCGCGGATCTCGTGCCGGGCGATCTCGTGCTCGCCGTGGTGGTGAAGGGTCGCCAGACCCGGCTCGACACGCTGGCCGATTTCGAGGCCATCGCGGCCGAGCTCGGACCGGGCGAACAGGTGACGCTGCTCGTGCAGCGCGCGAACGGCACGTCCTATGTCAGCCTGCGTGCGGCCCGATGACGCCGTTCGGCGACGCCTGCTTTACCGTGATGAGCCGGCAGTGGTGTCACCTGTGCCACGAGCTGATTGCGGCGCTCGAGCCGATCGCGCGCGAATATGGCTGGCGCGTGGAAGTTTTCGACGTCGATGAAGACCCGGCCCTCGAGGCGCGCTGGGACACGCTGGTGCCGGTGCTTCTGCACGGCGAACGCGAACTGTGTCACTACCATCTCGACGAAGCCGCGGTGCGCGCTTATTGCAGCGGTTTTCCGTTAGAATCACGGGCTTGACGCAATCGCGGCGTTTGCTTCGCCCGATGCTCCGACCCCCCGAACTCTTTTCGAAACGGGTGCTGCAAGGCACCCTTTTCGTTTCGCATGAACCACATCCGAAACTTCTCCATCATCGCCCACATCGACCACGGTAAATCGACCCTGGCCGACCGACTCATCCACTTCTGCGGCGGCCTGTCCGAGCGCGAGATGGAGGCGCAGGTGCTCGACTCGATGGACATCGAGCGCGAGCGCGGCATCACCATCAAGGCGCAGACCGCGGCGCTGCACTACAAGGCCAAGGACGGGCAGGTCTACAACCTGAACCT
>DITC01000056.1:0-14338 GCA_002422685.1 Thauera sp. UBA6194 | reverse complement strand
ACAAGATCGACCTGCCGGCGGCCGACCCCGACAACGCACGCAGCGAGATCGAGGACGTGATCGGCGTCGATGCTTCCGAGGCGATCCTTTGCTCGGCCAAGACCGGCCTGGGCGTGGAGGATGTGCTCGAGGCCATCGTCGCGCGTATCCCGCCGCCGAAGGGCGAGCCGGAAGAGCCGCTGAAGGCGCTGATCATCGATTCGTGGTTCGACAACTACGTCGGCGTCGTCATGCTGGTGCGCGTGGTCGATGGCGTGCTCAAGCCCAAGGACCGCATCCTGCTGATGTCGAACGGGCTGCAATATCCGTGCGACCAGGTCGGCGTGTTCACCCCGCGCTCGGTGGGGCGGCCCGAGCTGCGCGCGGGCGAGGTGGGTTTCATCATCGCCGGCATCAAGGAGATCGAAGCCGCCAAGGTGGGCGACACCGTCACGCTCGCCAACCGGCCCGCGGCCGAGGCGCTGCCCGGCTTCAAGGAGATCAAGCCGCAGGTGTTCGCCGGCCTGTATCCGGTGGAGTCGTCCGAGTACGACCAGCTGCGCGACTCGCTCGAGAAGCTGCGCCTGAACGACGCCTCGCTGCAGTTCGAGCCCGAGGTCTCGCAGGCGCTGGGCTTCGGCTTCCGCTGTGGCTTCCTCGGCCTGCTGCACATGGATATCGTGCAGGAGCGCCTGGAGCGCGAGTTCGACATGGACCTGATCACCACCGCGCCGACGGTGGTGTATGAGGTGGTGTTGAACGACAACTCGATCATCCGCATCGAGAACCCGGCCAAGCTGCCCGACCCCGGCAAGTACCAGGAGATCCGCGAGCCGATCATCACCGCGACCATCTTCCTGCCGCAGGACTATGTCGGCCCGGTGATCACGCTGTGCAACCAGAAGCGTGGCAGCCAGATCGACATGCGCTACCACGGCCGCCAGGTGCAGCTGATCTACGAGCTGCCGATGAACGAAGTGGTGATGGACTTCTTCGACAAGCTCAAGTCGGTGTCCCGCGGCTATGCGTCGCTCGACTACGACTTCAAGGAGTACCGCACGGCCGATCTGGTCAAGCTCGACCTGATGGTGGGCGGCGAGAAGGTCGATGCGCTGTCGGTCATCGTGCACCGCGCCAGCGCGCAGTACCGCGGCCGCGAGCTGGCGAGCAAGCTGCGCGGCCTGATTCCGCGCCAGATGTTCGATGTGCCGGTGCAGGCGGCGATCGGCGCACACATCATCGCCCGCGAGACCATCAAGGCGCTGCGCAAGAACGTGCTCGCCAAGTGCTACGGTGGCGACATCTCGCGCAAGAAGAAGCTGCTCGAGAAGCAGAAGGAAGGCAAGAAGCGCATGAAGCAGGTCGGCAACGTCGAGATCCCGCAAGAGGCCTTCCTCGCCGTGCTGCGCACCGACGAAGGCAAGTGATCGAAACCGCCGGCTGCCTGCGGGTGGCCGGCCGACGACGGATACCGCATGAATTTCGCCCTGACCCTGTTCCTGCTGCTGATCGCCACCGGCGTGCTGTGGTTCTTCGACCGCTTCCATGCGCGCAAGCTGCGCCCGGCCGGCGCGCCCAACCCGTGGTGGGTGGAGTACGGCGCGAGCTTCTTCCCGGTGATCCTGATCGTGTTCGGCCTGCGCTCGTTCGTGGTCGAGCCGTTCAAGATTCCTTCGGGCTCGATGATCCCGACCCTGCTGGTGGGCGATTTCATCCTGGTCAACAAGTGGACGTACGGCATCCGTCTGCCGGTCATCAACCAGAAGGTCATCGACGTCAATGACCCGCAGCGCGGCGACGTGATGGTGTTCCGCTATCCGGCCGACCCGTCGATGGACTACATCAAGCGCGTGGTCGGCCTGCCCGGCGATCGCGTCGAGTACATCAACAAGCGCCTGACCATCAACGGCGAGGCGGTACCGGTCGACGAGGCGGGCACGTACCTGCACCCCGACCGCCTGTATTACTCGCCGCAATACACCGAGAAGCTCGGCGAGGTCGAACACTCCGTGCTGATCGAGCGCGACGCGCCGGCCTACGTGCCGCAGGTGCTGAATTTTCCGCAGCGTGAAAATTGCACCTATACCCACTCGGGCGTGCGTTGTACCGTGCCGCAGGGCCATTACTTCGTGCTCGGCGACAATCGCGACGCAAGCAGCGACAGCCGGGTGTGGGGTTTCGTGCCCGAAGACAACATCGTCGGCCGTGCCTTCTTCATCTGGTTCAACTTCAGCGACATGAAGCGGATCGGCAGCTTTCACTGAGATTCGGGGGACTCCATGAACATCAAATCCCAACGCGGTCTGAGCCTGCTCGGCGTGCTCGTCGTCGGCGCGCTGGCGGCCTTCGTGCTGATCGTGGGCTTTCGCACGGTGCCGGTGGTCAACGAATACATGTCCATCAAGCGCATCATCGGCATCCTCGCCGACGAGGCCGACAAGGGCACGCCGGTGCTCGAGCTGCGTCGCAGCTTCGATCGCCGCGGGCAGATCGACGACGTCTCGAGCGTGAGTGGCGCCGATCTCGTCATCGATCGCACGGGCCCCAACACCGTGATCGAGGCCCATTACACGCGCACCGTGCCGCTCGTGGCCAACGTGAGTCTGCTGTTCGAGCTCAATCCCACGAGCGCGATACGTTGAGCTTGATGATCGCGGAACGACTGCAGACCCGCATCGGTCATGTGTTCGCAAACCCTGCCTTGCTGCAGGAGGCGCTCACGCACCGTAGCTTCGGTCAGCCCAACAACGAGCGCTTCGAGTTTCTCGGCGACAGCATCCTCAACTGCGTGACCTCGATCGCGCTCTTCGAGCGCTTCGATTCGCTGCGCGAAGGCGAGCTGTCGCGCGTGCGTGCATCGCTGGTGCGACAGGACGCGCTGCACCGCATCGCGCTCGAGCTCGAGCTCGGCGAGTTTCTGCGTCTGGGCGAAGGCGAGCTCAAGTCGGGCGGGGCGAGCCGCCCGTCGATCCTCGCCGACGCGGTGGAGGCCGTTTTTGCCGCGGTGTTCCTGGATGGCGGCTTCGCCGCGGCGAAGGCGGTCATCGATCGCCTCTACGCCGGCCAGCTCGCCGAGGTCGATCCCCGCAAGCCGAGCAAGGACCCCAAGACCGCGCTGCAGGAGTGGTTGCAGGGCCGCCGCATCGCCTTGCCGACGTACTCCATGGTCCAGGTGCTGGGCGAGGCGCATGCACAGGAATTCGAGGTCGCGTGCGACATTCCGAAGCTCGGGGTCCGCACCCTGGGGCGCGGACCGAGCCGACGCGTTGCCGAACAAATGTCGGCCGAGCTCGCGCTCGCCGCAGTGAGAAAAAAATGAGCGAACTCCCCAGCAATCCCGCCGCCAGCGCCACCGCGCCGGACGCGAGTCCCTTCCATGCCGGCTTCGTCGCCATCGTCGGCCGCCCCAACGTCGGCAAGTCGACCCTGCTCAACCGCCTGATCGGGCAGAAGATCAGCATCGTCTCCAGCAAGGCGCAGACCACTCGGCACCGCGTGACCGGCATCCTCACCGAGCCGGGCGCGCAGTTCGTGTTCGTCGACACGCCGGGTTTCCAGACCCACCACCGCAACGCGCTCAACCGCTCGATGAACCGCACCGTGTCGCAGGTGCTGGCCGACGTCGACCTGGTCTTCTTCGTCATCGAGGCCGGCCGCTTCACCGACGACGACCGCAAGGTACTGTCGGTGATCCCCGAGTCGTCCAGGGTCATCCTGGTGATCAACAAGGTCGATCAGCTCAAGGACAAGGCCCGCCTGCTGCCCTTCATCGACCAGGTGCGCCAGGCGCGCGAGTTCACCGAGATCGTGCCGCTGTCGGCGGAGAAAGGGCGCAACGTCGACACGCTGATCAAGGCTGCGACGCCGCTGCTGCCGGTGGGCACGCCGATGTTCCAGGAAGACGAGATCACCGACCGCAGCGAGCGCTTCCTGGCCTCCGAGTTTCTGCGCGAGAAGCTCTTCCGCCTGCTCGGCGACGAGCTGCCCTACGGCATCGCGGTCGAGATCGAGAAGTTCGAGGTCGAAGGCACCCTGCGCCGCATCCACGCCGCGGTGATCGTCGACAAGCCCGGCCACAAGTCGATGGTGATCGGCAAGGGGGGCGAAAAGCTCAAGCGCATCTCGTCCGAGGCGCGCGTCGAACTCGAAAAACTCTTCGACGGCAAGGTCTTCCTCGAGGTCTGGGTCAAGGTCAAGAGCGGCTGGGCCGACGACGAGCGCGCGCTGAAGAGCCTCGGCTACGAATAAGCCGGGCGCCGGGTCATGGCGGGAGCCAAGCAGCGCGTCGAGCAGCAGCCGGCCTGGGTGCTGCACACCTATCCGTGGCGCGAGACCAGCCTGATCGTCGAGATTTTTTCGGCCGATCATGGCCGGGTGGGTCTGGTCGCCAAGGGCGCGCGGCGACCTTATTCGCAGCTGCGCGGCGTGCTGCTGGCCTTTCAGCCGCTGTTGATGGACTGGTCCGGTGGCGGCGAGGTCAAGACCCTTGTTCGCGCCGAGTGGCAGGGCGGTCAGCCTCTGCTCACCGGGCGTGCGCTGATCTGCGGCTACTATCTCAACGAACTGCTGGTGCGCCTGACCGCACGCGAAGACCCGCATGCGCGGCTGTTTTCGGCCTATGCCGCGGCTGTGCGTGCGCTCGGTCGCGGCGAGCCGGAGTCGCCCATCCTGCGCCGCTTCGAGCTCGCCCTGCTGCAGGAGCTCGGCTACGAGGCCGGGCTCGCGCATGAGGGTGACAGCGGCGAGCCGGTGCGACCCGAGGCGCGTTACCTTTATATAATCGAGCGCGGTCCGGTGAGGCTGGAAGCGCTGGAGGAGGAGGGCGCCGCGCTCGACCCGGCCGCGCTCGGCGAGCAGCCGCTGCTGTCCGGCCAGACGCTGCTCGACATGGCGGCCGACGATTTTTCGCGCGCGGAGACGCTGGCCCAGTCCAAGCAGTTGCTGCGCATGCTGATCAACCACACCCTGGGCGGGCAGCCGCTGCAGTCGCGCCGGGTGCTCAAGGAACTGCAGGAGCTCTGATGATCGAACTCGGCGTCAACATCGACCACGTCGCCACGCTGCGCCAGGCGCGCCGCACCTGGGAACCCGATCCGGTGTGGGCTGCGGTGGAGGCCCACCTCGGCGGGGCGGAGGGCATCACCATCCACCTGCGCGAGGATCGCCGCCACATCAACGACGAAGACGTGCGCCGCATCGCGGAGCTCACCCAGGTCAAGCTCAACCTCGAGATGGCGGCCACCGACGAGATGGTCGCCATCGCCTGCCGCACCAGGCCGCAGATGGCGATGCTGGTGCCCGAAGGGCGCCACGAGATCACCACCGAGGGCGGGCTCGACGTGCTCGCGCAGGAGGCGCGCCTGCAGGACGTGGTCGCCCGCCTCGCTGACGCCGGCATCGTCACCAGCGTGTTCATCGACGCCGAGCCCGAGCAGATCGAAGCCGCTGCCCGCATCGGCGGGCGCGTGTGCGAGATCCACACCGGGCCCTACGCCCACGCCTTCCACGCCGCCGGCCGCGACGCCGAGGCGCCGGCGGTGCTCGCCGAACTCGACAAGATCCGCCGCGCCGGCGAGGCGGTGCGCAGCCTGGGCATGCGCTTCAACGCCGGCCACGCGCTCAACTACTACAACGTCGAGCCGATCGCCCGCCTGCACGGCATCCGCGAGCTGCACATCGGCCACGCCATCGTCAGCCGCGCGGTCTTCGTCGGCCTGCGCGCGGCGGTGGCCGAGATGAAGCGGCTGATGCGCGAAGCCGCGCAGGCGGCCTGAACTGCAGCGGGCAAGAGCCACTGACGATGAGCGCTCGTAAAACCTTGGGCGAAGCATGATCCACGGCATCGGCACGGATCTCGTGCAACTGCGGCGGATGCGCGCGGCGCTCGAGCGTCACGGGGAGCGTTTCGCGCTGCGCATCCTGGCTGTGAGCGAGGTCGAGGGCTGGCGGGCCCACCGCGACCCGGCGCGTTTCCTCGCCAAGCGCTTCGCCGCCAAGGAGGCCTTCGGCAAGGCGCTCGGTACCGGCGTCGCCGTGCCGGCCACGCTGCACGCGGTCGCCGTCGGCCACGACGCGCGCGGCAAGCCCGAGTACCGCTACGACGAGCGCCTGGCCGCGCACATGCGCGCCAACGGGCTGCGTGCGCACCTGAGCATCAGCGACGAGGACGAGCACATCGTCGCGTTCGCGCTGATCGAGCGCTGCGGTGATTAGCGGCGTCATTCGCCGCACAAAGTGCGGTGAATGACCGCTCGTTTCAAAAGCGAGATTCCCGAGATGAACCCAAGTACCAAGCGCCCCCGCGGCCCCGTGATGATCGACGTTGCCGGCACCGCGCTGACCGACGAAGAACGCGAGCGCCTGCTCGACCCCCTGGTCGGCGGGGTGATCCTGTTTGCGCGCAATTACACCGGCTCCGATCAGCTGCACGCGCTCACCGCCGACATCCGCGCGCTGCGCGACCCGGCGCTGATCATCGCGGTCGACCATGAGGGCGGCAGGGTGCAGCGCTTTCGCACCGATGGTTTCACCAGGCTGCCCTCGATGCGCAGTCTGGGCGTGCTGTGGGAACACGACCACCTGGCCGCGCTCGACGCCGCACGTGCGAGCGGTTTCGTGCTGGCTGCGGAGTTGCGCGCGCACGGCGTCGACCTCAGCTTCGCGCCGGTGCTGGATCTGGATTACGGCTGCTGCCGCGCCATCGGCAACCGCGCCTTCCATCGCGACCCGCAGGCCGTCGCCGCGCTCGCGCAGGCACTGGTCGCCGGCATGGCGGAGGCGGGCATGGGCGCGGTCGGCAAGCACTTCCCCGGCCACGGCTTCGTCGAGGCCGACTCGCACCACGACGTGCCGGTCGACGCGCGCGACTTCGACACGGTGTGGAACGAGGACATCGCCCCCTACCGCCACCGCCTCGGCCGTCAGCTCGCCGGCGTGATGCCCGCGCATGTGATCTACCCTAACGCCGACCCCAGCCCGGAACCGCAACCCGCCGGCTTCTCACCGTTCTGGCTCAAGGACGTGCTGCGCGGCCGGCTCGGCTTCAAGGGCGTGATCTTCAGCGACGACCTCAACATGGAAGGCGCCCGCGTCGCCGGCGACATCGTCGGCCGCGCCAAGGCCGCCTGGGCCGCCGGCTGCGACATGCTGCTCGTGTGCAATCGCCCCGACCTCGCCGCCGAGCTGCTCGACCGCTGGGCCCCGGTCCCCGACCCGGACAATCTCGCCCGCCTCGCCGCGATCGTGCCGACCGCCGCGCAGCCCGCGTGGCTCGCCGACCCCTTCGCGCTCGAACTCCACGCCGCCTATGTCCACGCCCGCGACCGCGTCGCCGCCATCCCCGACGACAGCAGCGCCACACCCACCATGACCGCTGCCACCATCGGCGAGCAGCGCACCGAGGTCCTCCATAAGCACGGATAATCGACAGGACGTTTCCTACGGACCGTGGAGCACGAACTGCGCTGGAGTGGATGCGGGGCGTTCCTGGAATGGGCGAGGACTGTCTGAGTGAGCGTAGCGAGCGAGTTCCGCAGCCCATGGAAGGAATGCCCCGTGTCCGCTCCGAGGCACAGATGGTTTCAAGCCCTACTCTGCATCACCACTCATGACCGATCCGACGCCCTCCAACGCCTTCGACCCCAAGCCCTTCCTGCGCACCCTCACCGAGGCGCCCGGCGTCTATCGCATGATCGGCGCCGACGACAAGGTGCTCTACGTCGGCAAGGCCAAGAACCTCAAGCGCCGCGTCTCCAGCTACTTCCAGAAGACCGTCTCCAGCCCGCGCATTGCGATGATGGTCGCCCAGGTACTGCGCGTGGACATCACCGCCACCCGCTCCGAGGCCGAGGCCCTGATCCTCGAGAACAACCTCATCAAGAGCCTGGCGCCGCGCTACAACATCCTCTTCCGCGACGACAAGACCTACCCTTACATCGAGCTCTCCGCCGACGAGTTCCCGCGCCTGGCCTACCACCGCGGCGCCTTCACCAAGGGCGCGCGCTACTTCGGCCCCTTCCCCAACGCCTGGGCGGTGCGCGAGAGCATCCACCTGCTGCAGAAGACCTTCCAGCTCCGAACCTGCGAGAACACCGTCTTCGCCAACCGCTCGCGCCCCTGCCTGCTGCACCAGATCAAGCGCTGCACCGCGCCCTGCGTAGGCCTCGATCGAGTCCGAGGCCTATGCCGCGGATGTGAAGCTCGCCACCCGCTTCCTCGACGGCCAGGCGAGCGAGGTCATCGACGACCTGACCAGCCGCATGCAGGCCGCTGCCGAACGCCTCGCCTTCGAGGAGGCTGCTGCCTGCCGCGACCAGGTGCGCGTGCTGCAGGCGGTGCTGCACAAGCAGTTCGTTGACAGCCGCAAGGACGAGGACGTCGATGTGCTCGCCGCGATCGAGGCCGACGGCCTGACCTGCGTGAACATCGCCATGGTGCGCGGCGGCCGCCACCTCGGCGACCGACCGCAGTTTCCCAGCGGTGCTGCGGTGTCGGGGGCGATGGACAGCCTGCTCGCTTTCGTCGAGCAGCACTACAGCCAGCACCCGATCCCGGCGCGCATCCTGGTGAACCTGCCGCCGGAGGCCGTGAAGGAGACGCTCGCCGAGATCACCGAGCGCCCGCCCGGCGTGGTGTCGCCGCGCTTCGAGGCGGAGAAGGGCGTGGATGGAGATGGCCGAGAAGAATGCCCACCTCGCCATCCAGGCGCGTGCGCGCGACACCGGCCGCATCGAGCAGCGCCTAGAGGCCCTGCGCGAGGCGCTCGGCATGGATGAGGCGCCGCAGCGTATCGAGTGCTTCGACATCAGCCACACGATGGGCGAGGCCACGGTGGCCTCGTGCGTGGTGTGCGAGGCGGGGGCGATGAAGCGCGCCGAATACCGCCGCTACAACATCACCGGCATCACTCCGGGCGATGACTTCGCGGCGATGCGCCAGGCGCTGGAGCGCCGCTACGGCAAGGTCGCAGCGGGTGAGGGCGTGTGCCCCGATCTGATCCTGATCGACGGCGGCAAGGGCCAGGTCAGCGCGGCGCGCGCAATCCTCGCCGAGGTCGGGCTGGAGGCGGTGGCGATGGTGGGCGTGGCCAAGGGTGAGGGGCGCAAGGCGGGGCTGGAGACGCTGATCTTCCCCGACGGTCGCGAGGGGTTGGTGCTGGGCGGCGAGTCGGCTGCGCTGCACCTGATCGTGGAGATCCGCGACGAGGCTCACCGCTTCGCCATCACCGGGCACCGCGCCAAGCGCGGCAAGGCGCGGGTGGGCTCGAAGCTGGAGGACATTCCCGGCGTGGGACCCTCGCGCCGGCGCAACCTGCTCGCCGCCTTCGGCGGGCTGGACGGGGTGCGCGAGGCGACGGTAGAAGACCTCTGCCGGGTCGAAGGTGTCAGCCGCAAGCTCGCGGAGCAGATCCACGCCGCGCTGCGCTGAGCGGGGGCATCTGCAGGCCGGCCCGAGGCGCTGAGCGGCCGCATGGTGTGTTCAGGAGGTGAGCGCGTCCTTCACCCAGGCGTTGGCCTGTTTGGCGTCGAAGCTGCTCCCATACTTCGCCTTCAGCGCACCCATCACCGTGCCCATCTGCTTGGGCGAGCGCTCGGCGAGGCCGGCGACGGTCTCGGCGATGAAGGCCTTCACCTCGGCCTCGCTTGCCATCGGCGGCAGGTAGGACGTCAGGATCGTCGATTCCTGCCCCAGCAACGCGAGGCGGTCGGCGTCCTTTATCACGGCCACCGCTTCCTGATTGTTCTTCAGGAACTTGCGGATCGTCTGCTGCACCTCGTCGTCGCTGCTTTCGCGGTTGCCAGCATTCTTGCCGACCATTTCGGCTTCGGCGATCAGTGTGCTGAGCAGGGTTGCGCGTACGCCGTCGGCGGCCTTGCGGGCGAGCAGGGAATCCTTTTTCAGTTGGGCGATCAGGCTCATGGGGTGACTCCGTCGGGTTCTGTGGCGAGGCTCGCCGGGTGCGGGCGCCCCCGTGCGTGCCGGAAAAGTCGGGATTCTAGCGCAGCGATGATGTGCGCCGAGTGCTGCGCTCACTCGCTGCTGTCCCTTGGGCTCAGGGAGGCGATGCATCCTGGGCGCTCGGGCTGCTCGTGGGCCAGGGGCGCACGGTTGCGATAGATGGAGCGCGCCCGCGCGGGTACGATTCAGGGAACAATCCGTTGCGCGATCCGCCGCACGCCGATGTCTGACTACCATGAATTCTGAGGAGCCCTGAACATGAACGTTTCCTTGATCGTCACTCTCGTGGGCGAGGACCGCCCGGGGCTGGTCAATACGCTTGCCGAGTGTGCGGCCGCGAACGGTGCCAATTGGCTGGACAGCAGCATGGCGCACCTGGCCGGCAAGTTCGCAGGCATCGTGCGGCTCGACACCGCCGAGGCGAACGCCGACCGCCTCGAGGCGGCGCTGCGCGGGCTTTCTTCGGCCGGACTGAGCCTGAGCATCGAGCGCGGCACCCCCACCGCGGGCGCGGTCGGTGGCGAGCGGATTCACATGGAACTGCTCGCCCACGACCGCCCGGGCATCGTGCGCGACATCTCGTCGGTGCTGGCGCAGCACGGCGCGAGCATCGACCGCATGGACAGCGCCTGCGAAAGCGCGTCGTTCAGCGGCGAGGCGATGTTTCGCGCCGAGCTTGATGTGCGCGTGCCGGGGAGCGTGTCACCCGCGCAACTGCAGGCGGCGCTTGAGTCGCTGGCCAACGAGTTGATGGTCGACCTGAAGCTCGAAGCGAAGGGCTGAGCCCGCCATGACGGTGCGCAATGTTGGCACCGTCCGGTTCGACGATTCGCTCCCCGGGGCATGAAGCCCCGGTACGAGTGCGTTGGTCAGGCTTATTTCTGGTCGGGGCGATAGATTTTTTCGGGGTTCATCTTTGCCGACCAGGGAAGGCCGCTGTTCTGCCAGCCGTTCTTGATGCGCAGGCCCGCCTGCGTGCCATCCTTCAGGGCACTGCCCTGGAATCCGTCCACCACGTAGCGAGCGTTCGGGAAGCCATTTTCGCGCAGGAAGGCAGCGCTGGGTTCGCCGCGCTCGCTGCCCGAGCGGCACATGGTGATGATTTCGGCATCCGAGCTCAGGCCGCGCTTGGCGAGTTGCAGCTTGACCTGGTTGATGAAGTCCGGGTTGCGGTAGAGGCGGAAGATGTTCTTCTCTGCGTTCCACTGCGTGCGATCGACGAGCATGTAGGGCACATTGGCGTGCACGGCGTCCGTGGAGCCGACGAACATGATCTCTACGGGGTCGCGCACGTCGATGAAGAGCACGTTCTTCTCGTCGTTCTGGATCTTGGCGTAGGCGTCCTTGTTGGAGATGGCGATGTCGGCTGCCTGGGCGGCGAAGCTGGTGAAGCCGATGGCGGCGGCGATCAGAAGTCGTTTCATGACGGGATGCTCCACAGGTTGGAAAGCGGGATGCTTGAATGAAAAAACCCCGCTGCGCAGCAGATGCGCCACGGGGCTCAGGACTCCAAGCTCAGCGAGCAGGCCGCATCATGGCCGCGATCGGCCAGGTGAGGGCGGCGCCCACGCCGCCGAAGGCGGCTGCGTAGAGGAAGAGGTTGCCCCAGTCGACCCAGTAACCCATGTTGGCGAATGAGGATTTGGTCATGCCCGGGGTGATGAAGAAGGTGATTGCGGTAACGACCACGAAGACCACGAGGGCGGGTTTGAGCGCCTTGGCCCAGCCTGCGTTGCCGCGCTTTACGGCCATGATCGTCAGCAGGATCCAGAGCGCCGCGGTGATGATCACCTGGGGCAGGTAAAGGAGCCCCAGCTCGAAGAGGATGTTGAGCGTCAGCCAGATTTCGTACATGTCGTCTCCTCCTTATACCCGGCCCTTGGCCACTGCCATGTAGGCGGGCTTGAGCAGGCGATATTTCATGACCCAGGCGAAGTAGCTGTCCTGCAGCGGGTCGATTGCCGGGAGCGATGGGGTCAGTCGGTTCTCGTAGTCGAACTCGATCAGCAGTGCAGCGCCTTCACGCACCAGCAGCGGGCAGGAGGTGTAGCCGTCGAAGACCTGGGACGGCTCGCGCCCCGCAATCACGTCGATCAGGTTCTGCACCACCATCGGCGTGCTCTTCTTGACCGTTGCGGCGGTCTTGCCCTTGGGCGTGCCGTTGATGTCCCCGATGCCGAACACGTTGGGGAAACGCTTGTGGCGCAGGGTGTCCTTATCCACTTCGAGCCAGCCGCCAGCAGCGAAGCCACCTTCCTGCCAGGCGAGCGGACTGTTCTTCACCGAGTCCGGTGCGCGCATCGGGGGCACCACGTGGAGGAAGTCGTACTCCAGTTCGCTCCGCTCGCCTTCGGGGCTGGCGAAGGTCGCGCGACGGGCGCCAATGTCGACCGCCACGAGCTTGCTGTTGAAATGGACCGGGATGTCGAGTTTTGCCCAGCGCTCCAGCACCTCCTGGTTGATCCGCGGGACGCTGAAGATGTTGCCGAGGGCCGAATGGAACTGGACGTCCGACGTGTCACGCGTGCCGGCCTGCTTGAGC
This sequence comes from Thauera sp. UBA6194, assembly GCA_002422685.1. Lineage (GTDB taxonomy): Bacteria > Pseudomonadota > Gammaproteobacteria > Burkholderiales > Rhodocyclaceae > Thauera. The sequence goes on along the minus strand of DITC01000056.1, from coordinate 1,860 downwards.
CGGTCCACCAGCATGAAGGTCATTTTCAGGGGCGCCCCCGCGCACTTGAGCGCGGTGGATGGCAGCGTCATCAGGGCTTTGCCGCCTTTCTGGCGGAAGCTGTCCATCGCGCTCCACGTGGCCTGCGCCGCCTCGGGACTGGGATATACGCAACCCAGACCGTTGGTGCCGATCGCGGCCACGTCCATGCCTTCGATCAGGTTGAAGTCCATGTGCAGGCCGGTGGCGACGATCAGGTAGTCGTATTCGATGCGGTGGCCTGCATCGGTGACGATTGCGTTCGCTTCGGGGTCGAACTCGGCAACCATCTCCTTCACCCACTCGACGCCGGAGGGGATCAGGTCGGCGTTGCGGTCGCTGACCTTCTCGACCGGCCACACGCCCGTGGCGACCAAGGTGTAGCCAGGCTGATAGTTGTGGATTTCCTTGCGGTCGACGATGGTGATCTTCGCGCCATCGAGTTCGCGCGCCAGCCGGTTGGCCGCAGCGAGGCCACCGAGGCCGCTGCCGGCGATCACGATCCGGGCGTTCGTCTTCAGGGCAGCCTGTGCCTTCCGTGGCGAGGCGCTCAGCCCGATCCCTGCCGCGACGGGCAGGGCCGATGCGCCGAAAAGCAGTCGACGCCGATTGGCGTCGACTTCCTGAACGGCTTCAGTCCGCGTGTCTTTCACTGTCATTGACTCCTCCGGTGCGAGTGAATCGGCGTGCCGGGCCGAAGCCGGCACGCCTGTTTTTGTGGGTATAACTATATAAGTAAAAACTTAACATTTGTTAAGGAATATTTTCCTCTTACCCTATAGCGCAAATTCCGCCACCTGCCATAGCGCCAGCGTGATGCCGGTGAGGCAGGCCAATGGTGAGAACAGATAGCGCGCAATCCGGTTATGCGCACGAAAACCGACACCACTGACAAAGCCCGCGCTCATTGCCCAGAACAGCGCCATTGCCGCCCAATGGTCGGCTGCGCCGTCCGGGCCAGACAGCGCGCCCGGCCAGGCGGTGATGCCGAGCATCACCGCGATCGCTGTCAGCAGCGGCAAAAGGCGGATACGGGGGGGGGCGGACGCGTACGCAGCGGTTGAACCCGCTGCGTCCGGTGGGGTGCGATCGGGTGCGCTCATGACGGCGGCCCTCATTCCTCGACTCCGGTGGGACGGCGCCCACGCGAGCGCTCGCGCGCTTCCTCGTTCTCGCCCCACAGGGCGTTCAGGATGGCCAGCAGCACCGCGAAACCGATGCCCAGTACCCAGGCGAAATACCACATGTCGTTCTCCTTGTTCGGTATGCGCGTTCAGTACGCGGAATGCTCGTTTTCCCGGATATAGGCCGCGGTGACCTTGCCGGCCATCACGCTGTAGGCCCAACTCGTGTAGGCGACGATGATCGGCATGAAGATGATCGTGGCCCAGAACATGATGCCCAGCGTGCGATGGCTCGAGACCGCGTCCCACACGGTGAGGCTGGCGCCCGGCACCGTGGAGGAGGGCATCACGAAGGGGAACATCGACACGCCGGCGGTGCCGATCACGCCGACGATGGCGAGCGACGAAGCGATGAAGGCGGCCAGCGTGCGGCCCTTCCACACCAGCAACAGCGCAGCGAGCCCGCCCGCGTAGGCCAGTGCCGGCACCAACATCGTCAGCGGCGCCTTGTCGTAGTTGGCCAGCCAGGCGCCGGGCTGCAGCTCGACCGTCTTCGCGAGCGGATTGGGCAGCGCAGCGGTGTCCACCGCCGAGGTGATGGCGTAACCGAAGTTGCCGTTGGCGATCCAAAGCCCGGCGGCGGTGAAGCCGGCCAGCATCAGCACGCCGAAGATCAGCGCGGCGGTGGTGGCGCGGCGCTGGATGTCGCCCTCGGTGC
>DITC01000061.1 GCA_002422685.1 Thauera sp. UBA6194 | reverse complement strand
GACGATTCCGCATTTCAGGCTCATGGCTGGGGTTCTTCCTTGGGAGTTTCGGTGGCCGCCGCGTCGGGCGTGGCCGCGGGTCTGGGCGCCTTCGGCGGCTTGGGCGGTTTCGGCGGCGCAGGGCGGACGTTGAGCTTGGTGGCGGCGGCGTTGAGCTCGCCGCGCACGATCTGCGGCCAGAGCGCGAGCGCCTTGTCGATGGCCTCGTCGATCTGCTGCTGCTCTTCGCGGCGCGCGGGCTTGAGCACGAAGTTCACCACTTCGTTGCGGTCGCCCGGATGGCCGATGCCGATGCGCAGGCGCCAGTAATCGTTGGTGCCGAGGTGGGCCGAGGTGTCCTTGAGCCCATTGTGGCCGCCGAGGCCGCCGCCGAACTTGAGGCGCAACTGGCCGGGCGGGATGTCGAGCTCGTCGTGCACGACGAGGATCTCGGCAGGCTCGATGCGATAGAAGCGCGCGAGCGCGCCGATGGCCTGGCCGGAGCGGTTCATGAAGGTCTGTGGCATCAGCAGCCACATGCCGGCTTCACGCGCGTTGGCGACCAGTCCGTGGAAACGGGATTCGTGCGAGAAGCGCACACCGAGCTTGTCGGCGAGCCGCTCACAAAACCAAAACCCGGCGTTGTGCCGGGTTTCGGAATATTCGGCGCCCGGATTGCCGAGGCCGACGATCAGACGAGGCGGGCGCGCGGGCGCGTTGCTCATCGGGTGTCGGTCTCGGTGGTCCGGGTCAGCGTGACGGCAGGGCTCAGGCCTGCTCGTCTTCGCCTTCGGCCTCGCCTTCAGCGGTCGCGCCCTTCACCAGCAGCGCGGTCGCGACCACCGGGTCGCCTTCGCCGTGCTGGGCGAGCTCGACACCTGCCGGCAGCTTGATCTGCGACAGGTGCACCGAGGCGCCGGACTCGACTGCGGACAGGTCGACCTCGACGAACTCGGGCAGATCCTTCGGCAGGCATTGGACGTCGATCTCGTTGATGACGTGCGAGATCATGCAGCCGCCGAGCTTGACGGCCGGGCTGACGTCGTCGCCGACGAAGTGCAGCGGCACCTTCATGTGCATCTTCTCGCCGGCGGCCACGCGCTGGAAGTCGAGGTGCAGCACTTGCTGCTTGAACGGATGCCACTGGCTGTCGCGCAGGATGACGTTCTGCTTGTTGCCTTCGACGTCGATGTTCAGCACGGACGCGTGGAAGGCTTCCTTGCGCAGCAGGTGGTACAGCTCATTGTGGTCCATGGTGATGGCGAGGGCTTCGCCTTCGCCACCGTAGATGATGCCCGGGACCTGGCCGGCGCGACGCAGGCGGCGGCTCGCACCCGTACCCTGCGCGTCACGCTTGGTGGCCTTGAATTCGATTTGCATGGTGTTGCTCCTGAGTGAAGGATGTCCTCGCCCGCGACCAGGCGAAGACGTTTGAAGTCGCCACGACCGGATGGCCGTGGCGGCGGGAAAGCTTATTCCATGAACAGCGAGGAGACGGACTCTTCGTTGCTGATGCGCAGGATGGTGTCGGCCAGCAGCGAGGCTACCGACACTTGGCGGATGCGCGGGCAGGCCTTGGCGTCGTCGCTGAGCGGGATGGTGTCGGTGACGACCAGCTCGTCGAGCTCGGAGTCGTTGATGCGCGACACGGCTGCGCCCGAGAGCACGGCGTGGGTGCAGTACGACAGCACGCGCTTGGCGCCGTGCTCCTTGAGCGCGGAGGCAGCCTTGCACAGCGTGCCGGCGGTATCGACGATGTCGTCCATGATCACGCAGGTGCGACCTTCGACCTCGCCGATGATGTTCATGACTTCGGACACGTTGGCCTTGGGGCGGCGCTTGTCGATGATCGCCAGGTCGCACTCCATGCGCTTGGCGAAGGCACGGGCGCGCACCACGCCGCCGACGTCGGGCGAGACGACGAGCAGGTCGTCGTATTTCTGCTTGTCGAGGTCGGCGAGCAGCACTGGCGCCGCATACACGTTATCGACCGCGATGTCGAAGAAGCCCTGGATCTGGTCGGCGTGCAGGTCCATGGTCAGCAGGCGCTGTACGCCCACCGCCTGCAGCATGTTGGCGACAACCTTGGCCGTGATCGGCACGCGCGCCGAGCGCGGGCGGCGGTCCTGGCGGGCGTAGCCGAAGTAGGGGATGGCAGCGGTGATGCGGCCGGCGGAGGCGCGCTTGAGCGCATCGACCAGGACCAGCAGCTCCATCAGGTTGTCGTTGGTCGGCGAGCAGGTCGGCTGCAGGACGAAGACGTCCTTGCCGCGCACGTTCTCGAGCAGTTCGACGTTGACTTCACCATCCGAAAACCGGCCGACGGTGGCCGAACCAAGGGAGATACCCAGACGTCGCGTCACGTCGGCGCCAAGCTTTGGGTTGGCGTTGCCGGTGAAGACCATCAGGCTGCCGTGGGGCATGACCGCTACTCCGATGCCGTGTAAATTCTGCCGCTAGAAACGAATCGGGCAGGCTCCCGGAAAACCTGGGCCTGCCCGTCGTTGTATGGCTGGGGAGGAAGGATTCGAACCCTCGAATGCCGGAATCAAAATCCGGTGCCTTAACCGACTTGGCGACTCCCCAAGAAACCTTTCTCGCCGGCGAGAGCAATCGATCGACCCAATCGAGCTGCGCGGCGGGCGCTATTGTAACCAACCGTAAAGCGGATGGCGAGTCAGACTTTTCGCCTTCCACGCTTTCCAGCATGGCGGACAATCTTCGGTGATGCGGTCGGCCTCGGCTTCCGAGGAGACTTCCGCAAACACGCAGGCGCCCGAGCCTGTCATCGAGGCCGGCGCCTTCGTCGCCAGCCAGTCGATCGCTTTTTGCACTTCCGGGTAACGCTTGCAGGCTACTGATTGCAGGTCGTTTCGGGTGGTGCTCGCTGCGAAGTCCGGCATTCTGATGAGTGGCGTGTTTCTCGTCAAGTCCTCGGCCGAAAAAATTTCGCCGGTCGGCACCGAGACCCCGGGCGACACGATCACGTACCAGGCCGGGGCGAGCGCGAGGGCCTGCAGCGCTTCGCCTACGCCCTCTGCGAACGCGTCCTGGCCGAACACGAAGACGGGTACGTCGGCGCCGAGCTGCAGCGCGAGGGCCTGCAGCTCGGCGCGCTGCAGGGCGGTGCCCCACAGGCGGTTGAGCGCGATCAGCGTGGTGGCCGCGTCCGAGCTGCCGCCACCGATGCCGCCGCCCATGGGCAGTACCTTGTGCAGCGCGATGTCGGCGCCCAGCGTGCAGCCGGTGTGCTGCTGCAGCAGGCGCGCGGCGCGCACCACCAGATCCTGCTCGGGTGCGACGCCGGGCACGTCGGTGACGCGGCGGATGTCGCCGTCGGCGCGCAGCGCGAAGTCGAGCGTGTCGCCCCAGTCGAGCAGGCGGAAGGCGGTCTGCAGCAGGTGGTAGCCATCGGCGCGCCGGCCCACGACGTGCAGGAAGAGGTTCAGCTTTGCGGGCGCGGGGCAGTCAAGCAAGCGCGCCGGGTCGGTGGTGATGGGCGTGGGCAAGGTCACTGCGCTGTGGTCCAGTGGTCGATGATCAGGCGCAGGCGGGCTTCGCCGCGTGTGATGTCGAGGCGTGCGGGCAGGGCCTGTGGGCTGGCGTCGATGTAGGCGAGGTAGTCGATGCGCCAGCCCTGGTCGATGACGAGCGTCGGTCGACCGGCAGCGTCGCGGCTGCGGACCTCGGCGCCTGCGCCGGGGGCGGCCTGCACCCAACGTGCGAACTGGCCGGTGGGCAGGTCGATGCCGAGCACGGCGGGGATGAGCGTATCGGCGTCGGCGGCCTGGTGTCGGGTGCCGTTGGCGTGGGTGAGCACGGCGCCGGCCGGGCTGCTGTCGAGGCGGGCGACGATCGAGCCGAGGGGGCTGAACAGGGTCAGGCTGTCGGCTTGCCGGGTGTGCTGCCACGCCAGGCCACCGGTGGCGGCCTGGGTGCCGTCGGTGGCCGACAGTCGGCCTTCGAGCTCGAAGGCCGCGAGGGGCGTGCGCGCTGTGGCGGTGGCCGTTTCGTGCGGTTGCAGTGGCGCGCAGGCGGCGACCAGCAAGGCACAGGCCGCCGCACTCAGGGTACGGCGGCGCGAGGCGTCCGGGGTACGTTCCGGGCGGGGGCGCGGGTTCATCGTGCGCCCAGGCGGTCGAGGGTTTCGCTCAGCAGGCGGTTGCCGGGGTGCGCGGCGAGCGCCTCGGAGAAGAGGCGCTTCGCGTCGTCCCGGCGCCCGATCGACCACAGCACCTCGCCCAGGTGGGCCGCGATCTCGGCGTCCTGGCGCTGGGCGTAGGCGCGCTCGAGGTGGGTGAGCGCGGCCGCGTTGTCACCGAGACGGAAGCGCACCCAGCCCAGGCTGTCGAGGATGAAGGGGTCGTCTGGCATCAGCTCGAGGGCACGCTCGATGAAGGCTTCGGCTTCGTCGAGGCGCAGGCCGCGGTCGGCGAGCGAGTAGCCGAGCGCGTTGTAGGCGTGGGCGTGCTCGGGGTCGAGCTCGATCACGCGGCGCAGGCGCGACTCCATGAGGTCGAGGCGCTCGAGGCGCTCGGACAGCATCGCGGCTTCGTAGAGCAGGCCGGTGTCCTCGGGCGTCTCGCGCAGGGCCTCGTCGATCACGAGCAGGGCTTCGCCCGCGCGGTCGGCGTCACGCAGGATCTGCGCCTCGGTGAGCACGTAGCGGCGCAGCACCTCGGGCTCGTCGTCCTCGCCCTGGAGCAGGGCCCGGGCCTCGTCGATGCGGCCCTCGCGCGCCAGGCTCAGTGCGCTGCGGATGCCGGCTTCGGGGCGCAGGTCGAGGTCGGTGATCTCGTCGAACCACTTGCGCGCGGCGGCTTCTTCGCGTCGCTCGGCGGCAATCTGCCCGAGGTGCAGGCGGATCAGGTCGGGGCGTGGGTAGTCCGCGGCGAGCGCGCGCGCGAAATTCACCTCGGCATCGGCCGGGTCGTCGAGCTGCACCGACAGCAGGGCCACCGCGTAGTGCAGCTCGGCGTCCCCGGGGCTGTCCGCGAGCAGGGCGCGGAAGGCCTCGCGCGCTTCGGTGAAGCGCTGCGCCGAGACCAGGCCGCGCGCCCAGGCCAGGCGCAGTTCGCGGTTGTCGGGGGCCTGCTTCACTTCCTGCTCGAGGTAGGCGAGCGCCTCGTCGTGTGCGCCGGCCTGTTGCAGGATCTGCGCCTTCATCAGTGCTGCGGGCGTCCAGCTCGCGCGCAGCTCGAGCGCGCGCTCGACCGCGGCCAGCGCGGCCATCGCGTCGTCCACGCCGAGTGCGGCCTGGGCACGGGCGATGTGCGCTTCGGGGAAGTCGAGATAGGGTTCGGTGAGGCGGGACACGATCGCGCGTGCGGCCTGCTTGTCCGGCACGCGCGCAAGCGCGCGGTTGAGGCCGAGCAGGTTCTGCGGCAGGCGCTCGCTGGACTGCGCGAGCACGCGCGCGAGCTGGATCTGCACGGTGTCGAGGTTGACGTTGCCGCCGTGCTCGCGGCCTTCCATGCTCGCGAGCACGCGCCGCGCTTCTTCGGACTCGGGCGCGAGCTCCGCCCAGATGCCGGCCGCCGCGCGTGCCATTTGAAGGTTGCGCGAATACATGGCGATCTCGGTGGCGCGGCGCGCGATGCGCGGATCCCGGGTGGAGCGCGCGAGATCGACGTAGAGCTGCGCCGACAGCCCGATCTGGCCGCGTGCGCCGGCGATCTCGGCGAGCAGGAAGTGGTACAGGGTCCGGGGCGTGAGTTCCTGCGCGGGCAGGGGGCCGCCGATCGGGTCGCCGTTGGCTGCGACGGCGCTGCCGCCTGCGCTCAGCGCCAGGGCAAGGCAGACCGAGCGGGCGAGGCTGGAGAGCTGAATCTTCATGTATGGGTCCGCACGACGTGGTGGGTTGCTGCCGGGCAGCAGACGTAGATAGCGCCGGCGCTGCGGCGCTGTCCCGCTTTGGAGCAGCTCGACTAGAATTCGGTTCGCGCCATGGTATGCAGATCGATGCCGTGGCCGCAACCCGTCGTCCCGTCCGCAGTGTCTCGAGTGCCCGTCATGCCCGAACTGCCCGAAGTCGAAACAAGCTGCCGTGGCATCCGACCCCACGTCGAGGGGCGTGTGCTCGACGCGCTCGTGGTGCGCAATCCGAGGCTGCGCCTGCCCATCCCGGCCGAGCTCGGCGCGACGCTGGCCGGGCGCAGGCTCGAGCGTGTGACCCGGCGTGCCAAATACCTGCTGTTCGACTTCGGCGCGGGCACGGTGATCGTCCACCTGGGCATGTCGGGCAGCTTGCGGGTGGTGGCGGCGAGCGCGCCGCCGGGGGCGCACGATCACGTCGACTTCGTCTTCGGTGCGCAGGCCTTGCGCCTGCGTGATCCGCGCCGGTTCGGCATGGTGGTGTGGCAGCCCGAGGGGGCCGGCGCGCACCCGGTGCTGGCCCGGCTCGGCATCGAGCCGCTCGACGAGGCCTTCGATGGCGCCTGGCTGCACCGACACACGCGCGGGCTGCGCGCGCCCATCAAGCATGTGCTCATGGACAGCCACCGCATCGTGGGGGTTGGCAATATCTACGCATCGGAGAGCCTCTTTCGTGCGCGCATCCATCCGCTCGAAGCGGCTGGCCGGCTCGGGCCTCGACGTTGCGCGCGCCTGGTCGCGGCGCTGCGTGAAACCCTCACTGCCGCCATCGAGGCGGGCGGCAGCACGCTGCGCGACTTCGTCGGTGGCGACGGGCAGCCCGGCTATTTTCAGCAGCAGTACTTCGCATACGGACGCGACGGCGCGCCTTGCCGGGTGTGCGCGACGCCGATCCGGCGCATCGTCAGCGCGCAGCGGGCGACCTATTTCTGCCCGCGCTGCCAGCGCCGAGCCCGAGCGTGATGCGCTGATCGGTGTGCGGCGTGCAATTTCGCACGGCGGCCCGGCGGTGATGTCGGTATCGTTGGATGGGCGTGCATCCGTGCCTGCTGCCGGCGCACGAAACCATGGCGCGCGAAGGCGCCGAGGACACCACACCGATGACCGACCTGACCGAACAGTTTTCCGCCTACGGGCGCTGGCGTGCGCACGCGGGCGAGGCCGTGAGCCGGCTGCGTACGTGGCTTTCACGCAATGACGTGGGCGATGCGCAGTGCGACCTGCGCCTGCAGTATCTGCTCGAGCGTCTGCGTGACGACCGGCTCACCGTGGCCTTCGTCGCCGAGTTCTCGCGCGGCAAGTCCGAGCTGATCAACGCCATCTTCTTCGCCGACCGCGGCGACCGCATCCTGCCTTCGAGCTCGGGGCGCACCACCATGTGCCCGACCGAGCTGCAGTGGACGCACGGCGCGCAGCCCGAGCTGCGCCTGCTGCCGATCCGCACGCGTGCGCGCGGCACGCCGGTGAGCGAGCTCAAGCGCTATCCCGAGGAGTGGGTGGTGCTGCCGCTGGCGTCGTCCGCCACGGCCGAGCTGCAAGCGGCGCTCGCGCGTGTCGGGCAGACCGAAAGGGTGAGCGCGGAAGAGGCCGCGACGCTCGGCTTCGCGGTGGACCCGGAGGGCAAGAACGGCATCGCGGCCGACGCCGACGGCATGATCGAGATTCCGAGCTGGCGACACGCGCTCATCCAGTTTCGTCATCCGCTGCTGGAGCAGGGGCTGGTGGTGCTCGACACGCCCGGCCTCAACGCGATCGGCGCCGAGCCCGAGCTCACCCTGTCGATGCTGCCCAACGCGCATGCGGTGCTGTTCATCCTGGCCGCCGACACCGGCGTCACGCAGAGCGACCTCGCGGTCTGGCGCGACAGCGTGCAGGCCGGCGGCGTGCGTCAGCGCGGCCGCCTGGTGGTGCTCAACAAGATCGACGGCCTGTGGGACGGCCTGCGCGACAACGCCCGCATCGAGGGCGAGATCGCGCGCCAGGTCGACACCGTGGCAAAGACCCTGGGCGTCGGGCGCGAGGTGGTGTTCCCGGTCTCGGCCCAGAAGGGGCTCGTCGCGCGCATCCAGAACGACGCCGAGCTGCTCGCGCGCAGCCGTATCCCGCTGCTCGAGCGTGCGCTCGGCGAGGACCTGCTCCCCGCGCGCCAGGACATCGTGCGCGACGACACGCTCGGCGAGACGCAGGATGTCGTGGTGCGCACCCGCACGCTGCTCGAAGCGCGCCTGGCCAGTTTGCGCGAACAGCTCCTCGAGCTCACCGACCTGCGCGGCAAGAACCAGAGCGTCATCGAATACATGATGCGCAAGATCCGCAGCGAGAAGGAAGAGTTCGAGCAGGGGCTGCAGAAGTACTACGCGGTGCGCTCGGTGTTCTCCGATCTCAGCAACAACCTGTTCGCCCACATGGGGCTCGATGCGCTGCGCGACGAGACCCGGCGCACGCGCGAGGCCATGCTCGAGTCCACCTTCACGCGCGGTCTGCGCGACGCGATGGAGAGCTACTTCCACAACCTGCGCGCCAACCTGCAGCGCTCGACCACCGAAATCGGCGAGATCACGCGCATGCTCGACAGTATGTACAAGCGCTTCAGCGTGGAGCACGGGCTCAAGCTCAGCGCGCCCGAGAGCTTCTCGACGCTGCGCTACGAAAAAGAGCTCGAGCGCCTCGAGACGGTGTTCAACCGCCAGCTCAACACCGCGCTCACGCTCGTGACCACCGAAAAGCACGCGCTCACGCAGAAGTTCTTCGAGACCGTGGCGGTGCAGGCGCGGCGCACCTTCGAGATCGCCAACCGCGACGTCGAGCAGTGGCTGCGCGCGGTGATGTCGCCGCTCGAGACGCAGGTGCGCGAGTACCAGATCCAGCTCAAGCGCAGGCTCGAGAGCGTCAAGCGCATCCACGAGGCCACCGACACGCTGGAAAATCGCGTGGACGAACTCAAGCAGGGCGAGCTGGCGGTGCAGGCGCTGCTCGACGAGCTCGAGGCGCTGCAGGCTGGGGTGGTCGAGGCGCTCGGCGCGGCCGCGCATGAGCCGGCCGGGATGGATGAGGCCCTCGTGGCGGCCTGATCTCCGCGTGCGCCATCAAAAAAGAGGGCCTCGCGAGGCCCTCTTTGCTTGCTTGCTTTTGCCTGCGAAGGCGGCCGAAGCTCAGGCCTTGCCGGTCAGCTTGAGGAACTTCGCCATCAGCTGGTCGTGCGTTTCGGCGTGGTTGGGGTCGAGCGGGATACAGTCGACCGGACATACCTGCTGGCACTGCGGTTCGTCGAAGTGACCGACGCACTCGGTGCACTTGTCGGGGTCGATCTCGTAAATCTCTTCGCCCTGGTAAATGGCGCCGTTGGGGCACTCCGGTTCGCAGACGTCGCAGTTGATGCATTCGTCGGTAATCATCAGAGCCATGGTCTTCGCTTCCTCGCGTTTACTTTGATTTCAGTCTTTCCTGCAGTCGTGTCAGCACCTTTGGCTGCACGAACTTGCTCACATCGCCGCCGAGGCGGGCGATCTCCCGCACCATCGTGGCGGAGATGAACATGAACTCTTCGCCGGGCGTCAGGAATACCGTTTCGACGTCCGGATAGAGCTTGCGGTTCATGCCCGCCATCTGGAATTCGTACTCGAAGTCCGACACCGCACGCAGCCCGCGCAGGATTACGCGCGCGTCGTGCTCCTTGAGAAAATTCATCAGCAGGCTGTCGAAGCCGACCACTTCCACGTTGGGAAAGCCCGCCACGGCTTCGCGCGCGATGTCGACGCGTTCTTCCAGCGCGAAGATCGGATTCTTGCTGTTGCTGCGCGCCACCGCGACGATGACGTGGTCGAACAGTTCCGATGCGCGCCGCACCAGATCCTCGTGCCCGCGCGTAAACGGGTCGAAGGTGCCCGGGTAGACCGCGACCGCCTGCTTCATTCATCGCTCCTGCGCATCAAGTGAAAATGAACCTGTCCGGCGCGGCCCTGCCTGACCGCCTGCCACGCGCCGAGTCTGTCCACGATGGCTTCGGATTCGACATATAACCACCCCTCCGGCTTGATCAGCCGGTCCAGCCAGGGTGACACCTGCTCGATCCAGCCCTTGTTGTAGGGTGGGTCGAGGAACACGCCGTCGAAGGTGCGCGGCGTCGTTTGAGCGAATCTTACCGCATCGCCGCGGACGATCTCTACTTGCGACGCCTGTAGGGTTTTTGCGGCGGCTCCGAGGGCGTCGAGCGCGCGCGCGTCGCGCTCGACCAGGACCACGCTCGCTGCGCCGCGCGAGGCGGCCTCGAAGCCGAGGATGCCGGTACCGGCGAACAGATCGAGACAGTGCTGGCCGTTCAGGGTTTGCCCGAGCCAGTTGAACAGCGTCTCGCGGACGCGGTCCGGCGTCGGGCGTAGTCCGCGCACGTCGGCCACGTCGAGCATGCGCGAGCGCCAGGCACCGCCGACGATGCGAACGCGGCTCACCGTGCGCTTTCCGCTGCGCTGGCGGCGGCCGGCGTCGCGGCCCTGTCGCCGTCGCCGCCTGCGATCACCGTGATGAGCTGCTCGGGGCGGATGCGGCGCTGCCAGGCTTCGCGCACCGCCTCGACGGTGACCGCCTCGACCTGGCGCGGGTAGGTGTCCAGCCAGTCGAGCGGCAGCTCATAGAAGCCGATCATCGATACGTAGTCGAGCAGCTTGGCGTTGGCGTCCAGGCGCAGGCCGAAGCCGTTGACCAGGTTGTCGCGGGCGGCCTGCAACTCCTCGGCGCTGGGGCCTTCGGCGATGAAGGTGGCGAGCGTGTCGCGCACCACGCCGAGCGCCGCCTCGGCCTGACCGCCGCGCGTCTGCAGGCCGATCTGGAACGGCCCGGCGACCTTTTGCGGGGCGAGGAAGCTATGCACGCTGTAGGCGAAGCCGCGCTTTTCGCGCACTTCGCTGGTCAGCCGCGACACGAAGCCGCCGCCGCCGAGAATGTAGTTGCCCACGAGCAGCGCAAAGTAGTCGGGGTCTTCACGCGTCATGCCGGGTTGGCCGACGAGGATGTGCGCCTGCGCCGCCGGGTGAGGAATGTGCAGCTTGCGCGCCGCGCTCGGAAGCGGTGCGGGCAGCGCTTGCGCCGGCTCGGTCGGCGCGAGCTGCTCGGTGAGGCGGGTGGCGATGCGCTCGGCGGCGGCGCGGTCGAGGTCGCCGACGATGGCAATGGCTGCGCGGTTGGCGCCGTAATGCTGGCGATGAAAGGCGACCAGGTCCTCGCGCCCGATGCGCGCCAGGGACTCGGGCGAGGTCTGTTTGCCGTAGGGGTGGTCGGCGTAGAGCGCGGCGGTGAATGCGCGCGCCGCGAGCGTGCCGGGCTGGGTCAGCGCCTCGCGCAGGCCGGCGATGGCGCGGCTGCGCTCGCGCTCGAGCACCGCCTCGGGGAAGCTCGGCTGCGCGAGCAGGGTGGCGACCAGCTCCACCGCGGCGTCCAGCTCGGTGGCCGAAGACAGGCTGCGCAGCGACAGGCTCGTGCGGTCGTTGTCGGTGCCGCCGCCGACCTGGATGCCGAGGTCCGCCTTGCGGTCGGCGATGCGCTGCTCGTCGAGCGCGCCGGCGCCGGCGTCGAGCAGCGCCTGGGTCATGCTCGCCAGGCCCTCCTTGCCGGCCGGATCGAGCGCGCTGCCCGCGGCGAAGGACACCTGAATGTCGACCAGCGGCAGCGCGCGGCTTTCGACGAAATGCACGCGTGCACCGGTGGCGGCGGTCCAGTGCTGGATCTCGGGGGCGGCTTGCGCGAGCGGGGTCGCGGCCAGGCCGAGGCTGATCGCGAGGGCGCGCGTCCAGCGCGCAAGCGGCGTCGTGGTCGTGATGGTGCGCCCAGGGGCGTGGCGGTGGGTGTCGAACATGCGTGTCCCTCGTGTCTTTCAGTGGCGCAGTGCGGCGAAGGGCGAGCGCGGGCGCTTTTGCGCGAGCGGCTGCGGGTCGAGGCGGGCGACGTTGAGGGTGTCGTCCGCGAAGTAGCGCGCCGCCACCGCCTGCACTTCTTCCGCGCTCACCGCGCGCAGGCCCGCGAGCAGCGTGGCCTCGTCGCGCCAGGACAGGCCGGCCGCCTCGAGGTAGCCGATCTCCATCGCCTGGCCCATCAGCGAGTCGCGCTTGTAGACCTGCGCGGCCACGGCCTGCGTCTTCACCCGCGCCAGCTCCTCGGCGCTGATGCCTTCGTCCGCAATGCGGCGGATCTCGGCGCGCAGCGCCTGCTGCAGCGCCTCGACCGTGGTGTCTGCGCTCGGGACGCCGTAGAGATAGAACAGCGAGGGGCCGCGGTTGCCGGTGTCGTAGCTCGCGCCCACGCTCACGGCGAGGCGTTCGTCGCGCACCAGGCGGCGGGTGAGGCGCGCGCCGTCGTAGCCGTCGAGCACCGCGGCGAGCACCTGCAGGGCGTAGGTGTCGCGGTCGGCGCTCGGGTCACGCAGCGCGGGCACGTGCCAGGTCATGGCGACATAGGGCAGCTCGGCCGGCGCCTTCACGACCGCGCTGCGCGGGCCGCGCTGCGCGGGCTCGGGCGAGATGCGGCGCTCGGGCAGCGCGCGTGCGGGAAGCCGGCCGTAGTGCTCGCGCGCCTGGCGGAACACCTCCTGGTGGTCAACGTCGCCCACGACCACCAGATACGCGTTGTTGGGCGCGTACCAGCGCTGGTACCAGCTGCGGGCGTCTTCCGGCTGCATGGCCTCGAGGTCGGGCATCCAGCCGATCACCGGGCGGCGGTAGGGGTGGGCCTGATAGGCGGTGGCCATCAGCTGCTCGAACACCAGCGCGCGCGGCTGGTCGTCGGTGCGCAGACGGCGCTCTTCCTTTACCACTTCCAGCTCGCGCGCGAACTCGTCGTCGGTGAGCACCAGGTTGTGCATGCGGTCGGCTTCGAGCGCCATCATCTCGCCCAGACGCGTGGGCGGCACCTGCTGGAAGTAGGCGGTGTAGTCCTTGCCGGTGAAGGCGTTGTCGCGCCCGCCGACGGCGGCGACGCGCTTGTTGAACTCGCCCGGGCCGACGTTCTTCGTGCCCTTGAACATCATGTGCTCGAGCACATGGGCCACGCCCGAGACGCCGTCCGGCTCGTCCATCGCGCCGGCGCGGTACCACACCATATGCACCGCGGAGGGCGCGCGGCGGTCCTCCTTGACGATCAGTTTCATGCCGTTGTCGAGTGTGGTCTCGAAGGGGTTGGCGAGCGCCGGTGTGGCAAGGGCCGTGCTCACGGCCAGGCTCGCGAGCAGCGTGCGGGCAAGGGTGTGGCGGATCATGGGGCTGTCCTGCATCTGTTAGAATTCGCGGCACTCCGCGAAGCCCGGTGCGCGCTGCGCAGTCCGGCCGGGGAGCCGCATCTTAGCGTGATCGACGGCGTGCGCCCAAGGCTGACGGGGACGCAGATGTCGATCCAAAACGTCCCATCTGACCCGAGCGTTTCATGTTTGGTTTCCTGAAGAAGAAGTTCGGCAAGACCGATGACGCCACCCAGGCGCCCGACGCGGTCGAGGCGCCCGCCGACGCCGAGGCGCAGCTTGCCGACGAAGCCCCGCAGCCGGCCGCCGACGCGCCTGACACCGCCGCCGCGCAGCCGCCCGCGGCCGATGCCGAGGCGCAAGCGCCCGCCGTGGAGGATGAGGGCGCAGCCGCTGCGCCCGAGCCGGCCCTCGCGCCCGAAGCCGCCGTGGAGGCCGTCGTGGAAGACGACGCCGCCGACGCCGCCGACGCCGATGCCGAGGTGCGAGCCGAAGGCGCGCCCGAAGCCATCGCCGAAGCCGGGTTCGAGCCCGAACCCGAACCCACGGCCGAGCCCGAAGCCCGAACTGCCGAGCCGGCCCCCGCTGCCGAGGCGCCCGCGCCGAAGAAGTCCTGGACCGATCGCCTCAAGGCCGGCCTCGCGCGCACCCGGCAGCAGCTCGGCGGCGGGCTGGCCAGCCTGTTCGGCCTGCGCAAGATCGACGAGGACCTGCTCGAAGAGCTCGAGTCCACGCTGCTGATGGCCGACTGCGGGGTCGATGCCACGCAGCACCTGATGGACGACCTGCGCCGGCGCTGGAAGCGCGACCGTCTCGAGACCGCCGACCAGCTGCAGAAGGCGCTCGCCGACGGCCTGCACGAGATCATCGCCCCGCTCGAGGCGCCGCTGCAGGTCGAGGGCCACAAGCCCTTCATCATCATGATCGCGGGCGTCAATGGCTCGGGCAAGACGACCTCCATCGGCAAGCTCGCCAAGCATTTCCAGGCCCAGGGCAAGAGCGTGCTGCTGGCCGCGGGCGACACTTTCCGCGCCGCCGCGCGCGAGCAGCTGATGACCTGGGGCGAGCGCAACAAGGTCACCGTGGTGGCGCAGGACAGCGGCGACTCGGCGGCGGTGATCTTCGACGCCATCAACGCGGCGCGCGCGCGCAAGATCGACGTTGTGCTCGCCGACACCGCGGGCCGCCTGCCTACCCAGCTGCATCTGATGGAAGAGATCGCCAAGGTGCGGCGCGTGGTCGCCAAGGCCGATCCCACCGGGCCGCACGAGGTGCTGCTCGTGCTCGACGCCAACATCGGCCAGAACGCGCTCGCGCAGGTCAAGGCCTTCGACAAGGCGATCGGCGTCACCGGCCTGGTCGTGACCAAGCTCGACGGCACCGCCAAGGGTGGCGTGCTGGCGGCGATCGCGCGCCAATGTCCCAAGCCGCTGCGCTTCATCGGCGTGGGCGAGGGCATCGACGACCTGCAGCCCTTCAAGGCGCGCGAGTTCGTCGACGCGCTGTTCGAGCCGGGCGCCGCGGCGGTCAAGACCGGAGCGGGCAAGCGCGCATGATCGTCTTCGAGAACGTGGCCAAACGCTATGCGGGCGGCTACACGGCGCTGGCGGGCGTCAGCTTCGAGATCCGCCACGGCGAGCTCGTCGTGCTGTCCGGGCATTCGGGTGCGGGCAAGAGCACGCTGTTCAAGCTCATCCCGGTGATCGAGCGCCCGACCGCCGGGCGCGTGCTGATCAACGGTCAGGACGTCTCGCATCTGCCTAAAACGGCGATCCCCTACCTGCGCCGCAACCTCGGCCTGGTGCTGCAGGAGAGCCGGCTGCTGTTCGACCGCAGCGTGTACGACAACGTGATGCTGCCGCTCGTCATCACCGGCCACCCGCCGGGCGATGCGGCGCGGCGCGTGGCGGCGGCGCTCGAGCGCGTGGGCCTGGACGGGCGCGGCCGCGAGATGCCGGCCGGCCTCTCGGGGGGCGAGCAGCAGCGCGTGGCGATCGCGCGCGCGATCGTCAATCGGCCGTCGATCCTGATCGCCGACGAGCCCACCGCCCACCTCGATCCGGCCTACGCGGCCGAGATCGCGGCGCTGTTCCGCTCCTTCAACGAGGCCGGGGTCACCGTGCTCGTGTCGACGCACGATGCCAAGCTGTTCGCCGCCAGCAATCCACGCCGGCTGGTGCTGGCCAGGGGCGAGCTCGTCGAAGACACGCGCCCGAGCGGTCGCCCGGCGATGGAGGTGTACGCATGAGCAACTGGCTCTATCTGCACCTGCGCGCCATCGGCCATGCGCTGCGCCGGCTGGCGGCGCAGCCGCTCGGCACCTTGCTGTCGGCGCTGGTGGTGGGCATCGCGCTGTCGCTGCCCGCGGGCGGCTACCTGTTGCTCGACAACGTGTCTTCGCTCGTGCGCGGCGTGTCGGGCGCGCCCGAGATCAGCCTCTTCCTGCAGTTGGACGCGGGCGCGCCGGACGTGGCCGCGATCGAGCAGCGCCTGAAGGCGGAGCCCGAGCTGGCGAGCTACCGCTTCGTGCCGCGCGACGAGGGCCTGCGTCAGCTCGAGGACGCCGGGCTGGGCGACGTGCTCGGCGGGCTCGAGTCGAACCCGCTGCCCGACGCCTTCGTGGTCGCGCCGCGCGGCGAGGACCCGGCGCTGTTCCAGCGCCTGGCCGAGCGCATGCAGGCCTGGCCGAAGGTGGCGCACGTTCAGCTCGACTCGGCCTGGGTGCAGCGCCTGCACGCGCTGCTCGGGCTCGGCCGCTCGGCGGTGCTGATGCTCGCCGGGCTGCTCGGCTTCGCGCTCGTCATCGTCACCTTCAACACCATCCGCCTGCAGGTCCTGACCCAGCGCCAGGAGATCGCGGTGAGCCGGCTGCTCGGCGCCACCGATCCCTTCATCCGCCGCCCGTTCTACTGGTTCGGCGGGCTGCAGGGCGCGCTCGGTGGCCTGGTGGCGCTGGGGACGATCTGGCTCGGGGTGCGCGCGCTCGCCGGGCCTGTCGCGCATCTGGCCGAAACCTACGGCGCCATCTTCCAGCTCAGCGGCCCGGACTTGCGCACCTCGGTCGCGATCGTGCTGTTCGCCGCCTTCCTGGGCTGGATGGGGGCGGTCATTTCGGTGCGTCGGCATCTGGCCGGGGCTTGAAGTTCTGTAATCGATCCCTATGTAGTTTGTCTGCCGGCTGCGTCGCGGGGTGTCTGGCGCGCGCAGCGGGTGGCATGAGCGCACGCGGCACGCTGCGCTGTGTTTCGATAGCCAATTTCAATCGATAGCATCTCGATTATCAATTAGAGTAATTTGTGGAGCGGGTCTAAACTTCAGCCCATCGAGTTTCCACGCACCGTTCCACCCACCCTACTGGAGGATTACAGATGTCGCTGATCAACACCCAAGTGCAGCCTTTCAAAGCCCAAGCCTACAAGAACGGCAAGTTCATCGAAGTGACCGACGCCGACCTGCAGGGCAAGTGGTCCGTCCTGATCTTCATGCCGGCCGCTTTCACCTTCAACTGCCCGACCGAGATCGAAGACGCGGCCGAGCACTACGCCGAGTTCCAGAAGGCTGGCGCAGAGGTGTACATCGTCACCACCGACACGCACTTCTCGCACAAGGTCTGGCACGAGACCTCCGCCGCCGTCGGCAAGGCCCAGTTCGCCCTGGTCGGTGACCCCACCCACCAGCTGACCCGCGCCTTCGACGTGCATATCGACGAAGAAGGCCTGGCCCTGCGCGGCACCTTCATCATCAACCCGGAAGGCGTGATCAAGACGATGGAAGTGCACGACAACGCCATCGCCCGTGACGTCACCGAGACCGTGCGCAAGCTCAAGGCTGCCCAGTACGTCGCCGCTCACCCGAACGAAGTCTGCCCGGCCAAGTGGAAGGAAGGCGAGAAGACCCTGGCGCCGTCGATCGACCTGGTCGGCAAGATCTGAGTCTGTCGCTGCACTCCCCCGGGCCGTATCCGGCCCGGGTTGCAAGCCCACGCAGCCGGCTACTCGCCGGCTGTGTCACATCAGCAGCGCTGAAAACATCAGCGATCGAAAAATAATCAAGGAAGCCCTGTCATGCTCGACGCCAATATCAAGACTCAACTGAAAGCCTACCTGGAGCGGGTGACGCAGCCGATCGAGATCGTGGCGTCGCTGGACGACAGCCCCAAATCGAAGGAAATGCTCGAGCTGCTGCACGACGTCGTGGAGCAGTCCAGGCTCATCTCCCTCACCGAGCGCCGTGACGACGACGAGCGCAAGCCCTCGTTCTCGGTCGGCCCGCGCGGCGGCGATGCCCGTGTGCGCTTTGCCGGCCTGCCGATGGGCCACGAGTTCACCTCGCTGATCCTCGCCCTGCTGCAGGCCGGTGGCTATCCGGCCAAGGTCGAGGCCGACGTCATCGAGCAGATCAAGGCCCTCGACGTCGAGCTCAACTTCGAGACCTACATCTCGCTGTCCTGCCACAACTGCCCGGACGTGGTGCAGGCGCTCAACCTGATGGCCGTGCTCAACCCGAAGATCCGCCACACCATGATCGACGGCGCGCTGTTCCAGAAGGAAGTCGAAGAGCGCCAGATCATGGCGGTGCCCACGGTGTTCCTGAACGGTGAAGAGTTCGACCAGGGCCGCATCGAGCTCGGCCAGATCCTCGCCAAGGTCGACACCGGCGCCGCGGCGCGCGACGCGAAGAAGCTGTCCGAGAAGTCGGCGTTCGACGTGCTCGTCGTCGGCGGCGGCCCGGCGGGCGCGGCGGCGGCGATCTATGCCGCACGCAAGGGCATCCGCACCGGCGTGGTGGCCGAGCGCTTCGGCGGTCAGGTCATGGACACCATGGCGATCGAGAACTTCATCTCGGTGAAGTACACCGAGGGCCCGAAGCTGGTCGCCAGCCTCGAAGAGCACGTCAAGGAATACGAAGTCGACGTCATGAACCTGCAGCGCGTCGCCGGCGTGGTGCCGGGCGAGAACCTGCACGAGGTCAAGATGGAGAACGGCGCCACGCTCAAGGCCAAGACCCTGATCGTCGCCACCGGTGCGCGCTGGCGCGAGATGAACGTGCCGGGCGAGCAGGAGTTCCGCGGCAAGGGCGTGGCCTACTGCCCGCACTGCGACGGCCCGCTGTTCAAGGGCAAGCGCGTGGCGGTGATCGGCGGTGGCAACTCGGGTGTCGAGGCCGCGATCGACCTCGCCGGCATCGTGGGTCATGTCACGCTGCTCGAGTTCGCCGACGACCTGCGTGCCGACGCCGTGCTCCAACGCAAGCTCTACAGCCTGCCCAACGTCACCGTGATCAAGAGCGCGCAGACCACCGAGGTCACCGGTACCGACAAGGTCAACGGCCTGGTGTACAAGGACCGCGTATCGGGCGAGACGCACCGCGTCGAGCTCGAAGGCATCTTCGTGCAGATCGGCCTGCTGCCCAACACCGACTTCCTCAAGGGTGCGGTCGAGCTCAGCCGCTTCGGCGAGGTGGTGGTCGATGCCAAGGGCCAGACCTCGGTGCCGGGCATCTTTGCTGCCGGCGACTGCACCACGGTGCCGTACAAGCAGATCATCATCGCCATGGGCGAAGGTGCCAAGGCCTCGCTGTCGGCCTTCGATCACCTGATCCGCAGCACCTCGCCGGCCGCCTGATCCGGCTTCGCTGCCCGCGCTACGCCCCGCCTCGTGCGGGGCGTGCTGCTTTGCAGGGCAGCAGGTGGCAAACGCCGGCGCGGCCGCAGCTCGGCCGCGCGCATGGTGCGCCCTGTGTAACCGATCCGGAGATTTCTGGTGCCTTTCAGCTGGTTCGAACGCCGCGTCGACCCCTACCCCGAAGCCGCTCCCGGCCCTGCGCCGCGCGGCTTCTTCGCCTTTCTGTGGGCGGGGACCGAGGGCGTGCGTCCCTTCATCCTCGGCATGATGCTGCTCACCGCGACCATCGGCGCCTTCGAGGCGCTGCTGTTCGCCATGCTCGGCCAGGTTGTGGACTGGCTGGCCGCAGTCGAGCCCGCGCGCCTGTGGACGGACGAGGGCAGCACGCTGTTGCTGCTCGCGGCCATCATCGTCGGCAGCATCGCGCTGGTGGCGGTGCAGACCATGCTCAAGCACCAGAGCCTGGCGGGCAACTTCCCGATGCGGCTGCGCTGGAACTTCCACCGCCTGATGCTCGGCCAGAGCATGAGCTTCTACCAGGACGAGTTCGCCGGCCGGGTGTCGGCCAAGGTCATGCAGACCGCACTCGCGGTGCGCGACACCTGCATGATCCTCACCGACATCCTGGTCTTCGTGAGCATCTACTTCATCACCATGGTGTTGGTGGTGGCGAGCTTCGACGCCTGGCTGCTCGCGCCCTTCCTCGGCTGGGTGGCGCTTTACGCGCTGGCGCTGCGCTGGTTCGTGCCGCGCCTGTCGAAGGTGTCGCGCGCGCAGGCCGACGCGCGCTCGCTGATGACCGGGCGCATCACCGACGCCTACACCAACATCGCCACGGTGAAGCTGTTCTCGCACGCCGGCCGCGAGGCCGCCTACGCGCGCGGCGCGATGCAGGAGTTCATGCACACCGTGCACGCGCAGATGCGCCTGGTGAGCGGTATCGAGATCATCAACCACAGCCTGTCGATGCTGCTGATCCTGGCCACGAGCGGCGTGGCGCTGTGGTTGTGGAGCCAGGGCCAGGTGGGGATCGGCGCGGTGGCGGCGGCGACCGCGATGGCGCTGCGCCTGAACGGCATGTCGCACTGGGTGATGTGGGAGATGGCCTCGCTGTTCGAGAACGTCGGCACCGTGCAGGACGGCATCAACACCCTCTCTCGCCCGCATGCAGTGGTTGACCGCGCGGATGCCGAGCCGCTGCGGGTGCGCCACGGCGAGGTGCGCTTCGAGCGGCTCGGCTTCGCCTACGGCGCCACCGGCCCGCAGGCCCGCAAGGTGATCGACGACTTCACGCTCACCATCCGCCCGGGCGAGAAGATCGGCGTGGTCGGGCGCTCGGGCGCGGGCAAGTCGACGCTGGTGAATCTGCTGCTGCGCTTCTACGACCTCGAGCAGGGCCGCATCCTCATCGACGGCCAGGACATCGCCGGCGTCACCCAGAACAGCCTGCGCGCGCAGATCGGCATGGTCACGCAGGACACCTCGCTGCTGCATCGCTCGGTGCGCGACAACATCCTGTACGGCCGCCCCGACGCCACCGACGAGGACATGATCGCCGCCGCAAAGCGTGCCGAGGCGCACGACTTCATCCTCGGCCTGAGCGATCCGCACGGCCGGCGCGGCTACGACGCCCACGTCGGCGAGCGTGGCGTCAAGCTCTCCGGCGGTCAGCGCCAGCGCATCGCGATCGCGCGGGTGATGTTGAAGGATGCGCCCATCCTGCTCCTCGACGAGGCCACCAGCGCGCTCGACTCCGAGGTCGAGGCCGCGATCCAGGCCAGCCTCTACCGGCTGATGGAGGGCAAGACCGTGGTCGCGATCGCGCACCGCCTGTCGACCATCGCCGCCATGGATCGCCTGGTGGTGATGGACCAGGGGCGCATCGTCGAAGAGGGCGACCACCGCAGCCTGCTCGCCCGAGGCGGTCTTTACGCCCGCCTGTGGGCGCACCAGAGCGGCGGCTTCCTGGGCGAGACGGTGGACGACGCCGAGGCGGTGCTCGATGCGGAAGCGGGTGCGTAGCCTGGGCTCCGGCCTCGTCTTCGGCGCTAAAATGAAGACATGGATCACGAGACCGGTGTGGTGTCTTCCTCCGCATCATCCGACCAGGCGCATCCGCTGCGCAGGGTCTGGCTCGTCTATCTGTGCGCTGCGCTGCTGTTCGGCGCCCTGTTCGCGCTCGAGTGGCGGCTGATCAACGACACGGTGGCCGCGATCGCGCGTGAGCGCGGTGCGGCGCTGTTCTCGCTCATCGAAACCACGCGCGAGTGGAACGCCGAGCACGGTGGCGTGTACGTGCCGCTCGACGACAAGACCCAGCCCAACCCCTATCTGCGCCACCCCGCGCGCGACCTCGAGACCGTCGATGGCCGGCGGCTGACGATGATCAATCCCGCCTTCATGACGCGCCAGATCGCCGACTTGGCCGCGCGTGTCGACGGCATCCAGCTGCACATCACCAGCCTCGACCCCATCCGTCCGGCCAACCAGCCCGACCCCTGGGAGGCGCAGGCGCTGCAGCGCTTCGAGGCGGGCGAGGCCGAGGTGCTGGCCCTGATCGACATGGCGGGTGGGGCCGCGCATCGCTACATGGCGCCGCTCTTCGTGCGTGAGCCCTGCCTGAGTTGCCACGCCGAGCAGGGCTATGCGCTCGGCGACATTCGCGGCGGCATCTCGGTGACCATGCCGGCCGATGTGCTGGTCGCGCGCCGCGACGAGTTGCTGCTGCGCGCAGCGGCGCTGTATCTGGTCGCCTTCGCGCTCACGGCCGGCCTGATGCATGGACTGCTGCGCCTCAACGCCCGCCACGTCCGCGTCGTGCGCAGGATCAATGCCGAACAGGAGCAGCTCATCGCCACACGCACGCGCGAGCTCGCCGAGGCCAACCGCAAGCTGGTGAGCGAGGTCGCCCTGCATCAGCGCAGCGAACGGCAGCTCGCCGCGAGCGAGGCGCGCTACCGGGCGATTTTCGAGAGCGCGGCCGAAGGCATCATGTTCACCGATGCCGCCTCGCGCATCGTGCAGGTCAACACCGCGTTTTGCGAAATCACCGGCTACAGCAAGGCCGAAGTGCTCGGCCGCAGCCCGGCCTTCCTCGGCTCGGGACGGCACGACGCGGCCTTCTTCGCCGACATGTATGCCGCGCTCGCGCAGCAGGGGCTGTGGCAGGGCGAGATCTGGAACCGGCGCAAGGACGGTGACCTGTACGTGCAGTGGATGTCGGTGACGCGCATCGCCGGAGCCGAGGGCGTCGTAGGCTATGTCGCCACCATGACCGACATCACCTCGCGCAAGAAGGCCGAGGAGCGGCTGCGCTTCCGCGCCGACCACGACGCGCTCACCGGACTGCCCAATCGCAATCTGTTCGACGACCGCCTGCGCACCGCGACCGTCAAGGCGCGTCGCCATGGCGACCGCTTCGCGCTGATGCTGGTGGATCTCGACCGCTTCAAGAGCGTCAACGACCGCCTCGGGCATCTCGCCGGCGACGCCTTGCTGGTCGAAGTCGGCCAGCGCCTGCAGGCCTGCGTGCGGGCCTCGGACACCGTGGCTCGGCTCGGTGGCGACGAATTCGCCGTCGTGCTCGAGGAGGTCGACGGCCCGGACGCCGTCAGAGAGGTCGCCGCGCGCATCTGTGCCGACATGGCGCGCCCCTTCGAACTCGCCGAAGGGCAGGCGCAGATCGGCGCGTCGGTCGGCGTGGTGCTCGGGCCGGACGACGCGGCCAATGCGACGGAGCTCATGCGCCGCGCAGACGCCGCGCTCTATGCGGTCAAGAAAGGCACGCGCGGCGCCTTCCGCTTCTACGAAGAGATGTGATCAGCCCGCCTGGCCGGCAGGGACGCCGGCCGGTCGAACTCAGCCCGCGAAGTGGAACACCTCGGGGTCGTCCCAGTGTTCGAGCAGCACGCGCGCCACGCGCGCCTGCCACAGCTCGCCGAAGCGGCGCGCCTGGCTGGCGTCGGCTTCTCCGCGCATGCACAGGCGCATCAGTTCGGCCATGTCCGGATGCGGCGGCACCTTGACGAGCTCGGCGGCGGCGTCGAGCGCGGCGCCGTTGTCGCGGCGCGTGAAGCGCAGCGCCAGCGGCTGGTGGTGCTGGGCGAAGGCCTGCAGGTTGCGGCGCACGAACTGGCCGGCGATGCCCTTGAAGCCACCGTCCTGCGCGCTGCCGGTGAGCAGCCCGACCACCGCGGCGATCACGCCGGTGACGCCTTCGTCGAGCGGATGCTGAAAGCTCACATGCACCAGACCGCGCTGCGGCAGCTCACCCGGGAACAGGCGCGTCAGCGCGTGGTGGGCGAGCGCGTAGGCCGAGGCCACCGTGGGGCAGGAATGCCCGGCCAGACGCACCGCGTCGGCGTAGCCGTATTCGAGCACGCCGCCCTCGGCGGCACCGAGGAAGTCGGCGAGCGGGTCGCGCACCACGAGGCGCGGCACCTGCTCGAAGAAGGCGGGAAAACGTTCGCTGGACATGGCGGCTCCGGGGGGTGGGGGAGCCGTGATTGTCGGTCGCGGCCGGCGGCGGGCGCCTTGATGTTGCTCAGCCGCGGCGGAAAGCGGCCCGCCCGGCCGCACAGGCGCGGTCGCCTGCAAGCCTGCCGCCGCGTGGGGCTGCGCTGCGGCCCGCGGAGGACTGGCTCAGATCGCCCCGGACTCGCGTAGCGCGGCAATGCGCGCCGCGTCGTAGCCGAGTGCGCGCAGCACCGCATCCGTGTGCTCGCCCAGCGCCGGCCCGATCCACTCGGCACCGCCCGGCGTGGCCGACAGCCTGGGCACCACGCCCGGCATGCGGCAGTCGCGGCCGTCGGGTAGCTTCACCGTGTGCAGCATCTCGCGGGCGAGGAATTGCGGATCGGCGAACATGTCCGCCACCGAATAGATGCGCGAGGCCGGCACCTCGGCCGCGGCCAGCGTCGCCAGCACCGCGGCCTCGTCGTGCTGCGCCACCCAGGCGTCAATGAGCGCGTACAACTCGTCGCGGCGCGCGTCGCGGCCGGCGTTGTCGGCGAGCGTCGGGTCCTCGGCGAGGTCCCCGCGGCCCATCGCGTGCATCAGGCGGCGGAAGATCGCGTCGCCATTGGCGCCGATGGTGATGTGGCGGCCGTCGCGGGTGGTGTGGGTGTTCGACGGCGTGATGCCGGGCATGATGTTGCCGGTGCGCTCACGCACGAAGCCGAACACGTCGAACTCCGGCACCAGCGACTCCATCATCGCGAACACCGCCTCGTAGAGCGCGACATCCACCACCTGGCCCGTGCCGCCATTCACCTCGCGATGGCGCAGCGCCATCAGCGCGCCGAGCGCGCCCCACAGCGCGGCGATCGAGTCGCCGATCGAGATCCCGGTCTTCACCGGCGGCCGGTCGGGGAAGCCGGTCACGTAGCGCAGCCCGCCCATCGACTCGCCGATCGCGCCGAAGCCGGGCTGCTGCGCCATCGGCCCGCTCTGACCGAAGCCCGACAGACGCACCATCACCAGCCCGGGGTTGATTGCCGACAGCGCCTCCCAGCCTAGCCCCAGCTTGTCGAGCACGCCGGGGCGGAAGTTCTCCACCACGATGTCGGCCTCGGCCACCAGTTGGCGCACCACCTCGACGCCGTCGGGGTGCTTCAGGTTCACCGTCACCGACTTCTTGTTGCGCGCCTGCAGGTACCACCACAGCGAGGTGCCTTCGTAGAGCTTGCGCCACTTGCGCAGCGGGTCGCCGCCGTCGGGCGATTCGATCTTGATCACCTCGGCGCCGAACTCGGCGAGGATGCGCGCGGCGAAGGGGCCGGCGATGAGGGTACCGAGCTCGACGACCTTGATGCCGGAGAGGGGTCTGGTGGGCGTGGTCATGGTGGTGTTCTGGCCTGAATCGGATGCGCGGGCGGCGGTGAGCGATGAGCGTGCATTATGTCCGACACCTCGCCGTGCGCGACAATGCACACTCTGCGTTTCGACGCCCTCGAGAGGCTCCGGAGATATCCATGCCCATTTTCTGGCGACCGCAATTTCGCATCGGTCACGACGACATCGACAACGACCACCGCTATCTGATCCTGCTCATCAACACGGTCGAGCTCGTGCTGCGTTTTCCGGACGATCCGCGCAACGTCGAGGCGGCGCTGACCGAGCTGCGGCGTTACGCCCAGTACCATTTCGAGCGCGAGGAGCGCATCCAGATCGCCTACGGCTACATCCACATCGACCAGCACAAGAACGAGCACCGCGAGCTGCTCGGCGAGATCGATGCGCTGGCGCAGCGCCTGAGCGCGACGCTCGAGGACCCCGATGGCGGGGTCGAAGGCGTCAAGGCGCAAAGTGCCGAGATCACCGCCTTTTTGCGCAAATGGCTGGTGGATCACGTGATGAAGACGGATATGAAGCTCGTGCCCCTGTTTCGTAAAACCGCGCTGCGCTAGGGGGCGTGTGCTGTGCTGGAGACCGACGAGATGACGGGCAGGGACGAAGCGGCCGAGAGCGAGGCTGCGCACTCGCGCAGCGTGTTCCGCATCCCCGGCATGGACTGCCCCTCCGAAGAGCAGATGATCCGCATGCGCCTGGCCGATGCGCCGGTGGCGGCGCTGAAGTTCGACCTCGCCGGGCGGCGCCTGACCGTGGATCACGCCGGCGAGGCGGCGGCGATCCTCGCCCGCCTGGTGCCGCTGGGTTACGGGGCCGAGCTCGCCGAGTCGCGCCCGCTCGCGGGCGCCGAGTCGCAGGCCGCGCCGCCCGGCGACGACGCGGCCGAGGCACGCGTGCTGTGGGTGCTGCTCGCGATCAACGCGGTGATGTTCGTGGTCGAGATCGGTGCCGGCCTGTGGGCGCGCTCGGCCGGCCTGGTCGCCGACGCGATGGACATGTTTGCCGACGCCGCGGTGTATGGCGTGGCGCTTTACGCCGTGGGCCGCGCCGCGCAGCACAAGCTGAGCGCCGCGCGCCTGGCCGGCGTGCTGCAGCTCGTGCTGGCGCTGGGTGCGCTCGCCGAGGTGGCGCGCCGGGTCATGGGCGGCGCGCTGCCCGAGCCGGTGGGCATGATGGGTATCTCGCTGCTCGCGCTCGCGGCCAACGTCGCCTGCCTGGTGCTGATCTCCCGCCACCGCGAGGGCGGCGTGCACATGAAGGCGAGCTATATCTTCTCGGCCAACGACGTCATCGCCAACCTGGGCGTGATCGCCGCCGGCGCCCTCGTGGCCTGGACTGGTAGCGCGTGGCCGGACTGGCTGATCGGCGCGGTGATCGGCGTGGTGGTGCTGATCGGCGCGGTGCGCATCCTGCGCCTCGGCTAAGGCGCAGCATGCATGTCCCAGAGGCGGCCTGCGCTCAGGTCGCCTCTGGCGCCAGGCCGATCGGCAGCGTGCTGTCGTCGTCGACCTGGCGGACGATGTCCTGCAGCGCGGTCTGCAGCATTTCTTCGAGCACCGGGTGGTAGAAGGGCAGCGCGAGCAGCTCGCGCGCGGTCTCGCCGCGCTGGATCGCCCAGGCGAGCAGGTGGGCGATGTGCTCGCCGCCGGCCATCATCATCGCGGCCCCGCGCAGGCGACCGTCGGCGCGGTCGGCATACACGTGCAGCAGGCTGGACTGCGCCTCGAGGATGCGCGCGCGCCCGTTGGCCTCGCCGCGCGCATCGCCGGTCACGATGCGGTCCGGGTCGAGCTGGTCGAAGCGCGCGCCGACGCTGGCGATGTCCGGCGCGGTGAACGCGATGCCGAGCGCCACCTTGCGCGCAAAGCGCTGCGGCGTGTCGCGGGCGGCGTTGTAGCCGGCGATCGCGCCCTCGTCGGCGGCTTCGTGCATCAGCGGGCGGTCGGCGTTGGCGTCGCCGGCGATGAACACCGGCAGCGTGCCGATCTGCAGCGTGGCGGGGTCGAACTTCGGCGTGCCGCGCGCGTCGAGCGGAAAGCCCGCCTCCGCCATCCCCAGCCCATCGACGTTGGGCCGCCGCCCGAGCGCGGCGAGCAGCAGTTCGACCTCGGCCTCGCGGTCGCCGGCGCGCATCAGCACGCCGCCCGCGCTCGGCGAGACCGCGGTCTCGACGCCCAGCCACATCTCCATTTCGGTGCCGAAATTGGCTACCGCGCGCTCGGCCACGGCCGGGTCGGCGATGCCGCCGATCGTCGCTGCGAGGTCCGCGCCGAGCACCTTCACGCCCAGCCGCGACAGCGCCAGCCCCATCTCCAGGCCGATCGCGCCCAGGCCCAGGATACCCACCGAGCGCGGCAGCGTCTCGAGCTCGAACAGCTCGTCGGTGCTCACGGTGTGCGCACGCACCGGCGCCAGCCAGCCCGGCATCACCGGACGCGAGCCGGTGGCGACGACCACCGCCCGCGCGCGGATGCGCTGCACGCCGGCCGGGCCATCCACCTCGATCAAGGTCGGCTCGATGAAGCGCGCCTGGCCTTCGATCAGGCGCTCGCCGGCCGCCTCGCGCGTCTTGGCGGTGGCGCTGGCGCTGAACTGGTCGCGCTTCTTGCGCACGTGCGCCCAGGTCTGGCTGAGGTCGATCTCCAGCGCGTCGGCTCCGCGGATGCCCGCGTCGGCAAACGCCTTGCGCGCAGCCCACTGCGCCCCCGCGTGCAGCGCCACCTTCGACGGCATGCAGCCTACGCGCGCGCAGGTGGTGCCGAGCGGGCCGCGGTCGATGAGCACGAACTCGCGCTCCGCGCGGCGCACCTCGCGCAACGCATAAAGGCCCGCGCTGCCCGCGCCGATGATGGCGACGTCGGTCTGGATGTCCTGGGTCATGGTGGCTCCTTGTCGATTTGTTGTGGGGCAATATAAACGAAAGCTTATGACCGGCCCAGCCGACACGGCCGGTCGTCTGCCAGGCATCGGACGGTCAAGCGCGGCTCTATCGCCGGGGGTCATGTCCGGCGCGCGGCGCGTGTTCGCCTGTGGATTGTCCCCAGTCGGTGGGGAAAGAGCTGTTGGCGAGGCTGTGGATAACACGCCGAAAGCCACGCGCCGCCTGAAAGTGCGCCGGGTGCTCGTTTTCGAGGCAGGGCGCGCGGCGGCGCGTTCGCGCTATCATCGCCCTTGTTCGGGTGCGATCCCGGCCACTTCAAGCAAAGGAGATACCACATGGCAAACGAGGGCTATCACGAACCCGTCGCAGAACTCAGCGACGAAACACGCGACATGCACCGCGCGATCATCTCGCTGATGGAAGAACTCGAGGCGGTCGACTGGTACAACCAGCGCGTCGACGCCTGCAAGGACCCCGAGCTGCGCGCCATCCTCGCGCACAACCGCGACGAAGAGAAAGAGCACGCCGCGATGGTGCTGGAGTGGATCCGCCGCCGCGACAAGACCTTCTCGCACGAGCTGAAGGAGTTCCTCTTCACCGACAAGCCGATCGCGCACGACTGAAGGCGCAGGGCGCAGAGGGCTCGCGCTCGGGGCCTGCGATCACGTAGGCGTGCCGACCCGGCAACGCGCTCGAGCGTCATGGGCGATAATCCGGCGTCTTACGCCCACGACCCGAGCCCATGAACCAGCAAGCCCTCTCCGCCCTCATCTGGTCGGTCGCCGACCTCTTGCGCGGCGACTTCAAGCAGTCCGAATACGGCCGCGTCATCCTGCCCTTCACCGTGCTGCGCCGGCTCGACTGCGTGCTGGCGCCGACCAAGGCGGCGGTGCTCGCCGAATACCGCGACAAGGAGCAGGCCGGGCTGCCCTTCGAGCCCTTCGTGCTCAGGAAGTCGGGCGTGCCCTTCTACAACGTCAGCGCGCTCGACCTGCCGACGCTCGCCGGCGACCAGGACCACCTGCGCGCCAACCTGCACAGCTACATCCAGGGCTTCGCGCCCGACGTGCGCGACATCTTCGAGCGCTTCGACTTCGCCAACACCGTCGAGCGCCTGCACAAGGCCGGGCTGCTCTACCTGGTGGTGGAGAAGTTCGCCCACATCGAGCTCCACCCCAAACGCGTCGACAACGTCCACATGGGCCTGGTCTTCGAAGAGCTGATCCGCAAGTTCGCCGAGATCTCCAACGAGACCGCCGGCGAGCACTTCACCCCGCGCGAGGTCATCCGCCTGATGGTGAGCCTGCTCTTCATCGAAGACGACGACGCGCTCGGCAAGCCCGGCATCGTGCGCACCATCTACGACCCCACCGCCGGCACCGGCGGCATGCTCTCGGTGGCGGGCGAGCACCTCTTCGACATCAACCCCGGCGCGCGCCTCACCATGTTCGGCCAGGAGCTCAACCCCGAGTCCTACGCCATCTGCAAGGCCGACATGCTGATCAAGGGCCAGGACGTGCGCAACATCGTGCTCGGCAACACGCTGTCCGAGGACGGCCTGCTCGGCAAGCTGTTCGACTACATGCTCAGCAACCCGCCCTTCGGCGTGGAGTGGAAGAAGGTCGAGAAGGAGGTGCGCCGCGAGGCCGAGGACAAAGGCTTCGCCGGCCGCTTCGGGCCGGGCCTGCCGCGCGTGTCGGACGGCTCGCTGCTCTTCCTGCTGCACCTGATCGCCAAGATGCGCCCGGCCGAGCAGGGCGGCAGCCGCATCGGCATCGTGCTCAACGGCTCGCCGCTGTTTACCGGCGGCGCCGGCTCGGGCGAGTCCGAGATCCGCCGCTACCTGCTCGAGAACGACCTGGTCGAGGCCATCGTCGGCCTGCCCACCGACATGTTCTACAACACCGGCATCAGCACCTACGTGTGGATCCTCACCAACCGCAAGGTCGACGACCGCAAGGGCTGGGTGCAACTGATCGACGCCTCGAGCTTCTGGCAGAAGATGAGGAAGAGCCTCGGCTCCAAGCGCAAGGAACTGTCCGAGGCCGACATCGATGAGATCACCCGCATCTTCGGCGGCTTTCTGGAAGTGGAGCAGGCGGTGGTGAGCGACGCCCAGGGCAAGGAGGTCGCCCGCGTCACGCTGTTCCCCGACGTGAAGCCGCCGACCGCGCCCGAAGGCGGCAAGGTCAAGCGCGTGCCCATCGCCCGCGTCTTCCGCAACCAGGACTTCGGCTACCGCACCATCACCATCGAGCGCCCGCAGCGCGACGCGCAAGGCAACATCGTGCTCGGCGAGCGCGGCAAGCAGAAGGGCAAGCCCCAGCCCGACAGCGCGCTGCGCGACACCGAGAACGTGCCGCTGTCCGAGGACGTGCAGACGTACTTCGAGCGCGAGGTGCTGCCCCACGCCCCCGACGCCTGGATCGACCACGACAAGACCAAGGTCGGCTACGAGATCCCCTTCAACCGCCACTTCTACGTCTTCGAGCCGCCGCGGCCGCTGGCGGAGATCGACGCGGACCTGAAGCGCTCGATGGACCGGATCAAGCAGATGATCGAGGGGTTGGCGGGATGAGACCGCTCACTCTGCCGGCACGCCAAGTGCTATCGATCGCGTTCAACACCTTGTTTAGTACGTCGAACAAGGCGATAATTCTCGGCAACAAAACCCGCCAAGGCTATGCGCGCAAGCGTATCCTCAAACCGGCGGGTTACTTTTTTGTGCGGGCGGTTTCATGAAGCGCCCCTTCAACAAGCCCCCCACGACCTACATCCAGCAGCTTGCACTGCTGATGCAGCGCGGTATGTGCGTTGACGACGCTGATCGCGCCGCCTTTTACCTTCAGCACCTGAACTATTACCGCCTTGGCGCGTACTGGTTGCCGTTCGAGGCCGATCACGGATCGCACCGCTTCGTCGCCGGCACTTCGTTCGAAGACGTCCTCAATCTCTACATCTTCGACCGCGAGCTGCGCCTACTCCTCCTTGATGCGATCGAGCGCTTCGAGGTCTCGGTGCGCAGCCAGTGGGCCTACCACCTGGCCCATGAGCATGGGCCGCATGCGCATCTCGACCCGGCCCTCGCTCTGAAAGCGCCGCGTTGGCGCGCCAACCTGGATCGCCTGGCCGACGAGGTCTCCCGCTCCGACGAGACCTTCATTCGGCATCTCACCAGGACGTATCGGGAGGATCTGCCTCCGGTCTGGGCAGTGTGCGAAGTGATGTCGCTCGGGCTGCTCTCGCGCTGGTACAACAACCTCAAGCCGATGGCGACGCGGCGGTCGATCGCGTCCGTGTATCTGACCGACCAGCGGGTGCTCGAGTCCTGGCTGCACCACCTCACCTTCATCCGCAATCTGTGCGCTCACCATAGTCGGCTGTGGAACCGCGAATTCACGATTACGCCGGAGTTGCCGCGCACCAAGCCCGCGAACCTTGCCAGCGAGTGCGTCGCGGGTTCGCGCAAGCTCTACAACACCCTGCTGATCCTGCTTCACCTCATGGACGTCATCGCACCGGCACACCACTGGAGAGCCCGCCTTGTAACGCTCATCGAGACTCACAAGCCGCCTGTGGCGGCGATGGGTTTCCCTGCCGACTGGATCGAGCGAGATCCGTGGACGATGGACAGGGCCTCGGCACGCTTCAGACGGCTATGCGATCAAGGGAAATGCATTCCGAATGGGGAGGGGTTGGCGGGATGAGCGGGCTCGTCATCTACCGCAGCGATGCGGGCACGGTCGAGATCAGGCTGGAAGGCGATACCGTCTGGCTGCGACAGGAGCAGTTGAGCCAGTTGTTCGGGCGGGACCGGACGGTGGTCGGGCGGCATGTTCGCAATGTGTTCAGGGAAGGCGAACTCGACGCCAAGGCAGTACGTGCAAATTTTGCACATACTGCCGACGACGGAAAAACCTATCAGGTCGAGCATTACAACCTCGACGTCATCATCTCGGTCGGCTACCGGGTCAAGTCGCCCGAAGGCGTGCGCTTGGCGATGCCGGCGGAGGTGGCGGGATGAGCGCCATGCCCGATACCGGCTTTGCCGAGATCGTCGATCTCATCGTCGCTACCCGTCAGCGCGCGGTGCAAACCGTCAATGCCACGCTGATCGATCTGTACTGGCAGGTCGGCGCCATCATCAGCCGCAAGATCGCCGCCGCCGAATGGGGCGACGGCGTGGTCGCGCAACTGGCCGAGCACATCGCGCGCACGCAGCCTGGGCTGCGGGGGTTCACGCGCCGAAACCTGTTCCGGATGCGCCAGTTCTACGAAGCGTACCGCGACGACGAAATTGTCTCGGCACTGCTGACGCAATTGCCCTGGACTCACCACCTGATCATCCTGAGCCAGAGCAAACGTGACGAAGAGCGGGATTTTTACTTGCGCACGGCGATCCGGGAGAAATGGAGTAAGCGGGAGCTCGAGCGGCAGTTCAAGGCCGCGCTGTTCGAGCGTGCCGTGCTGAGTCCGGCAAAAGTGTCACCGCTGGTGACACAAATTCATCCGCAGGCCCTGAACGTCTTCCGCGACGCCTACCTGGTCGAGTTCCTCGCCCTGCCGGAAGCGCACAGCGAACTGGACCTGCATCGCGGCCTGCTCAACCGCCTCAAGGACTTTCTCATCGAACTCGGCCGCGACTTCTGCTTCGTCGGCTCCGAGTTTCCGCTCCAGGTCGGCAAGCGCGACTTCGCCCTCGACCTGCTGTTCTTCCACCGCGGCCTCAACTGCCTGGTGGCGATCGAGCTGAAGGTTGGCCGCTTCGAGCCTGAATACCTTGGCAAGCTCGGCTTCTATCTCGAAGCGCTCGACCGCGACGTGAAGAAGCCGCACGAAAACCCCGCCATCGGCGTGCTGCTGTGCGCCAGCAAGGACGACGAGGTGGTCGAATACGCGCTGAGCCGCAGCCTGTCGCCGGCACTGATCGCCGAGTACCAGACCCAGCTGCCCGACAAGAAGCTGCTGCAGGCCAAGTTGCATGAGTTCTACCTGCAGAACACGCGCGAGGCGGGAGAGGACGAATGAGCTTTCCGCGTTATCCGGAATACAAGGACTCGGGCGTCGAGTGGCTGGGGGAGGTGCCGGGGCATTGGGAGCTTCTGCGCATCCGCCAAGTGGCGACGTTGAATCCGTCGAAGGCCGAGGTCACATCCCTCCCGACGGATACCGAGCTTTCATTCCTTCCGATGGAAGCGATTGGTGAGGACGGGCGCCTCGATCTGCAGCGCACCCGACCTATTTCGGACGTGTCGTCTGGTTACACGTACTTCCGCGATGGTGACGTAACGTTGGCCAAGATCACGCCCTGCTTCGAGAACGGCAAGGGCGCAGTGATGTGCGGACTTGTCGGCGGCGCTGGTTTTGGAACCACGGAACTCATAGTCGCTCGGCCGAAGCCCCAAGAGACGACCAGCGAATACTTGCACTGGGTGTTCGTATCCCAGCCGTTTCGCAAGCTCGGCGAAGCATTCATGTATGGAGCGGGCGGCCAGAAGCGGGTACCCGACGACTTCGTTCGGGATTTTCGGATGGCCTTTCCTCCGCCGACGGAGCAGTGCGCAATCTCGGCCTTCCTCGACCGCGAAACCGCCAAGATCGACGCCCTCGTCGCCGAGCAGCAGAACCTGATCGCGCTGCTGAAGGAAAAGCGCCAGGCGCTGATCTCGCACGCGGTCACCAAGGGGCTGGATCCGGATGTGCCGATGAAGGATTCCGGGGTGGCGTGGCTGGGGGTGGTGCCGGCGCATTGGAAGGTAGGTAAGGCTGGATTCTATGTCTCTATCCTTCCCGGATACGCGTTCCCATCTTCTGGATTCTGTTCCGACGAAAGCTGTGTCCCACTGCTTCGAGGCATCAATGTCGGAGTCGGCGAGCTCAGATGGGATGAAGTCGTTTACTGGCAGCGCACGGAGCTGGATGGCCTTGATGCATTCGAACTGCGCCCTGGGGATGTTGTTATTGGAATGGACCGGCCGCTCATTAGCACTGGCATTCGAGTTGCAGCCGTGAAAGATGACGATCTACCGTGCCTTTTGCTTCAGCGGGTCGCCAAGGTCCAACCCAGCGCCTCAATTGCCGGCAGATTCATGATGAGACTTCTGAGCTCACGGGCATTCGAGGCGCACTTCACTCCGGAAACGACAGGCGTCAGCGTTCCGCATATCAGTGGCGAGCAGATTTGTAGTTTCGTG
This sequence comes from Thauera sp. UBA6194, assembly GCA_002422685.1. GTDB lineage: Bacteria > Pseudomonadota > Gammaproteobacteria > Burkholderiales > Rhodocyclaceae > Thauera. The sequence goes on along the minus strand of DITC01000061.1, from coordinate 78,152 downwards.
ATACCAGTACCACCGCTCGACGAGCAACAGCGAGTTTGCGACTTCATCGACACGGAACTTGCGAAATTCGACGCGTTGAATCGTGAGGCGATACTCACCATCGCACTTCTCCAAGAACGCCGCACCGCTCTGATCTCCGCCGCCGTCACCGGCAAGATCGACGTCCGCCATCTCTCCGTCGCCTCCACCGTCCCCACCCCGGAGCCCGCATGACCCCCGCCGCGCGCCCGCAGACCATCCAGATCTTCCTGCCGCTCGGCGACCCGCGCGGCATCCGCATCGCCGACATCACCACCCGCATCGTGCAGCTCATCGAGGTGCCGCGCCCGCAGCTCGACGTCTTCCCCGCCATGCCCGAGAGCGTTGCGGAATCGGGCCAGACCCCGATTCCGCGTTCGGCGCGTCGCCCGAGGGCGAAGAATGCCCGAACGGTCATCGTCGGCTGCGCTATGCTGCATGAGTCTCATGGATGCCGAATGGTTTTGCCTCGTGCTTGCGCCCGAGCGACCACAAGGCAACCGTGACCGCAGGTCGTTACTCATATTGTTGTGATACCGAATATGGAGAAGGCGATGCAAACGAAAAGTATCTTTCTGACCATCGTTACAACGGTTGCAGTCTCAGGGTGTGCCACTACCGGCGATGGATCGAGTTGGCAGTGCTCGGCTGAGGGCTTGATCAATGCGCACTACACAGGCTCCGACCGGGCGATGATTCACCTGCAGGGCTTCTCGTCTGGCGGAAGCTACAAGGTAAGCAAGAACGCCGACGGCACCGAAGCGACGGGAACCACCGCAAATGGGACGCCCTTCAAGTGCGTGAGACTGCAATAGCCAAAGGCATGATCGATTCTTTGACGACCGCTATCTCGCGCGGTCAGGTGAGGTTCTTTCTCGGCGGGAGCCAGCATCATGGAAAAAATTTTCGATCGAGCCCGATTCATCGAACTCGAATATCAGACCCTGCGAAGCGAGATCGAAAAATCCAAGGAGAGCATGTTCAAGCTGTTGGTGGGGGGCGCTGCGGTGATCCCGGCAGCTCAATCTGTTGCGATCACGTACGAGATCGCAGCAATCACCTTTGCCTTGCCGCTGATCGTCGTAGTGCTCGTGATCCTTTTTCTTGCCGAGAATCATTCGGTCATGCGAGCGGGCAAGTACATCCTCGAGCAGATCGAACCAAGGGTTGAGGGCGAGGGCGGCTGGGAGACTTGGTTGCATTCCATGGCGCGGCAACGCGCAGGTACGCGCACTGTCGACAAGTTGCTCATCTTCGCGTTTGCCATCCTCGCTTCCTGCTATTTCGTGGTTTCGGTAGTTTTGGCGGTACGTCACGCGGTGCTGGAGTTTGGCCAGCGTGGTCAGTATTTATTTGGATTGCTCTATCTGCTTGTCGGACTTGCACTCGCGCCGTACATATACGCGCAGGCGCGTACGGATACGTGAAAACCATATTCACGACTCTCCGATCTGCTATGCGATGGACAATTGCTGGTGTGTCCGCATGTGCTTGGCGAGATCGAGCTGGGAAGCATCAAGAGCCGCGGAAATCGCCAAGGCCTTCGAGCATCACTCCTTCGCCAAGCGGCGCGTCGGCGGTGGTGTGCGCGGCGGCGTCGAACGGGTGGCTGGACTGGAAGATGGCGCGCGGGGAGACGCTGAGTGAGGTGAAGCGGGGAGGGTGAGATTGGCTTCGGCGGGCGGGTTGCGGCCAGAAGCCGTCACTGGCCACCCAATCCGGATAGCGGTCATCCGGGTGGGGCGGTATGCTAGCGGCGTGTATGTCAGATCGGTTGCATCAACCTGCAAAGCTGTCGGCTGCCGCTTTTCCTGCCTTGTTATTCTGTGTTTCGCGTAATTTCTTCTTCTAAACAGTAACTTGCAGAACACGTTATCAGGCATTCCGATGTTACGCGGCAGAACTCTCGCCAGAAAACAAAGTTAGAGCTTTTGGAGGAGCTGCGAGCCACCCTATGAAAGATCGAATTAACCAAGCCATTTTTAGTTTGACAGGGATATCGCTCGCCGTAGGTGCTGCAGGCTTCCTGTCGGCACTTGTAACGATGTTCGTAAACACGTCCGAACAAGTGAGCATTAAGTGGATTTTGTTTTTGCTCTGGCTGTTCCTTACAGTCGTAATAATTTTGTTGAAGCTTCTGTTCGACATTGCCGCAGAAAAGAAAATTGCACCGCCTTACGAAATTCCAATTCGATATTTGCCAAACGATCAAATATTGCTCATAAGACGAAATGAACACTTCGGAAATCAGATCGTTGTCGGCTGCTACTCCAACGTTGATGATGTTGAACGACTCTTATCGCTCGGGGCGGTTCATCATGTTCAAGAGCAATTTATTCAAATCAAACTCTTGCCTGCAACATCGCCAGAGGAAACTGGGGTTGGGCAAGACACAGATCTAAAAACGATTCTAGTGAGGCCTGTAGTTCCCCTCTCCGCACTCCAGGCTCAATCAATGAGGAACTCTTAATCATGAGCGAAAGATATTTTGGAAAAGTCGTACACATCTCTGACAAATTTTCCGTTGTAATTAATGCGGGTGCGGAGAAAGACGTTAAGGTCGGAATGAAATTTCTGGTTGTCGGCCTCGGCGACGTGATCCGAGACCCTGATTCAGGGGAAGAACTGGAGCAGTTAGAGATTGTTCGTGGGCGCGCAGAGGTTGTGCACGTGCAGCCCAAACTTTCAACACTAAAGTCAATTGAGGTTGATCGCCAGCCCGATACGCGCGAAATCAAGAAGGTCACATCTCGCAGCACTGGCATTGCGGCCCTAATCGGGCCGCAAGATGTAGTTACTGAATCCATCACTCCCTCTGAGCCGGTTTTACTTGAACTTAGGGGCGCTAAGGTGGGTGACTTGGTAATAAAGCTCTAACTCATCATTCCACCGGACCTGCGCATAAAACCGCGCAGGCCGGTGAATTCAAACGTTAGGCAACTCACATGACGTGCGAAAAGTGCCGTGATCTTTGTGTGCGTGTGTCCATCAAACGACCACACGAACTCCGAAACGCCATTCGAATCGCATGGCAGAACATCCTTGACAACACGCTGTCTGAGATCATTAATCCGAATCCCATTTCCAGCGTCACCTTCGCAGAGCTTGCAAAAGGCGATCCCTGGGACGATCTGCTTAGCTATAGCTTTCAATGCACAACGTGCGGGGAACGCTTTCACCTGAACGCGGAGACCTACCATGGAAGCGGCGGGTCTTGGGAGCCAGAGAACAAGCAATCAATCCAGGAGAGTTTGCAGGCATGCGAAAGCCAATGCGCTTCCACCCCAAAAAGTTGCGCGGATTGACACGTAAAGTGAAACACCTAAAACTTCAAGCTATGCGTACTCTCCAAACCTTCCACTCCTCGCCTCAGCCTAACTCGCCGTTGCACGCGGACGCAAAAACCGGCCATGCCTTCGGCATTTTCATGGCCGGTTTTTGTGCCCTCCGCCCTATCGGGCTCCGGCGCCGGTGAACTCGGTGTTGGGCCGCATGAAGGACATGCACAAATTTCAGGTGTTTGCGGATTATCACCAGTTCTATCTGATGGATGCGAGCATCAAGCCGAATATCCCGGAAGAGGTGACTGAGCAAGACATGTTGAGGCGTCTGCGAGCTGCACCGCACATCGTCGTTTTTCATACGGAGTCCGCTGTGCATGTGCCCGTAGAGGTGGTTTTCGTTTCCGAGCCAACCGAGGCCGAAGGTTCGTGGGAGCACCAAGCAGCGTTCAGTCTTTCGCTCCCGTCGGGAACGGCGGCTCTCTGCGGTTGTACGGATTTCGTTCCCGATTGCCCCCGCATAACCACGGCGCCCGGAAGCTACAGCGGGCACGCCTACTTCGCTGGCTCAACAAGCGGTGACGAGCGTTACTGCCTCGTGCTTTGGCCTGCTACTACCCAACAAGTCATTCCATCGGGTCTGTCGCGGGAAGCGCGCCAGTTCGGTGACTTCAAACGTTATGGCTCAGATTGACACCGAGTTTTTCGTGCGAGCGCTGAAGTCTGAGTGCCGCGACGCTGCCGTGACTGACTGCATTGCAAGCTTTCGTTCTCCGCCAGGAAGAACACCGCGGCCGGAACTTGTGCAGATTGCAAAATGGTTCATCGGTCTCAGTGACTCTGAAAGAACAATGGTCGAGTCAGCGATGGCTGAAGCGGCAGATGCAACGCTGTTCGGCGTTCTGTGCGTCCTTGATGGCGTCCGTGCCATAGAGGCTGAAGAGGAGAAAGCCGAGTATGTTATTTCTGCTGTACGAGCGGGCGAAACAACTCAAATCTCGCCCACCGAGACGTTCCTGCATGACATCTACCGATCAGAGCGATAACAGGCTGCTGCAGCCTACCGCCTTGAGGCCGGCTGAGCGGCAGCATTGAATGACAGCTTCCCTGAGAGCTCAACGGCGGCAACGGGTCGAACCCAGTCAGTGACGGATGAGCAATTGAAAGACCTGACTCCACGGCTCTCGCAATTTAAACACCTGACTCCGCAGCGCTCGCGCGCTTGATCCGGATACCCTGAAATGAACAGGCCCGCCATCCCGAAAAGCATCTGGGCGCTCGGCTTCGTCAGCCTGTTGATGGATGTTTCTTCCGAGCTGATCCACAGTCTGCTGCCGGTGTTCATGGCGACCGCCCTGGGCATGAGCGCGTTCAGTATCGGACTCATCGAGGGCGTGGCCGAGGCCACGGCCCTGATCGTCAAGGTGTTCTCGGGCGCGCTGTCGGACCTGTGGGGCAAGCGGAAACCGCTGGCGCTGCTCGGCTACGGCCTGGGGGCTGCGTCAAAGCCGCTGTTTGCGCTAGCGGGCGGCGCCGGCCTGATCATCGCCGCCCGCTTCATCGACCGCGTTGGCAAGGGCATTCGCGGCGCCCCGCGGGATGCATTGGTGGCTGATCTCGCACCGGCCGAGATTCGCGGCGCCGCGTTCGGTCTGCGCCAATCGCTCGACACCGTCGGTGCTTTTGTCGGTCCGTTACTGGCGCTGGGGCTGATGCTGTTGTGGGCCGACGATTTTCGGGCGGTGTTCTGGGTGGCCGTGATTCCGGCCTTCCTCGCCGTCGCCTTGTTGCTATTTGGCGTGCAGGAGCCGGAACGCAGATCGGACGCAAAGCGCAGCAACCCGATCGAACGCGCGAATCTGGCGCGCCTTCCCGCCGCTTACTGGTGGGTGGTTGCCATCGGCGCCGCGTGCACGCTGGCGCGTTTTTCCGAAGCCTTTCTCGTGCTGCGGGCGAACGAGGGCGGGCTGCCCATCGCCTGGACTCCGTTGGTGCTCGTCGGCATGAATGTGGTCTATGCAGCAGCAGCCTATCCGTGCGGAAAGCTCGCCGACCGGGTTCGGTACGAAACCCTGCTGGCCTGGGGGCTGGCGTTGTTGATCCTCGCCGACGTGCTGCTGGCCGCCGGCAACCACTGGACCTGGGTCTGGGCCGGCATCACCTTCTGGGGCCTGCACATGGCGATGACGCAGGGCCTGCTGGCGACGATGATCGCCGACACCGCCCCCGCCGACCTGCGCGGCACGGCCTACGGCTTCTTCAACTTGGTCGCCGGTATTGCCATGCTGATCGCCAGTGCGCTTGCCGGCCTGTTGTGGGACCAGTTCGGAGCACGGTTCACCTTCATCGCAGGCGCTGGCTTCGCGCTGCTCGCGCTCGTCGGACTGCTGTGGCGCCGCGTGTCAAGTAGATGAACGCGAGGGGGTTCTCGCGATATCAGGCTGTCATGGATGCGCATACGCCGGCTGCATCGTCATGATGCACTGAGGCCGACCTTGCTCTCGTCGGGCTAATGGGCGTAGCGATACTGGCCGCTGGCCTCATCGTCTGGCGGAGCGTAGCTCGGCCATGGCGTGGGCTTGTAGATCCGTTTTGTGCATCAATCCATCGGTGGCGCCATGCGGACAGGCGCTTCGGTAGTCTGCAGGGCCCAGCCGGCCGCGCGCTAGCCTTGCTCTAAATCCGAGTCCGCATCGGCTTTGGCTTTGGCGGCTTGCATCTCTTCTTCCATTTTCTTTTTTGCGAAGGCGATCACGAGCTTCACGACCACGATCATCACGCCGGCCACCAGAAGGATGGACAGCATCGAGGCTCGATTGTCGAGGGCCGCTTGTGGCGCTTCGGCGGTCGGGCTTTCCTTGGCTTGCTGCGTGTCGGGCGCCTGCGCGCTGGCGGCCGGCTTGTCGTCTGCGGGCGTTGCGGCGACGGCGGGGGCAGTCGAGAGGAGGATGCAGAAGCTCATCAATACTGCTGCCATGTATTTCATGTGGAGTCTCGTTCGTTGATCTCGATGTTTCGAATGTCATGCATTGATCGGCTTGCCGGCGGGTAGTGTCGCATGCCTTTTTGGGGTCAGGTCTTGCATTTGACGGTCCCCAGGTTTTCCATGTATCCCACCCTGGGTGGTCGCGGCCGGGAGTGCGCGATCACGACGTCCGGGCAGCCCTCAACATAGAAGGTGGAAACCATGTCGCTACAAACGCTTCTCGGTATCGAGCTGCCCATCATCCAGGCGCCTTTGGCCGGGGTGCAGGACAGCGCGCTCGCGATCGCGGTCTCGAACGCGGGCGGGCTGGGATCGCTGCCGTGTGCGATGCTCGACGCCGCTGCGCTGCGCAAGCAGGTCGAGCTGCTGCGCGCGGGGACCTCCCGCCCCTTCAATCTCAATTTTTTCAGCCACACGCCACCCGTGCCCGACGAGGACAAGGCGAGGGCGTGGCGCGCGCTGTTTGCGGACTATTACGCCGAGATCGGGCTCGACCCGGTGGCGCAGCCTGCCGGGGCGGCGCGGCTGCCGTTCGATGAGGAGATGGCCGCTGTGGTCTGCGAAGCGCGGCCGGCGGTGGTCAGCTTTCATTTCGGGCTGCCTGCGCCGGCGCTGCTCGAGCGCGTGCGCGCGACCGGGGCTAGGATCCTCGCCTCGGCGACCACCGTGGACGAGGCGCGCTGGCTGGAGGCGCAAGGCGTCGATGCGGTCATCGCGCAGGGGGTCGAGGCGGGCGGGCACCGCGGCATGTTCCTGAGCGAGGATATCGCCACCCAGGTCGGCACCTTTGCGCTGGTGCCGCAGGTCGTTCGGGCGGTGCGGGTGCCGGTGATCGCCGCCGGCGGCATTGCGGATGCACAAGGTGTGCGCGCGGCGCTCGATCTCGGGGCGGCCGGCGTGCAGGTCGGGACGGCCTACATGCTGTGTCCCGAAGCGACGACGAGCGCGCTCCACCGCGCCGCGCTCAAGAGCGAGTCGGCCCGCGTCACGGCGCTGACCAATCTCTTCACCGGGCGGCCCGCGCGCGGCATCGTCAATCGCCTGCTGCGCGAACTCGGTCCGATGAACGCACTGGCGCCGCAGTTTCCGCTCGCCGCGCCGGTGGTGGCGCCCTTGCGCGCAAAGGCCGAGAGCCTGGGGCGCGACGATTTCTCGCCCCTGTGGGCCGGGCAGAATGTGTCGGGCTGCAGGGAGATCGGCGCAGGCGAACTTACCCTGGCGCTGGCGCGCCTGGTGTAGGGCGTGGTCGTTGTCGCGCCGGTGCGCGGCGGTGGCGTTTTTCGGGTTTGAGCAAGTGAAAAACCCCCGGGCCGATATACTACCGCCCGCGTATCCGAGCACGAGGCTCGACCATGCGGGCGCCGCCGGCGCCTGACCCGATGGACCCTTCAACAGATTCCGCCAGCGTGGCGGGTAACGGAGATCAAACATGACAAGCATCCAGGTGTTCGACCCCGCGCCGGGCGGCAGTGCCGAATTTGCGGCCGACCTCGAGTGGGCGAAAAAACAGGGGGCGCAGATCGAGCACTTCAACTTTGCCGAGCAGCCCCTTGCGTTCGAGCAGAACGCAGTGGCCAAGGACTTTGTCGCGCGCGCGGGGCAGGCCGGGCTGCCGCTGGTTCTGGTCGACGGCCAGATGGCGCTCGAAGGTCGCCACCCCAGCCGCAGCGAGCTCGCGCGCTGGGCGGGGCTTGAGCAGCCGACGCTGCGCCCGATTCGCGTGGGCGATTGCTGCTCGGGCGGCAACTGCGGCTGAGAGCATGAAGCCGCTGGTCGTGCGTGACGGCACGGCCAGCCCGCGTCTGCGTTCGCCTTTGCGCTGGCGCGGCGCTGCCGGGAAGGGCGGCCGGTGGGCGGTGCAAGTCTGGACGCTACAATGACGTTCAATTCGACTACGCGCCGCCCCGATCCCCGATGACCGCCCTCCACACCGAAAAAGCCCTGGAAGACGAGATATGCCACGACCTCGCTGCCGCCGACTGGCTGCACGACGAGGGCGACGCGGCGCGCTACGACCGCGCGCTGGCGCTGTTCCCCGACGACGTGGTGGGCTGGATCCAGGACACGCAGCCCGAGGCCTGGGCGACCATCGAGCAGACCCACGGCACCAACGCGCGCAAGGTGGTGTGCGAGCGTCTGCGCCGCACGCTCGCCGACCACGGCACGCTGCACGTGCTGCGCCACGGCTTCGAGATGCTCGGGCTGCGGCGGCCGATCGCGATGGCGCAGTTCAAGCCCGCGCTGGCGATGAATGCCGAGCTGCAGGCGAAGTACGCCGCCAACCGCCTGCGCGTGGTGCGCCAGCTGCGCTATTCGCTGCACCACGAGAACTGCATCGACCTCGGGCTGTTCCTCAATGGCATCCCGGTGGCGACCTGCGAGATCAAGACCGACTACACCCAGGCGGTGGACGACGCCGTTCTCCAGTACAGGAAGGACCGCCCGCCGCGCGTGGCGGGCAGCAACGCGGTCGAGCCTCTGCTGGCCTTTCCGCAGGGTGCGCTGGTGCATTTCGCGCTGAGCAACTCGGCGGTGCGGATGACGACGAAGCTCGACGGCTTCGGCACCGTGTTCCTGCCCTTCGACAAGGGCGACGCCGGCGCCGCCGGCAACCCGCCGAACCCGCAGGGCTACGCGACCGACTACCTGTGGAAGCAGGTATGGGCGCGCGACTCGTGGCTGGAGATCCTCGGCCGCTACATCGTGCCGCGCAAGAACGGCGCCCGGCAGCTCGTCAACACCATCTTCCCGCGCTACCACCAGCTCGACGCCACCCGCGCCATCGTTGCCGCCGTGCGCCGCGACGGGCCCGGCGACAAGTATCTGATCCAGCACTCGGCCGGCTCGGGCAAGACGAACTCGATCGCGTGGACCGCGCACTTTCTCGCCGACCTGCACGACGCGGACAACCGCAAGGTCTTCGACACGGTGGTGGTGGTGTCGGACCGCACCGTGCTCGACGACCAGTTGCAGGAAGCCATCATGGGCTTCGAGCGCACCCAGGGCGTGGTCGCGGTGGTGAAGGGCGAGGGCGCGAGCAAGAGCCAGGAACTCGCCGAGGCGCTCGCCGCCGGCAAGAAGATCGTGGTGTGCACGCTGCAGACCTTCCCGCGGGCGCTCGACAAGGTGCGCGAGCTGGCTGCGACCGAGGGCAAGCGCTTCGCGGTGATCGCCGACGAGGCGCACTCCTCGCAGACCAACGAGACCGCCGCCAAGTTGAAGGAGGTGCTGTCGCCGGCGGAACTCGCCGAGCTGGAGGACGGCGGCGAGATCAGCACCGAGGACATCCTCGCCGCACAGATGCAGGCCAAGGCAGCGGGCTCATTTGACAACACTCGGTTGGGCATCACCTTCGTCGCCTTCACCGCCACGCCCAAGGACAAGACGCTGCAGCTCTTCGGCACGCGACCGGATCCGTCGCGCCCGCCTGCCGACGACAACTTGCCCGCGCCCTTCCACGTGTATTCGATGCGACAGGCGATCGAGGAGGGCTTCATCCTCGACGTGCTGCAGAACTACACCAGCTACAAGGTGGCCTTCAACCTGGCGCACGAAGGTGGGGCGGCTCAAGGGGGTACGACCCTCTCCGAGGTCGATCGCGACACCGCGATGAAGGGCATCATGGGCTGGGTGCGGCTGCACGAGTACAACATCGCCCAGCGCGTGCACATCGTGGTCGAGCACTTCCGCCAGCACGTGGCACCGCTGCTCGGCGGCCAGGCCAAGGCCATGGTGGTGACCGCCAGCCGCAAGGAGGCGGTGCGCTGGCAACTGGCGATGCGCAAGTACATCGCCGAGCACGGCTACGGCATCGAGACCCTGGTGGCGTTCTCGGGCGAGGTGGAAGACCCGGAGTCCGCCCCCGAGCCGCTCGCCGAGACCAGCGCGCTGATGAACCCGCGCCTGCGCGGCCGCGGCATCCGCGAGGCCTTCAAGGGCGGCGACTACGCCATCCTGCTGGTGGCCAACAAGTTCCAGACCGGTTTCGACGAGCCGCTGCTGTGCGGCATGTACGTCGACAAGCGCCTCGCCGGCATTCAGGCGGTGCAGACGCTGTCGCGCCTGAACCGCGCGCATCCGGGCAAGGACACCACCTACGTGGTCGACTTCGTCAATGACCCCGACGAGGTCCTCGCTGCCTTCCGCGTCTATCACACCACGGCGGAACTGGCCGGCGTCAGCGACCCCGAGCAGATCTACACCCTGCGCGCCAAGCTCGACGAGCTGGGCTTTTACGACAGCTTCGAGGTCGATCGCGTGGTCAATGTCGCGCTGCACGGTCGCAAGCAATCCGAACTCGATCCCGCCCTGGTGCCGGTGGCCGACCGCCTGATCAAGCGCCACGCCGCCGCCCGACGCCGGCTGCGCGACGCGGACGAAGGCAGCGCCGACGCCCACGCCGCCAAGCTCGAGCTCGACGCGCTCGTCCTCTTCAAGCGCGACATCGCCACCTTCGTGCGCCTGTACGGCTTCCTGTCGCAGATTTTCAACTACGGCAACACCGACATCGAGAAGCGCGCGATCTTCTTCCGCCTGCTGCACAAGGTGCTCGACTTCGGCCGCGAGAGCGAGACGGTCGATCTGTCCTCGCTCGCGCTCACCCACTACACGCTGAAGAACCTCGGCACCCGCCGCCTGGCGCTGGATTCGGCGCAAGGCGAGTACAAGCTCAAGCCCAGCGGCCCCGGCGGCGGCGAGGTGCGCGACAAGCAGAAGGCGGCGCTCGGCGAGATCATCGCGCGGGTGAACCAGCTCTTCGTCGGCGAGCTCACCGAGGGCGACAAGCTGCTCTACGTGGACAAGGCGATCAAGGGCAAGCTACTCGAATGCGAGACGCTGATCGAGCAGGCGGTGAACAACACCAAGGAGCAGTTCGGCAACTCGCCCGACCTCGATGCGCGCATCCTGGACGCGGTGATGGACGCGCTGTCGGCCTTCACGTCGATGAGCCGGCAGGCACTGGAGTCGGAGCGCATCCGCGCCGAGATCAAGTCCATCCTGCTCGGCCCGGGGCGACTCTACGAGCTGCTGCGCGAGGCCGGGCGACGCGGCGCCTGAGCTCAGTCCCCGCCTTCTGCGTCGAGCATTCGCTTGAGGTACTCGGGCACGCCCGACAGCACCAGGGTGTCGGTGGCGCGGTCGTAATGTACGGCGCCGGAATGCAGGCCGTTGCGCTCGAATTCCAGCTTCCAGTTTTCGGCGCTCGCGCTGAAACGCACCAGCGGGCGGATGGCGCGCCGGTTGGGGACGAAGCCGGGCGCGATCTTCGTCTCCTCGGCGCGCAGCAGGGCGTCGAGCCGGGCGGGCTGCTCGGGGAAGACCTCGCGCGCGAGCTCCTCGAACACCACCGGCGCGCCGGCTTCGCCGAGGGCGTCGAGGTAGTCGTGGGCGCGCTCGAGCACCTGGTCGCGCGCGGCGGGGGCCAGCTGCGCGTTGTCGACGAAGCGGTCGAGCGTGGCGACCAGCTTCTTGGTTTCCTGCAGCGCCACCATGACGTCGCTGCAGCCGAGCACGCGCTTGAACCACGCCCCGGCCTTGCCGCGCCCGCGCAGAAAGCCGAGATAGTGCGCATCGCCACGCCGCCAGCCCGACAGGTCGATGCGGCCCGCCGCCTGCAGGGCGGTGAAGTCGAGGTGGGTGCAGTCGAGCAGATCGAGCGTGCCGTTGACGCTCACCCCCTCGGTCTCGCCGAGCAGCGCCGCCCACAGGGTGTCGGTGTCGCCCTCGCGCACGCGCGCCACGACAAGCCGGCCGCCTTCTTCGAGCTCCTCCTCATCGACGATCGCCTGCACGCGCTCGGCAAGCTGCCGCGACAGGGTGACGAAGTCGAGCGTCTCGTCGACCAGATGCTCGCGCAGCCAGCGCGCCAGCGGAAAGCCCTCTTCGTCGTCCTCGAATCGCCCGAAACCCTTCGCCGAGCGGCTCTCGTACTGCGCCGACAGGCGCTCGACCAGACGCAGCGCGGCGGCGTCGAGCGCGCAGGCCGTGTCGCGCAAGGCCAGGCGCGCCGGCGTGCCGGTGTCCTTGGACAGGGTGTGGACGATCAGGTGAGTGACGGTGTGCTCGACGGTGCGCATGTGGCGGGCTCGGGGAAAGTGAGGGGAGGGGGCGGATTTTCGCATGCACGCACGCGGCGGGGGTTCGCACTGCAGGGTAGCAGTCGCTGCTGATTGCGCGTTCGCGGCGAGGTCTGCTGGCTACTACTAATTTCGTGAAGTTTTAGTACAAATTAGTAGGGTGTGTCGCTACACTGATTGATACTAATCTTCATAGGAATTAGTAAAGTGAAGCTTCCCATGTCGCCGCCGAGCGTGCAGGAGCTCGTTCGCCACATCGATACCAGGGATCTGTCGATGGTTCTCGCCAACTCGACGCCGCTGCCAACGGGCCGCTATCTTCACTGGGATGAGCTGCGTCGCCGGACGCCACCCGACGGGTTGTCGCCCGAGATGTGGTGGGCAAGTGTATGGCTCGCTCGTAGCGGTAGCATGCACGCGCTGCCCCTGCTGGACACGGCGGGGGCGCCGTTCATGCTTGCAATGCCCGAGCCGGTGCTGGTGCAGCTTCATCACATCGACCGCGATGCGGCCGGGCAGATTCGCAGCCCTGAGGGGACGCCGGTCCATGAAAGCCGCGAGCGCTATCTGCTTCATTCTCTGATCGAAGAGTCCATCACCTCCAGTCAGCTCGAAGGTGCATCGACCACACGCAAGGTTGCCGAAGCCATGCTGCTGGAGGGCCGCAAGCCCCGCGACCGAAGCGAAATGATGATCTTCAACAACTACCGGGCAATGGACCACATCCGCAGTTTGCGGGACGAGCCGATCACGCCGGAACGCATCCTCGAGCTGCACCGGATGATCACGCTCGACACCCTTGAAGATCCGGCTGATGCCGGTCGTCTGCGCACGAGCGATGATGTGAAGGTGGTCGATAACCGCGACGGAACAGTCCTGCACGACCCCCCCAGCTACAAGACGCTGCCGGAACGGTTGGCGCGGCTCTGCGCATTTGCCAATCAAGGCCCCGAGGCGCAGCCCTTCGTCCATCCCGTGGTGCGGGCCATCCTGCTGCACTTCATGATCGGGTACGACCACCCGTTTGCCGACGGCAACGGCCGCACGGCGCGCGCATTGTTCTATTGGTCGATGGCACGCAGCGGCTACTGGCTGATGGAATTTCTTTCGATCTCGCAGTTTTTGCGCCAGGCGCCGCGCCAGTATGTGCAGGCCTACCTGTACACCGAGACCGATCGCAGCGACACGACCTACTTCGTGCTTCATCAACTGGATGTCATTCGGCGCGGAATCACCGGGCTGCACGACTACCTTGCGCGCAAGACAGTGGAGCGGCGCGAGGCCACACGTTTGCTCGGAGTTGGCTGGCTCAGGGGCAGGCTGAATCACCGCCAGGTCGGTCTCCTGACGCACGCACTTCGGCACCCAGGGGAGACCTATCGCGTAGCAAGGCATCAGGCGGTTCACAACGTGGTTTATCAGACCGCTAGAGCTGACCTTCTCGATCTTGCTGACCTAGGGGTGCTGGAGAAAACCAAGCAGGGGAATGCCTTCGTGTTTCATGTGGTGGATCGTCTGGAGCGACACCTGGAGGCCTTGAGCGCGCGTGCCTCAGACAGTGGAGCGCAGTGACATGGGTGGCGCGGTTCGGCCAGGACACTGATACGATCTGGCACTGCAAGGGCAGGGTGAGTGCCCGGCTCTTTACGTGTTCCAGCTTGCCGATCAAAAACGAAAAGGGCCTGCATCGCTGCAGGCCCTTGAATTTGTTGGTGGTGATGGGCGGAATCGAACCGCCGACCTATGGGTTATGAATCCATCGCTCTAACCGTCTGAGCTACATCACCAACCGAGCGCGCGAATATAGCGGGTTCGGGGGGCACGCGTCAATACTTGAGCGGCTTTCGAGTCGTCGCGGTGTGAAGCCTGCTTGTTGTGGCGGCACGTGCGCGCCCGCGCTTCGTCTCGCCGGGTGCGTGGCCTTGAGTCGGCGCGCACGATGCCGCGGAGATTTTCGATGGCTTTCCGGAAGTCTTGATTTATAAGGCTTTTGCATTGACATAAATGGGGTGATCGGGGATCATCCAACGCCTGTCCCTTACCCTCCCGGATCTGTCCGGCTCGCCCTTGCGCCCGCAATTACTCTCCGTTCTGGTGGCCAGCGTGTTTGGCTTGGCGTCGTCCCTGGCACTTGCGGCCCTGCCGCGGCCGATTCCCGACGACGCGGCAAGGGCGAAGGCTGCGTTCATGCAGCCGGGCGCGGTGCAGATCAAGGGCAAGACGCTGCGCCTGAGTCCCGGCGCGCAGATCCGCGACACGAACAACCGCATCGTCCTGCCTTCGCACATTCGCGGCGAATACGTGGTGCGCATGCTGCTCGATCACAACGGCCAGGCGCACCGGGTGTGGATTCTCACCCCGGAAGAGGCCGCGGCGCCGCAGCGCTGACGGCGAGCGCGATGCCTGGCCGACCTGCCGCAAGGCCCTGTCTGAATTTCCGATCAAGATGAAGAAACTCTACATCCGCACCTTCGGGTGCCAGATGAACGAGTACGACTCCGACAAGATGGCGGACGTGCTCGGTGCCCACGAAGAACTGGTCAAGACCGATAACCCGGAAGAGGCCGACGTGATCCTCTTCAACACCTGTTCGGTGCGCGAAAAGGCGCAGGAGCGGGTGTTCCACGACCTCGGCCGGGTGCGCCTGCTCAAGCAGGCCAAGCCGGGGCTGATCATCGGCGTCGGCGGCTGCGTGGCCAGCCAGGAGGGCGAGGCGATCGTTAAGCGCGCGCCCTACGTCGACGTGGTGTTCGGCCCGCAGACCCTGCACCGCCTGCCCAGCCTGATCGAGGCGCGCAAGCAGAGCGGGCGCTCGCAGGTGGATATCTCCTTCCCCGAGATCGAGAAGTTCGACGCCATGCCGCCGGCGCGCGTCGAGGGCGCGAGCGCCTTCGTGTCGATCATGGAGGGCTGCTCCAAGTACTGCTCCTTCTGCGTCGTGCCCTACACGCGTGGCGAAGAGGTGTCGCGCCCGCTCGAGGACGTGCTCGCCGAGGTTGCGGGTCTGGCCGCGCAGGGCGTGAAGGAAGTGACCCTGCTCGGCCAGAACGTCAACGCCTGGCGCGGTGAGCTGGTGCGCGAAGACGGCGAGCAGGGCGACTTTGCCTTCCTGCTCGAATGCGTGGCCGAGATCCCCGGCATCGAGCGCATCCGCTACACCACCTCGCACCCGCGCGAGATGACGCAGCGCCTGATCGACTGCTACGCCAAGATCCCGAAGCTGGTGTCGCAGCTCCACCTGCCGGTGCAGTCGGGTTCGGACCGCGTGCTGGCAGCGATGAAGCGCGGCTACTCGGTGCTGGAGTTCAAGTCGGTGGTGCGCAAGCTGCGCGCAGCGCGGCCGGATCTGGCGCTGACCTCGGACTTCATCATCGGCTTCCCCGGCGAAACCGAAGACGACTTCGAGAAGACCATGAAGCTGATCGAGGACGTCGGCTTCGATGGCTCCTTCAGCTTCATATACAGCGCGCGCCCCGGCACGCCGGCGGCCGACCTGGAAGACCCGGTGCCACAGGAGACCAAGCTTGCCTGGCTGGCCCGCCTGCAGAAGCGCATCGACGCGCAGTACCAGGCCAACAGCGAGGCCATGGTCGGCAGCGTGCAGCGCATCCTCGTCGAGGGCGCCGCCAAGAAGAACGCCGATGTCGAGATGATGGGCCGCAGCGACAACAACCGCGTGGTCAACTTCCCCTCCGATTCGCCGGTGCGCGACCGCCTGATCGGCCAGTTCGTGGACGTACGCATCACCGCCGCGCTGCCCCACAGCCTGCGCGGCGAAATCATTACCCGGGAATCCTGAATGGCCAAAACCCTGGAAGTCTTCTTCGAGCCAGTCGATAACCCCCGGCTGGCGCGCTTGTGCGGCGTGCTCGACGAGAACTTGCGCCAGATCGAGAACGCCTTCGACATCACCGTGAGCCGGCGCGGCGAGCATTTCACGCTCACCGGCCACCCGACGCAGGTGCTGCGCGGCGAGATGGCGCTCAAGCACTTCTACGCGCGCGCCGACAAGGACCTGTCGCTCGACGACGTGCAGCTCGGCCTGATCGAGATCGGTAGCCGCGGCAGCACCGTGGCCGAAGGCGGGCAGGCTGCGCCGGTGCTGATGACCCGGCGCAGCGAGCTGCACGGGCGCACGCCGCGCCAGGTGGATTACCTGCGCAACATCCAGGAATTCGACATCACCTTCGGCATCGGCCCCGCCGGCACCGGCAAGACCTATCTCGCGGTGGCGAGCGCCGTCGACGCCTTCGAGCGCGACCTGGTCGAGCGCATCATCCTCACCCGCCCGGCGGTCGAGGCTGGCGAGCGCCTGGGCTTTCTGCCCGGCGACCTGGCGCAGAAGGTCGACCCCTACCTGCGCCCGCTCTACGACGCGCTCTACGACCTGATGGGTTTCGATCGCGTGGGCAAGCTTTTCGAGCGCAGCCTGATCGAGATCGCGCCGCTCGCCTTCATGCGCGGGCGCACGCTCAACAACGCCTTCGTCATCCTCGACGAGGCGCAGAACACCACGCCCGAGCAGATGAAGATGTTCCTCACCCGCATCGGCTTCGGCGCCAAGGCGGTAGTCACCGGCGACCTCACCCAGGTCGATCTGGCACGCGGCCAGCGCAGCGGCCTCAAGGAGGCGCGCGCGGTGCTGGCCAATGTGCGCGGCATCGCCTTTACCGAGTTCAACAAGGAAGACGTGGTGCGTCATCCGCTTGTCGCACGCATCGTCGAAGCTTACGACCTCGAGGCGGCACGGGTGGAGCAGGCCAGGGCAGCGGCCCGGGCCCAACAAAAACAGCAGGATCAGGACGCCGAAAACAGAGGGACGCAGGATGCCGAAGACGGGAAGTAAACAAAAACAGGCGGGCGCCGGGCTGCCCAGGATCTTCGCCATCGATGCCGAAGGCAAGGCAAGCCGGGTCAAGGCCGAGCGCATCGAGATCGAGTTCGGCGACGGCCGCAAGCTGCTGCTCGCTTTTCCCGAGCGCGTCTGGGGCGACCTGGAGATCGAGGCCGACGCCGACGACGCCTCCGCGGTGCCGATGCTGTCGATGCAGCCTGGGGCCTGCAACCTGATGACGGTGCGCGTCGACGTGCTCCACGACATGTGCTTCGTGGACGAGGCCGACGATGCGCTCGAGCAGGACGCCGCACACGCAGGCGGCCACGACCACCCGCCGGTGCTCAAGCTCAAGGTGCAGAAGGCGGTGGACGGCGAGGACAAGGCCAACGCCCCCAAGAAGAACCACATCCGCCGCTGGGCCCAGGCCGCGCTCGCCCGGGACGCCGCGGTCACGGTGCGGCTGGTGGATGAGACCGAAGGCCGTGAGCTCAACCGCGACTACCGCGGCAAGGATTACGCCACCAATGTGCTCACCTTCTCCTATGCCGAGGGCGAGGACCTGCCCGGCATGCCCGCGCCCGGCGCCGGCGTGCTGGCCGGCGACCTGGTGCTGTGCGTGCCGGTGGTGATGCGCGAGGCGGCCGAGCAGGGCAAGACGCCCGAGGCGCACTTTGCGCATCTCGTCGTGCATGGCATGCTGCATCTGCAAGGATTCGATCACGAGAACGAGGTCGAGGCCGCCGAGATGGAGATGCGCGAAACCGAGATCCTGTGTGGCCTCGGCTATGCCGACCCCTACGCCTGATCGTGCGCCTTGAACCTTTGCGGCGCGCGGCCACCGCCGGCGCGCCGCTCACCCTGGTCTGAAGCGGAGACTCCGACCCCCAAATGGACAGTTCCCCTAAACCCTCATTACTCGAGCGACTTTCGGCTTTTCTCTCGCGCGAGCCGGAAGATCGCGAAGAACTCCTCGCGCAGCTGCACTCGGCCTTCGATCGCAACCTGATCGACGCCGATGCGCTCTCCATCATCGAAGGCGCGCTGCAGATGTCGGACATGCAGGTGCGCGACGTGATGATCCCGCGCGCACAGATGGACTGCGTGCATCTGGACGATCCGATCGACGCGATCGTCAATTTCGCCATCGACACCGCGCACTCGCGCTTTCCCGCCATCGGCGACGGCAAGGACGACGTCGCCGGCATCCTGCTCGCCAAGGACCTGCTGCGCTACTTCGCCGGGCGTGAGTTCGACCTGCGCGACATGCTGCGCCCGGCGGTGTTCGTGCCCGAATCCAAGCGCCTCAACGTGCTGCTGCGCGAGTTCCGCGTGTCGCGCAACCACATGGCGATCGTGGTCGACGAGTACGGCGGCGTCGCCGGCCTGGTGACCATCGAGGACGTGCTCGAGCAGATCGTCGGCGACATCGAGGACGAATACGACTTCGACGAGGCCGGCGACAGCATCCGCCTCGACCAGAACGGCCGCTACCGCGTCAAGGCCACCACCGAGATCGAGGACTTCAACGAAGCCTTCGCCACCGAGTTCAGCGACGAGGAATACGACACCGTCGGCGGCCTCGTCATCCGCCACTTCGGCCGCCTGCCCAAGCGCGGCGAGGTGGTCGAGGTGGATGGGTTGAAGATCCAGGTGCTGCGTGCGGACAGCCGCAGGGTGCATACCCTGGTGGTCGAGCGCCTGCCCAAGCCCGAACCCGTCGAAGCGTGACCGTGCGTCGGCTCTCGGGCGCGCTGCTCGCGGGCGGTGCCTCGGTGTTGGGCTACGCGCCCCTCGAGTGGTACCCGCTCGTCTTCGTCAGCCTGGCCGTGCTGGTGTGGCTGTTGGCCGGCGCCCGCCGTGTGCGCGAGGCCTTTGCGCTCGGCTTCGCCTGGGGTTTCGGCGCCTTCATCGGTGGCGTGTCCTGGCTGTATGTCGCGCTCGAGCGCTACGGTGGCATGCCCGCAGCGCTCGCCGCGTTGGCGATCGCCTTGTTCTGCGCCTATCTCGCGCTGTATCCGGGGCTGGCCGCTGCCGCGTTCGCCGCGCTCAGACCCGGGCGCGGGGCGCCTGTGCGCGCCGCGGCCCTGTTCGCCGCGCTCTGGGTCTTGTCCGAATGGCTGCGCGGGGTGGTGTTCACCGGCTTCCCCTGGCTCGCGATCGGCTATTCGCAGACGCCGCCCAGCCCGCTCGCGGGCTACCTGCCGGTGCTGGGCGTCTATGGTGTCGGCGGGCTGGTGGCCTTTGTCGCCGCGCTGGTGGCGCTGCTGCCCGGGGCGGGGGCCACGCCGCGCCGGCGCTGGGTGCCGGTTGCCACCGTG
This sequence comes from Thauera sp. UBA6194, assembly GCA_002422685.1. Taxonomy (GTDB): domain Bacteria; phylum Pseudomonadota; class Gammaproteobacteria; order Burkholderiales; family Rhodocyclaceae; genus Thauera. Next base: position 58,635 of record DITC01000061.1, on the reverse strand, counting down.
GGCGTGGTGCTTGCGCTCGGGGCTGGCCTGGCGGGGCGCGCGTGGACGGTGCCGAGCGGCGCGCCGCTGCCGGTCGCGCTCGTGCAGACGAACTTCGAACAGAGCCTGAAGTGGGACCCGGCGCGCTTTGCCGACGTGCTGCAGGCCAACCTCGAGCTGGTGCGCGAGTCCTTCATGCACTCGCCGCCGCCTGCGCTCGTCGTGCTGCCCGAGACCACCGTGCCCACGCTGCTCGAGCGCCTGCCCGAGGGCTATCTCGCCGGGCTGGCGCAGCTGCCGCGCGAGGCGGGCGGCGACCTGGTGATGGGCGTCTTTCGTCAGGACGAGGCCGGACACATCTACAACGCGGCGATCAGCCTCGGCACCGCGCCGGTGCAGCATTATGCAAAACAGCATCTGGTGCCCTTCGGCGAGTACTCGCCACCGCTCTTCGGCTGGTTCTACAAGCTCGCGCAGATTCCGATGTCGGATCAGACGCGCGGCGCGCCGGATCAGGCGCCGATGCACTTCGGCGCGCAGCGTGTGGCGCTCAACATCTGCTACGAGGACCTCTTCGGCGCCGAGCTGATCCGCGCGCTGCCCGAGGCCACGTTGCTGCTCAATATCTCCAACCTCGCCTGGTACGGCGAGTCGCTCGCCCAGCCCCAGCACCTGCAGATCGCCCGTGCGCGCGCGCTCGAGACCGGCCGCCCGATGCTGCGCTCGACCAACACCGGCATGACCGCGCTGGTGCAGCCCGACGGCAGCGTTGCCGCCGCGCTGCCCGAGTTCGAGCGCGGCGTGCTGCGCGTCGAGGTCCAGGGCTACGCAGGTCTGACACCCTACGCGCGCTGGGGCGACTGGCTCGCGCTGGCCGTGGCCTTGTCGCTTGCGCTGTCGGCGGTGGTGGTGCGTGCCCGAAGCTAGCGCCGCGCGCGCCCCCTTGCACCCCGAAGACCGTTAAAATCACCACTTTTGCGTGCGCTGCGCAGCCCGGAGGCTGCCCGAGACCATGACCACTGAAACCCGACTCGTGAAACCGACCTTCCAGCAAGTCATCCTCACGCTCCAGCACTTCTGGGGCGAGCGCGGCTGCGTGCTGCTGCAGCCCTACGACCTCGAGGTGGGCGCCGGCACCAGCCATACCCACACCTTCCTGCGCGCGATCGGCCCCGAGCCCTGGAACGCCGCCTACGTGCAGCCCTCGCGCCGCCCCAAGGACGGCCGCTACGGCGAAAACCCCAACCGCATGCAGCACTACTACCAGTTCCAGGTGGTGATGAAGCCCTCGCCACCCGACCTGCAGGAGCTGTATCTCGACAGCCTGCGCGCGCTCGGTATCGACCCGATGGTGCACGACATCCGCTTCGTCGAGGACGACTGGGAGAACCCCACCCTCGGCGCCTGGGGACTGGGCTGGGAGGTCTGGCTGGACGGCATGGAGGTCACCCAGTTCACCTACTTCCAGCAGGTCGGCGGCCTCGACTGCAAGCCGGTGCTGGGCGAGCTGACCTACGGCATCGAGCGCCTGGCGATGTACCTGCAGGGCGTGGAGAACGTCTATGACCTGGTGTGGGCGGTCACCCCGGACGGGCGCACCGTCACCTACGGCGACGTCTATCACCAGAACGAGGTCGAGCAGTCGGCCTTCAACTTCGAGCACAGCAATGTCGACTTCCTGTTCTCGCTGTTCGCCAACTACGAGTCCGAGGCCAGGCGCGTGATGGAGGTCGGCCTGCCGCTGCCGGCCTACGAGATGGTGCTGAAGGCCGCGCACACCTTCAACCTGCTCGACGCCCGCGGCGCCATCTCGGTGACCGAGCGCGCCGCCTACATCGGCCGCATCCGCAACCTGTCGCGCGCCGTCGCCCAGGCCTATTTCGAGTCCCGCGAAGCCCTCGGCTTCCCGATGCTGAATGCTGAAAAGGAGGCCGCGTGATGACCAGCGCGACCCTGCTCGTTGAACTGCTCACCGAAGAACTGCCGCCCAAGGCCCTGCCGCGCCTGGGCGAGACCTTCGCCACCAAGATTGCCGAGGGCCTCAAGGCCAGGGGCCTGGCGCCGGCCGATGCGCCTTTCCGCACCTTCGCCAGCCCGCGCCGCCTGGCGGTGACGGTGGCGCAGGTGGCCTCGGAGGCCGCCGCGAAGGAAGTCACCGAGAAGCTGATGCCGGTGTCCGTGGCGCTCGACGCCGAGGGCAAGCCGACCCCGGCGCTGGTGAAGAAGATGGAAGCCAAGGGCATCCCGGCTGACGCGGTGGGGAGCTTCGAGCGCCGCATGGACGGCAAGGCCGAGGCCCTGTTCCACACCGCCACCGTGGCGGGCGCCAAACTCGCCGACGTGCTCGCGAGCATCGTGCAGGACGCGGTCAAGGCGCTGCCGATTCCCAAGGTGATGCGCTGGGGCGACGGCGACGCCACCTTCGTGCGCCCGGTGCACAAGCTCACGCTGCTGCACGGCGCCGACGTGGTGCCGGGCCGCGTGCTCGACCTGGATGCCGGGCGCACGACGCGCGGCCACCGCTTCATGAGCCGCGGCGACATCGCCATCGCCAGCGCCGACGCCTACGAGCCCACGCTGCTCGCCGAGGGCAAGGTCATCCCCAATTTTGCCGAGCGCCGCGCCGACATCGAGCGCCAGCTGCTCGCCGAGGCCGCGAAGCAGGGCGCGCTGCTCGACGAATACGCCGACCTGCTCGACGAGGTCGCCGCGCTGGTCGAGCACCCGACGGTGTACGTGGGCGAGTTCGAGGCCGAATTCCTCGCCGTGCCGCAGGAGTGCCTGATCCTCACCATGCGCGCCAACCAGAAGTATTTCCCGCTCTTCGACGGTGCCGGCAAGCTGCTCAACCGCTTCCTCATCGTCTCCAACATGCAGGTGGCCGACCCGAGCAATATCATCGCCGGCAACGCCCGCGTGGTGCGCCCGCGCCTGTCGGACGCGCGCTTCTTCTTCGAGCAGGACAAGAAGCAGACGCTCGAGGCGCGCCTGCCGCGCCTGGCGCCGGTGGTCTATCACAACAAGCTTGGCAGCCAGCTCGAGCGCGTTGAGCGCCTGGAGGCGCTGGCCGGCGCGATCGCGGCGCAGCTGCACGGTGACGTCGCCGCGGCGAAGCGCGCCGCGCGCCTGGCCAAGGCCGACCTCATCACCGACATGGTGGGTGAATTCCCCGAGCTGCAGGGCATCATGGGCCGCTACTACGCGCTCGCCGACGGCGAAGGGCTGGTGGTGGCCGAGGCCATCCAGGCCCACTACCAGCCGCGCTTCGCCGGCGACGCGTTGCCCGCGGGCAATGTCGCCGCCGCGGTGGCGCTGGCCGACAAGCTCGACGCCCTGGTCGGCTTCTTCGGCATCGGTATGGTGCCGACGGGCGACAAGGACCCGTTCGCGCTGCGCCGCGCCGCGCTCGGCGTGCTGCGCATCCTCATCGAGGCGCCGCTGCCGCTCGAGCTGCCCAGGCTGATCGACACCGCCGCCGCCGGCTTCAAGCCCGGCCTGCTCGGCGCCGAGGGCTTTGCCGCGCAGCTGCAGGACTTCATGTTCGAGCGCCTGAAGAATCTGCTCCGCGAGACCGGCCGCGACGGCGCCGTGATCGACGCCGTGCTCGCCTTGAAGCCCGCGCGCATCGACCTGGTGCCGGCCAAGCTCGCCGCGGTGGAGGCCTTCCGCGCGCTGCCCGAGGCCGAGGCGCTGGCCGCCGCCAACAAGCGCATCGTCAACATCCTCAGGAAAGCCGAGGGCACGCCCGGCGAGCCCGACGTCGCGCTGCTGCAGGAAGACGCCGAGAAGGCGCTCTTCCATCAGGTGGTCGAGGTCGCGCCACTGGTGCGCTCGCACGTCGCCAATGAGGACTACACGGATGCGCTGTGCGCGCTCGCCGGCTTGCGCGCGGCGGTGGACCGGTTCTTCGAGGATGTCATGGTGATGGCGGAAGAACCGCTGACCCGCGCCAACCGCATCGCGCTGCTGGCGCAGCTCGCCGGCCTGATGAACCAGGTCGCCGACCTTTCGCGCCTGTCGGCCTGAGCCGCGGGCGCGCCGTCGCGTGACGGCGCGCCTGCACCAAAACCCGGGGTGAACGACCATGCCGATGAAGCTCATCATTCTCGACCGTGACGGCGTCATCAACGTCGACTCGGACCAGTTCATCAAGTCGCCCGAGGAGTGGAAGCCCATCCCGGGCGCGCTCGAAGCCATCGCCCGTCTCAACCAGTGGGGCTGGCGGGTGGTGGTGGCGTCCAACCAGTCGGGCGTCGGGCGCGGGCTGTTCGGCATGGATACGCTCAACGCCATCAACGACAAGATGGTGAAGAGCCTCGCCCAGGTGGGTGGCCGGCTCGATGCGATCTTCTTCTGCCCGCACCCGGCGGACTCCACCTGCGATTGCCGCAAACCCAAGCCCGGCATGCTGCTGCAGATCGCCGAGCGCTTCAACGTGCCGCTCGAAGGGGTGCCGGTCGTCGGCGACAGCCTGCGCGACCTGCAGGCGGCGGTGGCGGTGGGCGGCAAACCCTATCTGGTCCTCACCGGCAAGGGCGAGAAAACGCGCGAAAACCCCGAGCTGCCGCCCGGCACCGAGGTCTATCCCGACCTCGCCGCCGTGGCCGCCGAGCTGACCTCCTGACTCAGGCCTCCTTTTCTCTTCGAGTACCAAAGTGCACCTGATCCGTTCCGTCCTGTTCGCCATCGTGCTAACCGTGATCACGGTTCCGTACGCATTCTTCGCTACCGCGATCTTCTGGCTGCCTCCGATGACGCGCCACAAGCTGATCACGAGCTGGGTGCCGATCATGATGTGGGTGATCCGCCACGTGCTCGGCATCCGCTACCGCGTGATCGGCGCCGAGAACATCCCCGCGGGGCCTGCGGTGGTGCTCTCCAAGCACCAGTCGGCGTGGGAGACGATCGCTCTGCAGGTGATCTTTCCGCCGCTGTGCTACGTGCTCAAGCGCGAGCTCTTGCGCGTGCCCTTCTTCGGCTGGGCGCTGGGCATGATCCCGGGCATCGCAATCGACCGCTCCGCCGGCAAGGACGCGCTCAGCCAGGTGGTGGAGCAGGGGCGTGAGCGTCTGAAGGAAGGCTTGTGGGTGGTGGTATTCCCCGAGGGCACCCGGGTGGCGCCCGGAGCGGCACGTGCGTACAAGCCGGGTGGGGCGATTCTCGCCAAGCGCGCCGGCGTGCCGGTGGTGCCGGTGGCGCACAACGCCGGTGAATTCTGGCGGCGCAACGCCTTCATCAAGCGTCCGGGCGAGATCGTGGTCAGCATCGGGCCGGCCATCGACGTCAAGGGGGTGAAGGCCAACGATGTCCATGAACAGGCCGAGGCCTGGATCGAGGCCGAGATGCGCCGCCTGTTCCCGCACCAGTACGCCGGCCAGCCGGCGATGCAGCCGGGCGCCGACGCAGGCGCGGCTGCCGACGAGGACTGAAACGGCCGCCTGCTTCGTTGCGCGTCGGTCCGTCGCACGCGGCAGATCTGAACCGGGTGAAAAGGAGATTGCGATGAGCATCGAAGTACGGGCGCTCGACGAGGGCGAGATCCGCGCCGGCCTAGCTGGCCTGCCGCACTGGCGAGAGGAATCCGGCTGGCTGGTGCGCGACTACCGCAGCGGCGGGTGGAAGGCCACGCTGATGCTGGCCGGCGTGGTCGGCCATCTCGCCGAAGCGGCCTGGCACCATCCCGTACTCGAGCTGAGCTGGGACCGGATGCGGGTGCGCCTGTGCACGCATTCGCCCCCCGGCATCACCGAGCGCGACTTCGCCCTGGCGCGGCAGATCGAGGACGTCGTGCAGTGGCAGCCCGCGCGCGAGGGCAGCGTGCTCGAGGGAACGCCGAACGAGGACGAGCGCTTTTGCTACGTTCGCTACGACTGACGGGCAGGTCCGCGGGTGCTCGGTGCTCCCCGTTCATGCGGCGAAATCGAGCCGACACAGCTTCGTGCGGGCAGTGTCGGTTTTTTTTACATCCTTGATTTCAGTACAAAAAAAGCCCTATTTTCAAGTATCTGATTTTGCTTATTTTTCGCGATCCGCTCATTTTAGGCACAGTATTTGCTGAACTTGAGTGCGCATGGCCTTCGGCCGTGCTCTTCACCAAGTATTTGTTCCGAGTGTGTAACCCGAATGGGAGGCATCATGAAACAAGTGACAAGGTTGGCCGCTGCCGTCACGGCAGCATGCCTGTCTTTGGCGGCCAGTTCCGCATTTGCAGCGACCGAGGCCGAGAAGCGGGCGGCGATCGACGCCGGTCTGGCGTACCTCGCAACGACGCAGAATGCATCAGGCTACTTCGGGGGCGGCGGGACCGATTACCTCATTGCAAACACAGGGTCGGCCCTGCTCGCCTTCCTCGAGGAGAAGCCGAACTGGGGCGCGAATGCCGCGGCCTATCAGACGGTGGTCGACAATGGCCTGAACTACCTCATGAGCCAGGTTTCGGTGGTGAACATCTCCGCTCAGCCGGAGGGAAACCCCGATGGTGACGGTAATGGCGTTGGAATCAAGTTCTACCCGGGAGGGACTAACAGCCGCGACACTTACGTCACGGGAATCGTCCTGCCTGCAATCGCCTCGTCCGGCACGCCCGATGCCTTGATCACTGCCGGGCCGTTGGCCAGCCGTACCGATGGCAGCGGCGCTGGTGGCGCCTGGACGTACAAGGATGTCGTTCAGAACACGATCGACTACTTCGCCTATGGCCAGAACCCGGACGGTGGCTGGCGCTATTACGCGAACTATGGCGGATCCGATCAATCGACCGCGCAATGGCCGGTGATCTCGGCGCTTTACGCGGGCAAGATGGGCGTGAGCATGCCAAGTTTCGTCAAGACGGAGCTGGCCGAGTGGACGGACTTCATCCAGAACGACACCACTGGGGCTGCGGGTTACAACTCGCCAACGTCCGCATACGGGGAAATGAACGAGACGGGCGCCTTGCTGATCATGCAGGATTACCTCGGGTGGCCGTCGTCCGATGACCGGGTCGAGGCCGCGCTTGCGTACGTCAACACGCACTGGCAGGAAACGGCCAACAGCACATGGGATGGCAACTTCGGTCATCCGTATGCGATGTGGGCGCTCTACAAGGGGCTTGAGCTGCGCCTCGGCACGGACGCGGACACGTCGATCCTCAGCAACCTGCGCCCCGGGAACTGCGGCGGTGACGTCGATAACCCGGACCATGGCTGCAACTGGTTCGAGGACTATGCTGAGTACCTCGTCAGCACCCAGGCGGCCAATGGCTCTTGGGGTGGCTACAGCAATTGGGGTGCAAGCCTGGCTACGCCGTGGTACATCAACATCCTCGCAGCGACGCAGATTCCGGATGGTGACGAGGAGGAGGTGCCTGAGCCGGCGACGCTGAGCCTGCTGGCAGCCGGTCTGCTGGGTGCCTTGCGTATTCGCCGCAGGCGGCAAATCGCCTGAGCGCCAGTGGGCCATTTCATGGCCTGAATCGAGGGGTCCGGCTCTCGCCGGGCCCCTCGAAGGCGGGATCTCTCGGGCAATGATTTCATCTATGCGGGAGCTTTCATGAAGGGTGTCACGACATGCCGGCTGGGGGTGCTCGCAGCCCTGGCATCGATTTATCTTGCCTCCCCGTTTCCGGTGTTGGCGGCGGTCATACCGCAAGAGTCCTCCTCTGCCTCGTTCCTGCCTGCATTGCCCCCCGTGCCGGATGCTGCAAGCACTTCAGACGCCCCGAGCGAGGCGGACATTGCGGCAAACCTGCAGCTGATTCAGTCGCTTTCGCGCGGACTCTGGACGACAGCCTGCGACCAGGCTGCCGGGATACTGGGTCGTCAGCGGCCGGATATCGATGCCTTGGGTGTTTTTGCCATCTGTGCCGCGTTGCGCAGCGACGAGAAAAGTACGAGTGCTTCCCTCGATGCCTTGAAGGCACGCGAAGCGATACCGCCCTATTACGCGACGCTGGTGGAAGGCATCTTGCAACTGCAGAAAAAGGCGCCGGAAGAGGCACAGGCGATTTTTTCACGCATACGCGAACAGCGTGCATCTGACCCCTTGGCGCTGTATTTCATTGGGGAGGCTCATCACGCGCAGAAGAGGAGTGCCGAGGCGATCGCCGCCTTCGAGAGGACGCTAGAAACGTGGCCGGAGTATGCGCCCGCGATCGCTGCAATCGCACGCCTGAAAGCGGGCGGCGCGAGCACCCCGGAGGCACTGCAGAGTGCGATTTCGCTGACCGAGCGGGCGACGCGGATCGATCCGGCTAATCTCGGGTATTGGCGTCAGCTCGCCGATCTCTGCGAGCGCGCGGGCGACACTGGGCGAGCCAACGCCATCCGGCTGCAGTGGCTGAGGCCGCGGATCGTACCTCAGCCGGGGCCGGGTCAGAAGCCCTGATCGATTGAGATCACGGCAAAGCTTGCCACCCAGCCGTGTCGTTCTCGCTGAGTGTGAGTGTGTATTGATCTGGTCATCGAGATTGTCGCTGAGCGTGCGGTTTGTCCCGCCGCCCGCGTAGACGCAAAAAGGCCCCGCATTCGCGGGGCCTTTTCGTTCAGCTGTGCCGAAGAAGCTTAGGCAGCCTTCTTGGGGGCAGCGGTCTTGGTGCTGGTGCTGACGGCCTTGACGGTGGCGTTGGTCGCGGCGGCCACGTTGGCTTCGGCGATCTCGGCGACCTGCTTGGCAGCCTTGCTCATGCTGTCGTAGGCGCTGTTGGCGGCGGCGATGGCCGACTTGACGGCGGCGACGGCAACGTCCGAACCGGCGGGAGCCGACTTGGCAGCCTTGTCGAGCGCGGTGGCGACGCCCTTGTTCACTTCAGCCATCTGGCCTTCGAAGACCTTGGAGACTTCTTCCTGGGTCTGCGAGGTGATCTCGTACACGCTGCGGGTGTAGGCGACGGCCTTTTCGACGATCGGCTGAGCCAGCGCGACCTGCAGACCGGCCAGTTCCTGAACGTCCTTGGCGCCAAGCAGGGCCTTGGTGTTGGCCACGCCGTCTTCCAGCAGCGAACGGGCGGTGTTCAGGTTCAGGGCAGCCAGGCGCTCGACGGTGGCGAACGTGGTGTTGGCCAGGGTCAGCATGGTTTCGATGTTGGCCTTGTTGGCGGCGACGAACTGCTCGGGGGTCACGTAGTTGCTCATTTGTATCTCCTGGGAAATGGGTGGTTGCATCCGCATCGCTTCTTGGTCAGCCGCGATGTTGCGCTGCAGCATGGGGCGAATTATACGCACCCGGACCGGGGTGTCAAGCGTGATTTGCTGCGTCGCACAAAATCAGTTTGATCACGAGAATTCAACTGTTTGCGCGATGTTGCTGACGCTTTCAGGGCCCCGCTGCTGCACTGCATCGAAAGGCTGTGCGCGAGTGTGCGGGTGCGTTGTTGCGTCTTTGTGACGACCCCCGCGGAGATACCCTCGCGTCGCGCCCCGTGTGCAGGGGCGCGCGCCGGGCAGGCTCAGTCGTGGCGGAACTGCGCCTTGCGCTTCTCGACGAAGGCCGCCATGCCTTCCTTCTGGTCGTTGAGCGCAAAGGCCGAGTGGAACACGCGGCGCTCGAACAGCAGGCCTTCGTTGAGGCTGCTCTCGAAGGCGCGGTTGATCGACTCCTTGATCATCATGACCACCGGCAGCGAGTAGCCGGCGATCGTCTCTGCGGTGGCGAGCGCATCCTCGAGCAGCTTGTCGGCCGGCACCACGCGCGCGACCAGGCCGGAGCGTTCGGCTTCGACGGCGTCCATCATGCGGCCGGTCAGGCACAGCTCCATGGCCTTGGACTTGCCCACCGCGCGCGGCAGGCGCTGCGTGCCGCCGGCGCCGGGCAGGGTGCCGAGCTTGACTTCGGGCTGGCCGAACTTGGCGGTGTCGGCGGCGATGATGATGTCGCACATCATCGCCAGCTCGCTGCCGCCGCCGAGCGCGAAGCCCGCGACTGCGGCGATCACCGGCTTGCGGCAGGTTTTCACGCGCTCCCAGTTGCGCGTGATGTATTCGGACTTGTAGGCGTCCATGTACGAGAAGTTCGCCATCGCGCCGATGTCGGCGCCGGCGGCGAAGGCCTTCTCCGAACCGGTGATGACGATGGCGCCGATGCCCTCATCGGATTCGAAGTCGTTCAGTGCCGCGCTGATCTCGTCCACCACCTGGTCGTTGAGCGCGTTGAGCGCCTTGGGGCGGTTGAGGGTGATGAGGCCGACGCGGCCACGTTTCTCGGCGATGATCATCTCGAAGTTCATGCGGTTTCCTCGGTGGAGTGGTCGTTTACGGTTTGTGTGCGGTGCGGGATGTGCGCCGTGCGGCTGCGCTCATTGCCCGCCGTCGGACTTCGGCTGGATCACCGCGCGTACCCGCGACGGCGCCGAGCCCGGCTTGGAGCCGGGGGCGTTGGTGGCGAGGTAGTTTTCGGTGATGGCGTCGTACTCGATGTAGTGACCGGTGACCTGGTCGCCGCCGCTGGTGACCTTGGCGCGGTTGAAGAGCTTGGCCTTCTCGCTGCGGCTGTCGTATTCGATGCGCTCGGCCTCGCCCTCGACGTATTCGTTCGTGCCGTCGCGGCGCTGGCGGAAGGTGGCCAGGCCCTTGCCGGCTGCCGTGGCGACGCCGTTCTGGAAGCCGGCGGCGTCCTGGGTGACGACCAGCTTGTCGCCGCGGATGACCAGCGTGCCCTGGGTGAGGATGACGCCGCCCTCGAACACGTGCACCTTGTTGCGGTCGTCCACGGTGAGGCTGTCGGCCTCGATGTTGACCGGCTGGTCGCGGTCGGCCTTTTCGGCCCAGGCGGGAGCGGCGAGGCTCGCGGCGAGGATGCAGAGGGTGGTGCTGAGCAGGCGCTTCATGATGGTGATCCTTGGCGGCGGGGCGGCATGTGGGTCTTTACCTCGCCAATGAGTTCGAGCGTGCCGAACAGGTCGTCGGCGCGCATGCCCTGCGCGGTGGCCCGCCCGGCGCCGCGCGTGAGCAGCACCGGCGAGTCGGTCTGCGCGCGGTGCGCGTCGGGCCACACGCTGAGCGTGTCCGAGTCGAGCGTGAGCGGCAGGGCGTCTGCCGTGCCGGGACGACGCACGCGCACCTCGCCGGAGAGGTCGACCTGCTCGCCGCCGGGCGATACGTCGGCGCGCCGGGCGGTGATGAAGGTCTCGCTGTCAACCTGCTGCATGTGCAGGCGCGGCATGTGCAGGCGGGTGGTGTCGTCGGCCGGGAAGTGCTCCAGGCGCTCGGCGAGCAACTCGTAGCGCTGGCGCCCGTCCGCACCGAAGCCGGTCACGCGGGTCGCTTCGGCGATGAAGTCGGGACCGGTCTGCACGGCCTGGGCAAGGGGCTCGTCGACGCGGGTGATGCGTTCGAGCCAGATCGAGCCCCCCGCGAGCGCGGCGAGCGCGATGACCGGATAGATGCGCCAGGTGTCGAGCTGCATTCAGATGACCTTGGCCTGCATCAGGTCGTGCGTGGTGAGCGCGCCGGCGAGCCGGCCCTCGGGGTCGAGCACCAGGATCTGGCTGATGCGCTGACGCTCCATGATGTCGGCGGCTTCGACCGCGAGCGCGTTGGGGCCGATGCTGCGCGGGTTGCGCGTCATGACCGCGCTCAGGCTGGCGCTGCGCACGTCGATGCCTTTTTCGAGCGCGCGGCGCAGGTCGCCGTCGGTGAAGATGCCTTCGGGGCAGCCGTTGGCGCCGACGATCGCGGTCATGCCCATGCCGCCCGCGGTCATCGCCAGCAGGGCCTGGGTGAGCGGCACGTCGGCGGCGACCTGCGGTACGGCGCTGGCCGGGCGCATGACGTCGGACACATGGGTGAGCAGGCGGCGACCGAGCGCGCCGCCCGGGTGGGAGCGAGCGAAGTCTTCGGCGGCAAAGCCGCGTGCGTCGAGCAGCGCCACGGCGAGCGCGTCGCCGAGCGCGAGCGCCGCGGTGGTGCTGGCGGTGGGGGCGAGGTTGAGCGGGCAGGCTTCTTCGGCCACCGCGGCCTCGAGGTGGGCGTCGGCCTCGCGTGCGAGCGGCGAATCGGCCTTGCCCGTCATCGCGATCAGGCGCGCGCCCTGGCGCTTGACCAGCGGCACGATGGTGAGCACTTCCTCGCTCGAGCCCGAGTTCGACAGCGCGATCACCACGTCTTCGGGGGTGATCATGCCGAGGTCGCCGTGGGCGGCTTCGGCGGCATGCACGAAATAGGCGGGCGTGCCGGTGCTGGCCAGGGTGGCTGCGATCTTGCGCGCGATGTGCCCCGACTTGCCGATGCCGGTGACGATCACGCGCCCATGGCGCTTGAGGATGATCTCGACCGCACGCTCGAAATCGGGGCCCAGGCGATCGGCCAGTGCGGCGACGGCCTCGGCTTCGATGCGCAGCACGCGGCGTGCGAGCGCGATTGCGCGGCTTTCGGCAGGAGCGGAAATTGGGGCCATGGGGAGGATGCTTTAAACTCGCTGCGAGGGCGTGACAGAAAGCGTCGCCAGATGCAGACGTGCTGCAGCCGGCGCCGCGTGAAACGGCCCGATTGTATACCAAACACTCGATACGCCGCCCTGCGCGGTGGCGCGTCACTGCCTGCGCCCTCCATGCTCGATACGCTCGGATTCGTCGTTCTGCTGCTTGCCGCCGCCGTGGTCATGGTGGGGGTTTTTCGCAGCCTCAACCTGCCGCCGGTGCTGGCCTATCTGGTGGTCGGCGCGGTGGGCGGTCCGCACGCGCTGAACCTGATGCAGGAATCCGAGGGCGCGCGCCATCTGGCCGAATTCGGCGTGGTGTTCCTGATGTTCTCCATCGGCCTCGAGTTCTCGCTCGGGCGGTTGATGGCGATGAAGCGCATCGTGTTCGGGCTCGGGCTGGTCCAGGTGCTGGCGAGCATCCTGCTGTTCACCCTCGCCGGGCGGCTGCTCGGGCTGGGCTGGATTGCGGCGTTTGCGCTCGGCAGTACGCTGGCGACCTCGTCCACTGCGATCCTCTCCAAGCTGCTCGCCGACCGCATGGACCTCGAGCGCCCGCACGGGCGCGAGGTGATCGGCGTGCTGCTGTTCCAGGACATCGCGGTGGTGCCGCTGCTGATCCTGCTGCCCGCGCTGTCGCGCCCGGCCGAGGAGATGGTGTTCACGCTCGGCCTGGCGGCGGTGAAGGTGGTGTTCCTGCTCTCGCTCGTGCTCGTGTTCGGCCAGCGCCTGATGCGCTGGTGGTTCACGCAGGTGGCGCGGCGGCGCTCGGGCGAGCTGTTCATGCTCAACGTGCTGCTGATCACGCTTGGCCTGGCCTGGGTGTCGGAGCTGGTGGGGCTGTCGCTCGCGCTCGGCGCCTTCCTCGCCGGCATGCTGATCTCGGAGACGGAGTACCGCTACCAGGTCGAGGAGGACATCAAGCCTTTCCGCGACGTGCTGCTGGGCCTGTTCTTCGTGACCGTCGGCATGCTGCTCGACGTGATGGAGATCGTGGGTAACCTGCCGGCCGTGCTGGGTCTGCTGGCAGTGATGCTGGTGGCCAAGTTCGGCATCGTGTTCGTGGCCTCGCGCGTGTTCGGCTCGCCCGCGGGCACGGCGATGCGCTCGGCGCTGTGGCTGTGCGCGGGTGGCGAGTTCGGCTTCGTGCTGCTGTCGCAGGTGCTCGACCTCAACCTGATGCCCTACGCCCTGTCGCAGGCCACCGTGGCGGCGCTGGTGCTGTCGATGCTGCTCGCGCCGCTGATCGTGCAGGTCAGCGACACGCTGGTGATGCGCTTCGTGGCCTCGGAGTGGCTGCTGCGCTCGATGGAGCTGACGCGCGTGGCGGCGCAATCGCTCAACACCGAAAAGCACATCCTGATCTGCGGCTACGGGCGCAGCGGGCAGTACATGGCGCACTTTCTGGAGCAGGAGAACGTGAGCTACGTCGCGCTCGATCTCGACCCCGAGCGCGTGCGCGAGGCGGCAGCGGCGGGCGACACGGTGGTGTATGGCGATGCCGCGCGGCGCGAGACCCTGGTGGCTGCGGGCATCCTGCGCGCGAGCGCGCTGGTGGTGTCTTTCGACGAGGTCGAGGCCGCGCTGCGCGTGATCCATCATGCCCATGCGCTGCGCCCGGGGTTGCCGGTGGTGGTGCGTGCGAGCGACGACGCCGACATGGAAAAACTTGCGCAGGCAGGGGCGGCCGAGGTCGTGCCCGAGGCGCTCGAGGCCAGCATCATGCTGGCTTCGCACGCGCTCGCGCTCACCGGGGTGCCGATCTCGCGCGTGGTGCGCCGCATCCGCGAGGTTCGCAACCAGCGCTATGCGCTGATGCGCGGCTTCTTTCAGGGCGCGGCCGATGCGGCCACCGGTGGCGACGCGAGCGAGATGCGCCTGCGTTCGGTGACGTTGCCGCCCGGCGCGGCGGCGGTCGGGCACAGCCTGGGCGAGCTCGCGTTCGATGAGCTCGGCGTGTCGGTGTCGGCGGTGCGCCGGCGTGGCATTCGCGGCCTGTCGCCCGGCCCCGAGACTCGCATCGAGGCCGGCGACGTGGTGGTCTTGCTGGGCGTGCCGGCGGGGCTGGAGGCGGCCGAGCAGCGTCTGCTCGGGGCCTGATCGCGGCGCATCGACCCGGCGGCCCGGGCCTTACAGGCTGGCGCACACGGTGTGCGAGTTCGCATCGAGCAGCGGGTTGGCCGCCGATATCCGCGTCAGCCCGCTCGCGCCGCGCGTGCCGGCGCGCAGGGCGCCGGTGGTCGGGTTGCCGTCGTCGAGCGCGATGTCGAGCTCGCGCACCATACTGCCGGGGATGCCGTCCGAGCACACCGCCAGGCTGCCCGGCACTCCGAGCACGCCCCCGCGCTGCACGCCGAGCCGGCCGCCGAGGGCGTTGGTCGGCGCGAAGCCGGGGGCGGTGAGTTCGGTGCTGCCGGTGGCGATGCCGGCCAGGCGCAGATGCTGCCAGAAGCGCAGCGATTCGGCGTCACCGCTGGCGTCCCAGTCGCCGTCCACCATGCCGTTGCCGTCGCCCGCGCGGGTGCACGCGGCTGCGCTGCCGCACAGGTGCAGCACCGCGCCGATGTCGTCGCCCGGCAAGGCGCGGTATTTGTCCTGGTAGGCGTGGGCGAGCGCGGGGATGCTGCGCAGGTCTTGCGCCAGGTTCTTGACCTTGGCGCTGTCGATGAGCGCCTGTCCCTTGAGCACGCCGCCGAGCAGCAGGCCGACGATGAGCAGCACGATGGAGAGTTCGACGAGGGTGAAGCCGCGTTGAGGGCGAAGCATGGTGGGTCTCCTTGGGGCGTGAAAGAAGGGGGGCGATGGGGCTGCGTGCATGTCGCTGCGCGTGCCGTGCGTGCTCACAGGCGCCCGGCCTGGGCGAGCTGCGCGATCAGCAAGGGGCGGCCGATCCAGACGAGCTGGTCGTCGAAATCCGTCCCGGGCTCGCCGGCCTGGTAGGCGGGCGCGCTCGCCGAGTAGTGTGCGTTGCGGCCGTCGGGCTGCCGGTTCGGGCCGGTGGAATACACCAGCGCGACCGCCTGCGAGTCGAGCGTGGTGATGCGGCTGCCGTCGTGGGCGTGGATCTGCAGGCTGGCGCCCGGGGTGGTGTGCGCGCCGATCGTCCCGGTGGCGAACGCGGGATCGACGCGGTAGTGCCAGTGCCCCGCCCAGCCGTCGGTGGCTCGGGTGCGGGCGTGCCCCCAGGCGTCGGTTGCGGGCACTGCGAGCGAGCGCCATGGCAGGCGCCCCTCGACCGCGTGCCGGCAGGGCGGCGTGTCTTCGATGCCATAGTGCGGGCTCGAGGGGTCGGCCTCGGTGCTGGGGCAGGGCAGGCGGCCGTGGATGATCGCGAACCCGGTGAGAGCCAGGCGGATGTCCTGTAATTGTGCGTGCGTGGCGAGCCGGTCGCGGGCTTCGATGCGGGTGCGCAGCGGCATGAGCAGGCTGCTGCCGAGCAGGGTGAGGATGACGAGCACCATGGCGAGCTCCACGAGCGTGAAGCCGCCTGCGTGTACGCAGGGCTGCACGCGCGCGGTGTGTTTGCGCCGCTTTGAATGCACGCGGGAGCGTGCGGTGTGGCGCGGAAGTGGGCTCAGGGCAGGCACAGGATCACGTCGTTGACGGTGGGCGCGGCGGCTACGGTGGGCGAGCTGGAGGTAGCCGGGCCGGATGGGGTGGATGGGGTGGATGGAGCGCGGGCGACCGCGCGTGCGCCCTCGAAGAGTGCGACCCCATCGGCGAAGCCGTGCGCATTGCGGCCCTCGAAATACTGTGCCGGGTCGGCGCGTTGCACCGCGCCGCTGCGTTGCTGGGGCGTGGGGCCGGTGCGCAGGCGCTCGCCGGCGAAGCCGAGGACGGCCGCGCAGCGCTCGGTGCCGTCGCTGCGCTGCACCGTGATGCAGGCTTCATCCTCGGGGCAGGCGGCAAAGCGCATCTGGTCGCGCCAGCGGTCGAGCTCCGCGCGTTCGTCGGCCGGGAGCTCGAGCACGATGGCCGGCGGTAGCGGAGCGGTGTGCAGCGCGCCGTGGCGTGGCGCCCGGGCCGCGAGCCAGGCGGCGCGGCCGGCGCCCGACAGGCGCGCGGACAAGGCGCCGGCGGCGCGCGCGATGAGGCCGTCCAGGTAGGCGGGCTGGTCGCTGCGCCGGGCCAGGGCCGCGAAGATCTCGTCGATGTCGACCCAGGCCACGACGTCGTTCGCGGCGCTCGCGTCGCCCGCCTGCAGGCGGCTGAGGGTGATGGTGACCGGATCGGCGCTGACGCGCGGATAGGGGTGGTCGAGATAGTGGGTCAGGTCCGCGGCGACGGCGTCGCTGCCGCTGCAGCCGATGGCGCGTCCGTGGGGGCGCAGTTGCCCGGCGCGGGCGGGGCCGGGCGCGAAGATGAGGGCGACGGCGCGCCCGTCGATCGTGGCCAGGGGAAGCGCTTCGCCGCCTGCGTCGCGCAGATCGAACTGGCCGGGGCTGTCCCAGTTGAGCGACAGCGGCTTTGGGTTGTGCTTGACGCTGCCTGCGACCGCGTACCACAGGCACTCGCCCCAGCCGTCGCGCAGCTCGGGCAGGCCCAGCGTGCGCCACGGCAGGCGGCCGAACGCGGCGCTGTCGCGCGCGCCGCAGGCGCCGAGGTCGGTGGAGCCGTCGTTGCCGCCATCCGGACAGGGCAGAAAACCGTAGCCCTCGCCGGGGTGGCGCTCGGCGTAGCTGATCGCATAGCCGATCAGGGCGCTGCGCGCTTCGCCGACGGCGGCGAGCGAGCGCGCATGGGCGCGGGCTTCGGCGCGCGTGCGCAGGCCGCCGTCGGCGAGCAGGCTGCCGGCGCCCAGCACCAGCACGAGCAGGATCACGGCGAGCAGGGCCTGTCCGCGGTGGGCGTGCGGATTCATCGGGTCGCACCGGGCACGGGCGGGTCGGCCGGGCGCGGCGTGCCCTGCGTGGAGCTTGGCAGCGGCCAGGCGTCGCCCACGCGCAGGCGGACGTGTGGCTGCGCGCGCGGCGACAGCGCGGTGCCGCCGTGCGTGCGCAGGCCGAGGGTGTGCGCGTCATGCAAGGCGTTGCCGATCCACACGCGGGTGGTGCCGCCGTGCCGGTGCACGATGCCCTGGATCGGGCGTGGTTCCGGGGCCCGCGTTGCGCTTGGGGCAGCCGGGGCGGTGGGGCGTGGCGCGCTGGCCGGGCGGGGTGAGGGCGGCGTGACCTGCATCGCTGCGCTGGCTTCGTCGGCTACAGGGGGCGGCGCGGGAGCTGCGGGTAGTGGGGCCGGCTCGCTCAGGGGCTGCGGTTCTTCGGTTGCAGCGGGGGTGGGGGTCTGGCCTGGCGCGAGCCAGGTTCCTCCGATGCCGGCCGCGATGACCAGCGTGCCGAGGGAGAGTGTGGCCGGCGCGAAGGCGCGGGCGGCGTGCGTACGCGGGTGTGGGCCGCTCGCGTGCGGCGGCCAGCCCTGCGCCGGGCGTGCCCGGGCCAGGGCGCCCAGCAGGCGCTGGTCTACGGGCGTGAGGGGCGCGTCGGGTTCGAGTGCGCCAGATGGGCTGGCTGCCGTGTCGGGTTCGATTGCGCCGAGCAGGTGCGCGGATACGGGCGTCTCGGGTGGCAGCAGGTGCTGGGCGAGGAGGTAGGTGCGCGTGCGCTCGAGCTCGTCCTCCCATGCCGCGCCCGAGGTGGCGGTGCAGTGCGTGATCAGGCGCGAGAACAGCAGCGTGCGCGTGTCGACCAGGCTCAGGCGCAGGCCGGCGCGGGTGAGGCCGGCGAGCAGCAGCGTGGCGGGCGCGTCCGCGGTGCTGGCCCGGGGTGTGCCCAGTGCAGGGATGAGGCTCGCCGCGGGGATGAGGTGGGTGAGCCGGCCCCGCCCGCGCTGCAGCGCGTCGAGCCAGGCCTGCAGTGGGGCGGGGCGCTCCAGGCCGGCGAAGACGAAGCGCTCGGCGCCCTTGCGCCCGCTCGTGGCGGGCCCGGCCGGCCAGGCATGGACGAAGGGCGTGTGCGGGAACCATGCGCCACAGCGGCGCGTGACCAGCGCGCGCCGGTCGCGTGCGCTGGCGCGTGGCAGGTCTTCGTGCTCGAAGCCTTCGTCGGGCAGGTTGACCAGCACCCTGCAGCTGCGGCGGCCCGCCTCGGCGGTGAGCCAGCTCGCGAACGCGTCGTGCGCGTCCGGGCCGAAGCCGGCGCGCCGCCGCAGCGTGCCGGCGGAGATCTGCCAGACCTCGAGGCCGAGCGGGTCGATGAGGAGTAGGAGCGGTTTGCGCAGCATGGGTCAGACCGGTAGCCGGGTAATGAGGCTGTAGATCGGGTCGAGTACCGCGCTCGCGATCCACAGCAGCAGCCCGCCCATCAGCAGCGTGAGCGCCGGCTCGGCTGCGGCCTGCAGGCGCGCGATGCCTTCGCCGACCTCGTGGTTGTAGAGGGTGACGATCTTGGCCAGGGCCTCGTCCATGGCGCCGGTCTGTTCGCCCAGGCGCAGCATGCGGTTGATCAGGGGCGGGAAGACGCCGGTGGCCTCGAAGGCGGCGGCGACCGGGCGGCCTTGTTCGATGGCGTGTCGGGCGCTGCGCAAGCCTTCGCGCAGGGCGAGGTTGGCGGTGGACGCTTCGCTCGTGCGCAGGGCGTCGACGATGTTGATGCCGGCGGCGTAGAGCGTGCCGAGCACGGCGGCGAAGCGCGCGAGCGCGAGTTTGCGCAGGATCGCGCCGATGAGCGGCAGGCGCAGCTGCAGCGCGTGCAGGCGGGTGCGCAGGGCGACCGAGCGTGCCAGTGCGGACAGGGCGACGCCCGCGCCGACGAGGGCCGCGAGCGCGAGCGCCAGGCCCCAGTCGCGCACTGCGTGCGACACGCCGACGAGGATGCGGGTCTGCAGTGGCAGCGTCTGGCCGGCGCTGCGCAGCAGCTTCTCGAGCTCGGGCACGACCTGGGTGAGCGCGACCACGACCGCGACCAGCAGGATGAGGCCGACGAAGGCGGGGTAGATGGCGATGCGACGCGCGTGGGCGGCGAGCGCCTCCTCGCGTGTGAGCACGGCGCCGATGTCGCGCACTGCGGCCGGCAGGCGGCCGGCTTCCTCGCCGGCGCGCAGCAGGCTGGTGGCGACCGACGAGAAGGCCTCCGGGCGTGTCGCGGCGGCGGCGGACAGGGGCTGGCCGCGTTCGACCGCGGCGAGCAGGGCGGTGGCGGTGTCGTGCAGGCGGCTGCCTGTGCTCGCGTCGCGCAGCGTGGCCAGGCTCTCGTGCGGCGGCACGCCTGCATCGAGGAGCTGTTCGAGCTGAAAGAAGAAGGGGATGAGTTCGCGCCGCGGGATGCGCCGTGTGGGCAGCCAGCGGCCTTGCGCCGGGCGGGCGGCGATGAGCAGGAGCTTGCGGGCACGCAGCGCGCGCTCGAGCTCGTCGAGGTCGGCGGCCTCCAGCGCGCCGCGCACGCGCCGGCCGTCGGGGTCGAGGGCGCGGTAGCGGAAGAGGCTCATGGCACGCTCGTGTGTCCGGCGGGGGACGCCATGTCGGCGGCGCACACGGCGGTCGCGTCGACCGGGCCGAGCACGCGCGCGAGCTCTTCCAGGCTGGTGCTGCCGTCGAGTACGCGGCGCAGGCCGTCGTCGGCGAGGCCGGGCAGACCCTTGCGCTGCACCGCGCGCCGGAGCTCGGCGATACCGCTGCGCCGTGCGAGCAGCTCATGCAGCTCGGTGTCGAAGGGGAGGATCTCCATGATCGCGATGCGCCCGCGGTAGCCGCGAAAAGCGCACTGCGGGCAGCCCCGCGCGCGATGCACGATGGCCTCGGCGGGCAGGGTGGTGCGCGTGGCCGGGGCGGCGGCTTCCGCTGCACTGCAGGGCTGCCGGCAGGCCGGGCAGAGTTTGCGCAGCAGCCGCTGCGACAGGATGCCGCCGAGGTTCTCGGCGAGCAGCTCGGCGCCCAGGCCGAGCTCGAGCAGGCGCGGGATGGCGCCGAGCGCCGAGTTCGCGTGCAGCGTGGCGAACACCTGGTGGCCGGTGAGCGCGGCGCGCAGCGCCATGGTGGCGGTGTCGGCGTCACGGATCTCGCCCACCAGGATGATGTCCGGGTCCTGGCGCAGCAGCGCCCGCACGCCGTCGGCGAAGCCCAGGCGCGAGGCCTCGCCCACCTGGGTCTGGCGGATCAGCGCCAGCGGGTATTCCACCGGGTCCTCCAGGGTCATGATGTTGACCGCCTCGGCGTTGAGGTGCTGGAGCATCGAGTACAGCGTGGTGGTCTTGCCGCTGCCGGTGGGGCCGACGACGAGGATCAGGCCTTCGGGGCGGGCGAGGATGCGCTCGAGCGCGGCGTGCTGTGCGGCGGTGAGCGCCAGCGCCGCGAGCGGGACGATGCCCTTGTCGCGGTCGAGAATGCGCAGCACGAAGTTTTCGCCGTGCAGCGTGGGCTGGGTGGCGGCGCGAAAGTCGATCGGACGGCCGCCCACGTCGAGGCTGATGCGGCCGTCCTGCGGTGCGCGCGACTCGGCGATGTCCATGCCGGAGAGCACCTTGAGCCTGACCGCCAGCTCGGGCCAGCAGGCGCGGTGCAGCGCGCGCGCCTGGTGCAGGATGCCGTCGATGCGGTGGCGGATGCGCAAAAAGCCCGCTTCCGGCTCGAAGTGCAGGTCGGAGGCGCTGCGCGAGACGGCTTCGGCGAGCAAGGCGTCTATCAGGCGCACGACCAGTTGTGGGTCCTGGCCATGGCCGGCGGCGGTGCCGCTGCGCTGCTCGAGCGCATGCACCATGTCCTCGATCGAGGTGGTGCTGCCATAGTGCTGCGCGATCGCGCGTGCGAGTTCGGCGTCGCCGGCGAGGCGGATCTCGATCTGTGTGCCCGGACCGAGCTCGGCGCGCAGGCGGTCGAGCGCGACGATGTCGTGCGCTTGCGCCATGGCCACGACCAGCGCCGGGCCGCTCGCGTCGTAGCGCAGCGGCAGCAGGCGGTGACGGCGGGCGAGGGTGTCGGGGATGCGGCGCAGCGCCTCCGGGTCGGGCAGCGTGGTGTCGAGGTCGACCTCGCGCATGCCGCTGTGGGTGGCGAGTGCCTCGCGCAGGGCGCGTTCGCTGACGAAGCCGAGCTCGACGAGCACGCGCCCGAGCGCGCGCTGGCGCAGGGCCTGTTCGTGCAGCGCGATGCGCAGCTGGTCGGCGCCGATCAGTCCGGCGTGCAGCAGCTGCTGGCCGAGCGGGAGGGGCGCGTTCATGGCTGCAGCGCGGGGGCGGTTTCGTGTTCGGCTGCGGCCGGCAGCAGCAGCGGGCGCAGCGGCATGTGCGGGAAGTTGCGCTGGCCGGGCGAGGGGGCGCTGCCGAGGAAGTCGGCGTCGGGCAGGTGGGGCGCGTAGTCGGCGTAACCGCCCTGCAGGCCGGGCTCGTCGATCAGGATGGGGCGCAGGAAGATGAGCAGCTCGGTGCGCCGCACCGCGTTGTCACGCCGGGTGAACAGTTCGCCGAGCACGGGCAGATCACCGAGCAGCGGGATGCGGCCGGTGTCGTGGTCGACGCGGTCCTCCATCAGCCCGCCGAGCACGGCGATCTCGCCGCTGCGCAGGCGCAGCATGGATTCGATCTCGCGTGTGCGGATCTGCGGCACACGGTTGGGGATGTCGCCGAGCGAGGGGTTGGGGTCGTCCTTGAAGCCCGAGATGCCCGAGATGGTCGGGCGCACGTTGAGCGTGATCTCGCCGCCGGCGCTGATCTGCGGCGTGACCGACATGACCATGCCGACCGACACCGATTGCGGAGTGGTGGTCGCGGTGATGCGCGCCTGCTTGCGGTCGTCGTACTCGGTGGTGGTGCTGTCGACGAGGAAGTACACGACCTCTTCGACCACCTTGAGCATCGCGGTCTGGTTGTTGAGCACCGACAGGCGTGGGCTGGACAGCACCTTGACCGTGCCGAAGGTCTCGAGCAGCTCGAGGCGCACGTCGCTGCGCGTGGACAGGTAGCCCACGGTGGGCTGGCCGGGCAGTGCGTCGCCGCTGCCGCGCGGGCGCACGCTCCAGCCGGGCACGCCGATCCGGGTCCAGTCGATGCCCTGGCGGTAGCCGTCGGCGAGCGTGACCTCGACGATGGTGGCCTCGATCATGACCTGGCGGCGCGCGGCGTCCTGAACGCTGCCGAGCAGGGTGCGCAGCTGCTCGTGCTGGCGGGCGGTGGCACGCGCCATGACCACGCCGGCTTCGCGATTGACCATCAGGTCGGGGTGGCGGCACGCGCCCGGGCCATTGCCGCAGGCGGGCGTGGGGCCGCCGAGGACGGCGGCGAGGGTGGTCTCGAGCGCGGACCAGAAGTCGTTGGCGGCCCGGGTCTCGATCTGCGTCACCGAGGTGTTGCTGCCGCCACCCCCGCCGCCGGATTGCTGGTGGCTGCCGGTGGTGGCGATCTGCGTGCTGGTCGCCACCGTGCCGCGCATGTCGCGGCTCATGTTCACGTAGTCGACGGTGTAGCTGCGCAGCACCGGCAGGTCGGGGCGAACGACGAGGTGGCGGCCGTGCAGCGTGTAGCGGATGTCGGCCTGGGTGGCGATGCGCGCGAGCAGCTCGGGCAGCGGACGGTTGCGCGCCTGCAGGGTGACGCGGCCCTCGATGCCGGTGTGCAGGTCGAGCTCGAGCCCGGTGTCGCGGCTCAGTACGAGCAGCAAGTCCTCGACCGGGATGTCCTGAACGTCGATCGAGTACGTGGGTGGGCGTGCCCGGGTGGGCTCGGGCCGGGGCGAGGCGGGTCTGGCGGCGGTGGGGACGGGCGCCTTGGCGAGCCCCGCGGCGTGTGTGGGCGCGGAGGCCGCCGGCCCGGTCACGGCGGGTGTCGCCGATGAGGGCCGGGTTGGGGGGGCGGGCTCGGCCTGCAGGTGGCCGCGCGGCGTGCGCAGGGGCTCGAGCGGCGTGCAGGCCGCCGATGAAAGGAGCGCAGCGGCGGAACAGAAAATGACAAGTAAATTGGTGGGGCGCGGCATGAGCGCATGCTAAATGCATCCAATGGAAAATGGAATAGCGTTTTTGCATAAACGGAGCGTCGCCGGCGAGGGCTGGCTTTTTCCGGCTCATTGATTGTGTTGCGTTGCAGCGACGGCGCAGTTGTTGACCTGGGCCTCTGCTACACTCACGGGTTTTTCGGCAGCCATTTTTAACGTGTCGGCATTTTCCGGGCAGAACTCTCCGCTGGTTTCCCTGCGTGACGTCCGCTTCGCCTACGGCGAGCGCGAGGTCCTGCGCGGCATCGACCTGAGCGTGCATCGCGGCCAGGTCATCGCCATCATGGGCGGCAGCGGCTGCGGCAAGACCACGCTGTTGCGCCTGATCGGCGGCCAGCTGCGCGCTTCGGGCGGCACGGTCGAGGTCGAGGGGCGCAACCTCGCGCGCCTGTCGGGCAGCGAGCTCTACGCGCTGCGCCGGCGCATGGGCATGCTGTTCCAGTTCGGTGCCTTGTTCACCGACATGAACGTGTTCGACAACGTTGCCTTTCCGATGCGCGAGCACACCGCTTTGCCTGCGGACATGATCCGCGACCTGGTGCTGATGAAGCTGCAGGCGGTGGGTCTGCGTGGTGCGGCCGCGCTGCATCCGACCGAGCTGTCGGGTGGCATGGCGCGCCGCGTGGCGCTGGCGCGTGCGGTGGCGCTCGATCCGATGCTGATCCTGTACGACGAGCCCTTCGCCGGCCTCGATCCGATCTCGCTGGGCATCATCGGCCAGCTCATCCGCCGGCTCAACGACGCGCTCGGCGCGAGCTCGGTGATGGTCACGCACGACGTGCACGAGTCGCTCGAGATCGTTGATTACATCTACTTCGTCTCCGACGGGCGCATCGTCGCCAAGGGCACGCCGGACGAAATCCGCGCCTCGACCGACCCCTTCGTGCATCAGTTCGTCAACGCCGAGGCCGACGGGCCGGTGCCGTTCCACTATCCGGCGCCGCCGATCGACAGCCTGCTCGGCCGGGAGGGCGCATGAACGCGATCGCCGCCGCGCTGCGCCGCATCGGCGCGCTCACCATCGACGGCATCTGGCGGCTGGGTTTCATCACCCGCTTCCTGTTCGCGGTGCTGATGCACTCCGGGCAGTCGCTGCGCCGCATCCACCTCACCATCCGCGAACTCTACTTCAGCGGCGTGCTGTCGCTGCTGATCATCGTGGTGTCGGGCCTGTTCGTCGGTCTGGTGCTCGGCCTGCAGGGTTACGACATCCTGCAGCGCTACGGTTCGTCCGACGCGGTGGGCGTGATGGTGGCGCTGTCGCTGCTGCGCGAGCTCGGGCCGGTGATCGCGGCGCTGCTGTTCGCGAGCCGCGCGGGCTCGGCGATCACCGCCGAGATCGGGCTGATGAAGACCACCGAGCAGCTGAAGGCGATGGACATGATGGCGGTCAACCCGATCGCGCGCGTGGTCGCGCCGCGCTTCTGGGGCGGCGTGCTGTCGATGCCGCTGCTGGCCGCGCTGTTCTCGGCGATGGGTATCTTCGGTGGCTGGCTGATCACGGTGGCGGTGATCGGCGTCGATGACGGTGCGTTCTGGTCGCAGATGCAGGCGGCGGTCGAATTCGAGTACGACGTGATGAACGGCGTGATCAAGTCCGCGGTCTTCGGTACGGTGGTGTCGCTGATCGCGGTGTTCGAAGGCTACGATTGCCAACCGACCGCCGAAGGCGTGTCGCGCGCGATCACCCGCACCGTCGTGACTTCCGCGCTGGCCATCCTGGCGCTGGATTTCGTGCTTACCTCTTTCATGTTCCGGGGTTGATGATGAGTCGTACCGCGCTCGACCTGTGGGTCGGCATTTTTGTTGCCATCGGTTTCGCCGCGCTCGTGTTCCTGGCGATGAAGGTGGGCAATTTCTCGGGGATCAACGGTGGCGAGACCTATCGCATCGAGGCCCCCTTCGACAACATCGGCGGGCTCAAGGTGCGCGCGCCGGTCAAGAGCTCGGGCGTGCTGGTCGGCCGTGTCGCCAGCATCCGCTTCGACACCGAGACCTACCGCGCCGTGGTCGAGCTCGAGGTCGACAAACGCTACGAATTTCCGGCCGACACCGCGGCGTCGATCCTGACCTCCGGCCTGCTCGGCGAGCAGTACGTGGGGCTGGAGGCCGGCGCCGACATCGAGATGCTGAAGAACGGTGACCGCGTTCTGATCACCCAGTCGGCAGTGGTGCTCGAGAAGCTGATCGGCCAGTTCATGTTCGATCGCGCCGCCGACGCGCCGGCGGCGCAGTAAGGCGCCCAGGATTTCCGGAGAAAACAACAATGCGAAACGTCTTCCGTTCCTCACGCGCCGGTGTGGCAATCGCGGCACTGTCGGCTGCGCTGCTCGCCGGCTGTGCCAGCACCGGCAACCCGAACGACCCGCTCGAAGGCTACAACCGCGCGATGTTCAGCTTCAACGACCAGGTGGACAAGGTCGTCATCAAGCCGGCCGCGCAGGTCTACGAGACGGTGCTGCCGAGCCCGGTGCGCACCGGCGTGGGCAACGTCTTCGGCAACCTGGCCGATCCCTGGATCGCGCTCAACAACATGCTGCAGGGCAAGTTCGCCGAGGGCATGAGCGACCTCATGCGTTTTGCGCTCAACTCCACCTGGGGCCTGCTCGGCGTGCTCGACATCGCCAGCGAGGCGGGTCTGCCCAAGCACGACGAAGATCTCGGTCAGACGCTGGGGCGCTGGGGCGTGGGCGAGGGCGCCTACATCGTGCTGCCCTTCTTCGGTCCGCGCACCGTGCGCGACGCCGTGGCCATGCCGGCAGACATGATGGGCGACACGCCGTTCTCCATCGACCATGTGCCCACGCGCAACACTGTCACCGGCACCCGCGTCGTGCATGGCCGTTCGGTGCTGCTGGGCAGTGAGCGCACGCTGGACGAGGCCGCGCTCGACCGCTACGCCTTCGTGCGCGACTTCTATCTCGAACAACGCCGTTACAAGGTCAGTGATGGCCAGCAGGAGCGGGTGTACGAAGATTTCGACGAGCAGTCCGCCGCGCCCCTGGGCGACGAGGTGGACTCGGCCGCTGCCGCCGCGGTGGAGCGCCTCGAGCTCGTCGAGATCGGTGAACTGGCCTTCGACCGCGCGCGCCTGTCGTCAACCCACTAAAACCAAGCAAAAGACATGAACAGACTGCTGAACCGCTTCTTTCTCCCTCTCTTGTGCATGATGTTCGCCGGCATCCTGTCGGCGAGCGCAGCCACCGACGTCAAGGCGCCGGATGTGCTGGTGAAGGACGTCACCAACGAAGTGCTCGAGATCGTGCGTGCCGACAAGGCCATCCAGTCCGGCGACACCCAGCGCGTGATCGAGCTGGTCGACGCCAAGGTGCTGCCGCACTTCGATTTTCGCCGCATGACCATGCTGGCGGTGGGCCGTGACTGGCGCCAGGCCACGCCCGAGCAGCAGGACCGGCTCACCGAGGCTTTCCGCACCCTGCTCGTGCGCACCTACTCGAACGCGCTCACCCAGTATCGCGACCAGCGCATCGAGTTCCGCCCCTCGCGCTTTGCTTCGGCCGACACCCGCGTGCAGATCCGCACCGAGGTCATCCAGACCGGTGCGCAGCCGGTCGGCATCGACTACATGCTCGAGAAGCGCGATCAGGGCTGGAAGGTGTTCGACGTCATCGTCGCCGGTGTGAGCCTGGTCACCAACTATCGCAGCAGCTTCGGGCAGGAGATCAGCCGCGGCGGTATCGACGGCCTGATCAAGTCGCTGGAAGAGCGCAACCGCAGCCTCGCCGAGCAGCACGGGCTGCAGCAGGGCGAAGACGGCCGCAAGGCATGAGCGGATCGGCTCCGCTCACCGTGTTCGCACCCGCCGGCGCGCTGACCATGGCGTCGGCGCCGGCCGTGCTCGAGGAAGGTCGCCGGCTGGCGCGTGCCGGCAGTCTGGTGGTGGATTTCAAGGACGCGGACACGGTCGATTCGGCTGCGCTGGCGCTGCTGCTCGACTGGATGCGCTGTGCGCAGCAGGCAGGGCATCGCCTGCTCGTGCGCAACCTGCCGGCCGGCATGCTCAGCCTGGCGGGGCTCTACGACCTCGACGCGCTGCTGCCCCTGGATTCGGCGCAATGAGTCTGCCCGCGCTTCGAATCGACGGCGTCACCAAACGCTATGGCAGCCTGCAGGCGCTCGGTGGGGTCGATCTCGAAATCGGCCAGGGTGAGTTCTTCGGCCTGCTCGGGCCCAACGGCGCGGGCAAGACCACGTTGATCTCCGCGCTCTCCGGGTTGGTGCGGCCCGACAGCGGCACGCTCGCGATCATGGGGCACGACGTCGTCGGCGACTACCGCAACGCGCGCCGCAACCTCGGCGTCGTGCCGCAGGAGCTCGTGTTCGACCCCTTCTTCTCGGTGCGCGAACTGCTGCGCATCCAGTCGGGCTACTTCGGCATCCGCCGTAACGACGACTGGATCGACGAGATCCTCGCCAGCCTCGACCTCACGCACAAGGCCAGCGCGAACATGCGTGCGCTGTCCGGGGGCATGAAGCGGCGCGTGCTGGTGGCGCAGGCGCTGGTGCACCGGCCGCCGGTGATCGTGCTCGACGAGCCTACCGCCGGCGTCGACGTGGAGCTGCGCCAGGGGCTGTGGCAGTTCATCCGCAAGCTCAACCGCGACGGCCATACCATCGTGCTGACCACGCACTACCTGGAAGAGGCCGAGACCCTGTGCGGGCGTATCGCGATGCTCAAGGCCGGCAAGGTGGTGGCGCTCGACACCACCGCAAACCTGCTGCGCCGTTTCGCCACCCACAGCCTGCGCGTGCGCCTGGCCAATCCGGCGCGTGGCGTCGAACTCGGTGGTACGGTCGCAGAGGCGGGCGAGGCGGGCGAAGGCGGCTGGGTGGACTTCGGCTTCGACAGCTACGCCGACGTCGAGACCCTGCTTGCCCGGCTGCGCGAGGCGCAGGCGGGTCTGATCGAAATGCAGCTCGGCGAGCCGGACCTCGAGCGTGTCTTTGTCGAGGTGATGCACCGTGCCTGAACGTTCATCGACGCCCGCGCCCGTCTCCGCGTCCGCGCCGCGCATCGAGCCGATGCCGCCCGAGTCGGCGCTGACCGGCTTTCGTACCCTGCTGTACAAGGAAACCCTGCGCTTCTGGAAGGTCAGCTTCCAGACCGTCGGTGCGCCGGTGCTCAACGCGCTGCTGTTCCTGCTCATCTTCTCGCACGTGCTCGACCGCCACGTCACGGTCTACGGTGAGGTCGCCTACACCAGCTTCCTGGTGCCCGGCCTGGTGATGATGTCGGTGCTGCAGAACGCCTTCGCCAACAGCTCGTCCTCGCTGATCCAGAGCAAGATCACCGGCAACATCATCTTCGTGCTGCTGCCGCCGCTGTCGTATCGCGAGTTCTACGCCGCCTACGTCATCGCCTCGACCCTGCGCGGGCTGATGGTGGGCGCCGGCGTGCTCGCGGTGTCGGCGGCCTTCGTCGAGGTGCCGATGGCCAACCCGCTGTGGGTGCTCACCTTCGCGGTGATGGGCGGCATCATCCTGGGCTCGTTCGGCGTCATCGCCGGCATCTGGGCGGACAAGTTCGATCAGCTCGCCGCCTTCCAGAACTTCCTCATCATGCCGCTCACCATGCTGTCGGGCGTGTTCTACTCCATTCATTCGCTGCCGCCGTTCTGGCAGGACGTGTCGCATTTCAACCCGTTCTTCTTCATGATCGACGGGTTTCGCTACGGTTTCTTCGGTCAATCGGACACCTCGCCCTGGCTTTCGCTCGGCGTGGTGAGCCTGTGTTTCGTGGTACTTGCGGCCCTGACCCTGGCGATGCTCGCCCGCGGTTACAAGCTGCGTTCGTAAAGGATTCAAAATGTTCGAAGCAAGCGAGATCAAGCGTCTGATCGAGCAGGGCCTGCCCTGCGAGCTGGTCGCCATCGAGGGTGAGGACGGCGTGCATTTTCGCGGCATCGTGGTCAGCGCCGCGTTCGAGGGCAAGCCCAAGGTGCGCCAGCATCAGGCCGTGTACGCCACCCTCGGGCGCCTGATGGGCAACGAGATCCACGCCCTGCAGCTGCAGACCTTCACGCCCGCGCAGTGGGAAGAGGGTCGCGGCGAACTGGGCATGTGAGGCCATCATGGACAAGCTGCTCATCGAAGGCGGCACCCGCCTGTCGGGCGAGATCGCCATCTCCGGCGCCAAGAACGCCGCGCTGCCCATCCTGTGCACCGCGCTGCTGACGGCCGAGCCGGTCACTTACACCAACGTCCCCCGGCTCAAGGACATCGGCACGCTGCTCGAGCTGCTCGGCCAGATGGGCGTCAAGGTCGAGCGCGACGGCGACACCGTCACGCTCGATGCCTCCGGCCTGAACAACCCGGTCGCGCCCTACGAGATGGTCAAGACCATGCGTGCCTCCATCCTCGTGCTCGGCCCGCTGGTGGCGCGCTGCGGCGAGGCGCGGGTGTCGCTGCCCGGCGGCTGCGCGATCGGCGCGCGTCCGGTGGACCAGCACATCAAGGGCCTGCAGGCGATGGGTGCCGAGGTGCGCGTCGAGCACGGCTACGTGCATGCCACCGTGCCGCGCCTGAAGGGCGCGCGACTGTTCACCGACATGGTGACGGTGACCGGCACCGAGAACCTGATGATGGCCGCGGCGCTGGCCGACGGCGAAACGGTGATCGAGAACGCCGCGCGCGAGCCCGAGGTGGTCGACCTCGCCAACTGCCTGGTGGCGATGGGCGCGCAGATCTCGGGCGCCGGCAGCGACGTGATCCGCATCCGCGGCGTCGAGCGCCTGCATGGTGCGACCCACCGCATCATGCCCGACCGCATCGAGACCGGCACCTACCTGTGCGCGGCCGCGGTGACCGGCGGCTCGGTGCGGCTGACCGGCACCTCGTCGTGTTATCTGGACGCGGTGATCGACAAGCTCATGGACGCCGGCTGCGAGGTGGTCTCCGAGCGCGACGCGATCCGCCTGTCGGCGCCCGCCCGGCTCAATGCGGTGAGCCTGCGCACCGCGCCGTACCCGGCCTTCCCGACCGACATGCAGGCGCAGTTCATGGCGATCAACTGTGTCGCCAACGGCGTGGCGATGATGCGCGAGACCATCTTCGAGAACCGCTTCATGCACGCGGTCGAGCTGCAGCGCCTCGGCGCCGACATCCGCATCGACGGCAACACGGCGGTGGTGCAGGGCGTGGCGAAGCTGGAAGGTGCGACCGTGATGGCCACCGACCTGCGCGCCTCGGCCTCGCTGGTGGTGGCCGGTCTGGTGGCCGAGGGCGAGACCGTGATCGAGCGCATTTACCACCTCGATCGTGGTTACGAGCGTCTGGAAGAGAAGCTCGCAGCGCTCGGCGCGAAGGTCAGAAGGCTGGCCTGATCCGGCGCGCTCGATGGGCGACGCGAGAAGGGGCTCCACGGCATGCCGGGAGCCCCTTCTTCATGTGCGTCGGGTGGCGCGCGTTGTTCAGCTCATACAGGGCGCTGGCCCGAATCGCTGCGCGGGGCCACGGGTCGGCCCCTGTGCGGCTCAGGGTTGCGGCTCAGGGTTGCGGCTCAGAGCTCGAACTGGCCATGCGCCTCGGGCTGCCAGGTGACCTCGATCACCTTCAGGCGGATTTCCTTGCCGTCGGTGCCCTTCCAGTCGATCGACTGGCCGGCCGACAGGCCGAGCAGGGCGCTGCCGGCGGGCGAGAAGATCGACACGCGGTGCGCCTCGGCGTTGGCGTCCTTGGGGTAGGCGAGCGTGAGCTCGTACTCGCGCCCGGTGCCTTCCTCGACGAAGCGCGCGCGGCTGTTCATGGTGATGACGTCGGCCGGCATCTCGTCCGGCTCGCGCACGTCGGCGCGCTCGAGCTCTTCGCGCAGGCCGTCGAGGTCGCTGCGGCTACGGAAGGCGGGGAGGGTCAGCAGACCCTCGAGGCGCTCGAGGTCGCTGCTGGAGACGATGATCGACGGTTTCATGTTGGGGTTCCTGCTCGATGCGCGCGCCGGTGGTGCGGCGAAACAAAAGAAAAGGCCGAACCGCCACCTGCGGTCCAGCCAGTCGCGTCGAAGGTTAACAGAAGCGGTGCCGGGTTACAATGCGCGCTTCCTCAGATCAAGGCTTTTCACGTGTCCAGCATCACGCTCGCCCTCTCCAAGGGGCGCATCTTCGAAGAGACCCTGCCGCTGCTCGCTGCTGCGGGCATCGTGCCCACCGACAACCCCGAGTCCTCGCGCAAGCTCATCATCGGCACCAACCGGCCGGACGTGCGCCTGGTCATCGTGCGCGCCACCGATACGCCGACCTACGTGCAGTACGGCGCGGCCGACCTCGGCATCGCCGGCAAGGACGTGCTCATCGAGCATGGTGGCGCGGGCCTGTACCAGCCGCTGGACCTCGAGATCGCCAAGTGCCGCCTGTGCGTCGCGGTGCAAAAGGGCTTCGACTACGCCGCCGCGACCCGCCCGGGCGGGCGCATCCGCGTCGCCACCAAGTACATGAACGCCGCCAAGGCCCACTTCGCCGGCAAGGGCATGCATGTCGACCTGATCAAGCTCTACGGCTCGATGGAGCTCGCGCCGCTGGTCGGGCTGGCCGACGCGATCGTCGACCTGGTATCCACCGGCGGCACGCTGCGCGCCAACAACCTCGAGGAGGTCGAGGACATCATGCCGATCAGCTCGCGCCTGATCGTCAATCAGGCCTCGCTCAAGCTCAAGCACGCGCTGCTGCAGCCGGTGCTCGACGCTTTTGCCGGCGCGATCAAGCCCTGAGGCAGACATCGATTCAGATCTTTTGAGCAAGCGCCGTTGCCTCGGGCGTGCGCCAGCCGCGCGGGCCCGACCGGCATGCACCAGGAGCCGTCCATGAGCCAGACCCCGATCCGCCGCCTCGACGCGCGCGAACCCGAATTCCTGTCCACACTGGATGCGCTGCTCGCCTTCGAGTCCGAGGCCGACGAGCGCATCGACACCGCGGTCACAGAGATCCTGCGCGCGGTGCGCACCACCGGCGACGCCGCGGTGGTCGAGTACACGCGCCGTTTCGACGGCCTGGACGTGCATTCGATGGCGGCGCTCGAGCTGCCGAAGGCCGAGCTGCATGCCGCGCTCGACAGCCTGCCGTCCGCGCAGCGCGAGGCGCTGACCATCGCCGCCGACCGCGTGCGCGTGTATCACGAGCGTCAGAAGGGCGAGTCCTGGGAGTTCACCGAGGCCGACGGCACCCGGCTGGGGCAGAAGGTCACCGCGCTCGACCGCGTCGGCCTCTACGTGCCGGGTGGGCGGGCGTCCTACCCGAGCTCGGTGCTGATGAACGCGATCCCGGCCAAGGTCGCCGGCGTCGGCGAGCTGATCATGGTCGTGCCCACCCCGCGCGGCGAGAAGAACGCGCTCGTGCTGGCCGCGGCGGCGATCACCGGCGTGGATCGCGTGTTCACCATCGGCGGCGCGCAGGCGGTGGCGGCGCTGGCCTACGGCACGCAGACCATTCCGCAGGTGGACAAGATCGTCGGCCCGGGCAATGCCTACGTGGCAGAGGCCAAGCGCCGCGTCTTCGGCACGGTCGGCATCGACATGGTCGCTGGGCCGTCGGAAGTGCTGATCATCTCGGATGGCTCCGGCCACGCCGACTGGGTGGCGATGGACCTCTTCGCCCAGGCCGAGCACGACGAGCTCGCGCAGTCCATCCTGCTGTGCACCGACGCCGGCTTCATCGACGCGGTGCACGAGGCGATCGACCGCCTGCTGCCCACCATGCCGCGCCGCGACACGATCGCCAAGTCGCTCGCCAACCGCGGTGCACTCATCCATGTGGATAGCCTGGAGCAGGCCTGCGCGATCGCCAACCGCATCGCGCCCGAGCACCTCGAGCTGTCGCTCGACGACGCCGAGGCCTGGATAGCCCACATCCGCCACGCCGGCGCGATCTTCGTCGGCCACTGGGCGGTGGAGGCGCTCGGCGACTATTGCGCCGGCCCGAACCACGTGCTGCCGACCATGCGCAGCGCGCGCTTCTCGTCGCCGCTCGGCACCTACGACTTCCAGAAGCGCACCAGCATCGTGAACATCTCGCAGGCCGGCGCGCAGCATCTTGGCAAGGTGGCCTCCGTTCTCGCCCATGGTGAGGGCCTGCAGGCGCACGCGCGCTCGGCGGAGATGCGCTTGAAGGTCTGACCGGCCTCCCCCGCGCGCGGCGTGCCGGCGAAGTACGCCCTGCCGGCAGCTTGATCGATCGGCTGCTATGTTGAAAACAGGATCAGCCGTTTTCATTGGGCGTCACCGCTGTCTTGCGGATGCGCCTTTCCGATCGAGCCGGGAGATCAGGAATGGGGCTTTCTTCGCCTGTCCCCTCGCAAGGGTGCACGCCGCACCCGGGATTATCTGCGCGCCTGCACGGGGCTGTCGGATGGCGCGGCAGCGTGGCCCTGCAGTGGCTGTGCCTGCTGCTGATTGCCGCGCTGATGCAGGGATGCGGCTTCGCTACGCTCGATCGGCTGGTGGTCGAGGGCCGGGAAGGCGGCGCGCAGGCGGGCAGTGAGATTCACGTCCTTCGCGCCGGCAAGCCGGTCCGCGTCATGCCCGGCGGCATGCTCGAGAAGGGCGACATCATCGAGACCGGGCCGCAGACCAGCGCGCTGATCCGGTTCATGGACGCGGGCGAGGTGATCCTGCGCCCGTCGACCCGGATCGAGATCCTCAACCCTTCGCTGCGTCTGTTCTTCGGCGAACTGTTCGCCAAGGTCAGGGGGGTGTTCGAGATCCAGCACGAGTACGGCACGGCGGCTGCCGAGGGGACCGAGTTTGTCGTCGGCGCCACCGGCGGAGGTGGGACGAGGCTGCGCGTGACGGTGCTCGAAGGCCATGTCCGCCTGAGCTCGAAGCTGGGCGGTGGGGCGTCGGTGCGGCTGGGGCCGCGCGAGCAGGCAGAGGTCGCGCGCGCGCGTCCGCTGCTCGTCCGGAGAGTCGAGCCGCCCGAGTTCAATGCGATCATCAACTGGATCAACCGGGTCACATCTGCCGCCGGGACGCGCGCTGCGCGGGTGATCGTTCCCGATCTCGTGGGCATGTCGCAGGCGGAAGCCGTGCAGCGCATCGAGCGCGAGCGGCTGCGACCCGGTGCGGTGTCTCCGGTGCTGTCGCTCCGCGATCGCGTCGGCGTCGTGCTGTCGCAGGCGCCGGGCGCCAACGCGCGCGTGGCCAGCGGCAGCCGCGTCGACCTTGCGGTCGCCGGGAGGCCGGTGGTGGTGCCCGATGTGCGCGGCATGACGCTCGATCAGGTGCGCGCGCGGATCGCGGGCCGTCTGTCCCTCGGCCAGGTGAGCAAGCGTGCGGTGCCTCGTGCGGTGTCGGGAACGGTGATCGAGCAATCTCCCGCAGGCGGCACGCAGGCAGCGCAGGCCAGCCGGGTCGACGTGGTGGTCGCTGCCGATGTGGCCACCGTGCCGGCGCTGATCGGGCGCGACTATGGCGATGCCCTGGGGGTACTGCGTGCGAACGACCTGGCTGTCGGGCGCGTCGAGCGGCGCCTCGCAGAACGTCAGGCGCCGGGTTCGGTGCTCGAGCAGCACCCGCGCGCCGGCACGCTCGTCGATCCGGGTAGCCGCGTGAGCATCGTCATTGCCGAGCAGGGCGTTCGGGTGCCCGAGGTGACGAACCTGCCCCGGGACGAGGCGGTGAGCCGGCTGGCGCGCGCCGGGCTGAGCCATGCGATCAGCCCGCAGCGAACGGACCGGTTCAGGCCGGGGACGGTGATCCGTCAGTCGGTCGCCGCCGGCCAGGTGGTCGCGCGGGGGGCGCAGGTGGCGTTGACCGTTGCGGAGCGAGCGCCCGAGTGCGTGGTGCCGAATGTCATTGGGCCTTACCCCCAGGCAGTGGAGGTGCTGCAGCGCCAGGGGTTTCGGGTGACGACGCAGGGTCCGAGCGAGCGCACGGCGAGCGTCGTCGGGCAGAGGCCGGGCGCTGGCAGCCGTGTTGCCTGTGGCGCTACCGTCACCCTCATCACGCGATCGGATTCCATCGAACAGGACCCGACCGGAGACAGCCCGCCCACGCACAGGATCATCGACATCTTCAGACGGATCGATCCGGGCGTCCTGATCCGCCAAGCGCCGGAGCCTGTCGAGTGAGCCTGTCGAGTGAGCCTGGCGAGGGTGCGGCCCAGGATCAGCCCTGTGCGGCTTGCAGCAGGCGCTGTGCCCGGTACCTGAGCATGAGGTAGGCGAAGAAGAAGGCGAAGACGTCGTAGGGGATGTGCAGGATCAGGTCAGCGCCTGCGATCAGCCAGATTGCGCCGGCGATGTAGGCTGCGACCAGCAGTCCCAGCAGCGGCCAGCGCACGGCAGCGCGAGTCTCGCGCAGGCGCACGCCCAGCCAGGCGCCGGCACTGGCGCCGAGCAGCATGATGATGAACGCAGGCCAGGAGCCGACCGCGCGCGCGATGCGGTCGGCCCTGAGCGTGGCGATGGCGTCCGCGTGGAGTTCGTAGCCGTATCGGCGCTCGGTGCGCAGTCCGTATGCGACCGTGAGTTCGTCGGTGGGGGCTTCGTGGCCGATGACGATGGTGCGTCCCGTCAGGCGCGAAGCATCGACCGTACCCTCGAGCAGCGCCGGCAGGGTGAGGCGGCGCGTCGGTGCGCGCAGTTCGTCGCGCGGCGAGAGGCGCAGATAAAGCGCCGACACGGTGGCGCCCTGCTGAAGCGCGGGGCAGCCCGGTTGTGACTTTTCGACGGGGTCGAGCTGCGAGAAGCGCACGTCCACGAGCGCGCCGTCGCGCTCGAGCGCGAGGGTGTCGCCGGGCGCATCGGCCCTGCGAACGGTGACGGGCCCGTAGGCGCCGAGCAGCGCGAGGCTCGGGTAGGTGTGGCGCTGGGTCGAGGGCGCGCCGGGCGCCTCGCCTCGTGCCTGTGTGTGGGCGAACGCGAGCGGCATGGATTGGGCGTGGCCCAGGCGAGCGCCCACGCACACCAGCCCCAGCCCGCTGGCCGCGTTGCGCAGCGCCTCCACGACGCGCGGCACGCCTGCGTCGAGTGCGCGAAAACCGATGAAGACATCCGTGCCCGCCGCAACGGCGGCCGCGATCGCCGAGGCCAGGCGCTCGTCCTCGGCCGGACGCGCGGCCTCGAAGTAGAGGTCGAAGAGCACCGCCCGAGCGCCGGCCGCGCGCAGGCGGTCGAGCGCCTGCGCATACTGCGTCCGCGCGCCCTCGGCGTGCGTGTCGAAGTCGGCCGGTATGGCGAGCAGCGCAGGCTCTTGCACCGCCGGGGCTGGGGCGACAGACTCGGCGACGGCGAAGGCCCAGGTGGTGGAGCGGGTGTCGAGCGCGAGCAGGTCCAGCAGCCCGACCCAGAGCGCGCAGAACACGGTCACCGCAAGCATCGGTGGCACCCAGCCACGCGCTTTCTCCAGCGCGAGCCGCTTGCCGGCGTGTTCGACGCGCTCGCGCAGCGTCTCTTGCTGAATCAGACCGATCAGGGCTTCGAGGTCGGTGTCGAAGTGCGTGTGGCGCAGCTCGATGGCCTGCTTGCGGGCGAGCGCCCGGAGCGGCTCGGGGAGCACGTCTTCGCTCAGGTGTGCGGTGTCCTCGAGCAGCACGGGAATCACGTGTTTGCGCTTGCGCAGCGCTTGCTCGATCTCCCAGCGCGTGACGTCGTCGGGGTCGTCGAGGCGACGCCGGCCCCCGCTGTCGGTGAGCGTGAGCCACTCGCGTCCGATCAGTACCAGAACCACGTCCGCCCAGTCCAGCCGCTCCGCGAGCCGTTGCCGCCAGTCCGATCCGGCCGCGATGTCTTCCACGTCGAGGAAGACTGCCCAGTCGGGTTGCAGCTTCTCGAGCTGCTCGTGGATGAGTCGCGAGTAGCCCGAGGTTTCGTGCCGGCGGTAGCTGATGAAGATGCGCTTCATGGCCTCG
Source organism: Thauera sp. UBA6194 (assembly GCA_002422685.1). Lineage (GTDB taxonomy): Bacteria > Pseudomonadota > Gammaproteobacteria > Burkholderiales > Rhodocyclaceae > Thauera. Next base: position 21,495 of record DITC01000061.1, on the reverse strand, counting down.
CTTCCTGCGGGTGGCGTGTGCCGGCCGTGTGGCAGTCGCGTCGGGCCCGGCGCTCAGGCGCCGAGGATGGACCTCAGGGCGTCGACGAGGGCCTCGCACTGCGCATCCGTGCCCACGGTGATGCGCATGAACTGCTCGATGCGCGGCGCCTTGAAATGGCGCACGATGATCGCGCGCTTGCGCAGCTCGGCGGTAAGCTCGGCGCCGTCGCGCCGCGGGTGACGCGCGAAGATGAAGTTGGCGGCCGAGGGCAGGACCTCGAAGCCCAGCGCCTGCATGTCGCCGATCAGCCGCTCGCGCGTCGCGATCACCTTGCGGCAGCTGTCCTGGAAGAAGTCCTCGTCCTCCACCGAAGCTACCGCGCCGGCGATGGCAAGGCGGTCGAGCGGGTAGGAGTTGAAGCTGTTCTTGACCCGCTCCAGGCCCTCGATCAGATCCGCGTGGCCGACCGCGTAGCCTACGCGCAGCCCGGCGAGCGAGCGGCTCTTGGAAAAAGTGTGGGTGACGAGCAGGTTGGGGTAGCGGTCGACCAGCGTCGTCGCGCTCTCGCCGCCGAAGTCCACATAGGCTTCGTCCACCACCACCACCACGTCGGGGTTGGCGGCGACGATGCGCTCGACCTCGGCCAGCGCCAACAGGCGGCCGGTGGGTGCGTTGGGGTTGGGGAAAATGATCGCGCCCGGGCGCTCGGTCGCCGCCACGCCGGGCTGCGGCAGGTAGTCCTCCACCCGGATCGAGAAATCCTCGGCGAGCGGGACCGTGCGCTGCGCGATGCCGTACAGCCCGCAATACACCGGATAGAAGCTGTAGGTGATGTCCGGGAACCAGAGCGCGCGATCGTGCTTGAGCAGCGCCATGAAGGCATGCGCGAGCACCTCGTCCGAGCCGTTGCCGACGAAGATCTGCTGCGGCTGCACGCCATGGCGTCTCGCGAGCGCGGCCTTCAGTGCGTCGGCGTTGGGGTCGGGATAAAGGCGCAGGCCGTCGCCCACCGCGGCGCTGATCGCCGCCAGCGCCCTGGGCGAGGGGCCGTAGGGGTGTTCGTTGGTGTTGAGCTTGACCAGGTTGTCGAGCTTGGGCTGTTCGCCCGGGACGTAGGGGGTCAGGCCGTGGACGACGGCGCTCCAGAAACGGCTCATGTGCATGCCTGCAGTTGGGGTCGAACGACCGTTATCTGTATCAGCGCACCGCGTCGCGAAAGGGCAACGCGATAGCGCCGCCGTTTCCGCGCCATAGGCTGCGCGTTGCGGCGAGTTTGCTGCGCGATGTTATCATGGCCGCGACCTTTCACCCTTTGGGCAGGCGCCTTCCATGCGGCAAGCAGAAGTCACCCGTAACACCCTCGAAACGAAGATCACGGTGCGCATCGACCTGGACGGCACCGGCCAGGGCAAGCTCGATACCGGCGTGCCCTTTTTCGATCACATGCTCGAGCAGATCCAGCGTCACGGCCTGATCGACCTCGACATCCATTGCGAGGGCGACACGCACATCGACGACCACCATACCGTCGAGGACGTCGGTATCACCCTCGGCCAGGCCTTTGCCAAGGCTGTTGGCGACAAGAAAGGCCTGCGCCGCTACGGTCACGCCTACGTGCCGCTCGATGAGGCGCTGTCGCGGGTCGTGGTGGATTTTTCGGGCCGCCCCGGGCTGCACTACTTCGTCGATTACACCCGTGCCCGCATCGGCAACTTCGACGTGGACCTGGCGCGCGAATTCTTCCAGGGCTTCGTCAATCACGCCGGCGTCACGGTACACATCGACAACCTGCGCGGCGACAACGCCCACCACCAGTGCGAGACGGTGTTCAAGGCCTTCGCCCGCGCGCTGCGCATGGCAGCCGAGCGCGACGAGCGCGCGGCAGGCACCATCCCGTCGACCAAGGGCGCGCTCTGATCCCTTCATTGTCGCGGCTGCCCGGCGGGTGGCCGCCTTCCTGTTGAAAAGCGAGTCAAGCCGATGACCACCGTGGCCATCATCGATTACGGCATGGGCAACCTGCGCTCGGTCGCGAAGGCGATCGAGCACGTGGCGCCCGGCCACGACGTCTTCGTCACCTCCGACCCGGCGCGTGTCGCCGCGGCCGAGCGCGTCATCTTCCCCGGCCAGGGGGCGATGCCCGACTGCATGCGCGAGCTCGATGCGCGCGGCCTGCGCCCGGCGGTGCTCGCCGCCGCGGCAGAAAAGCCCTTCCTCGGCATCTGCATCGGACAGCAGATGCTGTTCCAGCACAGTGCCGAGGGCGACGTGCCCGGGCTCGACATCCTGCCCGGCGAAGTCGTGCGCTTTCCCGAAGCGCGCATGCGGCTCGCCGATGGCAGCCGGCTGAAGGTGCCGCACATGGGCTGGAACGAGGTCTGGCAGTCCGCGCCTCACCCGATGTGGGACGGCATCCCGGACGGCGAGCGCTTTTACTTCGTGCACAGCTACTTCGTCGCGCCCGCCGACCCCGCGCTCACCGCCGCCGAAACCGACTACGGCCTTCGCTTTACCAGTGCGGTAGCGCGGGCTAATATCTTCGCGGCCCAGTTCCACCCGGAAAAGAGCGCCGCTGCCGGGCTCCGGCTCCTTGCAAACTTCATCCGCTGGCAGCCCTGAGCGCCGACGGCCTGTCATTCGACCTCCGCCCACTGAACTGATCCCCGTATGCTGCTGATCCCCGCCATCGACCTCAAGGACGGTCAATGTGTTCGCCTGAAACAGGGCGAGATGGACGACGCCACCGTGTTCTCCGAAGCCCCCGGTGACATGGCGCGCCACTGGCTCGACGCCGGCGCCCGCCGCTTGCACCTGGTCGACCTCAACGGCGCCTTCGCCGGCAAGCCCAAGAACCGCGCCGCGATCCGCGCCATCACCGACGTGGTCGGCGAGGACATCCCGGTGCAGCTCGGGGGCGGCATCCGCGACCTGGACACCATCGAGCACTACCTCGACAACGGCATCAGCTACGTCATCATCGGCACCGCCGCGGTCAAGAACCCCGGCTTCCTGCATGACGCCTGTACCGCTTTCCCCGGCCACATCATCGTCGGTCTGGACGCCAAGGACGGCAAGGTGGCGGTCGATGGCTGGTCCAAGCTCACCGGCCACGACGTGGTCGATCTGGCGAAGAAGTTCGAGGACTACGGGGTCGAGGGCGTGATCTACACCGACATCGGCCGCGACGGCATGCTCTCGGGCGTGAACATCGAAGCCACCGTGCGCCTCGCACGTGCGCTGCGCATCCCGGTGATCGCCAGCGGCGGCATCACCGACCTCTCCGACATCGACGCGTTGTGCGCGGTCGAGGACGAGGGCGTCATGGGCGCGATCACCGGCCGCGCCATCTACGAGGGCACGCTCGACTTCGCCGCCGCCCAGGCGCGCGCAGACGAACTCAACGGTGTGACCGAATGACCTTCTTCGCTGAGCGCCGCTGATGCTCGCCAAACGCATCATTCCCTGCCTGGACGTGAAGTCCGGGCGCGTGGTCAAGGGCGTCAATTTCGTCGAGCTGCGCGATGCCGGCGATCCGGTCGAGATCGCGCGCCGCTACGACGAGCAGGGTGCCGACGAGATCACCTTCCTCGACATTACCGCCAGCTCCGACGACCGCGACATCATCCTGCACGTGGTCGAGCAGGTCGCCGAGCAGGTGTTCATTCCGCTCACCGTCGGTGGCGGCGTGCGTGTGGTCGAGGACGTGCGCCGGCTGCTGAACGCCGGCGCCGACAAGGTCAGCATGAACACCGCGGCGGTGAACAACCCGCAGCTGGTGCATGACGCCTCGAGCAAGGTCGGCAGCCAGTGCATCGTGGTCGCGATCGACGCCAAGCAGACCGCGCCCGGCAAGTGGGAGGTCTTTACCCACGGCGGACGCAACAACACCGGGCTGGACGCCATCGAGTGGGCGCGCAAGGTCGAGTCGCTCGGTGCGGGCGAGATCCTGCTCACCAGCATGGACCGCGACGGCACCAAGAGCGGCTTCGACCTCGCGCTCACGCGCGCCGTGTCCGACGCGGTGCGCATCCCGGTGATCGCCAGCGGCGGCGTCGGCACGCTCGAGCATCTGGCCGAGGGCGTCTCCGAGGGCCGCGCCGACGCGGTGCTGGCGGCGAGCATCTTCCATTTCGGACAGCACACCGTGCGTGAGGCCAAGGAGCTGATGCGCGCGCGTGGCATCGAGGTACGGCTGTGAGTGTGAACACGCGCTGGTTGAACGAGATCAAGTGGGACGAGCACGGCCTGGTGCCGGTGATCGCACAGGAAGCCTCCAGCGGCGACGTGCTGATGTTCGCCTGGATGAACCGCGAGGCCCTGCAGCGCACCGCCGAGCGCGGCGAAGCCATCTACTGGTCACGTTCGCGGCGTAAGCTGTGGCACAAGGGAGAAGAGTCCGGCCATGTGCAGAAGGTGCTCGACATGCGCATCGATTGCGACAACGACGTGGTGTTGCTCAAGATCGAGCAGGTGGGCGGCATCGCCTGCCACACCGGACGCCATAGCTGCTTCTTCCAGAAGTATTTCGCCGACGGCCGCTGGGAGGCCGTCGAACCGGTTTTGAAAGACCCGCAGGAGATCTACAAATGATCGATATCGAAGTGCTGCATCGCGTGTCCGATACCCTGGCCGCGCGCAAGAAGGCCGATCCGGATTCCTCCTACGTCTCCAGCCTGTACGAGAAGGGTACCGACACGATCTGCAAGAAGGTCGCCGAAGAGGCCGCCGAGACCATCATGGCGGCCAAGGACAAGGATCTGCTGCACCTGGTGTGGGAGGTCACCGACCTGTGGTTCCACTCCATGGTGCTGCTCGCCCATCACGGCCTGTCGGTGGATGACGTGCTCGCCGAGTTCCGCCGCCGCGAAGGCGTGTCGGGTATCGACGAGAAGAAATCGCGTACCGCGCAGAAGGCCGGCGCATGAGCGAGTGCGTCTTCTGCCGCATCGCGCGCGGCGAGATCCCGTCGAAGAAGGTCTATGAAGACGAGCACGTCTACGCCTTCCACGACATCAACCCGGTCGCGCCGGTGCACGTGCTGGTGATTCCCAAGGTGCACGTGGACTCGATGGCCCAGCTCGGTGAGGAACACGAGGCGGCCATGGGGCGTCTGATGGTTGCAGCCGGGCGCATCGCGCGCGAGCAGGGCTGTACCGACGGTTTTCGCACCATCGTGAACACCGGAAGAGTCGGTTTGCAGGAGGTGTATCATCTGCACCTCCACATTCTGGGCGGGCCGAATCCCCTGCCGCCCATGTTGAAGCGTTAAGGAGAGCGGTATGGGTTCTTTCAGCATCTGGCACTGGCTGATCGTGCTGGTCATCGTCCTCTTGGTGTTCGGCACCAAGAAGCTGCGCAACATCGGGTCCGACCTGGGTGGCGCGGTCAAGGGCTTCAAGGAAGGCATGAAGGAAGGTGACGCGGGTGCGTCCGGCGATCCGCAGCAGAAGATCGCCCAGGACCAGACCATCGAAGGCGAGGCGCGCGAGAAGGTCGACCAGAACCGGTCCTGATCCACGCGTCTCGACACCCGAGGGGCGCCCCTGACCGGAGCGCCCTTTCGTTTTCAAGCGGGCCCTCGCCGGCCCGTGTCTCGAGCGAGCACACATGTTTGACTTCGGTTTATCTGAACTCATGGTGATCGGCGTCGTGCTGCTGATCGTGGTCGGGCCCGAGCGCCTGCCCAAGGTCGCACGCACGGCGGGTCACCTGCTCGGGCGTGTCCAGCGCTACGTGTCTGACGTGAAATCCGACATCCAGCGCGAGATGCAGCTCGAAGAGCTGAAGAAGCTGCAGGAGCAGGTCAGGCATCAGGCGCAGGAGCTCGAGACCTCGGTGCGCGAGGGGGTCGGTCGGGTCGAATCCGGGCTCGGTCAGGCCGCCGAAGAAGTGCGTTCGATCCTGCCCGATGGGGCTCCGTCCGGCGCTCCGGGGGCGAGCGTGAACGCCGCAGCATCCGATGCCGGCGCCGCCGAGACCAGGCCGCAACTCGAACTCGGCCTCGAAGGCTCGGCGCCCAGCCCGACGCCCAATCCCGACAAGAGCAAGGCATGAGCGCACAACAGGAAACCTTCATCGCACACCTGATCGAGCTGCGCGACCGGCTGATTCGCGCCTTGCTCGCGATCGTCATCGTGTTCGTGGTGCTGATGCCCTGGGCGGGAGACATCTACGACATCCTCGCCAAGCCGATGATGGACACGCTGCCCGCCGGGACGAACATGATCGCAACCGGCGTGGTGACGCCGTTCTTCGTGCCGGTGAAGGTGACGATGATGGTCGCCTTCGTGCTGGCGCTGCCCTGGGTGCTGTATCAGGCCTGGGCTTTCATCGCCCCCGGCCTCTACGCGCACGAGAAGCGCCTTGCCCTGCCGCTGGTGCTCGGCAGCACGCTGCTGTTCGTGATCGGCATGGCCTTCTGCTACTTCTTCGTGTTCGGCATGGTGTTCAAGTTCATCGCCGAGTTCGCACCCAAGAGCATCGTGCCGGCGCCGGATATCGAGCAGTACCTGTCTTTCGTGATGTCGATGTTCCTCGCCTTCGGCATCACCTTCGAGGTGCCGGTGGCGGTGATCCTGATGGTCAAGGCCGGCATCGTCGATGTCGCCAAGCTCAAGGAGATGCGGCCTTACGTGGTCGTGGGGGCGTTCGTGATCGCCGCGATCGTGACCCCGCCCGACGTGATCTCGCAGTTCATGCTGGCCGTGCCGATGTGCCTGCTCTACGAGCTCGGCATCGTGCTGGCGAGGATGATGAGCAAGCCTTCGCCGCAGGAAGAAGCCGCGGCCGAATACGTGGCGCCCGCGCTCGAAGACACCGGCAAGGCGCTCGAAGAAGCCGAGGCCGCGCAAGGCAAGGGCGGTAAGGCCTGAGCCTGGTCCGGCTGCGCCGCGCGCTGCATGCGGCGCTTGGTCGCACGCCCGGCAAGCGCGGCAAGCGCGGCGGGCGCGTGGTCGCGCCGTGCGTGATGATTCCGCCGAGGTTCAGCGCTTCGTGCTGCCCGGGGTCGGGCGGCGGCCTACATCCACGCTCAGCTCCACCTCCTGACCGCCTCTTCTGACCCTGAAGCGCGCCACCTTGCCCGGCGGCAGCGCTGCCACCATGTCCAGCATGGCGCGCGGGTCGCGCACGCCGCGCCCGTCCACCGCGATCAGGATGTCGCCGGGACGCACGCCGCCGCGGTCTGCCGGACTGCCGCGCAGCACGCCCGCGATCAGCGCACCGCTGGCGTCGCTGTAGCCGAACGAAGCCGCGAGCTCGGGGGTCAGGTCCTGGATCTCGACGCCCACCCAGCCACGCACGACCTCGCCGGTGGCGACGATCTGACTGAGCACGTCGCGCGCGATCGACACCGGGATCGCGAAGCCGATGCCCAGCGAGCCGCCCGAGCGCGAGTAGATGGCGGTGTTGATGCCCACCAGCTTGCCGCCGCTATCGACCAGGGCGCCGCCCGAGTTGCCGGGGTTGATCGCGGCGTCGGTCTGGATGTAGTTCTCGAAGGTGTTGATGCCGAGCTGGCTGCGCCCCAGCGCCGAGACGATGCCCATGGTCACGGTCTGACCGACGCCGAAGGGGTTGCCGATGGCGAGCACCACGTCGCCGACGGCCATGTTCTCGGCGGCGGAAAAGGTGATCGCCGGCAGCGTCTCGTCGGTTTCGATGCGCAGCACGGCGAGGTCGGTCTCGGGGTCGCGCCCGATCAGGCGCGCGGAGAACTTGCGCCCGTCGTTGAGCGCGACCTCGATCGCGTCGGCGGTCTCGATGACGTGGTTGTTGGTGAGCACATAGCCTTCCGGGCTCACGATGACGCCTGAGCCCAGGCCCGATTCGCGCTGGCCCGGGTCCTGCTGTGGCCGCTCGCCGAAGAAGTGCCGGAACAGCGGGTCGTCGAACAGCGGGTGGCGCTGGCTTCTTCCCGCGCTGGTGGTGAAGATGTGCACCACGGCAGGCATCGAGCGTTGCGCGGCCTGGGCGTAGGAGCCCGCCGCGGCCGTGGGCGCGGCGCCGTTGTCGGGCGCCTCGAGGATCGCGACCACCGAAGCGGGCGTCGCCTTGTTCAGCCATTCGGGCTTGAGCGTGTTGAGCACGAACAGCACGGCGACGCTGACGGTCACGGCCTGCGCGAAGATGAGCCACAAGCGGCGCATAATGTGGGCCCGATGGAAGTGGGGGCGCGGACTTCGCGCGCGCCCTCGTCGATGAAGTGGAGAGATCCGGGAATGCTACTCACCGAGCTCGGGGCGCGACTCGACGCGCTCTTCGATACTCAGCGGCTCAAGGATTATTGCCCAAACGGTTTGCAAGTGGAAGGACGCGCCGAGGTGCGCCGCGTGCTGTGCGGCGTGACCGCGAGCCAGGCGCTGATCGATCGTGCGGTCGCCGGCGGCTACGACGCCCTGTTCGTGCACCACGGCTTGTTCTGGCGCGGCGACGATGGTCGCGTGACCGGATTCCGCCGCCGCCGGCTGCGCGCGCTGCTCGCCAACGACATCAGCCTGTTCGCCTATCACCTGCCGCTCGACGTCCATCCGGAGCTCGGCAACAACGCGCAGCTGGCCGTGCTCATGGGCTGGCAGGGGGAGGGGCGCTTCGCCGATCAGGACCTGGGCTGGATCGGGCGGCCGGCGCAGCCCGGCCAGTCGGCGCAGGCAATCGCCACGGCGCTCGCGCAGTGCCTCGGGCGCACGCCACTGCTGGTGGGTGATGCGCAGCGACCGGTGATGCGTGTGGCCTGGTGCACCGGGGGCGCGCAGGGCTACTTCGAGCACGCCATTCTTGCCGGGGCCGACCTGTACGTTTCGGGCGAGATCTCGGAACAGACCGTGCACCTCGCGCGTGAATCGGGCGTGCCCTACATCGCTGCCGGGCACCACGCGACCGAGCGCTATGGCGCGCGTGCGATCGCAGATCATCTTGTGCGCGAACTCGGTCTCGAGGCCGAGTTCGTCGATATCGACAACCCGGTCTAGGCCTGCGTGACCGCCGGCAGCCCACGCTGCGTCGTCGTGTCCTTGTACGGTCCGAGCCGATCCTCGAGGACCGCCGCCAGGGTCAGGATCTCATCGACGACCGTGAACGGCAGCCCGGCGCGGGTGCCGTCGCGATTGTCGCGCAGCAGGTGCTGCAGATAGCGCTGGCAGGCGCTGGTGGCCCAGGTTTGCTGCACGGTCTCGGCGATGTGGGGCAGATCTTCGATGCTGACGCGGGCGTCGCGCAGGGTCTCGTAGTTGTTCCAGTGCACGGTCGTGACGTTGAAGGTCTTGTTGAGCTCGTTGGCGATGGTCTCGAACTCCTCGTGCAGCCCCGCGGCGCGATAGACCTCGAGCAGCTTCAGCCACGGCGTCACGGCGTCGCGCGGATTGCCGCGAATGAACTCGGCCAGCGTGTCCGCCGCGCCCTGCACGCGGCCGAAGCTCATCATGATCTCGGCCAGCTCGACCGCGGACTTGTGTTCCTCTGCGACCACTTCCCGCGGCGGCTGCGCGGCCACGTCCGTCGCAGCGCGCTGCGTGGGCTTGGCAGACGTGTGTCCGATGACGGTGATGGGAGCATTGCCGGCCGTGGCGTAAAGGACATCGTCAGTTCGTGCGCGCCGCGTCGAACTGCCTTTGGTGGCCGGCACGGTCGCGTTGTCCCGGGCAGTGCGCGCGGCGGTGGAGTGTCTTGGCGTGCGCGCATCGCTCGTGTTGCGCCCGCGCAGCAGGGCGAATGCGAGCAGCAGGCTGGCGAGGCCGAGGCCGCCGAACACGTACCAGTCGTCACCCGATCCGGCCGGGGTCTGGGCGACGGCTGCGGCCGGGGGCGCCGCTGCGGGCAGGCTCACCGCCGCGCTCGGTGCGGGCGCTGCGGTCGCGGTCGCCGACGCTTTCACGGCTGCACGGATGCGGGCCTCGAGCTGGGCCTGAATCTCTTCGAGCTCCTTGATGCGTGCGAGCAACTGCATTTCGGCGATGATGCTGCGGTCGATGGCCTCCGCCAGCGCCTGTTCGCGGGCGAGCAGGTCGTTCGGGTCGGCGCTCTTGCCGACGCTTGCCGTGGGCGGCGTCGCGGCGGATTCGCCCTTGTCCACGACCAGCCGGTCCGTGCGCGCGCTGCTGGCCGCAGGCACGTTGCGCGCTGGCGCGGCTGGTCTCGGCTTTGTCGCCGGGGTGGCGTTCGCGACCGTGCGCAGGTCGGGTACGGTCAGTGCGGTGCCTGCCGGCAGCACCCTGCTGTGTGCAGCCGGGTCGGCGAAGAGCGCCGGGTTGGCTGCAGCGGTGGCGTCGACAAAGCGTTGCCGTGCGGCCGCGTTGTCCGGGTAGAGGGACTCCGCGAGCGATGCGAGCGACTCGCCGGCGGCGGTGTTCCAGGTGCGCCCCGGGCTCGCTGCGCGCGGTTGCGGGCGTGCGGCGGGGCGGGGGCGTGCTTCGGTGCGGGCGGGGCGGGCCGACGGGGCGGGGCGGGGCGCCTGGGCGCGCGCCGGCGTCGCGTCCGCTGCGGGCGCGCCCGCGAAGGGCATCAGCAGCGTGTATTCACGCTGCATGCGGGATTCGCACTGGTTTTCGACAACGAGGCGGATGATCGGGTCGTTGATGCGGCGTGCGTTGAGCACCACCAGGCGTGCGTTGCGGCCGCTGCCGACGACGCTGATCCGCCCGTCGGCGAGCGCCGGGATGTCGCCGCCGTCGATCGGCGCGACCACCCGAAAACATGCGGCATCGGCGCCCCCGCCGACGAGGGCGATCTCGGCACGGAAGCTTGCGCCCAGCGCCGAGACCGAGCGCAGTGGCCCGAGTGACGCGGCCTCCAGCGCGCTGGAGGAGGTCATCAATGCAGCAGCAACAGCAATCGAGAGCGGTATCAGTCGGGTTTTCATCGTCCGCGCATCCGGCGCCGGGTTGGTCAGTGGCCCAGTTGTAGCAGAACCGAAGCGCGCTCTTCCAGGAACTGTGCCGCACCGGCGTGACAGGATCGTGCCCTGCGTGATCGATTGCTCTAAGATTCCGGTCCATACGTCAGCGTACGCACAAAACCGCCATGCCGCTTCCCGCCCCCGCAGTGCCCCGTCGCCGTATTCACACCCGCCGCATCACGCTGGAGGGTTTTTTGCGCGATGACGGTCTCTATGATCTCGATGCGTCGCTCACCGACACCAAGGATGACGACTACCCGCTCGCCTCGGGCCTGCGCCCGGCCGGCGAGCCGGTGCATCTGTTGCGCATCCGTGTAAGCTTCGATGCCGCCTTCGACATCGTCGATGTGGCGGCGTGTTCGGACGCCGTGCCTTATCCCGGCCAGTGCGACACGATCGGCCCGGTCTACCGCAAGCTGATCGGCCTGAGTCTGGTGCGCGGCTTCCGGCGGACGGTCGGCGAGATGTTCGCCGATGTGCGTGGCTGCACGCATCTGAGCGAACTGCTCCTGTCCCTGCCCACCGCCGCGATCCAGACCGCGGCCACCTTCCGCCGCGAGAACGAGGATGGCGCCGAGAAGCCCTTCCAGCTCGACCGCTGCCATGCGCTCGAAAGCTCGGCCGAGGCGGTGCGCCTGTACTACCCGAAGTGGTATCGACCGGCGGGCGGAGGCGCTCCGGGCGGCCTGATCTCCGGGCGGTAGACGGGTTTGCATGCGCTGTGCACCAGTGCGCGTGCCAAAGCTGGTTATAATTATGGGGTCTTGCGGTCGGAGTGCGTTCGCGCGTCCGGCCTGCGGGTCGGGTCGGGGGGTCCCGATTCAACACGACGGGCGACGGTCGAGGGAGACGGCGCCCGCGGCGGAGCACATGCTCCGAGTCGTGCCATCAACCTGTTCGTGACGGCGTGTGCCGTCGCGGCTTCGATCGAAGGGCAATCATGAAGATTCATGAGTATCAGGCAAAAGAACTGTTGAGAAAGTATGGCGTCGTCACGCCGCGCGGTTTCCACTGCGTGTCGGTCGATGGTGCCGTCAAGGCAGCCGAGGAACTCGGCGGCAAGATCTGGGTGGTCAAGGCTCAGATCCACGCCGGCGGCCGCGGCAAGGGCGGTGGCGTCAAGCTCGCCCGTTCGCTCGACGAAGTTCGCCAGCACGCCAACGACATCCTCGGCATGCAGCTCGTGACCCACCAGACCGGCCCCGAGGGCCAGAAGGTGCGCAACCTGCTGATCGAGGAAGGCGCCGACATCAAGCACGAATACTACGTCGCCGCGCTCACCGACCGCGCCACCCAGACGGTCGCCATGATGGCCTCGTCCGAGGGCGGCATGGACATCGAGGAGGTCGCGCACAACACCCCCGAGAAGATCCTCAAGGAGTTCGTCGATCCGCTCGTCGGCCTCACCGACGCGCAGGCCGAGAACCTCGCCCGCGGCATCGGCGTGCCCGAGGCTTCGGTCGCCAAGGCTGTGGATGCGCTCAAGCGTCTGTACACCTGCTACATGGAATCCGATGCCTCGCTGGCGGAAATCAACCCGCTGATCCTCGAAGGCAACGGCAATATCAAGGCCCTGGACGCCAAGTTCAACTTCGACTCCAACGCCCTCTACCGTCACCCGGAAATCGTCGATTTCCGTGACTTCGACGAAGAAGACGCCGACGAGATCGAAGCCTCCAAGTTCGACCTCGCCTACATCAGCCTCGACGGCAACATCGGCTGCCTGGTGAACGGCGCCGGCCTGGCGATGGCCACCATGGACACGATCAAGCTGTTCGGCGCCGAGCCGGCCAACTTCCTCGACGTCGGCGGCGGCGCGACCACCGAGAAGGTCACCGAAGCCTTCAAGATCATGCTCAAGAACCCCAAGGTCAAGGGCATCCTGGTCAACATCTTCGGCGGCATCATGCGCTGCGACACCATCGCCGAGGGCGTGGTCGCCGCGGCCAAGGAAGTGAACCTTTCCGTCCCGCTCGTGGTGCGCATGAAGGGCACCAACGAAGATCTCGGCAAGAAGATCCTCGCCGAGTCGGGCCTGCCGATCATCGCCGCCGACACCATGGCGGAAGCCGCGACCAAGATCGTCGCTGCGGTCAAGTAAGGAGCACTTCGAATGTCCATCCTGATCAATAAAGACACCAAAGTCATCACCCAGGGCATCACCGGCAAGACCGGCCAGTTCCACACCGAGAAGTGCATCGAGTACGCGAACGGCAAGAACTGCTTCGTCGCCGGTGTGAACCCGAAGAAGGCGGGCGAGAAAGTCCTCGATGTGCCCATCTACGGCACGGTCAAGGAAGCCGCGTCGGAGACCGGCGCCACCGTGTCGGTCATCTACGTGCCGCCCGCGGGCGCTGCGGCCGCCATCTGGGAGGCCTGCGAGGCCGACCTCGACCTGGCGATCTGCATCACCGAAGGCATCCCGGTGCGCGACATGCTGATGGTGCGCAACAAGATGAAGCAGAAGGTCGCCGCCGGCGGCAAGGAAACCCTGCTGCTGGGCCCCAACTGCCCCGGCCTGATCACGCCCGACGAGATCAAGATCGGCATCATGCCCGGCCACATCCACAAGAAGGGCCGCATCGGCGTGGTGTCGCGTTCCGGCACCCTGACCTATGAAGCCGTGGCCCAGCTCACCGAGATCGGCCTCGGCCAGTCCTCGGCGGTCGGCATCGGCGGCGACCCGATCAACGGTCTCAAGCACATCGACGTGATGCGCATGTTCAACGACGATCCGGACACCGACGCGGTGATCATGATCGGCGAGATCGGCGGTCCGGACGAAGCCGAAGCCGCGATGTGGTGCAAGGCCAACATGAAGAAGCCGATCGTCGGCTTCATCGCCGGCGTCACCGCGCCGGCCGGCAAGCGCATGGGCCACGCCGGTGCGCTGATCTCGGGTGGTGCGGACACCGCCGATGCCAAGCTCGCCATCATGGAAGAGTGCGGTTTCACGGTCACGCGCAACCCGTCCGAGATGGGCAAGCTGCTCAAGGCGCTGCTCTGATCGCAGTGCCGAACGTCTTCATCTGAAAGACGAAAAAGCGCCGGCTCGTCCGGCGCTTTTTCGTTGACCGGCCGGCGCGCACGGTAGAATGCCGGCCAGTGCCGTTTCGGTCACGCGCCGCGGCACGGTCCAGCCACATCAAACTTCGACGGGTAGGGGCATGCCGAAACTGGTTCTCAGCATGGATGGTCTGGTGCTCAAGGAGATGCCGATCACCCGGGAGCGCACGACCATCGGGCGCAAGCCGGACAACGACATCCAGATCGACAACCTCGCCATCAGCGGGCATCACGCGGTGATCACCTGCATCACCCGCGACGCCTTCCTCGAAGACCTCAACAGCACCAACGGCACCTACCTCAACGGTCAGCAGATCAAGAAGAACGTGCTGTGCGACAACGACGTCGTGGAGCTCGGCAAATACCGCATCAAGTTCCTGCTCGACGACGCCAAGCCCGGCCTGGGCGCTGCCGAGATGATCGATCCCGCCGCGCTCAAGCCTTTCGAGATGCCCGGCGTCGCCACCGACATCGGCACGGCCACGGCGATCGGGGAGCAGGCCGCGCCGCCGCCCGCCGAGGCGCCGGCCCCGACCGGGTCCGAGGCGCGCACGACCGAGACGCTCGGCGTCATCCAGGTGCTGAGCGGCACGAACGCCGGGCGTGAACTGGTGCTGAGCAAATCCCTGACCACCCTCGGCAAGCCCGGGCGTCAGGTCGCGGTCATCACGCGTCGCCCGCACGGCTACTTCATCACCCACGTCGAGGGCGCGAGCTTTCCGCTCGTCAATGGCAAGGCGATCGACGCGCAGGCCCGGCCCTTGCGCGACCACGACATCATTGAGCTGGCGAACGTGAAGATGGAGTTTTTCCTGCGCGCCTGAGCGCGCCCATGCCGTGACTTTGTGCCGTGCGCCCGAGGTGGGGAGGATGTTAACTTCGCCCACATCATGAAAAGTGCGCGGCGGCTTGCCGCCTTGCGGGTGGTCGGAGATGAAGCTCGAGGTGCTCGGATGCAGTGGCGGAATCGGTGGCTCGCAGTCGCGCACCACGTCGTTCCTGGTCGATGACGACATCCTTGTCGACTGCGGCACCGGCGTGGGCGACCTGACGCTGGACGCTCTGTGCCGCATCGATCACGTCTTCCTGACGCACGCTCACCTCGACCACATCGCCGCCTTGCCGCTGCTCGTCGATTCCACCGGTGAGTTGCGCGCCCGCCCGCTCGTCGTGCATGCCCTGCCCGAAACCATCGCGGCCTTGCAGGCCCACATCTTCAACTGGCAGATCTGGCCGGACTTCACCCGCATCCCCGATCCCGGCGCGCCCTTCCTGCGCTTCGAGCCCTTGCGGGTGGGGGAGGGCGTCGAGCTGGGCGGCCGCTGCGTGACTGCGCTGCCGGCGAGTCACACGGTGCCGGCGGTGGCCTATCGGCTCGACAGCGGGCGCGGGCAGCTGGTGTTCTCGGGCGACACGGCGTTCTCGGCGACGCTGATCGACGCGATCAACGCCTGCCCCGCGCTGCGTCACCTGATCCTCGAGACCGCGTTCGCCGAGGACCAGCAGGCGCTCGCGGACGCCTCGCGCCACCTGTGCCCGAGCAGCGCGCATGCTGTGCTGGGCCGGATCGCCGGCGATCCGGTCGTGCATGTGACCCACCTCAAGCCCGGCGCCGGCGAGCGCATCATGGCAGGGCTTCAGGCCGGCGGCTGCAGGCTCGCGCTGCGCAGGCTCGAGCAGGGCGAAGTGCTTGAATTCTGATCCTGGCGGCGACGCCCTTCGCCGTGCAGCGGACAATCAAAGGACCGCCCCGAATGTCGAGGAGCGATGAACGAATGACCCCGAGTGCTGTGCCCGCGACCAACGTCACGAGCAGGCTGACCTTCTTCAAGGGCCTGCAGACGCTGACCAACCGCATCCACGCGAGCAAGGATGTGGACGAGATCATTCTCGAGCTGGCGCCGCAGCTGTGCGCGCTGTTCGAGACCGAGCGCTTCAGCATCTACACCGTGGATGAGACCGGGCACTCGATCGTCACCCGCGTCAAGACGGGCCTGAGCGGCGTGCAGAGCATCCGCCTGCCGATCGGCGCGAACAGCATCGCCGGCTTCGTGGCCATGAGCGGGCAGCTCGTCAACATCCGCGACGTCTACGACGAGTCCGAGCTCCGCCAGATTTCGCCCGGGCTCAAGCTGCGACGCGAGGTCGATGCGAGCACCGGTTTTCATTCCCGCCAGATGCTGGTGGCGCCGATTCGCGATCCGGACTCCGGCCGCCTGCTCGGCGTGCTGCAACTCATCAACACGCGCGATGGCGAGCCCTTCTCCAGAGTGGCCGAAGAGGGCGTGCAGGGGCTTGCGCAGACGCTGGGCGTGGCCTTCCTGCGCCATGCCGTCCAGCCCGCCCGGCTGCGCTCGCGCTTCGATGCGCTGGTGGTCGACGGCCGCATCACCGCCGAGGAGTTCGCCGACGCCACCCGCGAGGCGCGCGAGAACGGCAACGGCACCGAGGCCGTGCTGATGGAGCAGTTCGGCCTCAGCCCGGCCGAGCTCGGTGCGGCGGCGGCGCGCTTCTTCGGGCTGCCCTACCAGCCCTTCGCGCCCAACCACGTCAAGCCGATGGACCTGCTGCGCAACATCAAGCGCGAGTACGTCCAGCAGAGCCAGTGGCTGCCCTACGAAGAGAATCCCGAAGGCGTGTCCATCCTGTGCGTGGATCCCGAGCTGGTGCGCAGCTCCGGGGTCGCGCAGAACGTGCTGCCGAAAAAGCGGCTCAACTACCGCGTCACCACGCAGTACGACTTCGAGCTCATCGTCGAGCAGTTCTTCGGCACCGCCCTTGACGAGGCCTCGGTGTCGGAGCTGCTGTCCGGACTGGACGAGCACGAGGAAGAGACCGCCTCGCTCAAGGACGACGTGAGCGCAGCGGCCGACAACGAGCTCGTCAAGCTGGTCAATCGCGTCATCATCGACGCCTACCGCCAGGGCGCCTCCGACATCCACATCGAGCCCCGGCCCGGCAAGGAAAAGACGCTGATCCGCTTCCGCAAGGACGGTTCGCTCGTGCCCTACATCGAGATCCCCGCGAGCTACCGCAATCCGCTCGTCACGCGCATCAAGATCATGTGCGACCTCGACATCTCCGAGCGCCGCAAACCGCAGGACGGCAAGATCCGCTTCCGCAAGTTCGCGCCCATCGACCTCGAGCTGCGCGTGGCCACGCTGCCCACCCAGGGTGGCATGGAGGACGTGGTGATGCGCCTGCTCGCCAACAGCGAGCCGATCCAGATCGACAAGCTCGGCCTGCTGCGCTTCAACCTCGAGCGCCTCAAGAGCGCGATCGCCAAGCCCTACGGCATCTTCTTCGTGTGTGGCCCCACCGGCTCGGGCAAGACCACCACGCTGCACTCCATCCTCAACCACATCAACACGCCTGACACCAAGATCTGGACGGTCGAGGACCCGGTCGAGATCACCCAGAAGGGCCTGCGCCAGGTGCAGGTCAACCGCAAGGCCGGCATCGACTTCGCCACCATGATGCGCGCCTTCCTGCGCGCCGACCCCGACGTGATCATGGTCGGCGAGATGCGCGACCACGAGACCGTGTTGGTCGGCATCGAGGCCTCGCTCACCGGCCACCTGGTGTTCTCGACCCTGCACACCAACAGCGCACCCGAATCGGTGGTGCGTCTGCTCGACATGGGCATGGACCCGTTCAACTTCGCCGACGCGCTGCTCGGCGTGCTCGCCCAGCGCCTGGCCAAGCGTCTGTGCCTGAAGTGCCGCGAGGCCTACGAGCCCGGCGAGGACGAGGTCCGCAGTCTGCTCGACGAGTATTGCGAGGACATGCACCTGACCGACGAATTCCGCACCGACCCGGAGGCTGCCCGCCAGCGCGTGCTGACGCGCTGGAAGGAGGAATTCGCCGACCAGGACGGCCGCTTCACGCTGTATCGGCCGGTGGGCTGCGAGCACTGCAACCAAGGCTACAAGGGCCGGGTCGGCCTGCACGAGCTCATGATGGGTTCGGAGGCCATCAAGCGCCTGATCCAGGCGCGCGGCCGCGTCGACCAGGTCCTCGGTCAGGCGCTCGGCGAGGGCATGCGCACGCTGCGTCAGGACGGCATGGAGAAGGTGCTCGCCGGCATTACCGACATGAAGCAGGTGCGCAAGGTCTGCGTGCGCTGAGCGGGTGGTGGCGGCGCCCACAAGTCCGCCCGCGCAGCGGTTAGAATCCGGGTTGCCCCAGTCTCCGGAGACCGCCATGTACCGCATTGCCCCCAGCCTGCTGTCCGCCGACTTCGCCCGCCTCGGCGAGGAAGTGCGCAACGTGATCGCCGCCGGCGCCGACTGGATCCACTTCGACGTGATGGACAACCATTACGTGCCCAACCTCACCATCGGGCCGCTGGTGTGCGAAGCCATCCGCCCGCACACCACGGCGCCGATCGACGTGCACCTGATGGTGAAGCCGGTCGATCGCATCATCCCCGACTTCGCCAAGGCCGGCGCCAACGTCATCACCTTCCACCCCGAGGCCTCCGAGCACATCGACCGCAGCCTCGGCCTGATCCGCGACGCCGGCTGCCAGGCGGGGCTGGTGTTCAACCCGGCCACGCCGCTGCACCACATGGACCACGTCATGGACAAGCTCGACGTGGTGCTGCTGATGAGCGTGAACCCGGGCTTCGGCGGGCAGAAGTTCATCCCCGAGACGCTCAACAAGCTGCGCGCCGCGCGCGAGCGGCTCGACGCCTACGAGGCGCGCACCGGGCGGCGCATCCTGCTCGAGATCGACGGCGGGGTGAAGACCGACAACATCGCCGACATCGCGCGCGCCGGGGCGGACACCTTCGTCGCCGGCTCGGCCGTGTTCGGTGCCGGCCTGGATGCCGACCCCAACCGTTACGACACGGTCATCGGCGCGCTGCGCAGCGCGCTCGCCCGGGTGGAAGAATGAGCGTGGGCGCGCGTTTCTCGCCGCGGGCCGTGCTCTTCGACCTCGACGGCACGCTGCTCGACACCATCGCCGACCTTGCCGACGCCGCCAACCTCACGCTCGGCGAGCTCGGTCGCCCGCCGCGCAGCCAGGCCGAGATCCACAGCTTCGTCGGCAAGGGCCTGCCGAACCTCGTGCGCCGCTGCATGACCGAGGGCACGAGCGCCACCGAGGCCGAGATCGATGCTGCGCTCGACGTGTTCCGCCGCCACTACGCGGTGGTCAACGGCGTGCGCACCCGCGCCTACCCCGGCGTGACCGAGCTG
This sequence comes from Thauera sp. UBA6194, assembly GCA_002422685.1. Taxonomy (GTDB): domain Bacteria; phylum Pseudomonadota; class Gammaproteobacteria; order Burkholderiales; family Rhodocyclaceae; genus Thauera. The sequence goes on along the minus strand of DITC01000061.1, from coordinate 2,352 downwards.
CTCGGCGCCCTGCGCGGTCGCGGACTGCCGCTCGCCTTGGTCACCAACAAGGCCGAGGCCTTCACGCTGCCGCTGCTCGAGCGCATGGCGATCGCGCACTACTTCGACACCGTGGTCAGCGGCGACACGCTGCCGGTCAAGAAGCCCGACCCGGCTACCGTGCATCTGGCCTGCGAGCGCCTGGGCGTGGCCCCGGCCGAGGCGCTGATGATCGGTGACTCGGCCAACGACGCGCTCGCCGCCCAGGGCGCCGGCATGCCGGTGCTGCTCGTCACCTATGGCTACAGCGAAGGGGTGCCGGTGGACACTATCGAATGCGATGGGCTACTATCTTCGGCGCTCGACGTACTCGAACATATTGCGTCCGCATAGTCCTCGCGCCGGGTTCAGATCGCTGATCCGGGCGTACGCTCCAGGTCTCCATTCAAGTCGACATCGTGATGCGCGCACACCGGGATCGCCTCCTCGCTGCCTTCTCTTCCGCCCAGCCGGTCTGGCGCGGCGGTTGGCGCTGGCCTCTGGGCCACTGAACGCGATTCCCCCGCGCGGGGCCCCGGGCAGCGCCGAGCGCGCACCCGCCCGCCCCGCCAGCCTCGCCAGCCTCGCCAGCCTCATTCGGCTGCTGCACGCCGCGCCGATTCAACCGCTGCACCTGGAGTCTCCATGCTCGAACACGAATTCAACGCTCTCGCCGCCGAGGGCTACAACCGCATCCCGCTCACGCTCGAGACCTTCGCCGATCTCGACACCCCGCTCTCGATCTACCTGAAGCTCGCCAACGAGTCCTACACCTACCTGCTCGAATCGGTGCAGGGTGGTGAGCGCTTCGGGCGCTACTCCTTCATCGGCCTGTCCTCGCCCACCCGCATCGAGGTCTATGGGCGCTCGGCGCTGCTGCTCACCGGCAACCGCCTGGTCGAGCGTCGCGATTACGGCGACCCGCTCAACTTCGTCGCCGAGTTCATGAACCGCATCAAGGTGCCGCCGCGCGAGCACCTGCCGCGCTTCGCCGGCGGCCTGGTCGGCTGCTTCGGCTACGACACGGTGCGCTACATCGAGCCCAGGCTGGCGAAGACCGAAAAGCCCGACACCCTGGGCACGCCCGACATCCTGCTGCTGCTGTCCGAAGAGGTCGCCATCGTCGACAACCTCAGCGGCAAGCTCACCCTGGTCGTGTATGCCGAACCCGAAGTCCCGGGCGCGTACAAGCGCGCGCAGAAGCGCCTGCGCGAACTGCTCGCCCGCCTGCGCGCGCCGGTGCAGATTCCCGAGGAGATCCGCGCCGAGTCCGCACCCGCGGTGTCGAGCTTCGGCGAAGAAGGCTTCAAGGACGCGGTGCGCCGCGCCAAGCAGTACATCGTCGACGGCGACGTCATGCAGGTGGTGCTGTCGCAGCGCATGAGCAAGCCCTACGCCGCCAGCCCGATGGCGCTGTACCGCGCGATCCGCTCGCTCAACCCCTCGCCCTACATGTTCTATTTCAACTTCGAGGACTTCCACGTCGTCGGCGCCTCGCCCGAGATCCTGACCCGGCTCGAGGACGACGTCGTCACCGTGCGTCCGATCGCCGGCACCCGCAAGCGCGGTGCCACGGTGGCCGAAGACCTTGCCCTCGAGCAGGAGCTGCTCGCCGACCAGAAAGAGATCGCCGAGCACGTGCAGCTGCTCGACCTCGGCCGCAACGACGCGGGTCGGGTGTCCGAGATCGGCTCGGTCAAGGTCACCGAGCGCTTCACCATCGAGCGCTACTCGCACGTGATGCACATCGTCTCCAACGTCGAGGGCAAACTGCGCGAAGGACTCGACGCGCTCGCGGTGCTGCGCGCCACCTTCCCGGCGGGCACCGTGTCCGGTGCGCCCAAGGTGCGGGCGATGGAGATCATCGACGAGCTCGAGCCGGTCAAGCGCGGCATCTACGCCGGCTCGGTCGGCTATCTCGGTTTTCATGGCGACATGGACATCGCGATCGCGATCCGCACCGCCGTGCTCAAGGACGGCCAGATCCACGTCCAGGCCGGCGCCGGCATCGTCGCCGACTCCGACCCCGAGTCGGAATGGCAGGAAACGCAAAGCAAGGCGCGCGCCATGCTGCGCGCCGCCGAGATGGCCGAAGGCGGGCTGGACACGCGGGCCTGAACGCCCCGGCGCGGCCGACGCCGCGCGCTGTCCTGTCCACGAACATGCTGACGAAGCCGGCTCCATCCTCGCCGGCGTTCGCGAAGGGAGTGACCATGCTGCTGATGATCGACAACTACGACAGCTTCACCTACAACCTCGTGCAGTATTTCGGCGAGCTCGGAGCCAAGGTCAAGGTGTTCCGCAACGACGAGATCGCCCTCGAGCAGATCGAGC
>DITC01000072.1:1825-3174 GCA_002422685.1 Thauera sp. UBA6194 | reverse complement strand
GCGCTCGCGGGCATCGCCATGTACGTGTTGATGGCGGCGGTGCTGACGCTCAAACCCGCGGGGTTGTTCCCCGCGCGTGGGTGAGGGCGGGCATGCACGAACGTTTTCCCGGATTGGCGCGTCGTCTGCCCTGGGTTGTCCTGATCCTGCTGGCGCTGTTTCCGCTCGTCGCGCCCGCGCTCGGCTTCGAATACTACGTCGGCTTCGTGCGCCGCGTGCTGATCGTGGCGATCGCGGCGACCAGTCTCAACTTCATCCTCGGCTACGGTGGCATGGCGGCGCTCGGGCACGCGGGCTTCGTCGGCGTTGGCGCCTACACCGTGGTGGCGCTGGTCGAGGCGGGGTTCTCGTCGGCCTGGCTGGCGTGGGCGAGCGCGGCGCTGGTCGCCGGCGTGGCCGCGGCGGCGATCGGCGCGGTGTCGCTGCGCACGCGCGGGGTGTACTTCATCATGATCACGCTCGCCTTCGCGCAGATGCTCTACTACCTGGCGGTGTCGCTGCGCACCTGGGGCGGCGACGACGGCTACGGCATCTACTCGCCGCTGGGGCTGGGCGCGTGGCTCGATGGCGCCCATGCGCAGGTCTTCTACTGGGTGGTGCTGGCGATCGCGGCGGGGGTGTTCGCGCTCTTCAGCCGGGTCGCGCATTCGCGCTACGGTCACGCGCTGCGCGGCATCCGCGACAACGAGACGCGCATGGTGGCGCTCGGCTATCCGGTGTATCGCCTGAAGCTCGCCGGCTTCGTCGCCGCGGGCGCGGTGGCCGGGCTGGCCGGCGGCTTGCTCGCCAGCCACAACGCCTTCGTCAGCCCGGGGTTGATGCACTGGACGCAGTCCGCGCTGCTGCTGGTGATGGTGATGCTCGGCGGCGCCGGCCGGCGCTGGGGGGCGCCGCTGGGCGTGGCGCTGTGGCTGACGCTGGAAGAGGTGTTGAAGATGTACACCGACTACTGGCACTGGCCGCTCGGGCTGTTGCTGCTGCTGGTGGTGTTCCACGCGCCGCAGGGCGTGGCGGCGCTGTTCGAGCGGCGCGGCGAGCACGGGGCGGCGCGGTGATGGGCGCGCCGATCGCACGCGGCCCCGTCGTGGGCGGCGCGCTCGCAGGCGCCGCCGTCAAGGGCGGCGCGATGTCGGGCGTCCCGGCGGAGGGGCCGGCACGATGAGCCTGTTTGCGGCCAAGGGCCTGGTCAAGCGCTTCGGCGGCCTGCTCGCCACCGACCATGTCGACCTCGCCGTTGAGGCGGGCGAGATCCATGCGCTCATCGGTCCCAACGGCGCGGGCAAGTCCACCCTGGTCAACCTGATCTCCGGCCTGTTGCCGGCCGACGCCGGGCGCATCGTGCTCGACGG
>DITC01000072.1:0-1654 GCA_002422685.1 Thauera sp. UBA6194 | reverse complement strand
GCGAGATGGCGATCCTGCTCATCGAGCACGACATGGACGCGGTGTTCCAGCTCGCCGACCGGATCTCGGTGCTGGTGTACGGCAAGGTGCTGACCTCGGGCGATGCCGCGCATGTAAAGGGGCATCCCGAGGTGCAGTCGGTGTATCTGGGTACGGAGGCGCCGGCATGCGGATGACGCGTTCCCCATTGGAGCGGGCTTGCCCGCGAATGTCGCAGCCTCATGCGCAGTTTTCGCGGGCAAGCTCGCTCCCACGGGCGTCGGGTCGCGCGCATGGCAGCCGAGGTGGCCGATGAAGTCGCCGCTTTTGAGCTGCCGCGGCCTCGAGGCCGGCTACGGTGCGAGCCAGGTGCTGTTCGGGCTGGATTTCGACATCCGGCCCGGCGAGGTGGTCGCGCTGCTCGGGCGCAACGGCATGGGCAAGAGCACCACGATCAAGGCCCTGGTCGGCGGCCTGCGTCCGCAGCGCGGCGAGATCCGCTTCGACGGCCTTGCCATCCACGGCGCGCGCGCCGACGTCATTGCGCGCCTTGGCGTGGCGATCGTGCCGGAAGGCCGACAGTGCTTTCCGAACCTCACGGTGCGCGAGCATCTGCTCGCCTTCGCCGCCCGTCGCAACGGCGTGGCCGAGCCGTGGACGCTGGCGCGCCTGTACGCGCTGTTCCCCCGCCTGGCCGAGCGCGCCGGCCACATGGGCAACCAGCTCTCGGGGGGCGAACAGCAGATGCTGGCGATCGCGCGGGCCTTGTCCACCAACCCGCGCCTGCTGATCCTCGACGAAGCCACCGAAGGCCTCGCCCCGGTGATCCGCGACGAGATCTGGCGCTGCCTCGCGCTGCTCAAGGCACAGGGCCAGACCACACTGGTGGTGGACAAGTACGTCGAGAAGCTGCTGCCGCTGGCCGACCGCAACCTCATCCTGGAGCGCGGACGCATCGCCTGGCAGGGCAGTTCCGCCGAGCTCGACGCCCACCGCGACCTGTGGGCGCGCTACCTGGGCGTGTAAAAAAATCAATGGGGTCAGACTCGATTGATCCGCGGATCAATCGAGTCTGACCCCATTGATTTTTTACAGCAGCACGATGTCGTACTGTTCCTGGGTGTAGCTGCCTTCGGCCTGGAGCGAGATCTTTTTGTCGATGAAGTCGGACAGCATGGCCAGGGACTGGCTTTCCTCGTCCAGGAAGAGGTCGATCACATTGGGCGCGGCGAGGACGCGGAACTCCTTGGCGTTGAACTGGCGCGCCTCGCGCAGCAGCTCGCGCAGGATCTCGTAGCACACGGTGCGCGCGGTCCGGACCTCGCCGCGGCCGCTGCAGGTGGGGCAGGGCTCGCACAGCAGGTGGGCGAGCGATTCGCGGGTGCGCTTGCGCGTCATCTCCACCAGGCCGAGCGCGGTGAAGCCGTTGATCGTCATCTTGGTGTGGTCGCGCGCCAGTGCCTTGCGGAACTCCTCGAGCACCATCTCGCGGTGCTCGATGTTCTCCATGTCGATGAAGTCGATGATGATGATGCCGCCGAGGTTGCGCAGGCGGAGCTGGCGGGCGATGGCCTGGCTGGCTTCGAGGTTGGTCTTGAAGATGGTGTCGTCGAAGTTGCGCACGCCGACGAAGCCGCCGGTGTTGACGTCGACCGTGGTCATCGCCTCGGTCTGG
>DITC01000008.1 GCA_002422685.1 Thauera sp. UBA6194 | reverse complement strand
CTGGCGCTTTTCCTTGCCGAGCTCCTGGGCGCGCTCGGCGTTGTTCCACACCGCCGGGTCTTCCAGCGCGCGGTTAACCTCTTCGAGCTTCGATTCTTTCACATCGTAGTCAAAGATACCTCCGTAGTTCGCGACCGCGGGCGGCGAGGTCGGCGAGTTTTTCGGCGATGGCGTTCTGGCGTTCGGCTTCCATGTGTGCGGCTCCGGCTGAATCTGGGAAACCGCGCATTATAGGGCCATGCGGCTGATCACGCGTCGGCAGTCGCCCCGAGCATGCCGAGACGTTCGGCGTTGGCGGTGGCGCGCGCGTGGATCGGGTCGAGCGCGCGGCGGGTAAGGGCGGCCGCCGCGCTGGAGAACTGCGCGTGCGCATCGGCGCTGGGCGACATCGCGGCGAACAGCGTCGCGTGGTGAGTCATCGATTCGGCCAGGTTCGTGCTGGTCGCGGCCGACATCATCGCCGTCATGCCGGCCTGCATCTGGGTGAGCATCTGCATCCACAGCTGCTGGTTCAACTGCAGCCAGTGCGCGGTGACCGACGAGGACGATTCGGCCGCGGCTTCGAACTTCTCCTGCGCCATCAGGCTGAATTCATCCAGGTCGTCGGCGCTCGGCGCCGCGCCGGCGGTGGCCATGCGACCGGTGCGGTGGCTGATGACTTGCACCGAGGCGAGCATCATCTCGGTGGCCTGGGTGGCGAGCGCGGTCCACAGCTGCAGGGGATCGCCGTGGTGGGGGGCTGTCGCTCGATCGAGCTGTGCGGCGGGGAGGGCGCTCGCGCGGGATGGGTTGCGGGGCGCGATGGCCTTGCGTTCTGGGGCGTTCATGAGGGTCTCTTTTCGGACGGACGGGTCGAGGCAGCGCGGTGCCGTGGGCCCGTGCGAGCACACCGAGCGGCAATGTTGCGCTGCAGCAAACCAGCTAGTCTGGCCGCTTCACGCCGGGAGTCAAGGTTTATTTCCCTTTTTTCGCGCGTTCGCAGTGCGCGCGCGGCGGTGGCGGCTCAGGCGGCCTCGAAATGCTCCAGCATCAACTGCACGCTCGACACGCCGCGGAACTCGTTGATGCCCAGGCGGTAGGCTGCGTGGATCTGCTCCGGGGCGCCGCCGGCGTGGTTGAACTGGATGGCCTCGTAGCGCGCGGCGTTGCGGCACAGATCGAGCTTGAGGTGCTTGTCCTTCAACAGGCGCTGGCGCTCGACGCGGAACACGTCGTCGAACACCGGCGCCGGAAAGCCCTGGCCCCAGATCTCGTGCTCGAGCAGGCGCACGGCGTCGAGCGCGAAATAGCCGGATTCCAGGCTGCCGTCGGTGTCGATGCGACGCTCGAGCTGGGCGGGTTCCAGTAGCTCGCCCACCACTTCCTCGAAGGCAGTGTCGAAGCGCGCGAGCTCGGACTCGCGAATGGTGAGGCCCGCCGCCATGGCGTGACCGCCGAAGCGCACGATGAGGTCGGGCTGGCGCTTGGTGACGAGGTCGAGCGCGTCGCGCAGATGCAGGCCAGGGATCGAGCGCCCGGAGCCCTTGAGCTCGCCATCGCTGGCGCGCGCAAAGGCGATGGTCGGGCGGTGCAGGCGTTCCTTGATGCGGCCGGCGACGATGCCGATCACGCCCTGGTGCCAGTCGGGCTCGAACAGCGCGACGGTGGCGCGGTTGCCGGCATCGAACCCCTCCAGCCGGGCCAGCGCATCCTCCTGCATGCCAGCCTCGATGCTGCGGCGCTCGCGGTTGAGCTTGTCGAGTTCCTGGGCGATGTTCATCGCGCGCCCGGCGTCGTCGGTGATCAGGCATTCGATGCCCAGGCTCATGTCCGACAGGCGCCCGGCCGCGTTGAGGCGCGGGGCGACCATGAAACCGATGTCGGTGGTGCTGGCGCGCATGGGGTCGCGACCGGCCACCGCGAACAGCGCGCGGATGCCCGGCTGCAGGCGCCCTGCGCGCATGCGGGCGAGCCCCTGTGCGACCAGGATCCGATTGTTGCGGTCGAGCTTGACCACGTCGGCCACGGTGCCCAGCGCCACCAGGTCGAGCAGCTCGGCGAGGTTGGGCTCCTTGGCGCTGGCAAAGGCACCACGCTCGCGCAACTCGGCACGCAGTGCGAGCATGGTGTAGAACATCGCGCCCACGCCAGCCAGCGCCTTGCTCGGGAAGTCGCAGCCCGGCTGGTTGGGGTTCACGATCACGTCGGCTTCGGGCAGCACGTCGCCGGGCAGGTGGTGGTCGGTGATCACCGTGGCCATGCCGTGGGCGCGCGCCGCGGCGATGCCCTCGACGCTGGCGATGCCGTTGTCGACGGTGATCAGCACGTCCGGCTCGAGGCGCGCGGCGATCTCCACCATGGCTGGGGTGAGGCCGTAGCCCAGGGTCACGCGATCCGGCACCAGGTAATGCACATCGGCGCCGAAGGCGCGCAGCGCGCGCACGCCCACCGCGCAGGCGGTGGCGCCGTCGCAGTCGTAGTCGGCGACGATGACCATGCGCGCGCCGGCCTCGATCGCGTCGGCGAGCAGGATCGCGGCCTCGGTCGTGCCGGTGAGCGCTTCGGGGGGCAGCAGGTTTTTAAGGCTGGTGTCGAGTTCGTCGGCGCGGGCGATGCCACGCGCGGCGTAGAGGCGGGCGAGCAGGGGATGCAGGCCAGCGTCGGCGAGGCGGTTGAAGGCTTGCTGCGGGATGGCGCGGGGCTGGATGCGGGTCATTGGTCGAAAAAAGCTTGTACGGGGCCGGCGTTCATTGAAAACCCGCGACGCGCTTGCAGCGGCTGCAATCGCGGCTTGCGCCGCTCCTACCGGGGGCCATGGGCGGGGCTTGCAGCGTCGGGCAACTGCACCGGCGCCGGGGCGATCGACTTCAGCAGCGCGTCGAAGGCGTAGGGCTTGCGCCAGAACTTCCAGCGTTCGCGGGCGCTCACTTCGAGCTGCAGCGTGCCGCGGTCGCCGGGGGCGAGCAGACGCAGCGTGTCCACCCGGCCGCGCTGCACGGCGTCGGCGAGCGGAGCGAACCAGTCGCGCTCGAGCGCCTCGAGGCCGCGGCGCCAGACGTCGAGGTCGAGCTGCTGGGCGGGTTTGCGTAACACATCGAGCACGACCAGCGAGTCCTGGGTGAGCGCACTGTCCGGGTTCGGCGGCTCCACCTTGACCCCGGCGGCGCGGGCGAGGCCGATGCTGATCGGGTCGGTCGCCTGCACCTGCCGCGCGGGTGCCTGCGGCGGCGCCTCGAGCGCACCCGCGCCCCACAGCCACACGCTGTTGATTGCGCGTCGGCCGGCCTCGTCGCGGGCACGGCTGCGGGCGTGGTTGTGCAGCACGATCTGCGCTTCGTTCATCGTGCGCTGCCACAGGCGGGCGTCGTCGCCCTCGGGCAGGAAGTGCTTGACCGGGCGCCCGGTCACGTCGTCGAGCGGGTAGAGCGTGACCGCGGTCGGCTGGTGCAGGCGCAGGTACCAGCGCGTGGGCGTGCACGCCTCGAAGCGGCCGAGGTCCGCGAAGATGCCGTTGAGCTCGGCGACCAGCTCGGCGCTCTCCGCCGCGTCCACCTCTTCGTCCGCAAACGCCTGCAACAGCATGTGCTCGCGGGCGAAAGACAGGTTGACCGGATCGGCGCACAGCCAGTGGCTGCCGGGCTCGGGCGCTGGCGCATCGGCTTCGCCCAGGCGGCGCAGCGTCGCCAGCGGCAGGGTGTCGCCGTGCAGGCCGAACAGGCGCGCGAGCTGGCGGTCGTAGGGTTCGAAGGCCGTCACCTGCCGCCGCCCGCGGCCGAGCAGGGTCGCCAGCCCGTCGAGCGCGAGCCCCGAGGCCGGGCCGAGCAGGGTGGCGACAGGCCATAACAGGCCGGGAATCAGGAGCTGGATCTGCATCGGGAACGCATCCTTGGAAGGGCGCGAGTCTAGCACGCGCGGGCGGACCGACCCGCCGTGCGAATCCCGGCGGGAGCAGGCGCGGCGGCTTGACAGATTGGGGTTGAAGGGATTCAATTGATTCACGTTGAGCAATCAGGTGATAAAGATGGCCGCCAGTAAACCAAGCCCGTCCACCCGTGAACCCGCGGTCTCTTACGCTGAGCGCGGAACGCTGGGCGGGGCCAGCATCGAGCACTACCTGCACGCTGCGTCGGCGCTCGAGCGCGATCACATGGTGCGTGAGGGCTTCGAGCCCGGCTCGCTCGATGCGTTTGCCCACGGTTTCGGGCGTAGCGGGCGCAGCCTGGCGCAACTGCTGGGTGTGGCACCGGCCACTTACGACCGCCGCGTGCGCGAGGGCAAGCCGCTGTCGCAGGACGACTCCGACCGCGTCGCCCGCCTCATCGACGTCGAGCGTGCGGCCACGCGCGTGTTCGGCGACGAGGCCGCCGCCCGCGAATGGCTGGGTGCGCCCATCCCGGTGCTGGGCGGTGCGATCCCCATCGAACTGCTCGTCACCACGCCAGGCCACCAGGCGGTGATGAACGCCCTGCGCCGCATCATGGCCGGCACCGCCGCCTGATGGCCGCACGCACGGCCACGCTGTGGCGGCTGGCGCAGGACTGGATCGACCTCGACACGGGTGCGCTGCTGTGCGCCGCCGAGGATTTCGCCTGCGCGGGCAACGGCGCCGCTGCGGTCGGCGGGCGCTGGAACAGCGTCGGCCGACCGGTGATCTACCTGGCCGACAGCCTCGCACTGGCGCAGCTCGAAAAACGGGTGCATACGCCGATGCGCCCGCCGCGGGAGATGGTGGCGGTCGAGGTGACGCTGCCCGCCGCGGCCGTCGGCGCCGCCGAGGGCGTCGTGCTGCCGCAAGACTGGGCTGCGGACAACTTCGACTGGTCGGTGGGCAGCGCCGCGTCGCAGTGCATCGGCGACGACTGGCTCGCGCGCGGCGCGTCACTGCTGCTGCGCGTGCCTTCGGTGGTGGTGCCGGTGGGCTGGAGTTACCTGCTGAACCCTGCGCACCCGGATGCGCGGCGGGTGACGACGCGGCGTATCGAATACCGGCCCGATGCGCGGCTGTGGTGAAGGGGGGCGGGAGGCAAGCGGGGGCGTTCCGCTGTGGCGTTGGAGAAAATCAATGGAAATCAATGGGGTCAGACTCGATTGATTTTTCCGCGGATCAATCGAGTCTGACCCCATTGATCCCCATTGATCCTCTCGCCCAGTTCAAGAAGTGTGGGCATGCTCAATGCACTCGCCACCCTCACACCACCATGAAGCATGGGAGGCCGACAAGGTCTACTCGGTGGTGGGGACCACGGACGCCCCGCGTGCGCGATTGCCGCGCGACACCATCAGCGCGACCGCCGCGACCAACAGCAAGGCGGGCAGGGTGGGTTCGGGAACCGCAGCGTAGAAGCGGCTCGCGAGCAGCTGGTGCGCAGCGGTCGTGGGGTGGACGGCATCGAAGAACAGATAGCCCTCGCATCCACTCGTAAGGCCGACGCAGGTCGATGTCACGTCCGTGAAGCCGTAGGCCGTGGGACTGGCGATGACCCCATCCAGGAAGCCGGCGGTGTCGAACTCGACGAGGTCGAGCCCGCCCGGGATGCTCGCGATCAGGCCAGCCCGGGTCGCGTCGATCACCTGCGCGAGCGCGGCGTTGAAACCGCGCGAGAGGCTATCCAGTCCCGCACGGCTGGTGTCGTCCAGGCTGAGACCGAAGGGTGTCTGCGCCAGGTTGGGCATGTTGGGGATCAGGAAGTCGGTGGCGCCGATGCTGGCGAGCAGGCCGACGGTGCTGATGAGGTTGGTCACAGCGGTGGCTGCGGCAGCGGCCAGGTCACCGCCGGTGCTGAGCGCGTAGAAGAAGTCGTTTGGCGCCGCCCACAGCATGAACAGCGAACGCGCGGGGTCGAAGCTGGGTGAGCCCGAGGCGAAACTGGCCGCCTGTGAGAGCACGCCGGTGTATTGCAGCGCAGCGGGCAGCGTGAAGGGCGATTCGACCAGATAGTTGTAGTTGAGTGCGCCCGTCATCGCGCCGCCCACCGCGTAGTTGGTGCCGCCTGCGACCGAAGGTGCCAGGCCGACGCCGAGCTGGCCGGCGAGGTACTCGGCGGCTGTGGGGCCGTCCGAGAACTGTTCGGCATAGGGCGGCGAAGCTGGCCAGATGCCGCCGCTCAAGGCGTAGGCGTTGCCGTTGTCGGACAGGCTGTCGCCGAAGACATGAAGCGCGCTGTAGGCGGCCTGTACGGGCGAGGCGAGCAGTAGCGATAGTGCGAGGATGAGGGATGGTTTGCGCAACATGTTGCCTCCTGGATGAAGTGCCTTGCTTCGGAGCGCGTCGACATGGGCTCGATGCGGCCGCGACGCCATGACTGCGTGATTACAGGCCGCGGTGGCGTCTGCGGCAAGGGCGGGAATTCCCTTACGCAGGTGTGCAGACAAGGCGGCGAGGAGCAATGGAGATCAATGGGGTCAGACTCGATTGATTTTCTTTGATCGGATCAATCGAGTCTGACCCCCATTGATTTTTTGATCTTGATCTCATGGCGGTGATACTGCTTCAGCACCGGCAGGCCTGACTGCGGTCAAAGCGGTCGGGCAAGCGCATGCAGCGTCCGCAACAATGCCGCCTTCGCCCATCCCCACCGATACAATGGCGGCCATCATGCGCTTACAGCCTATTACCTCCACGCCCTCCGCGGCTGCCACGCCTGCCGCCCCCAGCCTGCTGGCCGGGGCCGCGCCCCGCTACCGCGCCGCGCCTTTCCTGCCCATGTCGCGCGCCGAAATGGACGCCCTCGGCTGGGACGAATGCGACGTCATCCTCGTCACCGGCGATGCCTACATCGACCACCCCAGCTTCGGCATGGCGCTGGTCGGGCGACTGCTCGAGGCGCACGGCTTTCGCGTCGGTATCCTCAGCCAGCCCGACTGGCAATCGGCCGAGCCTTTCCGTGCGCTGGGCAAGCCGCGGCTGTATTTCGGCATCACCGCGGGCAACATGGACTCGCTGGTCAACCGCTATACGTCCGGCCGCAAGATCCGCTCGGATGATGCCTACACGCCTGACGCAGAGGCCGGAAAGCGCCCCGACCGTGCGGTGACCGTGTACGCCCAGCGTGCGCGCGAGGCCTATCCCGGCACGCCGATCGTGATCGGCAGCATCGAGGCCTCGCTGCGCCGCATCGCCCACTATGACTACTGGTCGGACAAGGTGCGGCGCTCGGTGCTGCCCGACTCCAAGGCCGACATCCTGCTGTTCGGCAACGCCGAGCGCGCGCTGGTGGCGCTGACCCACCGCCTGGCCGCGGGCGAGCCGATCGAGTCCATTCGCGACCTGCGCGGCACCGCCTTCATGGTCAAGCCGGGCTGGCGGCCGGCGGACGAATGGCACGAGATCGATTCGCTGGCGCTCGACAAACCCGGCCGCATCGACGCCCACCCTGACCCCTACGCCATGGAGCCCACGGCGGCCGCGCCCAAGCCCGCCGCCGACGGCGCCCAGCCCGTGCGCATCGTGCCGGCGGCTGAGCGCCTCGCTGCGCGTCGCGCCGACCGCGCACATACCTTCATCCGCCTGCCGTCTTACGAGCAGGTCAAGGAAGACGCGGTGATGTACGCCCACGCCTCGCGCGTGTTCCACCTCGAATCCAACCCCGGCAACGCGCGTGCGATGGTGCAGTGTCACGGCGAAGGCCCCGGCGCGCGCGACGTGTGGATCAACCCGCCGCCGGTGCCGCTGACCACGCCCGAGATGGACTTCGTGTTCGACCGGCCCTTCGCGCGTGCGCCGCACCCGAGCTACGGCGGCGCGCGCATCCCGGCCTGGGACATGATCAAGTTCTCGATCAACATCATGCGTGGCTGCTTCGGTGGCTGCACCTTCTGCTCGATCACCGAGCACGAGGGCCGCATCATTCAGAGCCGCTCGCACGAGTCGATCATTCACGAGATCGAAGAGATCCGCGACAAGTCGCCCGACTTCAAGGGCCACATCACCGACCTCGGCGGGCCGACGGCCAACATGTACCGCATGGCCTGCAAGAGCAAGGCGATCGAGGAGAACTGCCGGCGCCTGTCCTGCGTGTATCCGGGCATCTGCGAGAACCTCGACACCGACCATTCCTCGCTCGTCGAGCTCTACCGCAAGGCGCGCGCGGTGCCCGGCATCAAGCGCATCACCATCGGCTCCGGCCTGCGCTACGACCTGGCGGTGCGCTCGCCCGAGTACGTGAAGGAGCTCGTCACCCACCACGTCAGCGGCCTGCTCAAGATCGCCCCCGAGCACACCGAGGACAACACGCTCTCGAAGATGATGAAGCCGGGCATCGGCGCCTACGAGGAATTCCGCCAGATGTTCGAGAAGTTCTCGGCGCAGGCGGGCAAGAAGCAGCACTTGGTGCCGTACTTCATCGCCGCGCATCCGGGCACGACCGACGAGGACATGCTCCATCTGGCGCTGTGGCTGAAGAAGAACAACTTCCGCCTCGACCAGGTGCAGACCTTCCTGCCCACGCCGATGGCGCTGGCGACGACGATGTACCACTCGCGCAAGAACCCGCTCAGGAAGGTGTCGGCGGAGTCGGAAGTTGTCGAGACCGCGCGCGCGGGCAAGATCCGCAAACTGCACAAGGCCTTCCTGCGCTGGCACGACCCCGAGAACTGGCCGATCCTGCGCGAGGGGCTGATGCGCATGGGGCGGGCGGAGCTGATCGGCAACGGGCCCAACTGCCTGGTGCCGCGCCACCAGCCGGCCGCACTGGGTGCGCAGGCGGCGCCGAAAGCCGGGGCGCGCAGCTGCGCACGCAAGGGCGAAGGGCGCACCCCCGCAAAAGTGGCGCAGGCGGTGGAGACGGCGTGCGGGAAATCGGCTGGGCGTGCAGCGGGGAAGGCGCGCGCGAAAGGCGCCGAAAACCTTGCCGCGAACGGCCCAGCCACTCAGCGCCCGCGCAAGCCTCGGGCTTAAGTCTGCGCACGGGTCCGCTGGTCCGCGGTCGCGAAGCGATTGCGGCCTTCGGCCTTGGCGCGGTACATGGCCTCGTCCGCGCGCCGCAGCAGGTCTTCCGCGCGCTGGTCGGCGCCGCTGAAGCAGCTGATGCCGATGCTCGGGGTGTTGTGATACGGCGTGTCATCGAGCATGAAGGGGCGGTTGAGCTCGACGAGCACGTTCTCGGCAATGAGCGCGGCCTTTTCGCAGGCCTCCGTTCCGCTGTCGCCCAGGTCTTCGAGCATGACCACGAACTCGTCACCGCCCAGCCGCGCCACGGTGTCGCCTTCGCGCACGCTGTGGCGCAGCCGCGTCGCGACCTCGCACAGCAACTGGTCGCCGGCGTCGTGACCGTGCGTGTCGTTGACCGCCTTGAAGTGGTCGAGGTCGATGAAGAGCAGCGCGCCGTGGCGTCCGTGGCGGCGACTGTTGGCCAGGCCCTGGCGCAGGCGGTCGAGCAGGAAGCGGCGGTTGGGTAGCTGGGTGAGCGTGTCGACAAAGGCGAGGTTGCGGATCGCCTCTTCGGCCGCGCGGTGTTCGGTCACGTCCAGGAGCACGCCGTCGAGCCACAGTGGCTGGCCGTCCGCGCCGAAGTGTGCCTGTCCGTGCTCGCTGACCCAGCGCTGCCGGCCCTTGCGGTCGATCACGCGGTATTCGACCACGTAGGGCCGACGCTCGGCCATGGCCTGCTCGATCTGCTCGGCCACGGGCGCGATGTCGTCGTCGTGCATGAACGTCGCGAAGTGACAGGCGCCGTGGATGAACTGCTCGGCGTCTTCTCCGGTGAGCTCGGTGATGCGCTTGCTGATGTGCGACACGCGCCACGGCGGGTGCGTCTCGCAGCGAAACACCACGCCGGGCACGTTCTCGACCAGCGTGCGGAACTCTTCGCGGCTCTGGGCGAGCCGGGTCGCGACGCTCGCCAGGCGCCCACGGTGGCGGGCGTTGATGAACAGCATGCTGAACAGCAGCAGCCCCACGATGACGCCGCCGGCGAGCACGGTCGGCGGTCGGCTGCTCGCATGCGCGGCCTCGAACTCGGTGCTGCTGCTGAAGCGGGCGATCCAGTGCTGGCCGCCGAAGTCGATCGGCAGATCAAGCGTGTGGGCCGGTGCGTGTTGTCCGGTGGCGGTCGAGAACAGCAGACGGTTCTCGCCGATGCTGCCGTCGTAGAGCGTAATGTCCAGCGCGCGCGCGCCGTCACCGAGCAGGGGCAGCATCACGTCGGCGATGTAGAAGCTGGCGAACGCGAAGCCTGCCGGCATGGCCGGGGGCGGGTGCGTGGCCTCGCCGGGCGCGGGTTGTGCGTGGGTCGCCAGATAGAGCACGAAACCCGTGCGTGGCTTGGGGGCGCCGTTCTGGATCAGGGACAGCGGCCCGGCGAGCGTGACCGCCCCGCTGCGCGCCGAGGCCTCCATCGCGGCCTTGCGCGTGGGCTCGGTGAGCATGTCGTACCCGAACGCGAGCGCGTTGCCGGCGTTCTGCGGCGAGATGAAGACGACGCTGCTCTGCAGCGCTGCGTCGCTCGGCGGATGCACACGAAAATCGGCAAAGCCTTCGGCGCGTATGCGGGCCTCGAGTGCGGCGCGCACGTGCGCGGGAAACACCCTGGCATGGCCGATCGCCTGCAGGCCCGGCACGAAGCGCGGGACCGCGAGGATGTTGGCATAGGCCTCCCACTCCGCGCGATCGACCTGCGCACTTCCGGCGAACAGCCCCGCGACCCCGCGCAGCGCCAACTCGTAGGCTTTCAGCCTCGATGCGAGCACGCCATGCTCGATCTCGGCGTTCAGGCGAAAGCGTTCCGCGCTGCGGCGCTCGATCTGTGCATCGAAATAGCGCGCCAGCGCCAGGCTCGCGAGCAGGGTCACGACGAGCGTGATCCACGCCACCGCCTTGCGGTCGAGCAGGCGAATCCGGCCTGGCGAGCCGGGGCCTTGTCTAGTGTCGGAAGCGCTCATGGGCTTCGAGCCGTGATTACACGATTCGAGTGTTCCACGATTTCGAGCGTCCTGCCAGCGTCGCCGCGGGCCGAGCGTGACGGTGCTTACATTCGCACGCCTTTCGCGCTCGCCAGTGCGAGCGCGCACGGGCACAATTCGGGCCTTCGTCGTCCTGAGCCGGAAGTCTTCACGCCAATGCGCTATGAATTTCTCGTCGGTCTGCGCTACACCCGCTCGCGCAAGCGGGCGCAGGGGCGCAACCGCTTCATCTCCTTCATCTCCTTCGTGTCGATGCTCGGTATCGCGCTCGGGGTCGCGGCGCTGATCGTGGTGCTTTCGGTGATGAACGGCTTTCAGGAAGAGTTGCGTACCCGCATCCTGGGCGTGGCTTCGCATGTGCAGGTGCAGAGTCCCGACGGTGGGCTGCTGCGCTGGCAGCAGGTGGCGGACGAGTCGGTGCGCCACCCCTCGGTGCTGGCGGCGGCGCCCTATGTGCAGGAGCAGGGCATGCTGTCCTTCGATCAGGGCGTGCGCGGCACCATCGTGCGCGGCGTGATCCCCGCCGAAGAGGACAAGGTGGCCGACTTCGCACGCTACATGCAGGCCGGCAGCTTCGACGCGCTGCAGCCGGGGCGATTCGGCATCGTGCTCGGGCGCGATCTGGCGCTTGCGCTGCGCGTGCAGCTCGGCGACAAGCTCACGCTGATCGCCCCGCAGGGGCTGGTGACGCCGGCGGCGGTGCTGCCGCGCGTGAAGCAGTTCGAGATCGTGGGCATCTTCGAGGCGGGCATGTACGAGTACGACTCGGGCCTGGCCCTGGTGCACATGGCCGACGCCCAGGCGCTGTACCGCCTGGGCGATGCGGTGAGCGGCGTGCGCCTCAAGCTCGACGACCTGTTCGCCGCGCCGCGCGTGGCGCGCGAACTGGCGATGAGCATCACCGAGCCGGGGCTGATCGTCGCCGACTGGACGCGCAGCCACGCCAACTTTTTCCGCGCCGTGGCGCTCGAGAAGACGATGATGACGCTGATCCTGTTCCTCATCGTCGCGGTCGCGGCCTTCAACATCGTGTCCACGCTGGTCATGGCGGTGCAGGAGAAATACGCCGACATCGCCATCCTGCGCACGCTGGGCGCGAGCCCGGGCTCGATCATGACCATCTTCGTGCTCCAGGGCTCGATCATCGGTCTCGTCGGCCTGGCGGCCGGCGTGATCGGCGGGCTCGCGATCGCGAACAACCTCGACGTGGTCATCCCGGCGCTCGAGACCCTGACCGGCGCGACGCTGTGGAACAAGGAGATCTATTACATCAATGAATTGCCTTCGAAGGTGCTCGGTGCGGACGTGGTCTCCATCGTGTCCGTGTCCTTCGTGCTGACGCTGCTTGCCGCGCTCTACCCGAGCTGGCGCGCGTCGCAGGTGAATCCGGCGGAGGCGCTGCGCTATGAGTGAGGTCGTGATGAATGCCGGCGCCGAGCGCTCGGTGGTGTCCTGCAGCGGGCTGTCCAAGCACTTTCGCGAAGGGGCGGAGGCGGTGCGGGTGCTCGACGAGGTCAGCCTCGACGTGCGCCGCGGCGATCGCGTGGCGATCGTGGGCGCCTCGGGCTCGGGCAAGAGCACGCTGATGCACCTGCTCGGCGGGCTGGACGTGCCGAGCGCGGGTACGGTGCGCCTGATGGGGCAGGATTTCTCCACCCTGTCCGAGGGCGCACGCGGGCGGCTGCGCAACGAGGCGCTCGGCTTCGTGTATCAGTTCCACCACCTGCTGCCCGAGTTCTCGGCGCTGGAAAACGTCGCCATGCCGCTCTACATCCGCCGCGTGCCGCGCGCCGAGGCGAACGAGCGCGCCGCCCAGATGCTGGCCGAGGTGGGGCTCGGGCATCGGCTCGACCATGCCCCGGGCGAGCTCTCGGGCGGCGAGCGCCAGCGTGCGGCGATCGCGCGGGCGCTGGTCTCGCAGCCGGCCTGCGTGCTCGCCGACGAGCCCACCGGCAACCTCGACCGGCGCACGGCCGAGACGGTGTTCGAGCTCATGCTGTCGCTCAACGAGCGCCTGGCGACCAGCTTCGTGATCGTCACCCATGACGAATCGCTCGCGGCGCGGGCGCAGCGCGTGCTGCGCCTGGTCGATGGACGGCTGGACTGAGCCGCTGCGTTCTTTTTGCGCTTCGGAGGCTTAAAGTTTCCCCGGGATGGGTCGATAGACGGATCACTGTCCTTCAAACCCGGCCTGCCGGCCGGCCCACGACGATGAAACTGCTCTTCCTCCCTGCCATTCGCCTGCTCGATCGTCTGAGGTATCCCTTCAAGTTCGGCCTCATCATCCTGGTCTGCGCCATCGCTTCGGTGGTCCTGTTGTCGCAGATCCTCGCCAGCCTGCGCGACGAGATCCGCGTGACCCGGCAGGAGCTCGCGGGGCTGACGCTCTTCGACGCCGGTTTTGCGGTCATCCTCAAGACCCAGCAGCACCGTGGTCTGTCGGCCGGCGTGCTCGGCGGCAGCGCCGACCTGGTCGCGCGCCGCGAGCAGAAAGCGGTCGAGCTCGGGGCCGCCATGTCCGCACTCGATGGCGCGCTCACGGCCGATCCCGCGTGGGCGGTGCTCAAGCCGCGCTGGGACACGCCGCGCGCCGAACTGCAGGCGCTCGCCGATTCCGGTCTGCGCCTGTCTTCGGCCGAGAACTTCCGCGCTCACACCCGGACCATCGAGCTGATGCTGCGCTGGCTGGGCGAGCTCGGCGACGTCTCGGGCCTGGCGCTCGACCCCGAGCAGGCGAGCGCGAACCTCATCGCGCCGCTGCTGCAGACCCTGCCCGAGCTCAGCGAGCGCCTCGGCCAGCTGCGCGCGCGCGGCACCAACATCATCGCGCGCCGCGAGCTGCTGCGCACCGACGAGTACGGCGTCGTCTCCTTGCTGGCCGAGATCAACCGGGCCGAATCCGCGCTGCTCGAGCGCCTGCATCGCACCGCACGCGCCAACACCGCGCTCGCCGCGCGGCTCACGACCATGGAGCAGGAGATCACGGCGGCCGTGGCGCAGGTGCGCGAGGCGGCCGAGCGCGAGGTGCTCGAAGAGCGCTTCCTGATGAGCTCGGCGAGCTTCTTCGAGCTCGTGACCGGGGCGATCGACACCGCCGTGCGCAACTTCGATCAGGTGCTGCGCCCCGAGACCGGCCGCCTGCTCGAAGCACGCCTCGCCCAGGCCGAGCAGCGCCTGTACACGCAGGTGGCGATCTCGGTCGTCGCCATGGTGCTGGCGGCCTACCTGTTCATCGCGGTCTATATGGCGATCCTGCGCTCGGTGCGCGAGCTCTCGGCCGGTGCGCAGGCCTTCGCGGCCGGCGACTATCGGGCGCGGGTCGCGTTCTCGGCGCACGACGAGCTCTCCGAGGTGGCGGATCAGTTCAACGCCATGGCCGATCAGGTCGCCGGTCTCATCCGCGAGATCCAGCTCGGCTCCGAGCACGTCGGCAGCGCGGCGACCGAGCTCACCGCCTCGGCGCGCCACGTCCTCGAAGGCTCCGAGTCGCAGAGCGACGCCGCTTCCGGCGTGGCGGCCGCGGTCGAGGAGATGTCGCGCGGTGTCGACGGCATCGCCCACCACGCCGCCACCGCGCAGCAGCTGGCCGAGGACTCGGGGCGCCTGTCGGGCGAAGGGCGTCAGGTCATGCAGCAGTCGGTCGCCGAGATGGAGCGCATCGCCGAGGCGGTCGACCTGTCCAGCGACGCCATCCGCGAGCTCGGCGAGAAGTCGCACCAGATCAGCACCATCGTCGACTCGATCCGCGACATCGCCGACCAGACCAACCTGCTCGCCCTCAACGCGGCGATCGAAGCTGCCCGCGCCGGCGAGAGTGGCCGCGGCTTTGCCGTGGTGG
This sequence comes from Thauera sp. UBA6194, assembly GCA_002422685.1. Taxonomy (GTDB): domain Bacteria; phylum Pseudomonadota; class Gammaproteobacteria; order Burkholderiales; family Rhodocyclaceae; genus Thauera. The sequence continues at coordinate 46,724 of DITC01000008.1, read as the reverse complement.
CCGACGAGGTGCGCAAGCTGGCCGAGCGCACCTCGCTCGCGACGCGCGAGATCAGCAGCATGGTCGAGGCCATCCAGCACGGCACCGAGCGCGCGGTCGAGACCATGCAGCAAGGCGTGCATCGGGTGCGCGACGGCGTCGAGATGAGCAATCGTGCCGGGGCCTCGATGGCGCAGATCAGCACCGGTGCCGAGCAGGTGCTGGCCGCCGTGCGCGAGATCTCGACCGCGCTCAACGAGCAGAGCCTCGCCAGCAACGCGATCGCGCGCAACATCGAGCGCATCGCCGACATGGCCGAGCACAACAGCGGCACGGTCCGGGAGACGGCCGCCACCGCGGAGACGCTCGAGACGCTGGCGAGCAAGCTGCGACAGCAGGCCAGCCGCTTCAGGGTCTGATCCGGGCGTGAGCGCCGCGGGCGGCGAGCACTTTATCCCCCGGCACGCGGCCAGCCGCCTCAGGGGTTGATCGCGGCGCAACACCGCACAAGGCCGTCCTTCGGGGCGGCCTTGTCACGTGTACGCCCGGCGCGGACGCAAAGATTGTTGGACATGCATAATGCATGGCTTTGTTGCGATGCTTTTGGCATTATTCGCAGCCATGAGGATCATTGCGACGGCCTTCCTTGGCGGGGTGTGTCTGGTGCAGACGCGGGCTGCACTCGACGGCCAGCTGCGGCTCGCGGCCGTGTTGTGGTGCGTGGCGGCGCTGGGTGTGCTGGTGCTGGCGATGCGAGGGCCGAGGCGCGGGGCCGGGGGCGGCTCAGGGAGCCGGGGGGCGGGTACGCTCGGCGACACGGTCGCGGGCGTGGCGCCGCGGCGGCTCGCAGCGCTGCTGGCGCTTGCCGCCTTTGCCGCCGGCGTGGGCTGGACGGCCTGGCGGGCCGAGCTGCGCCTGCACGATGCGCTCGCGAGCACGCTCGAAGGCGCGGATGTGCTCGTGCGCGGGCGGGTGGCCGAGCTCCCCGAGGCGCGTGCGGATGGCTGGCGCTTCGTCTTCGATGTCGAACCCGGCCAGCCCGGCCTGCCGTCCCGCATCCAGCTCGCCTGGTACCCCGCGCGCGACGCGCACGCCGCGCTGCCTGCCCCGGTGGCCGGTGAGCGCTGGGCGTTCGAGGTGAGACTGCGCCGTCCACATGGCCACGCCAACCCGGGCGGCTTCGATTACGAGGCCTGGCTGCTCGAGCGCGGGATCCGCGCGACCGGCTACGTGCGCGGGCAGGTCACGCTGCTCGACGCGCAGCCCGCGGGCTTCATGCAGCGTGTGCACCGCGCGCGCGGCCGTGTGCGCGACGCGCTGCACGCGGCGCTCCCGCACGGCGACCACACCGGCCTGCTGGTGGCGCTGGCCGTGGGCGAGCGCAGCGGGATCACGCCCGAGGCCTGGGACATCTTTCGCCGCACCGGCGTCGGCCACCTGGTCTCCATCTCGGGGCTGCACGTGGCGCTGGTGGGGCTGTTGTGCGGTGGCGCGCTGGGCGCGCTGTGGCGGCGCGTCCCCGCGTTGGCATTGCGCTGGCCGGTGCAGAAGGCACGCGCGGTGGCGGCGCTGGTCGCGGCAGGCGGCTATGCGCTGCTCGCCGGGCTCGGCATTCCGGTGCAGCGCGCCTGGCTGATGCTGTTCGTGGCGGTGCTGGCCGTACTGGGCGGGCGTCGGCTTGCGCCCTCGCGCGTGCTGGCGTTGGCGCTGCTGGTCGTGCTCGTGGTCGACCCGTGGGCGGTGCTCGCGGCCGGGTTCTGGCTGTCCTTCGGCGCGGTCGCGGTGATCCTCGCGGCGCTCGGCGGGCGCCTGCGCGCGCCACGCGGCTGGCGCGCGGCGCTCAGGATCCAGCTCGCGGTGAGCCTGGCGCTGATGCCGCTGCTGGTCGCGCAGTTTCAGTCCTTTCCGCTCGTGTCGCCGCTCGCGAACCTGGTCGCCGTGCCGCTGGTGAGCTTCGTCATCGCGCCGCTCGTGCTGCTCGCCATCGCGTGGCCGCACGCGCTGCTGCTGTGGCCGGCCGATGCGGCGGCGGGCTGGATGATGAAGGCGCTGGCGTGGATGGCGGCCTTGCCGCTGGCCTTTCGCGAGCAGGCCGCGCCGCCGGGGTGGCTGACCGGCGCGGCGCTGGCCGCCGTGGCGCTGTTGCTGCTGCCGCGCGCAACGCCGGGGCGGATGGCCGCGCCGCTGGTGCTCGCCGGGCTGCTCGCATGGCAGCCGCCGCGACCGGCGGCGGGGGGCTTCGTGGCGCAGGTGCTGGACGTGGGCCAGGGGCTCGCCGTGCATGTGCAGACGCAGGCGCACGACCTGCTCTTCGACACCGGGCCGGCCTACGGCCGCACGAGCGATGCCGGCGAGCGCGTCGTCCTGCCGTATCTGCGTGCAGCCGGAGTGCGTCGCCTCGACCGGCTGCTCGTCTCGCATGCCGACGCCGACCATGCCGGCGGCGTGGCGAGCGTGCTGGCGGGGACGTCGGTGGGGGCGGTGCTGGCCGGGCAGGGCGTCGTGCTGGCGCGCCCGGGCGGGTCCGGAGCGGGGCCTGCGGATGCGCGCGGCGGTGCAGGCAGCGCTGTGTGCAGGGCGGGGCAGGCCTGGGACTGGGACGGCGTGCGCTTCGAGATCCTCAACCCCTCGCCCGGCGCCGCCCTGCGCAGCGTGGCCGGCACCACGGCAGTGCGCGCGCACGACAACGATGCGTCCTGCGTGCTGCGCATCAGCGCGGCCGGCGGCAGTCTGCTGCTCACCGGCGATATCGGCACCCGGGTCGAGGCGGCCCTGCTCGCGGCGCATGGCGCGTCGGGTCTGCATGCCGAGGTGGTGGTCAGCGCGCATCATGGCAGCCGCTCGTCGTCGTCCGCGGCCTTCGTCGATGCGCTGCTGCCCGAACATGTGGTGCACGCCGCTGGACACGGCAACGCCTTCGGCCACCCCCACCCCGAAGTCTGGGCCCGCTGGGCCGAGGCTGGCGCGCGCAACTGGCGTACCGACGCACAGGGCGCGATCCGCATCGTCGCGAGCGCGGCGGCCGCCGAAGGGGTCAGCGTGTCGGCCGCGCGCGAGCGCCGGCAGCGTTATTGGCACGGTCGCTGAGCGCGCCCGCAGCGCATGCGCCGTGCGCGCGAAGGGCGCAATGCGCTGCAAGCTGCGCCCCGGTTCGGGCTAGACTTGCAGCCCGGACCCTCGACTGCACACTGTGCGCCCTTGCCATGTCCCTGTTCGATTCGCTCCGCAAGCTCTTCAAATCCGATCCGGCGCCCCGGCCCCTCGTGGCCTCGCCGCGCGAATGCGCGGTGCAGTGCATGGGGCCGCATGGCCTGCATCGCATGGCCTACACCGAGTGGGGAGACCCGGACAATCCGCGCGTGCTGGTCTGCGTGCACGGGCTCACCCGCAACGGGCGCGATTTCGACGAGCTCGCGCGCGCGCTCGCCGGCGAGTATCGCGTGGTCTGTCCCGACGTGGTCGGGCGCGGGCGCAGCGACTGGCTGAACGTGAAGACCGACTACAGCTTTCCGGTGTACGTGGCCGACATGGTGACGCTGATCGCGCGCCTGAACGTCGACACCGTGCACTGGGTCGGCACCTCGATGGGCGGCATCATCGGCATGCTGCTCGCCAGCCAGGCGCAGACGCCGATCACGCGCCTGGTGCTCAACGACGTGGGGCCGGTGATCACCGTGTCCTCGCTGCTGCGCATCGGGCAGTACGTGGGCAAGGCCCCGCGCTTCGCCACCGTGGCGGCGGCCGAGGCTTATGTGCGCGAGGTCGGCGCCCCGTTCGGCGCGCTCAGCGATGCCCAATGGCACCACCTGACCACGTATTCGGTGCGGCCGGTCGAGGACGCGGAGGGCGGCTTCGCGATGGTGTACGACCCCGGCCTCGGCGACGTCTTTCGCAACACGCCGATCGTGGCGAACATCGACCTGTGGCCGATCTACGAAGGCGTGCGCTGCCCGACGCTCGCCTTGCGTGGAGCCGACTCCGACCTGCTCGAGCCCGAGACCTTCGCCGCCATGGCCACGCGCGGACCGCGGGCGCAGACGGTGGAGTTCGCCGGGGTCGGCCACGCGCCGATGCTGATGGACCCTGCGCAGATCGAGGTGGTGCGCAGCTTCCTGCGCGCGGGCTGAGCACGCCGCACCGCGGCAGCGCTACCAGCCCGGGTTCAGCCGCCGCGCCTGCGCGATCTCGGCGCGGATGGTGAGGAAGTGCGCCCAGCGCCGCGGGTGGATGGCGCCGGCCTCGAGCGCGGCGAGCAGCGCACAGCCCGGCTCGCTGTCGTGCCTGCAGTCGCGAAAACGACAGCGGCCCAGATGCGGGCGCAGCTCGACGAAGGTCTCGGCGAGGTCCTCGGCCGACAGGTGGGCGAGCCCGAAGACCTGCAGGCCGGGGCTGTCGATCAGCCAGCCCGGGTCGCGGTCACCGTCGTCGGCGCCGTCATCGTGCGCGTCGTTTGCGTCCTTCCTTTCACCTGCGTCGTCCACTTCGTCCGCGTGCGGCAGCGTGTAGAGGCGGGCGAAGGTCGTGGTGTGCTTGCCCGAATCGAGCGCATCCGAAATCTCGCGCGTGGCGGCCTGGGCCTCGGGGACGATGGCGTTGGTCAGCGTCGATTTGCCCATGCCCGACTGGCCGACGAAGATCGCGCGCAGGCCCTCGAGGCGCCGGCGCAGCGTCCGGGCGCCGTCGAGCGCCGAGACTTCGATCACCTCGTAGCCGAGCCTCGAGAAGGGCTCGAGCTGTCTGCGCGCGGCTTCGAGCCGGTCTGTGAGGTCGGCCTTGTTGAGCACGATCAGCGGCGTGATGCCCTGGCTCTCGGCGGCGGTGATGCAGCGCGAGACGAGCAGGTCGGAAAAGCCCGGTTCGGTCGCGACCACGATCACGATGTGGCTCAGGTTGGCGGCGATGAGCTTCTCGCGGAAGGCATCCGAGCGCCACAGCAGGTTGCGCCGTGGTGTCAGCGCCTCGATCACGCCCTGGCCGTCGCCACCGGGGACCACCTCGACCTCGTCGCCGCAGGCGAAGCTGCTTTTCTTGCCGCGCGGGTAGCACTGCAGACGGCCGAGCGCGGTGTCGACCTCGTAGTGGCGACCGAAGGCCGCGACGATGCGGCCGTGGGTTCTGCCTGTGCTCGATGAGCCGGGGCGTGAGCGTTTCGTCACTCGAATGTGTCGTCCTTGCGGTTGTGGCGGGCAGTGCGCCGGGGTGCGTGCCGTGGGCGCGCGCCTGGGCTCAGGAGGGCCGACGCCGGCGGCTTGATGCGAATCATCGCCCTGCGCCGGTCATGCCTGCCGGCGCGATTGCAGCATCGCCACGCGCAGGGCGGCGGGTGGGTGCGAATCGAAGAAGCGGGAGTAAAGCGGATCGGGCGTCAGCGTTGCCGCGTTGTCCCGATAGAGCTTGACCAGGGCGCTGACCAGGTCTTCGGCGCGGGTCTGGTGGGCGGCGTAGTCGTCGGCCTCGAACTCGTTTGCGCGCGACCAGTGGGCCAGCACGGGCGCGAGCGGGAAGCTAAACACCGGCAGCGCGATGAAGAACAGCGCGAACGCGCTCGCCATGTCCTGCGCCTCGACACCCAGGCCGGCGAAGAACCAGCCCTGGCCCATCAGCCAGCCGAGCAGGGCGAGCAGCGCGAGGCTGGCCGGGGCGAGCACGGCCATGCGCTTGACCAGGTGGCGGCGGCGGAAGTGGCCGAGCTCGTGCGCGAGCACGGCCTCGACTTCGTCCGCGTCGAGCTTGTCGAGCAAGGTGTCGAAGAACACGATGCGCTTGGCCGCGCCCAGCCCGGTGAAGTAGGCGTTGCCGTGCGCCGAGCGGCGCGAGCCGTCCATCACGAACACGCCGCTGGCCTGAAAGCCGCAGCGCTCGAGCAGGCCCTCGACGCGCGCCTTGAGCGTAGCGTCGGCGAGCGGGGTGAAGGTGTTGAACAGCGGGGCGATAAAGGTGGGCCACACCACCATCACCAGCACATTGAAGCCGAGCCAGAACAGCCACACCCAGAACCACCACAGCGTGCCCATGGACTGGGTGATCCACAGCAGCGCGCCGAGCAGCGGCAGGCCGATCACCGCGCCCAGCGCACCCTCGCGCAAGGTGTCGGTGACGAACAGGCGCGGCGTCATGCGGTTGAAGCCGTAGCGGCGCTCGATGCCGAAGGTGCGCACCAGCGTAAACGGCAGCTCGATCAGCCAGCCGACCACGCCGAGGCTGGCGAGCAAGGCCACGCCGTGGGCGAGCCCGCCGGCCGCGAACACCTGCGACCAGAGCTCGTGCAGGAGCTGCAGGCCGCCGCCCAGCGTGAGCGCGAGCGCGAGCGCGGCGCCCGCCACCGCGTCCATCGCGCTCAGGCGTGCGCGCTCGAAAGTGTAGTCGGCGGCGCGTTGGTGAGAGGCGAGCGGGATCGCGCCGGCGAAGCTCGCCGGCACGGTGTCGCGGTGAGCCTTGACGTGATGCGCGTGGCGATGCAGCAGCCACAGGCGCACGGCCAGACCTGCGCCGAGCGCGAGCACGAAGAGAAGGCTGAAGAGGTCAGGGGCGTTCATCGAGGTTCCTTTGGCGATGCAGGAAGCGGGCAGGAACTGTGACACAATCGCGCCCTTGATTGTTTCGCACCGGGGTGCCCGCCAGGGTACCTGCGCGGGTGCTCACAGAGGCCGAAAGATTATGGCACAGGACCCCAAGACCCTCATATGGCTGGACATGGAGATGACCGGTCTGGAACCCGACCGTGACCGCATCATCGAGATGGCGGTGGTGCTGACCGACGAGTCGCTCGAAGTCATCGCCGAGTCGCCGGTGATCGCCGTGCATCAGCCCGACAGCGTGCTCGACGCGATGGACGACTGGAACCGCAACACGCACGGCAAGAGCGGCCTCATCGACCGTGTGCGTGCCTCCACCCTGTCCGACGCTCAGGCCGAGGCGCAGATGCTCGCCTTCCTGCAGCAGTACGTGCCGGCGCGGACCTCGCCGATGTGTGGCAACTCGGTGTGCCAGGACCGCCGCTTCCTCGCGCGCTGGATGCCGCAACTCGAGGACTGGTTCCACTACCGCAATCTGGATGTGTCCACGCTCAAGGAGCTGGCGCGGCGCTGGCGTCCGGAGGTGTACGCGGGCGTCAAGAAGGCCGGCAGCCACACCGCGCTGGCCGACATCCACGAGTCGATCGCCGAGCTACGCCATTACCGCGAGCACTTCCTGCGTCTTGATTGAGCGTGCAAGGGCGACAGGTCGCTCTGGAGAATGAAGGGACGAACGATGAGGGCGAAGTTCGCTGGCGCGCTGTCGAAGCTGCTTGCCGGTGTCGTGGCCTGGGTGCGACGACACCGCCGCCTGCTGCTGATCCTGCTGTTGCTGTCGCTGTTCTTCAGCGTGCTCGGGTATTTCACCAGCCCGGTCAGCGTGCCGGGGATGTGCAAGATCTATGGCTGAGCGTGCGCGCCCCGGTGTGGGCCGCGCGCCTGTGCGCGCTTACGGCGTGACGCGGCGCAGCAGGCGGTAACCCTCCGCGCGCCGGCCGGCGCCGCGGTGGTATTCCCACACGGTTTCCCATTGGGTTCCCTGCATGCGCGCGGACGCGGCCGGGTTGGCCTGATCCAGATCCACGAGCAGCAGCGGGCACGGCGTCGTCCCCGCCTGCAGACCTTCCACGCGCAGGCTGGCGTAGTAATCCATCGAGGTGCGCAGGGCGTCGTTGATGCCGGTACTGGCGATGCAGGCGCCGGGCTGCGCGCTGCGTTCGCCGGCGACCGCGATGTCGAGCGAGGCGACCAGCGCCCGATAGCTGCGCCCCTGGTCGAACCAGGGCATCAGCACCACCACGGCGAGACACCACAGCATGGTCAGGCCGATCGCCCAGTTTGCCGGCGCGCGCGAGGGCGAGCGCGGCAGGCGCGCCACGAGCAGGATCCAGAGCGCGCTGATGAACACGCCGACGATGAGCCTGAGCTGGGCGTCGGGCATCACGAAGTCGGGCGCGTTGCGGGCCACGTGGCGCGCCAGGCCGGGCGGCCAGCCCTGGGTCTGGGCGCTCCAGGCCAGCCACACGAGCACCCCGAACACCGCCAGGCTCATGAGCGAGAACCAGTCGAAGGCGCTCGCCGCGCCCCGGCGCAGGGTGCTCACGCCGTAGGCGGCGAGAAGCGCGACCGCCGGCACGAGCACGATCATCCGCGACTGTGCGAGGTCGCCGCCGAGCACCAGCCACAGCGCGACCAGGAGGATGCTGATCATCGGCAGCATCACGGCGGGGCGAGCGAGTTTGCGCCGGCCGTTCCACAGCGCCCACAGGGCGACCGGCCACAGCGGCCACAGGAACCAGCCGATGATCTCGAGCGCGCGTGGCAGCTGCGCCACACCGAGCGGCGCCGCGCCGAGGCGCGACCACTCGGCGCGCAGCCACAGCTCGAGCAGCTCGGGGCGTTGAAGTTGCAGCGCGAGCGGCCACAGCGCCGCCACCCCGAGCGCTACGCACAAGCCGAGCAGCAGGCCGCCGCTTGCCCGCGGCGTGCGGCAGTCGCTGCACAGCAATACCGACAGCGGCAGCAGCGGCAGGGTCACGAGCAGCCCGCCGAAGCCGCCGGCGAGAAAGGCCAGGCCGCTGCCCAGGCCGGCCTTCAGGCTGCCGGCGAGCGGATGCTCGGGCAGCTCGGCGATGCCGTGCAGCACCAGCGCGAGCATTGCGAACACGGCGAGCAGGGGCTGGGTTTCGTGTGCGTGCAGCACCAGGCCGAGCGCGCCGAGCGCGAGCAGGGCGGCGGGCGTGCGTGCGGGGCGCCCGTACAGCGCCTCGCCTGCGCGCGCGACCCAGAACACCGCCAGCGCGACGAAGAAGGCGCTGGCCAGGCGTGCGCCGGCATGGGCCGGGAGCAGGCTGCTGCTCAGCCAGGCGAAGGCGGAGGCGACCCAGTAATAGAGCGGCGGGAATTCGGTCAGCGGCTCGCCGGCCAGCAGCGGAAAAAGCCACGACTCGCCGTGCAGCATCGCGAGCACCGGCCCGAAGTGGCGTGCGTCGTCACCACGCCATGGATCGTGCGTGGTCAGGCCGACGAGCAGATACAGCCCGATCAGCAGGCTCAGGCCAACGGTGCCGTAGATGCGGCGCTGGAACAGGGTGTGCGAGGCGGGGTCGCGAATCATGCGGGCATTGTGCGGGGGAGTGTGCGCTGAGGCCAGTGCCGGACGCTGCGCCGTGCGGCATCGACAGGCTTGCGGGCATGAAAAAAGGCAGCCTGAGCTGCCTTTCTTGTGCGGCACGCGGGGTCGCCATGGACCGCGCGTGCTGAATGCGCATCAGCGATGCGCGCCTGCAACGCAGGCTCGGGCGGCTCAGCTGGCGCGCTGAACGTTGCCGTATTTCTGGCGGAAGCGCTCGACGCGGCCGGCGGTGTCGACGATCTTCTGCTTGCCGGTGTAGAACGGATGGCAGGCGGAGCAGACTTCGACGTGGTACTGGGGCTTGCCCAGCGTGGAGCGGGTGACGAACGTGTTGCCGCAGGAGCAGGTCACGGTCAGGTCGTCGTATTTGGGATGGGTGTCTGCTTTCATGGTGTGTTCCTGAATCGTGCGGGTGGCGGGTGTGACCACCCTGAGTCCGTAAAGCGCGGAATTATCTTGCACTCGCGCGCCGCTGGCAAGGAAAACTACTTTAAAAGTTGATGCCGGGGCCGCTCGGGTGCGTGGCTGGCGCTACAATCGCCGCCTTTGCCGCGCTGGCGGCCATGTTTTCGGGGGTTTGGGTGCGCCTGCTGCTTGCGCCGATGGAGGGCTTGCTCGATGACGTGCTGCGTGCCGCGCTCACCCGCGTGGGCGGCTACGACCATGCGGTGAGCGAGTTCGCGCGTGTCTCCGGCACGGTGCTGCCCGAGCGCTTCTTTCGCCGCATCGTGCCCGAGCTCGACCATGGCGGACGTACCGCCGCAGGCACCCCGGTGCACGTGCAGATGCTCGGCTCCGACCCCGCCTGCATGGCGGTCAACGCTGCGCGGCTCGCGCGCCTGAACCCGCCCGGCGTGGATCTGAACTTCGGCTGCCCGGCGCCGACGGTGAATCGTCACCGCGGCGGCGCAGTGCTGCTCGACGAGCCCGAGCTGCTGTGGCGCATCACACAGGCAGTCGGCGGCGCGCTGCCGGCGGGGCTGGCGTTGAGCGCGAAGATGCGGCTCGGCGTCAATGATCCGGCGCGCGCGGTGGAGTGCGCGCAGGCGCTGGTCGATGGCGGCGCGCAGCTGCTCGTGGTGCACGCCCGCACCAAGGCTGACGGCTATCGTCCGCCGGCGCACTGGGAGTGGGTGGCGCGCATCGCCGAGGCGGTGCCGGTGCCGGTCGTGGCCAACGGCGAGGTCTGGTCGGCGCAGGACTGGGTGCGCTGCCGAGAGGTCTCGGGCGTGGCCGACGTCATGCTCGGCCGCGGTGCGGTGGCCGACCCCTTTCTTGCCCAGCGCATCCGCGCCGGTCGGCTGCACGAACCCGACGCGGCCGAGCGCGAGCGCGAATGGCAGGCGCTGCAGCCCCTGATCGGCGCTTTTGTCTGCGGCGTGCAGCGCAAGGTCGAGGCCCGGCACGCGCCCGGCCGCCTCAAGCAGTGGGTGCACATGCTCGCGCGCAAGCACGAGCGCGCGCGTGCGCTGTTTGCATGCATCCGGCCGCTGCGCACGCTGCCCGAGGTGGTCGCCGAGCTGGGCCGGCACGGCATCCCCTGCGACGCACCCGCCATCGCATGCGCGCAGACATGAACGACGCAGCCCGCCCCGACGAGTTACACCCCTTGAGCCACACTCCGTGAGCTACGCCCCATGAGTTACGCGAATTCCCGCATCCCGCAGAGCGCCCAGTGCGACGTGCATGACAGCCTGCGCGAGCGCGTGCGCAAGCATCTGAGCCAGCCTTTTCGCAAACCCTACGCCGACTACAACCGCGCCGCGCTCACGCAGGCGCTCGCCGACTGGGACGGCAAGGCGCCGCTGATCCTGGACGCCGGCTGCGGCGTGGGCCACAGCACCATCCAGCTCGCGCGCGCCCACCCCGGGCACTGGGTGATCGGCGTGGACCAGTCCGAAGATCGTCTGAACCGGCGCAAGCCTTACCCCGAGGCCTTGCTGCCGACGAACATGGTGTTCGTGCGCGCCGACCTGGTGGATTTCTGGCGCCTGCTCGACGACGCCGGGCTGCGCCTCGCGCGCCACTACATCCTCTATCCCAACCCCTGGCCCAAGATCGGCCATCTCGGCCGGCGCTGGCACGCGCACCCGGTGTTCCCGTGGATTCCGCGCCTGGGCGGTGTGCTCGAATGCCGCAGCAACTGGCAGGTCTATATCGAGGAGTTCGCGCTCGCGCTCGAGGAGACGATCGGCCGGCCGGTGCCCTGGGCGCGCTTCGAGGCGCAGGTTCCGCTCACGCCCTTCGAGCGCAAATATCGCGACTCGGGCCAGGCCTTGTACCGGCTCGAACTCGAGCTCGGTGCGGGTGGCGGCGCGCTGCCCGGCGGCTGAGGACGCTTTTCACACGATTCGACTTGCCCCGCGTGCGCGCTTGGCCCACGCTTGCCCCCGATTACCGGAGAACACGATGAACGAAGACACCCGCGACACCGCCACCGAAGCCCACCTGGCCAATGCCGCCCCGATGAGCGAAGACGACTTCGAGGCGCTCGAAGAGATCCTCTCCTCGGACGTGGTGCCCGAAGATTGCATGGACCTCGAGATGCTCGACGGCTATCTTGCCGGCGTGCTCAGCTCGCCGCGCCCGATCGCGCCCGAGCGCTGGATGCCGGGCGTGTGGTCGGCGCACGGTGAGGAGGCGGGCTTCGGCTCGGGCAGCGGGCTGCAGCGCGCGATCCGGCTGGTGAGGGCCTACCACAACGAACTGCTCGCCACGCTCGGCCTGGACGATGACGAGGAAGGCTGCTGGGAGCCGTTCTGTTTCGCGGTCAACGAAGGCGACGGCCTCAAGCTCGGCGAGGCCTGGATCGACGGCTTTGCCCAGGGCCTGGACCTGTGGCCGGAAGGCTGGGAAGAGGGGCTGGACGAGGAGGCGGTCGAGGCCGTGCGCGAGACCCTGGACGAGGTGCTGATGCCCTGGGGCGAAGACGACGCACGCACGGCCGACGACGAGACCCGTCTCGGCTGGCTCGCTGCGGTGGGGGAGGCGGTTAACGATATCTACGCGCATTGGCGCGACATGGGCCTGCCCGCGGCCGAGCCGCTGTCGACCGAGGCGCCGCGCAAGCCGGACGCCGCCGGCCCGGGGCGCAACGATCCCTGCCCCTGCGGCAGCGGCAAGAAGTACAAGAAATGCTGCGGCGCGGAGGCCGCCGACAAGGCCTGATCGAGGCGCGCGGGCGGTGCCGTCCTCGGCGCCGTCCGCGGGTGGCATCCAGTTTGCTGCAAAAATTATTCAGGCCATTGAATTTAAAGAGTTTTGGGGGCTTGAACGGCGCGCCGGAAACGCTAGAATCTGCGCGCCGATCAACGCTGCCTTGCGCCCCCGAAGATGGACGACTTCAACCCTTGCCTGGACTGCGGCATCTGCTGCACGCACTTCCGTATTTCGTTCTACTGGGCCGAGGCCGACGACGCGCCGGGCGGTTACGTGCCGGCGCACATGACCGAGAAGCTCAATCACAGCCTGCGCTGCATGAAAGGCAGCAACCAGCAGCCGCGGCGCTGTTCCGCGCTCACGGGCGAGGTCGGCAAGGCGGTCTCGTGCTCGATCTACGCGCAGCGGCCCTCGCCCTGTCGCGAGTTTCCGGTGTACTTCGAGGACGGCACGCCCAACCCCAAGTGCGACGAGCTGCGCGCCACCATCGGCCTGCCGCCCTTGCCGCGCAACCCGCTGCCACGCGCGGCCTGAGGGCGCGGGGGGCGCGCCGGAGGGCGGTTCAGCGCGCCCGGCCCACCGCGGCGAGCACGGCGAGCGGGCCGACGCTGCGCAGGGCTTCGATCTGGGCGCGGTCGCGCACGAACAGCGAGCCCGCGTAGGCGAGCGAGTTGATCGACACGTCCAGCCATTTCTCTTGTGTGCGCGGCACCAGCAACAGCACCTCGCGCGTCAGCAGCAGGTTGTAGGGCGGCATCGGCTGCGCGGTGGGCTTCAGCTCGAGCGCCGCGCAGGCGCGCGCGAAGGCCGCATGCAGCGTCGCGCCGAGGGTGGCGGGCTCGTTCCAGAGCGCGGCGTCGAGGCGGACGAAGGCGTGCGCCCAGGGCAGCAGCGGGTTGTCGAACACGGTGCCCGCTGCGTTGGCGTGCGCCGTGGTTGGCGCGGGTACGAAGCTGCCCAGCCGGCTCGCGCTCGCCGGTACCCACTGCAGGTGCTTGTGCCGCTGGCTGGCGCCGGCTACCGGGCCGCCGTTGTAAAACCCCAGGCCACCGTGCGCGGCCATGATGGCGCCCAGCGCCCCCAGGTCGGCTGCATCGAGCGGCTCCGACTGGTCCTCGAAGTCGCGCGTCACCACCAGCAGATGGCGCTCGATCACCGGAAACTTGTTCAGCACCAGGCGGTGGTACGCGCCCAGCTCGGCGACCGTGAGCGCGGCTTCGGGGGGCAGGAAAGGGTTGAAGTCGGCGCGTTTGCGCGTGACCGTATCGACCCGGGCGCGGTCCTTGAGCGCGAGCGACGATACCCAGCGCACCGAGAAGCGCAGCCCGGCCTCTTCCAGCCAGTCCTGCTCGGTGCGGATGGGCTGCAGCGCGCCGCCTTCGAGCGCGGCGGCAATGCATCGGTCCGCGCGCTCGATCAGGTCTTCGTCGGGGGGCAGCTGCTGTGCCTGCAGCGGCGCAGTGTGCGCGTCGGGCGCGGAACGGGCGGGGCCGGAGGGGTCGGATGCGGTGCTGGTCATGCGTGGACCGGAGGGGGACAATGCGCGCATTTTGACACGAGGCCCGGCGCGCCGTGGCGTGCAGGGGATGAGGAGAAAGGCATGTCGCAATCCTTTGCCGTGCGCGGCGAACACATCCAGCTCGACCAGCTGCTCAAGGCGGCCGGTCTGGTGGACTCGGGCGGTGCCGCGCACGCCGCGGTGGAGCAGGGCCAGGTGCGCGTGGATGGCGCGCTGGAGACGCGCAAGCGCGCCAAGCTGCGCCCGGGCCAGACGGTGCGCTTCGCCGGCGTCGAGATCACCCTCACGCAGCAGGACTGATCCTGCCCGCCGGGGCTGCGCGCGCGCTCAGGGCAGCTGGCGCGGCGCGGCGCCCGGCGCCCGGCGCGAGAACTTCTCCCATACCCAGCCGCCGGGCAGGTCTTCGCCGGTGAGGATGTAGGCCAGCGTGTGTTCGTTGGCGATGATCAGTCCGATGTCGTTGAGCGCCGCGCGCGTGCCTGCGAGCAGCAACTCGTCGCCGGCGCGGATATTGGTGCCGGGTGCGGGCATCAGCAGGTGATCGTCGTCGTCGCGGTCGAGATACAGCACCTCGCAGTCCAGGCCGCGGCTGCGGTCGGATGGCGAGCGCAGCAGCCGCTCGAGGGTGATCGTCTCGCCGCGCATCAGGCGGCGGTAGAGCGCCGGGGCGCGGCTCAGGTTGATGCGTTCGCTGCGCGTCTCGGGTACGGTCCAGCCCAGGTGGCGGGTCAGGCGTTCGAGCTGGGCGCCGCACCAGTCCTCGTCGCGCTTGCGGACATCTTCCAGGAAGGGCGCGACCAGGGGCGTGCTCAGGATCGCGATGCATTCGTGGCCGATGACGCGGCTGGGGACCACCGTGATGTCGGCCTTGAAGGCGTCGAACAGGGCGCGGTTCGATTCGTGGTTCTGGCGCAGGATCACGAACAGCTCGGGGTTGAGTTCGCGCGCGGTCACGGCGATGGACAGGTTGTCGGCGTCGGAGCTGGTGCCGCAGACGATGCCGGTGGCGGTCTCCACGCCCGCTTCGCGCAGCGACCCGGCGCCGGTGCCGTCGCCTTCCACCCAGCGGTGCACGCCGTCGGGCTTGGGGTCGAGGTCGATGATGGTCACCGGTACGGCCTCGGAGTCCATGGCCTCGACGAGCTGGCGGCCGAAGCGGCCGTGGCCGCACACGATCCACTGGCCGTGCGGCGGGTCGCGGCGCTGCTCGACTTCGGTGTCCGGTACGCCGGTAAGCCAGCCCATGAGCTGCGAGGCCTTGGGCGCATGCAGCGAGAGCGCCAGCGTCTCGGCGAAGCGCTCGAAGGGGTTGATGATGTGGCGCGTGCCGAAAGACGCCATGTTGTCGGCGGTGGCGGCGTTCTCGGCGCGGCACAGCGCCGGCACGCGCGGCGCAAGCAGGCGGGCGGCGATGGCGATCGAGAGGTTGGTGTGGTCGTCGTTGGTGAGCGCGACCACGCCCACGCAGCTGTTGTGGGTGAGCCCGGCGAACTTGAGGATCTCGGGGTTGCTGGCGTCGGCGCAGATGGCGGGCACGTCGAGCGCGTAGTTGTGCAGGTCGAGCTCGCCCACCTTGTTCTCGTCGAGCTCCACCACCACCGCGCGCAGGCCCATGCGGTCGATCGCCTGGCAGATCAGGCGCCCGGTCTCGCCGTAGCCGCACACCAGGTAGAAGGGCTCGCGCAGCGCCCGCACCGCGCGCACGAAGCGCTGCATCGCGATCGCCTGGCGCAGGCTGCGGTCCGAGAGCAGGTTGAACACCGCGCCCAGCGTGTAGGCCCAGCCGATCACCGACAGGTAGATGCTCACCATCACCCACAGCCGCTGCTGGTCCGAGAAGGTGTAGGGGATCTCGCCGAAACCGATCGTGGTGGCGGTGTAGCTGATGAAGTAGAAGGCGTGGAAGAAGCTCAGGTAGCTCGTCCTGCCGTCCACCACCGGTCCGGGCGCCAGGGTGAGCCCGAGCACCGCGATCGCGAACAGGGTGATGAGCAGGATCAGCGGCGTGCGCAGGCGCCGCAGGATCAGGAAGAAGACGCTGTGATGGCGGGCGAGGTTCTGCATGCCGCGGCCCCGGTTTCCGCTTCAGCGGCGCTGCATGATCGTCTCGGCGATCAGGATCACCACCGACACCATGTTGGCGAACAGCGCGCCCCCCGACAGCGACACGATCTTCGCCATCATGTCGGGCGAGACGCCTTCGGCGCCGACGTGGGCCGCGTAGCCCCACACCATGGCGGCGGCGATCAGCTGCAGGTCGGCGGCCAGGCTGGTCGACAGGTGGATGGCGCCGATCTGGGTGCGGTCGCCGAACTTGAGCACGGTGGCGATCAGGCTGACCACGAGCGCGGCGAAGAGCTCGTAGACGTCGTGGTGGGCAGGGTTGTCGATGTCGCCGACGAAGAAGCCGAAGTTCAGCGTGGCGGCGAGCACGATGAAGAAACCGAAGATGACTTTTTCGAGGTTCATGATCTTCCTTCGGTGAGTCTGGTGAGGGCGGTGGAGCGGCAGCGAACGCTGCGCTGCGGTGCCGTCAGATTATGCCTTCGCCGTTGCAGCCTGTCTCGCGCCGCGTGGCCTGCGCCCAGGGGGCTAGGGGATCAGGCGTGGATGTTGCCGTCCACGTAATACCAGCGTCCGTCCTCGCGCACGAAGCGGCTGGTCTCGTGCAGGCGCTGGGCACGGCCGCCGACGCGGCAGCGCGCGACGAACTCGACCTCGGCGTGGTCCTCGTCGAGCGGGCGGTGGGCGCGCACCTGCAGGCCGATCCATTTTGGGGGCGGGGTTTCGTCCAGATCGAGGGTGGCCGGGCGGGTGGAGGTGTGCCAGCTCGCGAGCAGGTAGGCCGTGTCGCGCAGCGCGAAGGCGGTGTAGCGCGAGCGCATCAACGCCTCGGCGGTGGGCGCCGGGTGTGCGCCGGAGAGCGCGGCGCCGCAGCACTGCGCGAAGCTGCGGCCGGTGCCGCAGGGGCAGGGGTCGGTGGGTTTCATGCGGGCGAAGTATACCGGGCCTGCCCGAGGCGCTTCCCGGATCGGAGCGGAATGCCATGCGGCCTGGCCGGGCACATGGCATGCACTTCCGTGGGAGCGGGCAAGCCCGCTCCCACGGAATCGTCAGCCGCCGAGGATCTCCCGCAGCACGTAGGGCAGGATGCCACCGTGGCGGTAGTACTCGATCTCGATCGGGGTGTCGATGCGGCACAGCAGCGCCACCGACTGCTTCGAGCCGTCGGCACGCTCGATCTGCAGCGTGAGCTGCTGCTGCGGCGCCAGGCCGGCGGTGATGCCCTCGAGCGTGAACTTCTCGCTGCCGTCGAGCTTCAGGCCCTGCCAGCTGTCATCGCCGATGAACTGCAGCGGCAGCACGCCCATGCCGACCAGGTTGGAGCGGTGGATGCGCTCGAAGCTCTTCGCCACCACCGCCTTGACCCCGAGCAGCGCCGTGCCCTTGGCCGCCCAGTCGCGCGACGAGCCGGTGCCGTACTCCTCGCCGGCGAAGACGATGGTCGGCACGCCGCGCTGCATCCATGCGCTGGCGGCGTCGTACACCGTGGTCTGCTCGCCGTCGAGCAGGGTGTAGCCGCCTTCGACGCGGCTGCCGTCGGGGTTGGGCGGCAGCATCAGGTTCTTCACGCGCACGTTGGCGAAGGTGCCGCGCACCATCACGTCGTGGTTCCCGCGGCGCGAGCCGTAGGAGTTGAAGTCCTTCTTCTCCACCCCCTGCTCGCGCAGCCAGTGTCCGGCCGGACTGGTCTCGCGGAAGGAGCCGGCGGGCGAGATGTGGTCGGTGGTCACCGAGTCGCCGAGCAGCAGCAGCGCGCGCGCGTCGTGGATGTCGCTCGCCGGCGGGGGCGTCATGCCGAAGCTCTCGAAGAAGGGCGGGCAGGCGATGTAGGTGGAGGGCGGCCAGTCATAGGCCTGGCCGGTGGGCGCGGCGATCGCGTTCCACAGGTCGTGGTCGCGGGTGAAGTCGGCGTACAACGGCCGATAGGTGGCCGGGTCGGTGGCGAAGGGCAGCACCGCGGCGACCTCGTCCGAGCTCGGCCAGATGTCGCGCAGATACACCGGCTGGCCGTCGCTGCCGGTGCCCAGGGGCTCCTGCGTCAGGTCGATGTTGGCCCGCCCGGCGAGCGCGAAGGCCACCACCAGCGGCGGCGAGGCGAGGTAGTTGGCGCGGATGTTGGGGTGGATGCGGGCCTCGAAGTTGCGGTTGCCCGACAGCACCGCGGCCACGACCAGGTCGTGCTCGATGATCGCCTCGTTGAACTCGGGGGCGAGGTCGCCGGCGTTGCCGATGCAGGTGGTGCAGCCGTAGCCGGCGAGCGCGAAACCGAGCGCCGCAAGCGGCTCGAGCAGCCCGCCCTTGTCGAGGTAATCGGTGACCACGCGCGAGCCGGGGGCGAGCGAGGTCTTGATGTGCGGCTGCACGCGCAGGCCGCGTTCCACGGCCTTCCTGGCCAGCACGCCGGCGGCGATCATCACCGCGGGGTTGCTGGTGTTGGTGCACGAGGTGATGGCGGCGATCAGCACGTCGCCATGGCCGAGGTCCACGCCCTCGCGCGCGGTGGCGAAGCGGTCGTCGAGCTGACCGGGCTCGCGGCCGAAGCCGTTCTCGGACACCGGCGCGGAGAACAGGCGCTCGAATTCGTGGCGCATGGCGGGCAGGGCGATGCGGTCCTGCGGGCGCTTGGGGCCGGCGAGCGAAGGCTGGATCGTGGCGAGGTCGAGCGCCAGCGTGCGGGTGTAGTCGATGTCGCCGGCGCGCGGCACGCCGAACAGGCCCTGGGCGCGGAAATAGTCCTCGAACAGCGCGCACTCGGCCTCGTCGCGGCCGGTGGCGCGCATGTACTCCACGGTCTTCTCGTCCACCGGGAAGAAGCCCATGGTGGCGCCGTACTCGGGCGCCATGTTGGCGATCGTGGCGCGGTCCGTGACCGACAGGCTGGCCGTGCCCTCGCCGAAGAACTCGACGAACTTGCCCACCACCTTTTCGCGCCGCAGCATCTCGGTCACGGTGAGCACCAGGTCGGTCGCGGTGGTGCCCGCGGGCAGGCTGCCCTTGAGCTCCACGCCGATCACGTCGGGGGTGAGGAAATACACCGGCTGGCCGAGCATGGCCGCCTCGGCCTCGATGCCGCCCACGCCCCAGCCCACCACGCCGACACCGTTGATCATGGTGGTGTGCGAGTCGGTGCCCACCAGGGTGTCGGGGAAGCACAGGCCGTCGCGGCTGCGCACGCCGCGGAAGAGATATTCCAGGTTGACCTGATGCACGATCCCGATGCCCGGCGGCACCACGCGGAAGGTGTCGAAGGCCTGCATGCCCCACTTCATGAACTGGTAACGCTCGCGGTTGCGCTCGAACTCGATCTCCATGTTCTGGCGCAGCGCGTCGGGCGTGCCGTAGTGGTCCACCTGCACCGAGTGGTCGACCACCAGATCGACTGGCACCAGCGGCTCGATGAGCTTGGCGTCGCGGCCCTGCGCCACCGCCACGCTGCGCATCGCGGCCAGGTCGGCGAGCAGCGGCACGCCGGTGAAGTCCTGCAGCACCACGCGCGCCACCACGAAGGGGATCTCGGCGCTGCGCTCGGCCACCGGCTGCCAGTTCGCGAGCTCGCGCACATGGCCTTCGGTGACCTTCTTGCCGTCGCAGTGGCGCAGCACCGCCTCGAGCACGATGCGGATCGACACCGGCAGGCGCGAGATTTTGCCGACGCCGGCGGCTTCGAGCGCGGGCAGGGCGTAGTACTCGAGCGTGCTGCCGGTGGAGGTCGGGAGGGTCTTGAGCGAATCGAAGAGCGAATGATTCATCTGGGGGACTCCTTCTGCTTGGGTTGTGGGGCAATCTGTTTTCAGCATAGCAGGGTGGTCGGTCCGCGCCCGGCGGTGGGCGGCGCGCAGCGAGGCGGCCAGCGCGCGCCACCGCCTTCCTTCGGTGCTTCGAAGGCGTAGAATCGCAAAAGTTTTTACCCGGGATCACTTGCCCGGCTGTTGCACTGCACCGCAAGTCTTATAAAAGACATATAATCCCGTCCGTTCCGGCTGGGCGACCCCCGGTCGGAGTTCCGATCACCGCCACGAAATAGTGAGGAAGTCGCCGTGCTTGAAGCCTACCGCGCCCATGTCGCCGAACGTGCCGCCCTCGGTATCCCGCCGCTGCCGCTGTCCAAGCAGCAGGTCACCGAGCTGGTCGAACTGCTGAAGAACCCCCCCGCCGGCGAGGAGGACTTCCTCGTCGAGCTGCTCACCTACCGTGTCCCCGCCGGCGTGGACGACGCCGCCAAGGTCAAGGCCGAGTTCCTCGCCAAGGTCTCCAAGGGCGAGGAAGCCTGTGCGCTGGTGTCGCGCGCCAAGGCCACCGAGCTGCTCGGCACCATGCTGGGCGGCTTCAACATCAAGCCGATGATCGACCTGCTCGGCGACGCCGAAGTGGGCACCATCGCTGCCGAGGGTCTGAAGAAGACCCTGCTGATGTTCGACTACTTCCACGACGTCAAGGAACTGGCCGAGAAGGGCAACGCCAACGCCAAGGCCGTCATGCAGTCGTGGGCCGACGCCGAATGGTTCACCAGCCGCCCGGAAGTCCCCGCCTCGCAAAAGCTCACCGTGCTCAAGGTCACCGGCGAGACCAACACCGACGACCTGTCGCCCGCGCCGGACGCCTGGTCGCGTCCCGACATCCCGCTGCACGCGCTGGCCATGCTCAAGAACCCGCGTCCGGGCATCGAGCCGGAAGAAGCCGGCGTGCGCGGCCCGGTCAAGTTCATCGAAGACCTGCGCGCCCGGGGTAACCTGGTCGCCTACGTCGGTGACGTGGTCGGCACTGGCTCCTCGCGCAAGTCCGCCACCAACTCGGTGCTGTGGTTCACCGGCGAAGACATCCCCTTCGTCCCGAACAAGCGCTTCGGCGGCGTGTGCCTGGGCTCCAAGATCGCCCCGATCTTCTTCAACACCATGGAAGACGCCGGCGCGCTGCCGATCGAGATCGACTGCGGCCAGTTCGACATGGGCGACGAGATCGAGCTCAAGGTCGACGCCCAGTCCGGCAAGGTCACCGCGCTCAAGAACGGCGCCGTGGTTGCCGAATCGCAACTCAAGACCCTGGTGATCCTCGACGAAGTGCGCGCCGGTGGCCGCATTCCGCTGATCATCGGTCGCGGCCTCACCACCAAGGCGCGCGAAGCGCTCGGCCTGCCGCCCTCGACCCTGTTCCGCCTGCCGCAGGCGCCCGCCGATTCCGGCAAGGGCTTCAGCCTGGCGCAGAAGATGGTGGGCCGCGCCTGCGGCATGCCTGAAGGCCAGGGCATCCGCCCGGGCACCTACTGCGAACCCAAGATGACCACCGTCGGCAGCCAGGACACCACCGGCCCGATGACCCGCGACGAGCTGAAAGACCTCGCCTGCCTCGGCTTCTCCGCCGACCTGGTGATGCAGTCCTTCTGCCACACCGCGGCCTACCCGAAGCTGGTCGACGTCAAGATGCACCGCGAACTGCCGAGCTTCATCAGCACCCGCGGCGGCGTGTCGCTGCGTCCGGGCGACGGCGTCATCCACTCCTGGCTCAACCGCCTGCTGCTGCCCGACACCGTCGGCACCGGCGGCGACAGCCACACCCGCTTCCCGATCGGCATCTCGTTCCCGGCCGGCTCCGGCCTGGTGGCCTTTGCCGCGGCGACCGGCGTGATGCCGCTCGACATGCCGGAATCGGTGCTGGTGCGCTTCAAGGGCACGATGCAGCCGGGTGTCACCCTGCGTGACCTGGTCAACGCCATCCCGCTGTACGCGATCAAGGCCGGCCTGCTCACCGTCGAGAAGAAGGGCAAGAAGAACATCTTCTCCGGCCGCATCCTCGAGATCGAAGGCCTGCCCGACCTGAAGGTGGAACAAGCCTTCGAACTCACCGACGCCTCGGCCGAGCGCTCCGCCGCCGGCTGCACGGTCCACCTCAACAAGGAACCGATCGTCGAGTACATGAACTCGAACATCACCCTGATGAAGTGGATGATCGCCAATGGCTACGAAGACAAGCGCACCCTGGGCCGCCGCATCAAGGCCATGGAACAGTGGATCGCCAACGGCGAACTGCTGGCGGGCGATGCCGACGCCGAATACGCCGCCGTGATCGAGATCGACCTGGCCGACATCAAGGAGCCGATCGTTGCCTGCCCGAACGATCCGGACGACGTCAAGCTGCTCTCTGAGGTCGCCGGCGACAAGATCGACGAAGTCTTCATCGGCTCGTGCATGACCAACATCGGCCACTTCCGCGCCGCCGGCAAGGTGCTCGACGGCAAGACCGACATCCCGACCCGCCTGTGGATCGCCCCGCCCACCAAGATGGACGCGATGATCCTCAACGAGGAAGGCTACTACGGCGTGCTCGGCAAGTCCGGCGCGCGCATGGAGATGCCGGGCTGCTCGCTGTGCATGGGCAACCAGGCGCAGATCCGCAAGGGCAGCACCGCGATGTCGACCTCGACGCGCAACTTCCCCAACCGCCTCGGCATCGACACCCGCGTCTATCTGGGCTCCGCCGAGCTGGCCGCGGTGTGTGCGCTGATGGGCAAGATCCCGACCGTGCAGGAGTACATGGCGCAGGTGGAAGTGGTGAACAAGAAAGCCGCCGACATCTACCGCTACATGAACTTCGACCAGATCGAGGAATTCCGCGCGGTTGCGGATACGGTGGAAGTCTGAGTCGGTAAGTAGCTGGAAGGCTGGGACGGCCGGGAGGTCGTCTCGCCCGAGAACCCCTCGTCAGCGATGGCGGGGGGTTTTGCTTTATGTGGGCGTGAATGCGCACGAAGTTCCACATCTATAATGCAGGCACTTGTTTCACAAGGCGACTCCATCATGATGCACACGACTATCCCAGGTGCAGCCCGCAAACCGACCAACGTGACGCTCGATGAAGCCTTGCTTGTAGAGGCGAAGGCCCTGCGCATCAACATCTCGCAGGCGGCCGAGGCCGGTTTGGCGCGTGCAGTGGCGGAGCGTCGTGCAGCGCAATGGCTCGAAGAGAACCGAGGCGCGCTCGACAGCTCGAACGCCTATGTTGAGCAGCACGGCTTGCCGCTCGCGCAGTTTCGGAACTTCTGATGGCGCGCTTCGACGTCTACCGAAACAGCGCGGGCGAGGGCTTTCTGCTCGACGTTCAAGCCGACCTGTTGAGCCACCTGAATACCCGGGTCGTCGTTCCGCTGCTGCCCAGCGGTGGTGAGCTCCAGCCGGCCAGAGGGCTCAATCCCGTCTTTGAGATCGAGGGCGGCGGTTTCGTGATGGCTACCCAGTTTCTGGCGACGGTACCGAGCACCCTGCTCAAGGCGCCGGTGGCGAGACTGGGCGCTTTCAGGGCCGAAATTACGACAGCGCTGGATATGCTGTTTCAGGGGTTCTGAAGTCTCAGGGGCCAATCCTCATGGCGGAGGGCCAGTGGGAATCGTATGACATTGCCTGACGGTCTGTACGACCAACTTCTCACCGAGGCCCTCCGCGACGCCGTCACCCGTACGACGGACGAGCGCGCCCACAGCCTCCAGCCCCTCACCGCCGAGGACGCCCCCGAGCGCCTGGCCGACGCGCTCGCCGCCCAACTCTCCCGCATCCTCGACGACCTGCACGGTGACGGCGCCGAGAAGCTCCGGGAGCAGCTCGATCTCGTCAATTTCCTCCTCGTCAGCCTGAAGCAGCGCCTCGGCAAGCGCGCCGGCGACGCCGAGACACTCTCCGCCCCGCCCCAGATTCTGCAGTCCATCCACCAACACTCGCCCAAGCCGACGATCCCCGAGACCGGCCTGGCCTTCCCCTGGCTCTTCACCGCGGGCAAGGGCTCGCCCTCGTTGCTGACCGAGCTGCGCCGCGAACTCGCGGCCTGTGATCAGGTGGACATCCTGGTGAGCTTCATCACCCATTCCGGCGTACGCAAGCTGCTCGACATCCTGCAGTCGATCACCGCGGTCGGGCCGGATGGCAAGCCGCGCACGCGCCTGCGGGTGCTGACCACCACCTACACCGGCGCCACCGAGATTCGCGCGCTGGACGAACTCGCCCGGCTGCCCGGCTGCGAGATCCGCGTGTCGCTGGATGGTCGACGCACCCGGCTGCATGCCAAGGCCTGGCTGTTCCGCCGCCGCACTGGCTTCGGCTCCGCCTACGTGGGTAGCGCCAACCTGTCGGGCGCGGCCTTGATGGGCGGGCTGGAATGGACGGTGAAGTTCACCGAGCGCGGCCAGACCGATCTGTTCGAGCGCGCCAGCGCGCACTTCGAGACGCTCTGGGAGGACAGCGAGTTCCAGGCCTATGACCCCGCCAACCCCGCGCATCGCAAGGCGCTGGGCGAGGCGCTCAGGCGCGAGTCCGGCGACGAGCTGGTCGCGCGCCCGACCTATTTCGACCTCGAGCCCAAGGCCTACCAGCAGGAGATGCTCGACCAACTGCAGATCGAGCGCGATCACGGTCGCTGGCGCAATCTGGTGGTGGCCGCGACCGGCACCGGCAAGACGGTGGTGGCGGCCTTCGACTACAAGTGGCTCTGCCAGCAGGCAGGTGGGCGGCCGCGGCTGCTGTTCGTGGCGCACCGCGAGGAGATCCTGAAGCAGGCGCTGCGCACCTATCGCGAGGTGCTGCGCGACCACGCCTTTGGCGAGGTACTGGTCGGCGGCGTGCAGTCCGAGGGCTTCGAGCATCTGTTCGCCACCATCGACAGCGTGTCCGCGCGCGAGCTGGTGTCGCGCTGCGGGGCGGATTACTGGCACACCGTGGTGGTCGACGAGTGCCATCGCCTGGCGGCGGATCGCTTCGATGCATTCGTGAGCGCCGTGCGCCCGCGCGTGCTGCTCGGCCTGACTGCGACGCCGGAGCGCAGCGATGGCAAGCCGATCCTGGGCTACTTCGACAACCGGCCCGATGGCTCGCCGGCGGTCGAGCTGCGGCTCTGGCATGCGCTCGACCAGCAGTTGCTGTGCCCCTTCGAGTATTACGCGTGCGACGACGAGACCGACTTTTCCGCCGTGCCTTGGCAGCAGGCGGGGGAGGTGGCGGCGATCGAGAAGCTGGTCACCGGGAACGATGTCCGCGCGCGGCTGGTGCTCGACGAGTGGCGGCGCCTGGCGGGCGATCCGGCGCGCGGGCGCGCGCTGGTGTTCTGCGTCTCGGTGGCGCACGCGCAGGACATGACGGCGCGGCTGAACCGGGCCGGCATCAAGGCGCTGTGCGTGGTGGGTGACACGCCCACCGACGAACGCCGGCGCGCGCCCGAGCTTCTGGCCCGCGGCGAGGTCGCCGCGCTGGTGACCTGCGACCTGTACAACGAGGGCGTCGACCTGCCGCTCGTCGATACGCTGCTCCTGCTGCGCCCGACGCAGAGCCCGGTGCTGTTCCAGCAGCAGATCGGCCGCGGACTGCGTCTGGCAAAGGGCAAGGAGAGCTGTCTGATCCTGGATTTTGTCGGCCGGCACCGCGAGGAGTTTCGCTTCGACCGCCTGCTGTCGACGATCACCGGGCTGTCGCGCGCGCAGTTGATCGAGGCGGTGGATAAGGGCTTCGGCATGCTGCCGCCCGGTTGCCACATCCACCTGCAGCGCCAGACCCGCGAGCAGGTGCTGCGCAGCCTGCGCAAGCTGGTGCAGCAGAACTGGCGGCGGCTGAGGACGGAGCTTCAGGCCTACGCTGCACTGCGCGGACGCACCGACATCCGGCTCGCGAGCTTCCTCGCCGAGCAGGCGATCGAGCTCGACGACCTCTATCGCAGCAGCGGGCGCTCGGGTTGGACCAACCTCAAGCGCGACGCGGGCTTGCTGAGCACGCCGCCGGGCAGCGAGGACGACTACTTCGGGCGCCGTTTCGGCGATCTGCTGCACATCGACGAACCTGCGCGGACCGATCTGCTGTGCTCGCTGCGCGAGCCGGACGCGGCATACCAGGTGCGGGACGAGCGCGATCGGCGCCTGCTGCAGATGCTCGCCTATCAGATCGATGCGCAGCAGCATCAGAAGGGGAGCGGCGAGGATTTCCTGCAGCGGCTGCAGCATCACCCCGAGCATGCGGCGGAGCTTGCCGAGCTGGGCGGTGTCTTGCAGGCACGCAGCAGCTTGCGGACGCAGGCGGTGCCGGGACTGGAGGATGTCCCGCTCAGCCTGCACGCGGCCTATGGCATCCGCGAGATACTCACCGCGCTGGGCTGGCTGAGCCCGAGCCGGCGCACGCCCTTCCAGGCCGGCGTTCTCGCGCTGCACGAGCGCAAGGTCGAGCTGCTGTTCGTGACGTTGGACAAGCGCGAGGGCTATCACGAGCGCATCGCCTATCGGGATTACGCGATCAGCCCGGAGCTGTTCCACTGGCAGTCGCAGAACGCGGCGGGGCCGCAGACGCCCGCGGGGCGGCGGTATCTGGAGAGTCCGGGTAACGGCTGGCGTTTTCAGCTCTTCGTGCGTGCCGCAAAGGGGACGCCGTATCGCGCTTGTGGCCCGGTGACGCTGGAGCGGGCTGAAGGCGCGAAGCCGATGAGCATCCACTGGCGGCTGAGCGTGCCCTTACCGGGTCGACTGTTCCGGGAATTCAGCATCCTGCGCGGCGAATGAGTTGCAAAGCGCATGTTCCGCACAAGGCTTGAATCCTGCCGATCCGCCATAATCCCCCCATGACCCCACGCCGACTCCCCTCCCGCATCGTCTGTCTGACCACCGAGACCGTCGAGGTCCTCTACGCCTTGGGCGAGGAGGCACGCGTCGTCGGCATCAGTGGCTACACCGTGATCCCGCCGCGCGCGCGCAAGGAGAAGCCCAAGGTCTTCGCCTTCTCCTGTGGCGACCTGGAGAAGATCCTCGCGGTCGAGCCCGACCTGGTGCTGGGGTTCTCCGACATGCAGGCGGACGTGGCGCGCGATCTGATCAAGGCCGGCGTGGCGGTGCATGTGTTCAACCAGCGCAGCGTCGAGGGCATCCTGGCGATGATCGAGACGGTGGGCCGGCTCGTTGGCGCGGAGGATCGGGCGCTCGCCCTGGTGGCGGAACTCGAGGCGACGATGGACGCGGTGCGTGAGCGGGCGGCGGCGCTGCCGCGGCGGCCGCGGGTGTATTTCGAGGAGTGGGACGAGCCGCCGATCAGCGCGGTGGGCTGGGTGTCGGAGCTGATCGGGATCGCCGGCGGCGAGGACGTCTTTGCCGAGCGCGCGCGCTACTCGGGTGCCGCGCAGCGCATCCTGGCCGACCCGCTGGAGGCGGCGCGGGCGGCGCCCGACATCGTCGTGGGCTCGTGGTGCGGCAAGCGCTTCCGCCCCGAGCGCGTGGCCGCGCGCCCGGGCTGGGAGGACGTGCCGGCGGTGCGCGACGGCGAACTGCACGAGGTGAAATCGGCCCTGATCCTGGCGCCCGGCCCGGTGGCGATCCGCGAGGGCCTGCCGGCGCTGGCGGAGATCATCGCGCGCTGGGCGGCGCGGCAGTCTTCCTGAAGCGCGCCCGGCCTTCAGGCGCTTGCGCCGGCCCGACTGCCGACCAGCCCCCACGCCTGGGCCACGAGCTCAAACGACTTCAACCGCGCCGCGTGATCGAAGATCTGCGCGGTGAGGACGAGTTCGTCGGCGCCGGTCTGCGCGATCAGGCCCTCGAGCTGCCGGCGCGCTTCGTCCGGCGAACCCACCGCCGAGCACGCCAGCGATTCGTCGGCAAACGCCAGTTCGGCCGGTGACCAGTCGGCTTCGATGAAGGCCTCGGGCGGTTGCAACTGGCCGCGCACGCCGCGCGCCATGGCGGCGAAGCGCAGGCGCAGCGAGCGCAGCAGGTGGTGGGCTTCGGCGTCGGTGTCGGCGGCGACCGCATTGGCGGCGACCGCGACATAGGGCTTGTCGAGCTGCGCAGACGGCTGGAAGCGGCTGCGGTAGAGGTCGATGGCCTTGAACAGGAAGCGCGGCGCAAAGTGCGAGGCGAAGGCGAAGGGCAGGCCGAGGTGGGCGGCGAGCTCGGCGCTGTACAGGCTGGAGCCGAGCAGCCAGATCGGCACGTCGAGCCCGGCGCCGGGCACGGCACGCACCGCCTGGTCGGGCTGGGCGGGCTGGAAGTAGGACTGCAGCTCGAGCACGTCCTGCGGGAAGCTGTCGTCGCTGCCGGCGAGGTGGCGGCGCAGGGCGCGGGCGGTGCGCTGGTCGGTGCCGGGCGCACGGCCGAGGCCGAGGTCGATGCGGCCCGGGAACAGGGACTCGAGCGTGCCGAACTGCTCGGCGATCACGAGCGGCGCGTGGTTGGGCAGCATGATGCCGCCGGCGCCGACGCGGATGCGTTCGGTGGCGCCGGCCACGTGCGCGATCACCACCGCGGTGGCGGCGCTGGCGATGCCGGTCATGTTGTGGTGCTCGGCGAGCCAGAAGCGGGTGTAGCCGCAGCGGTCGGCGAGCTGGGCAAGCTCGCGCGTGTTGCGCAGGGCGTCGGCCGGGGTGCTGCCGGCAGTGACCGGGGCCAGGTCGAG
The DNA here is from genome assembly GCA_002422685.1 of Thauera sp. UBA6194. Classification (GTDB taxonomy): domain Bacteria; phylum Pseudomonadota; class Gammaproteobacteria; order Burkholderiales; family Rhodocyclaceae; genus Thauera. The sequence goes on along the minus strand of DITC01000008.1, from coordinate 18,458 downwards.
CACGGAGAGCGGGATGGCGCCGGGGGATGCGGCGTGGGGGAGCGTGCCGGGCATGGGAGTCTTGTTAGAATCGCGGCCCCCGATTACGCCACAGGCCCGTGATGAATGCCAAGCCATTCGACGTCGTCGTCCTCACCGAGGACCGCTACGTCCAGCTCGACCGCGATAACTGGTACCAGGCGCAGATCGCGCGCGAGGAAGACCTGGTGGTCGAGGCGCTCGCCGCCCAGGGCCTGCGCGTGACGCGGCGCTCGTGGGCCGATCCCGACATGGACTGGACGCAGTGCCGTTGCGCGCTGTTCCGCTCGACCTGGGACTACTTCGATCGCTTCGCCGAGTTCTCGCCCTGGCTCGATCGCGTGGCCAGCCAGACGCGCCTGTTCAACGATGCGCGCCTGATCCGCTGGAACGTGGACAAGCGCTACCTGGGCGACCTGCAGGACAAGGGCGTGGCCATCGTGCCCACGCGCTTCGTGGCGCGCGGCGAGGCGGTCTCGCTCGCGGCCATCATGGATGCGCAGGGCTGGGACGAGGTCGTGTTCAAGCCGGTGGTGTCGGGCGCGGCGCGGCTGACGTATCGCGTCGATCGCGCCGCGCTCGCGGCGCACGAGGCGGTGTTCGCGCGCTGTGTGGCGGACGAGGCGATGATGGTGCAGGCCTTCGAGCCGGCCATCCTGAGCGCGGGCGAGATCTCGGTGATCGTGATCGGCGGGCGCACCACGCACGCGATCCGCAAGACGCCGCGCGCGGGCGACTTTCGCGTGCAGGACGATCACGGCGGCACCGTGCATGCGTATGCGCCCGCCGCGGACGAGCGCCTGTTCGCCGAGGCCGCGGTGGCGGCCTGTCCGGTGGCGCCGGAATATGCGCGCGTCGATTTCGTGCGCAGCGCGCGCGGCGCGCTGCGGCTGATGGAGCTCGAGCTCGTCGAGCCCGAACTCTTCTTCCGCTTCGATCCGCCGGCGGCGGCGGTGCTGGCTGGCGTGATCGCCGAAAAGCTGCGCTGAATCAAGGTCTTTGGTGCGCTGCAGCATCAAAGGAATCGCTTAAATCCCGGAAACATCATGCCGTGCTGTGGTTAAAATGCAGCCGTTAACAAAACTGAAAGGATTCCACATGATCCGTCGCACACTCATGCTCGCCGCTCTGGCCCTGGTCGCGCAGGGCGCGGTCGCCAAGGACTGGAGCTCCGTCCGCTTCGCCACCGAGGGCGCCTACCCCCCGTTCAACACCGTGGACACCGCAGGCAACGTGCAGGGTTTCGACGTGGACATCGCCAACGCGCTATGCGAACAGATGCAGGTCAAGTGCACCTGGGTCAAGCAGGAATGGGACGGCATGATCCCGGCGCTGCTGAGCCGCAAGTTCGACGCCATCTCGGCCTCGATGTCGATCACCGAAGAGCGCAAGAAGCGCGTCGACTTCACCGAGCGCTACTACGCCACCCCGCTCGCGCTGGTGGCCAAGGAGGGCAGCCCGCTGGTGCCCGAGATCGCTTCGCTCAAGGGCAAGCGCATCGGCGTGCAGCGCGGCACCGTGGCCGACAACCACGCCACCCGTTTCTGGGAGCGTGAAGGCGTGAGCATCGTGCGCTATGCGCGCCAGGAAGAGGCCTACCTCGACCTGTCCGCCGGCCGCATCGACGCCGCCTGGGCCGATGCGCTGGTGGCCGACGGTGGCTTCCTCAAGACCGACGCGGGTGCCGGCTACACCTTCGTGGGCGGCCTGTACTACGGCAAGAACGCCGACGAAAAGGGCGTGATCGGCGAGGGCGTGGGCATTGCGGTGCGCAAGCAGGACGGCGAGCTCAAGCAAAAGCTCAACGAGGCGCTCGCCGCCATCCGCGCCAGCGGCAAGTACGACGAGATTCGCGCGAAGTATTTCGACTACGACATCTACGGCGAGTAAGCCCGCTGCGGCGGTGGCGCGTGCGCCATCGCCCGGGAGCATGTTCCCGACCGGGCGGCCTGCGGGTCGCCCTGTCGAATTTTTACTGCCTCACCTTTTCGCCCCTTTTTGCAGATGCGGTCATAGGGCCGGGGCGCTGCGGGCCTGACGATGCTTTACGGCTATCTACCCTCCCTGCTGGACGGTGCCTGGGTCACCTTGCGCATCGCGATCTTCTCGCTGCTGCTGGCGCTCGTGCTCGGCCTGCTCGGGGCCTCGTCCCGCCTGTCGCCGCTTCCGCTGCTGCGCCTGCCGGCGGCGGCCTACACCACGATCGTGCGCGGCATCCCCGACCTGGTGATGATGCTGCTGGTCTTCTACGGCGGGCAGGTCGGCATCAACATGATCACCGACGCGCTCGGCATGGACTATGTCGACGTCAACCCCTTCGTCGCCGGTATCGTCACGCTCGGCTTCATCTTCGGGGCCTACTTCACCGAGACCTTCCGCGGTGCCTTCCTCGCCGTGCCGGCCGGGCAGCTCGAAGCCGGCCGCGCCTACGGCATGAGCCGCTGGCAGGTGTTCAGCCGCATCCTGTTTCCGCAGATGCTGCGCCACGCGCTGCCCGGGCTGGGCAACAACTGGCAGGTGATGCAGAAGAGCACGGCGCTGGTGTCCATCATCGGCCTCACCGACATTACCTGGCTGGCCGACCAGGCGGGGCGCACCACGCATCAGCCCTTCCTGTTCTACATGGTGGTGTGCGTGTTCTACCTGGCCATGACGGCGGTGTCCGGGCTGGCGTTCCGCTGGCTCGAGCGGCGCTACTCGGTGGGCGTGCGGAGGGCCGCAGCATGATCGAGTGGGGCTTGTTCACCGAGAGCTGGCCGCAATACGCGGCCGGGCTGTGGATGACCGCGAAGCTCACCGTGCTGGCGCTGGTGGTGGGCATGTGCATCGCGATTCCGCTCGCCGTGGCGCGCGTGTCGGCGTCGCCCTGGGTGTCGGGGCCGGTGTGGGCCTACAGCTATTTCTTTCGCGGCACGCCGATGCTGGTGCGGCTGCTGCTGGTGTATTACGGCCTCGGGCAGTTCGAGTGGGTGCGTGCGCAGTGGGAGGCGGGCAACCCGTTCTGGCTGATCTTCCGCGACCCTTACGGCTGCGCGCTCGTCACCTTCGCGCTCAACACCGGTGCCTACACCACCGAGATCATCGCCGGCGCGCTGCGTTCGGTGCCGCACGGCGAGGTCGAGGCCGCGCGCGCCTGCGGCATGACGCGCTTCACCATGCTGCGCCGCATCCTGCTGCCGGGTGCGCTGCGGCGCGCGATGCCGGCCTACAGCAACGAGGTCATCTTCATGCTGCATGGCACGGCGATCGCGTCCACCGTCACGCTCGTCGACCTCACCGGCGCGGCGCGCAACGCGTATTCGACCTTCTTCGCACCGTTCGAGGCCTTCATCTTCGCGGGCCTGATTTACCTGTGCATCACCTTCGCGCTCGTCGGCCTGTTCCGGCTGGCCGAGCGGCGCTGGCTCGCCCACCTGCAACCGCGCAAGCCCGCCCCCAGAACGGCCTGAGCCCGCATCCAGGAATCCCCCTTCATGACCCAGCTTATCGTCGAAGACCTGCACAAGCGCTATGGCGACCACGAGGTGCTCAAGGGCGTGTCGCTGTCGGCCGAGGCCGGCGACGTCATCAGCATCATCGGCTCGTCCGGCTCGGGCAAGAGCACCTTTCTGCGCTGCATCAACTTCCTCGAGCAGCCCGACGCCGGGCGCATCACCGTGTCGGGCGAAGAGATCCGTCTCGTGCGCGGCAAGGACGGCCACCTCAAGGTGGCCGACGCCAAGCAGCTGCAGCGCCTGCGCACGCGGCTGGCGATGGTGTTCCAGCACTTCAACCTGTGGGCGCACATGACCGTGCTCGAGAACGTGATCGAGGCGCCCATCCATGTGCTCGGCCTGCCGCGCAAGGAGGCGCTCGAGCGCGCGATGGCCTACCTCGACAAGGTGGGTATCAGCCGCTTCAAGGACAGCTACCCGGCGCACATGTCCGGCGGCCAGCAGCAGCGCGTGGCGATCGCGCGCGCGCTGGCGATGGAGCCCGCGGTGCTGCTGTTCGACGAGCCCACCTCGGCGCTCGACCCCGAGCTGGTGGGCGAGGTGCTCAAGGTGATGCGCGGCCTGGCCGAGGAGGGGCGCACCATGGTGGTGGTGACGCACGAGATGGGTTTCGCGCGCGAGGTGTCGAACAAGGTGATGTTCCTGCACCAGGGCCTGGCCGAGGAGAGCGGCGTGCCGGCCGAGGTGTTCGCCAACCCGAAGAGCGAGCGCCTGCGCCAGTTCCTCTCGGGCAACCTCAAGTAAGGCCTGCCACGTCGGGCCCCTGCGCAAGGCCTCAGCCCCGGGCGCCGGCGGGCGGTGGCAGGCGGCGCAGCAGCAGCGCCACGGCGAGCGTGGCGAGCAGGCAGGCGCCCAGCAGCGCGGCCAGCCCTGGCCAGTGCCATGCCGCCCAGGCCGTGCCCGCCACGGTGCCGATGACCGAGGCGCCGAAGTAATAGCTCGTCAGGTACAGCGCCGAGGCCAGCGCGCGGCGCTCGCCCGCGCGCCGCCCCACCCAGCCGCTCGCCAGCGCATGCGCGGCGAAGAAGCCGAAGGTGAACACCCCCACGCCGGCGATGATCACCCCCAGCGGCGCGGCGAGCGTGAGCGCCAGGCCGGCGCCCATGACCGTCACCATCATCCACAGCACCTTGCGCCGCCCCTGGCGCTCGGCCAGCCGGCCGCTGAGCGCCGAGGCCCAGGTGCCGACCAGATAGAGCAGGAAGATCGCGCCGATCGCGCTCTGGCCCAGTTCGTAGGGCGCGGCCTGCAGACGGAAGCCGAGGAAGTTGTACAGCCCGACGAAGGCGCCCATGGCGAGGAAGGCGATCAGGAACAGCAGCGGCAGCCCGGGGTCGCGGTAGATGGCCACGGTGTCACGGAAGATGCGCGCCGGCGTGGCCGCGCGTGGGGTGAAATGGCGCGACGCCGGCAGGCGCCGCCAGAACACGATCGCCGACACCAGCCCCAGCACGCCGATCACCCCCAGCGCCCAGCGCCACGAGCTCCAGTCGGTGAGCAGCGCCGAGACGAAGCGTCCGCTCATGCCGCCGAGCGCGTTGCCGGCAATGTAGAGCCCCATCGCGCGCGCCTGTGCGCTCACCGCGACCTCTTCGCCGATATAGGCCATGGCCGCCGCGGGCAGCCCGGCCAGCACCGCGCCGAGCAGCGCGCGCAGCACGAGCAGGGCGGTGAAGTCGGGCACCACCGCGGTCGCCAGCGCGAGCACCGCGGCGATCGCGAGCGAGATCTTCATCACCTGCTGGCGGCCGATGCGGTCGGCGAGCACGCTGCCCGGGATCAGCATCAGCGCCAGGCCCGCGGCGGTGGCCGACACGGTCAGACTCGCGCTCGCCGCGCTCACGCCGAAGTCGTTCGCCAGCAGCGGCAGCAGCGGCTGCGTGCTGTAGACCATGGCGAAGGTGGCGAAGCCGCCGAGGAACATCGCGAGGTTGGCGCGCTTGTACTCGGGCGTGCCGGCCTCGAGCTGCGAGGGCGGGCGGGGGGGCGTGTCGTCGGTCGGGAGCGAGGCCATGGGCGGGGGCTGGAGTGGAGCGAGTGGCGCGAATGAAGCACGCGAGCGCAAGCGGCGCAGGTTAGCGCGGAAGGGCGCGGCGCGGCACCCCGGATTTCACGCTATGCGCGCCTCATTTGGCCGCCTTCGCCGGCGTCACCGCGTAGGCGGGCACGAAGCCGGCCGGCGGCAGCATCCACTCCATGGGGTAGCGGCCGAGCGTGGCCGGCTCGACCAGCTCGACGCTGGGGCCGAGGTGGGGCTCGATGGCCGCGCCTTCGAGCGCACGCACGCCCTGGCGCACCGCCATGCGCCCCTGCAGCACCGGAAAATCCGTCACCGAGGCGAGGATGCGGCCGCGCAGCATGCCGCTGTAGACACCGGGGGTGACGTAGGAGGCGACAATGCCCAGCCGGTCCGAGAGCCGGCGGCGGCGCAGCTCGGCGATCGCCGCCTCGGCCATGGGCGCGTTGCCCACCAGGTAGTCGAGCGCCGGGTGAGTGTCGAGCACTTCCTCGACGAGCTGGCGCTGGATCGAGCGGCCGGTGTCGCCGTGCCGCACGGTGGCGATGCGCACCGCGCTGTCGGCCAGCCCCGCGTGGAAACCGCGGTCCAGGATGCGCACCCAGTCCGCGTCCTGCGGCCCGGGCAGCCAGGCGATGTTCGCCGGCACGCCGCCGGCGGGGTGGCGCTCGGCGAGCCAGCGGCCGATCTTCCAGCCGAGCTGGTACCAGGGCACGCCGACCTTGCCGCTCACCACGGCGGCGTCGATGTCGTTGACCGCGCCGATCACCGGGTGAAGGGCGCGGTAGGGTGCGAGCAGGTCGTTGAGCCCGGCGAAGCTGACCGTGCCCACGAGCAGGGCGTCGACGCCGGCGTCGGTGGTGCAGGCGGTGACGCGTTCGCGCTGGCGGGCGAGGTTCTCGTAGCCGCCGGCCTCGAGCACGCGCAGGCCGACGCCGAGTGCGCGTGCCTCTTCGACCATGCCGAAGTTGATCGCCAGCCAGTAGCTGTCCTTGAGGTGCGGATAGACGGCGCACAGCTGCCACGGCTGAGAGGGGGCGGAGGCGGGCAGGGCCGGGGCAGCGCGGCCGGGGGCATCCACCGCCGGGGCGTCGCCGTGCCAGCGCACCACCGGCCAGGGCGGGCCGGCGTCGGCTGCATGCGTGGTCGAGGCGCCGAGCGCGAGTGCGGCGAGCAGCGTGCGCACGATCAGTCGTGCGGTGTTCGCGCCGCGCCGCCGGTAAGATGAAGCCATTTTTCCCCTGTCTGCGGTGTGCCGGGCCTGGTGGCCTGCCGCCCATGAATCATGAGCGCCCAATCTTACGTGAAACCCGAGCGCCGCCGCTTCGGCCTGCGCGAGCGCCTGATGCTGGCGCTGTTCCTCGGCGCGCTGGCCACGGTGCTGGTGGCGGTGGTCGGCTGGTTCAGCTTTCAGCGCGTGGTGGGCAGCCAGCAGGCTATCGTGCGCGAGACCTTGCCCGCGGCCGATGCGCTGCACGAGGTGGTGCGCGGCAACGCCCGCCTGGCGGCGCTGGCGCCGCGGCTGGCGCGGGTCGATTCGATCGCCGAGCTGCAGGAGCTGCGCGCGGTGCTCGAGTCCGAATCGGGGCGCATCCGCGAACGCCTCGCCGCGCTCGAGTCGCCCCATGTCGAGCCCGAGCTGCGCGCGCGCCTGCAGGCTACCGGCGAGGCCTTGTCGGTGCGGCTCGACGCGATGGGTGACACCATCGGCGCGCGGCTCGCGCTGCGCTCGGCGCGCGAGCGTGTGGCCGGCAGCCTGCGCGAGGCCATCGACGCGCTCGACGACCTCGCGCGCATGCACACCGAGAACGCCACCGCGCTGCTGGTGACCACGCTCACCGGCCTGTTCCAGTCCGAGGCCCACGACTTGCCCGGCGCGGGCCTCGCCGCGCAGGACCGCGCCGCGGCGCGTGACCGGCTGCTCGACCTCGATCTCGACACGCTCGAGCGCATGCACGAGCTCACCCTCACCGTGCACGCGCTGGCCTTCCTGAGCGAACGGCTCGACGAGGTCGACTCGCCCGAGCGCCTCGCCGCCGCGCGTGCCGAGTTCGAGCGCGAGCTGGTGGTGCTGGCGCGCCGCCTGCGCGACATCCCCGACCCGGTCGTGCGCACGCAGGGCGAGCGCCTTCACGGCGTGCTCGCCGCTGCGCTCACCCAGGAGGGCGCGTTCGCGCTGCGCAGCAGCGAGCTCGATCTGCGTGGCCGCAGCGAGGGCCTGCAGAACGAGGTGGGCATCCTCACCACCGCGCTCGATGCGCTCGCCGGCGAGCTGATCCACCGCGGCGGCCGCATCCTCGCGGCCGCAGGCACGGCGGCCGAAGCCAGCGCCACCTCGGGCCTGATCGCCTTCGGCATCATCGCGGCGGCGCTGCTGCTGGTGACGGCCGGTGTGGGCGTGCAGGTGCTGCGCCGGCACACGCTGGGCCGCCTGCTCGCGCTCGAGCGCGCCACCCTGGCGCTGGCGGCCGGGCAGCGCGACGTGAATATCGATACGGCCGGTGACGACGAGCTGGCCTCGCTGTCGCGCGCGCTCGAGCGCTTTCGCAACGACGCGATCGAGCGCGACCGCCTCGCCGCGGCGTTGCGCCAGCACCAGCAGGCGCTCGAGAGCCAGGTGATGGCCCGCACCGCCGAACTGCGCGAGGCCAACAGCGCGCTTGCCCACGAGATGGCCGAGCACGCCAGCGCGCGCGTCGCCGCCGAGAAAGCCGACCACGCCAAGACCGCCTTCCTGGGCACGGTGAGTCACGAACTGCGCACGCCGATGGCGGGCATCCTCGGTCTGATCGAGCTGCTCGAGGGTACGCCCGCGCCCACCGAGCGCGCGCAGTATCTGGCGCAGATGCGCGCCGCGGCCACGCTGCTGCTGGAGCTGCTCGAAGACATGCTCGACTTCGCCCGCATCGAGGCCGGTGGCGTGCATCTGGACACACTCGCCTTCAGCTTGCGCGATGCGGTCAATGACGTGTTCGCCGTGCAGGGCACGCGGGCGGCGGCGCGCGGGCTGGCGCTGGTGGCGGACATCGAGCCGGCGCTGCCCGAACAGGTGCTCGGCGATCGGCGCAAGCTGAGCCAGATCCTGCTCAACCTGGTGGGCAATGCGATCAAGTTCAGCGACGAAGGGGCGGTGACCGTGCGCGTGCGCCCCGGCGGGGCGGAAGGACGCGTGCGCTTCGAGGTCGAGGATCAGGGCATCGGCATCGAGCCCGCGCGCCAGGCGGAGGTCTTCGAGCCCTTCGTGCAGGTGCGCGACCATGGCCGCCACCACGCGGGCACCGGGCTGGGGCTGGCGGTGTGCCGCCGCCTGGTGCGGGCGATGGGGGGCGAGATCACGCTGGTGAGCGCGCCGGGGCAGGGGACGACGGTGGGCTTCGAGCTGCCGCTTACGACCGCCTCCGCGGTGGGCGCGGCGGTGCCTGCGCTCGCGGGTGCGCAGGTTGCCCCGATTGCCGACGCTGCAGCGGCCGCGCTCGCCCCCGGGCACCGGGTGCTGGTGGTGGAGGACGACGAGGTCAACCGCATGGTGGTGGAGCGCTTCCTGCAGGGGCTGGGGCAGCGGCCGCTGTGTGTGGGCGACATCCAGTCGGCGCTGCGGGCGCTGGCCGGGCAGGCCTTCGATGCCGCGCTCATCGACATGAATCTGCCCGACGGCGATGGCCGCGAGCTGCTGGCCCGCCTGCGCGCGTTGCCCCGGTACGCGCGGATGCCGGCGGTGCTGATGTCCGCGCATCTACCCCGGGCCGAGGTCGACGGCCTGCTCGCGGCCGGCTTCGGCGCCTTCCTGCCCAAGCCCTTCACGCGCGAGCGCCTGCACGCCGTGCTGGCGGGGGTGATCGGGGGTGCGGACGAGACCGGGGGCGCGGACGCGCATGACGCTGCCACGCAAGAGGTCGAGCTGCCGGACCGCGGCAACGGAACGGACGCGCGCGGGGAAAAGGACGAGGGTGCCGTCGCCCCGTGGGTCGATGCCGACTTCCTGCGTGGCGAAGCGGCGGCGCTCGGGCGCGAGGTGCTCGACGGCATCGTCGCGGTGTTCCGCAGCCAGGGCGACGGGCTGGTGCAGGCGCTGCGCACCGCCGCTGCGGCGGGCGATGCGGAGCAGTGCAGATTGCTGGCGCACAAGCTGCGGGGCGCGGCCTTCAACCTGGGGCTCACCCGCCTGGGCGAGGACGCCGCGATGCTCGAGCAGGACGTCGCCACGATTGCCGCGGCAGGCGAGCTTGACGCACGCGCGACGGCGCTGGCCGATGCGTACGCCCGGACGCTGCAGGCGCTCGACGCGTGGCGCGCCGGCTCAGTCTCGCCCTGAGTCCGGAGCGGGCGCGCCGCCGCGTGCCGATGCGGTGTCGACCGCCAGCCGGTAGCCTTCGCCACGCACGGTGGTGATCAGCGAATCCGTGCGCCCGTCGGTGTCGAGCTTGGCGCGCAGGCGTCGCACCAGCACGTCGATCGTGCGGTCCTGCGGCGACCAGTCGTGGCCGCTGACGGCGCGCGACAGCCGGTCGCGGTTGATGACCTCGCCCGGGTGGCGCACCAGCAGCGCCAGCAGCTCGAACTCGCCGCGCGTCAGAGCCACGTCGGCGCCGTGCGGGGCGCTCAGGCGGCGGCGCGGCAGGTCCAGCGTCCAGCCTGCAAAGCGGAAGACCTCGCCCTCGTCGGTCGGGCGCGCCCCGGCCGTGCGCCGCAGCAGGCTCTTCACCCGTGCCAGCAGCTCGCGCGGGTTGAAGGGCTTGGTGACGTAGTCGTCCGCGCCCACCTCGAGGCCCACGATCTTGTCGATGTCGTCGCTGCGGCTGGTGAGCAGGATGATGCCGATGCCCGGCGCGCGCCCCCGCAACTCGCGCGCCAGCGACAGGCCATCCTGCCCGGGCAGGTTGATGTCGAGCAGTACGAGATCGGCGCCGCCGCGCTCGAAGGCGCGCCAGAAGGCCTCGCCGTCGCCCGCGAGCAGCACGCGATAGCCTTCCTGCGAAAAGTAGGCGTTCAGGCGCGCCTGGGTGACCAGGTCGTCGTCGACGACGAGCAGGGTGGCGGTATTGGGGTCGGAACTCGGCTGCATGCGCGAAACGCTTCGAGGGCGGAGCGTCATTCTAAGACGATTCGTCGAGGCGTTTTCCTTGACGATCGAACGGCCCTGCAGTGCCTATACTTTTTGGTGGGGACCCGGTTTTCGCGAGAGCAGGATGTCTTACGACGCCTTCATTTCATACAGTCACGCCGCCGACCATCGCCTGGCACCTGCCTTGCAGTCCGCACTGCACGGTTTTGCCAAGCCCTGGTATCGCCTGCGCGGCATGCACGTGTTTCGCGACAAGACCAGCCTCGCGGCGACGCCGGCGCTCTGGAGCACCATATGCGCGGGGCTCGACGATGCGCGCTATTTCGTCCTGCTCGCCTCGCCCGAGGCCGCGGCCTCGTCCTGGGTGCGGCAGGAGGTCGCGCACTGGCTGGCGCACAAGGGGCCACAGACCCTGCTCATCGTGGTCACCGGCGGCAGCGTGGCCTGGGATCCGGTGGCGCGGTGCTTCGACGCCGCGGGGACGACGGCCTTGCCCGACAGCCTGCATGAGGCGTTTGCCGAGGAGCCGCTGCACATCGATCTGTCCTGGGCGCAGCACGCCAGCCAGGTGTCGCTGCGCGACGGCCGCTTTGCCGAGGCGGTGGCGCAGCTGGCGGCCACGATCCACGGTCGCCCGCTGGACGAACTGAGCGGGGAGGACGTCCGGCAGCATCGGATCTACCGCGCGACGGCCGCGGCGGCGGCCATGGGCCTGGCGCTGCTCGCGGTCGCTTCGGGCGTCGGGGCATGGCTGGCGGTGCAGGCACGCGAGGAGGCGCAGCGCGAGCGCGACCAGGCCACCCATGAGCGCAACGTCGCCCAGTCCGAGCTGCTGGCGTCCGACGCCGAGCGCACCGCGGCGATCCGCCCGAACAATCTCGAAGAGGCGGCCCTGGTCGCGCTCGCGGCGCTGGACCGCCACCCGACGGTGCGCGCGAACCAGATGCTGCGCCGGCTCGCCGCGCCGCTGCTGCCACCCCATGGCAGGGTGCCGCAGGACGCGCTGGCGCCCCGCGCGTTCAGCATGAATGGGCGCATCCAGGTCGTCGCGGAGAGTGCCGCCGTCCTGCGCGTCCTCGAGGCCGAAACCGGGCTCACGCTGAGCGTCATCGAGCGCACGCCAGCTTCGGATGCGCAGCTGCCCGGGCCGGATCGCCCGGTGCTGACGGCGGACGGGGCCCTGCTCGTGGCCCGCAATGGCGACGCGCAGCTCGGGGTGTGGGAGACGGCCGGCGGGCAGACTGTCGGGACGCACGCCTTCGGCCACTTCGAGATCAGCCCGGACGGGAGACACATCGCCGTGCTGTCCGAGGGTGCGCTGAGCCTGGCGCCTTTGCGGTCGGCAGGCGAGGCGGTCGTGCTGGCGAACGATGGGGCGCTGATGAACGATGCGCTGATGTTCAGCCCGGATGGCCGCTGGCTCGCCGTCCGTGCATCGGGCGGCGACACCTTCGTCTGGCGCGTCGCGGACGGCAGGCGCGTCGCGCGACTGCGCCACCCGGCCTACTACGACCCGCTCGCCTTCGAGCAGGGCGGGGACCTGCTGGCGACGGTGGGGGACGATGGTGTGGCGGTGTGGCGGCTGCCGGAGGGCAGGCTGCAAGGGCGCATGCCCTGGACCGGGGGGCGGATCGGCGCGATCGCCTGGCACCCGGACGGCGAACACCTGGCGCTGGCCTCCCTGGCCGAGAACTGGGCCACGCTGCGCGATCTGCACACCGGCGCCGAAGTCCTGCGCGTCGCGCACGATGATTCGGTGAATGGGCTCGCAGTGAGCGCCGACGGACAGCTGCTGGCCACGGCCAGCGTCGACCACACCGCCCGTGTCTGGGAGATCGCCAGCGGACTCGAGCTCGCGCGCACGGTGCACATGAGCCAGGTCGGCCGGGTCGCCTTCGCGGCGGACGACCGCCTGCTGATCACCGAGGGCACGGCGACGCCCATCGATGCCTGGCGGCTGCACCGCCCTGTCCTGTGGCAGGCGCTCGGCCCCCTGGATCGGGAGACGAACGACGTCGACTTCAGCCCCGACGGCACGCGGGTGGCGGCCGGCGGGCGCGATGGTCTCGTGCGCATCGTCGAGCTCGAGACAGGCCGGATCCTGCCCGGGCCGCCGCACCATGCCGGCTTCTGCGGTGACGCCGACGATCCGCCCGCGGTCGGTGTGCGCCATGCGCCCGATGGCGGCCACCTCGCCACGACCTGCGGACAGGCGCTGTGGCTCTGGGACACGGCGACGTGGGCGCTCACGGTCCGGATCGACGAGGGGCAGCCCACGCAGCAGCTCGCGTTCAGCCCGGACGGGCGTCTCGTTGCGGTCGGTGGCAATTTCGGCTGGGTCAGCCTGTACGAGGTGGCGAGCGGTCGGCGAGTCGCCCGTTTCGAGGTGGCGGGAGTTGCCTGGCAGCTGGCTTTCAGTGGGGATGGCGGTCTGCTGGCGGCCGCCAGTGGCGAGCTCATGGGGGCGGGCCGCGCGGTGGTCTGGGACCTGCGGGCGGGGCGCGTCCTGCACGCGCTCGAACACGTATCGATGGTGCATGCCGCGGCCTTCAGCCCGGACGGGCGCCAGCTGCTCACCGGCAGTGCCGACGGCGAGGCCCGCCTCTTCAATCTGGCCGATGGCACGGTGGCGGCGGCGTTTCGCCACGATGCCAACGTCGAGGCGCTCGCGTTCGATGGCGACGGCACGCATGTCTTCACCGCGAGCGCCGACGGCACCGCCCGGCGCTGGCGCCTGCGGGATGGGGCGCTGTCGTGGACCTTGCCGCACAGCGACCTCTTGACGTCGATCGCGCTCAGCCCCGATGGGGAGGTGCTGGCGACGGGCGGGCACGACAACCAGGTGCATGTGTGGCGGGTTGCCGATGGGCAGGAGCTTGCGCGCGAGCAGGTCGGCGGGCCGGTCGTACGGGTGGTGTTCAGCCTGCGCGATGGTCGCCACGTCGCCGCTGTCGGGCCGGGGTACGAACACCCCGGCGTGCTGTGGATGTGGCGCGACGAGGACCTTCGGGCGGCGGCGCAGGCACGCCTCAGCCGCCAGCTTTCGGCTGCCGAGCGCGCGCGCCGGCCTCAATAGTCGAATGCCGCCTTGCCCCCGGGCCGATCGAAGCCGCCCACGATCCAGGCGGTCGCGCTCGTGGAGTTGAGGCGGAAGTCGGGCGCCACGCGCACCTGGGCGACCTCGTCGCCGGCCTCGTCGAAGGCGCTCAGCGTCGCAAAGGGCTCGTATTCGTCGGGCGTGATGTCGAGGCGGACCTCCCACTGCGCGTCGAGCGCGAACACCGTGAGCCGCTTGTGCAGCATCGCGTGCGCCTGCTGAGCGTGGCGTTGCAGCACCTCGGTCGCGGTCTTGACCAGGGTGTTGAAAGCCGACTGGTCGAGCGGCTTGGGGTTCTTCTTGTCGCGGCCCATGGTCCACGGCCCGACCAGCGCGGGCTCGGCCTCGCCGTCCTTGAGCATCTCCACCGCCCAGCCGTCGTCGTCCTGGTTCTTGATCACGCGCGCGGTCCAGCCGTCGAGCTGCCACAGGCGGTCGCTACGGATGGCGGCGGGGGCGTCGTCGATGGCGGGAGTCGGGGGCTGGGTGTCGGTGGTTTCAGGCATGGGTGGTGTAGCTTCGAGAGAGGGGATGGAGGGACGGCGCGTCGGGATGTTAGAGGCGGTGGCGCCGAGACTGCTGAGCGTGGCGGACGTGGCTGCCGTCTCGTCCCGCAGTTCGCACGCGGGGGTGACCAGCGGCAAAGCTAGTGGCGCGGCCACCACCTCATCTCCGGCCCTTGTGCGTGCGCGGGCAGGTTTGCGGGCTTGCTTGTGGCGTGAGGGTGGCGACTCGGTTTGCGCCGCCAGGCCCGCGAACAGGGTCATCTGGTCGTGAATCATCTTCAGTCTTCCTGAGAGACTGATATTTTATACAGCTTAACGACGCGCGGACACCTTCAGCGCGCTTTTCACATGGCGCTTCGCCGCGAATCACATCAACGCCGGGATGAAATCGACTGTCGTTAACGGCAACCGCGTGATCGGGGGACGTCCCCGATGCACGGACTTCACGTGTTGCCCCACGTAGATATATCCATATAATGCAATACATGGGCGCCAACCTTATCCACCGTAGCAAGCAAACCCGCGCTGATGGTGTAACCATCGAAATGGTTATCTGGTCCGTCGAGCCTGCGGTGCCGGGCTCGGCGCACGAATACAAGTACCGCTTCTATGCGGGCCGTGATGGCCGCACCCTGGTGCGTTACGACAACGAAGTCGGCAAGGGCGACCACAAGCACGTCGGTGCCGAGGAAATCGAAGTGCCGCTCCGCTTTGTGTCCATGCGGCAATTGGTGCTCGACTTCATGGCCGACATCGAGCGTCTGAAGGAGGAATGAATCATGGCGAATCTGGCAATCATCGGCATCACCGATTGGGCTGCGACGCAGGCCCAGGTGCTCGATGTGGCGCGCCGCATCGATGCCGGGGAGCAACTCCCCGAGGGCGACTATCATCTCGGCTTTGCCGATGCGGCGCAGTTGCTGGCGGAGTTGCCGCCGCGCCGGCTCGATACGTTGCGCGCGATCAAGCGCCTCGGGCCGGTGTCGATCTACGCGGTGGCCAAAGCGCTTGGGCGTAACTATTCCAATGTGCACGCCGACGTGCAGAAGCTGATCGGGCACGGCCTGGTCGACAAACAGCCGGACGGGCGCGTTTGGGTGCCGTGGGCCGATGTGGTGGTCAGGCTCGATGCGTCACTGCTGAGTGCTGCGTGATTCCTTGGTCGGGATCGGATATGTCCTCGTTCTCCGTGTCCCGCTTTTAGGCGCGATCCGCAGCATCTAGGCGGTCGAGGACCGCGAGTGCCGGGCGGACGTCGCCTGTGGCCGCAACGGCACGAAAGTGACTCTCCGTATCCCATGCGGCCAGCGTCTGCGCGCTGAGTTCTTCGATCAGCTTGTTCATGCTCTGCCCGCGGCGACGCGCCAGCGCCTTGAGCCTCGCGGCGGTGTCGTTGGGCAATCGAATCGTCAAGGTGCTCATGGCCGCGCCGCTTTATCAAGCAGCGTCAGTCCTTCCGTCTCGCGTCCGCGGCCACGGTGCGCGCGCACGGCGAACCGGGTTTCCGCGTCGAATTCCGCGAGCATCAACGTCGCCATTTCGTCGACCAGCCGGTTCACGCTCATGCCGCGAGCCTGAGCGAGCGCCTTGAGCCTGAGATATTTGTCGTCCGGCAGCCGAACGGTCAGTGCCGTCATGATTGAAGTTCCTCCAGAAAATCTTCGGGGGTGCAGATGCGCAGGTGTGGGAAATGCAGTTCCATCTGCCGAAAGTCCCGCAAGTTGCGCGTCACGATCATCTCTGCACTACCGGCAATTGCCAACTCGATCAAGTGGTTATCCCCCTCGTCGTGCAGGTTGGGGCGCCACGCATAGTAAATACGCACCCATTCGCAGCGTGCGATAAAGATATCCAGCAGCGACTGCCGCTCGTCGACGTCCAGCCGACTACGCTCGAAGAGCTTGTGTCGCTGCAGTACGTCCTCGTACTCGTTGAACAGTGTCGTACCCATGAGCGGTGTGGCCTGCCCTTGAAGACAAGCAGCCACAGCCTGGTTGGCGGCCCCTGCACCAATGCAGGCTCCGACAAAGATGTTGGTATCCAGAATCACACGCATCGGTTTGATGGTAGCAAATTTGCCACCAATTTCCATTCGGCCCTTGCAATCGGGGTACGTCCCCGATTTTTCTCATCGTATACCTCGCGTTCGTCCCGACTCGCCCGGCGAAAGCTGATCAAGCGCGTTGCTCCCTCGCGCCCGGTGTGCCCCACCGCCAGTGCCGTCAGCGGCTTGTCCGTCCAGACCGGGCGCCTCACCCCTGCAGCCGATACGCGCCGTCCTCGCACACCACCATGCCCAGTTCTTCCAGCGCTTCGAGCACGGCCTGCACGCCGGTGCGGGGCGTGCGCTTGAAGCGGGCGGCGATGGCCTCCGAGGGCAGCGGCTGGTGGGCGAGTGCGCTGCGCACGGCGGCGACCTGTTCGCGCATGTTCTTGGGCCACGCGGCCTTGCCGGTGAGGGCGGGTGCTGCAGCGGATTCGGTCTCTTCGGCGGGGCCGAGGTCGGCTTCGACCTGGCTGGGGGCGGCCGTGGCGGCGGTGGCGCCGGGGTTCTGGTAGTCGGGGCGCAGCCAGCGCACCAGGCCGCGCGCTTCTTCGGCGGCGCGGGCGGCGTTGAGTTCGACCAGGCGGCGCAGCAGTTCTTCCTCGGCGGCGGCCTGGGCTTCGGGCTTGTCGGGCAGCGGCGTGGTGGCGCCGGGCTTGCCGACGAGTTGGGCGGCGAGGTCGCTCCAGCCGTAGGCCTCGAACACCGCGCTGTCGAGCGCGTCGTGGAGTTCGCGCAGCACCGACACCAGGCCCTGCTCGTGGATCGTGCGTTCCTTGGGCGTGAGCGTGTCGCCGGCGCGCAGCTTTTCGAGCACGTTGTACATGCCGGTGAGGGTCAGCTCGGGGTGAAGCGATTGCTGGCGCTTGCGGTGGGCGTCGAGCTGTTCGGCGAGGTCGCGGATGCGGGCGGCCTGGGCGAGCGTGGGGTCGGGGAAGGGGAAGGTCTCGAAGCAGGTCGTATTGTTATAGCGAGGACGGTCCTCAAGCGTTCCCCCAGCTGCCATTGCCCAAGCCACGTGAAGACGCGACGAAAGGACGCCCTCGTGCAAAATATCATCTAGCGTGATCGCGATAATCCCTTGATCCGGGAGAATCTTGGCATCAAGGAACATGAAGATGCGATGCTTCGCTGTCATCGGAGTGGCGACGTAACGCCGGGCTCCCTCAACTGCTCTCCGCAGATCTGGCCGAGGCTTCGCAAATATCCACCACTTCGCGGCATACGCTGCCCCGTCGTTGTTGTGCGCCTTTGCCATCCGCTCGGGTTTGACACGGTCAAGCAAGCGCTGGTAAGCGGCCGGAAATCGTAACCGCGCGTCACTTTCGTTGAGGCCGAAAAGATCGATCACGAGAACACCGCGTGGGCGACTCGTAAGGTCTTTGCCGTTGCGAAGTGGTCGGAGTGCCCCGCGCTCCGATTCTGCGAGAGGGTCGTTCTGCTCGACCCAAAAGCCATCGCCCATCAGGGTGACGCCGCGAAAAGCCAAACCACTATTGCTCCTTAGCGGGGTTGCCCCAGCAACGTCGGCGCCAACTCCCAAGTCGGCGCGCAGCACTCCCGTTCGTCGCTGGAGCGTCACGTCAATAGAGTCCTCATCCGAGGCCAACTCCTGAGATACGGTCAAGACTAGACCGTCAACGCTGCCACCGCTCCCCACCGTCATCGCAATCCGCACCGCTGCCCCGTCCGCCGCATCCACCCACGGATGGTCCGGAATCGCAAACGCCAGCGACAGCGGGTTCTTCGCTTCGAGCTGCGCCTGCACGACGCGCCGATTGAAGGTCTGCTTGATGCTGTTGGTGGTGATGAAGCCGAAGCGGCGCGCCTTCTCTGCGCGCACGGTCTCGCCGGCGATGTGCCACCAGTACATGACGAAATCGGCCGATTCCGGCACCTCGGGCCAGGTGCGGCGCACCGCGTCCACATAGCCGTCGCCGAGCGCGCGGCGCATGGTGGCGGCGCCGATGAACGGCGGATTCCCCACGATGTAATCCGCCTGCGGCCATTCGGCCTTGCGCGGATTCACGTAGCGCATCTGCACCACCTGCGCGGCCTCGTCCGGGATGTCCTCGCCGGTGATCGGGCTCTTCCGGTAGGTGACGCCGTCCCAGCGCGTGACCGGGCGGCCGCTCAGGTCGTCGGGGTCGGTGACCGGTTCCTCGCGCTCGTACTCGATCAGCGCGTCGCGGTGTTCGATGTTGCGGAAGTCGCGCAGCA
>DITC01000065.1 GCA_002422685.1 Thauera sp. UBA6194 | reverse complement strand
ACCCGCACCCGACTCTGGGCGAGACCGTGGGCATGGCGGCCGAAGTGGCGCACGGTAGCTGCACCGACCTGCCGCCGATGCGCAAGAAGTAAGCCTTCGCCGCCAACCCCAACCCCAACCCCAACCCCAACACTGACCCCAGCCCCACCCCTGGCCGCCCCCTCCCCGATACCAGGCAGACATCTGCCAGTCATGACAAGGGGGGGCGCGAAGCTCAGGTTGGCATTCAACGAGAAAAGAAGCGGACCAAGTAAAAATCGTCATCGTTGCCGCCGGTTGCCGCGTGCTCGTCACGCCGATTCATGAAATGATTCGCCGTGACGCACATCGCGGCCTGGCGCCGCTGTGCATTGGCGGTGGCATGGGCGTGGCTTTGGCGATCGAGCGCTGACCCGCGTCACCGAACGAAAACCATAAAGGAGCAAACGACATGTTGATCGGAGTCCCCCGTGAGACCGCGGCTGGCGAGAAACGCGTCGCCACCGTGCCCGAGGTGGTGCAGAAACTCGCCAAGCTCGGCTTCCAGGTAGCCGTCGAGAGCGGCGCAGGCGAGGCAGCGAACTTCGCCGACGACACCTACCGCGCTGCAGGGGCTGAAATCGTCCCCGATGCGGCTCAGCTCTGGGGGCGCGCCGACATCGTGTTCAAGGTCCGCCCGCCGTCGCTGGAAGAGGTCGGCCTGCTGCGTGAAGGCGCGACGCTGATCGGCTTCGTCTGGCCGGCGCAGAACCCCGAGCTCATGCAGGCCTTGCAGGACAAGCGTGCCACCGTGCTGGCGATCGACTGCCTGCCGCGCCAGCTGAGCCGTGCGCAGAAGATGGACGCGCTCACCTCGATGGCCGGCATCAGCGGCTACCGCGCCGTGATCGAGGCGGCCAACGCCTTCGGTCGCTTCTTCAACGGCCAGATCACCGCCGCCGGCAAGATTCCGCCGGCCAAGGTCTTCATCGCCGGCGTGGGCGTGGCGGGGCTCGCGGCCATCGGCACGGCGGCCAATCTGGGCGCCATCGTGCGTGCCAACGACACGCGCGCCGAAGTGGCCGATCAGGTCGTCTCGCTCGGCGGCACCTTCGTCAAGGTGGACTACGAAGAAGAAGGCTCGGGCGGCGGCGGCTACGCCAAGGTGATGAGCGAAGGTTTCCTGGCCGCACAGCGCGAGATGTACGCGCGCGAGGTGCAGGACGCCGACATCGTCATCACCACCGCACTGATCCCGGGCAAGCCCGCACCCAAGCTCATCACCGCCGACATGGTCAAGACCATGAAGCCCGGCAGCGTGATCGTCGACCTGGCAGGCGAGCAAGGCGGCAACTGCGAACTCACCGTACCCGGCGAAGCGGTCGTGCGTCACGGCGTGACTATCGTCGGCTACACCGACCTGGTCAGCCGCCTGGCCAAGCAGTCGTCGACCCTGTATTCGAACAACCTGCTGCGCCTCGCCGAGGAGCTGTGCAAGGCCAAGGACGGCAACGCCGTCATCAACTTCGAGGACGACGCGATCCGCGGCCTCACCGTGATCAAGGAGGGCGAGCTCACCTGGCCTGCCCCGCCGCCGAAGCTGCCGGCCGCGGCGACCAAGCCCAAGACCGACGCCGCCCCCATCGCCGCACCCAAGGGGCACGGCCACGGTTCGAGCGAGCCGATGTCGGTCAAGTCGCTGGCGATCGTGTTCGGCGTCGGCGCGTTGCTGTTCCTGCTCGTGGGTCTGTACGCGCCGGCCAGCTTCCTGGCGCACTTCACGGTGTTCGTGCTCGCCTGCTTCGTCGGCTACATGGTGGTGTGGAACGTCACACCCTCGCTGCACACGCCGCTGATGAGCGTGACCAACGCCATCTCGTCGATCATCGCGATCGGAGCCCTGGTGCAGGTCGCACCGCCGCTGGCCGAGAGTGCAAGCGACCGGCCCGACGGGCTGATCCTGTTCCTGGCCTTCTTCGCCCTCGCGCTTACGGCCGTCAACATGTTCGGCGGCTTCGCGGTCACGCGTCGCATGCTGGCGATGTTCCGCAAATAAGGAGACGACAATGAGCTCAAGCATGGCCACTGTCTCGTACATCGGCGCCACCATCCTCTTCATCCTCAGCCTGGGCGGCCTCGCCCACCCCGAGACCGCACGCCGCGGCAACCTGTTCGGCATGATCGGCATGGGCATCGCGGTGATTGCCACCGTGTTCGGCCCCCAGGTCTCGGCGGGCGGCTTGCCCTGGATCATCATCGCCCTCCTCATCGGTGCCGGCGTCGGCCTGTACGCCGCCAAGAAGGTGCAGATGACGCAGATGCCCGAACTCGTCGCGCTGATGCACAGCCTGGTGGGCCTGGCCGCCTGCCTGGTGGGTTATGCCAGCTATGTGGACACCTCGACCGTGTTCCCCACCGCCGCCGAGAAGACCATCCACGAGGTGGAGATCTACATCGGCATCTTCATCGGTGCGGTCACCTTCTCGGGTTCGCTGATCGCCTTCGGCAAGCTGTCGGGCAAGATCGGCGGCAAGCCCTTGCTGCTGCCGGCGCGCCACATGCTCAATCTGGTGGGCCTCGTGCTGGTGATCCTGCTCGGCAACTGGTTCCTCAACACGCACTCGACCGGCGTCGGCGTGGCGCTGCTGCTGCTGATGACCGTTATCGCGCTTGCCTTCGGGGTGCATATGGTGATGGCGATCGGCGGCGCCGACATGCCCGTAGTCGTCTCCATGCTCAACAGCTACTCGGGCTGGGCCGCTGCGGCGACCGGCTTCATGCTCAGCAACGACCTGCTGATCGTGGTGGGTGCGCTGGTGGGCTCTTCGGGCGCGATCCTGTCCTACATCATGTGTCGGGCGATGAACCGCAACTTCATCAGCGTCATCGCCGGCGGCTTCGGCTCCGGCGGCGGGACCCCGGCCGCGGCCTCCGGCGCGGAGCCTGAAGGCGAGGTCCAGCCGATCAGTGCGGTGGACACGGCCGAGTTGCTGCGCGACGCCAAGAGCGTGGTCATCGTGCCGGGCTACGGCATGGCGGTCGCCCAGGCGCAGCACGTGGTCTGCGAGATCGTCAACGTCCTGCGTCAGAAGGGCGTCACCATCCGCTTCGCCATTCACCCGGTGGCCGGCCGCATGCCCGGACACATGAACGTGCTGCTGGCCGAAGCCAAGGTGCCCTACGACATCGTGCTCGAGATGGACGAGATCAACGAGGACTTCCCCGACACCGACGTAGCCATCGTGATCGGCGCCAACGACATCGTGAACCCGGCGGCGCAGGAAGACCCGGGCAGCCCGATCGCCGGCATGCCGGTGCTCGAAGTGTGGAAGGCGAGGACCTCGATCGTCATGAAGCGAAGCATGGCCTCCGGCTACGCAGGGGTCGACAACCCGCTCTTCTACAAGGACAACAACCGCATGCTGTTCGGCGACGCCCGCAAGATGCTCGACGAGGTGCTGGGCGCGCTGAACGCCTGACACCGACCCGACAACGCTCGGACGGATTTTTTCAAAGGATCGATCCATGACCACGCCTCAAAGCACTTCAGCTCCACCGAGTTCCCCTCGGGTCGGGCTGTTCGTCACCTGCCTTGTCGATGCGATGCGTCCGAGCGTCGGCTTCGCGGCGCTCAAGCTGTTGCGTGACGCGGGCTGCCGGGTCGAGGTGCCCGAAGCGCAGACCTGCTGCGGACAGCCGGCCTTCAACAGCGGCGACACGGCCGACACCGCCGTGCTCGCCCGCCGTTTCATCGAGACCTTCGAGGGCTACGACTACGTCGTCGGCCCTTCGGGCTCGTGCGTCGGCATGACCCGCGCGCACTACCCCGAGGCGCTCGCCGACGACCCCGCGTGGGCCGAGCGCGCGCGTCGCCTCGGCGAGCGCACCTACGAGCTGATGAGCTTTCTCGTGGACGTGATGCACTTCACCCCCGGCGACGTGAAGCTCGACGCGAGCTTCACCTACCACGACAGCTGCTCCGGGCTGCGCGAGCTCGGCGTCTTCGCCCAGCCGCGCACCCTGCTCGACAAGGTCTCCGGGCTCACGCTCAAGCCGCTCGAGGGCAATGATGTGTGCTGTGGCTTCGGCGGCACCTTCTGCGTCAAGTACTCGTCGATCTCGAACGCCGTGGTCACCGAGAAGACGGCTGCGATCGAGCGCAGCGGCGCCCAGCTGCTGCTCGGTGGCGACCTCGGCTGCCTGATGAACATGTCGGGCAAGCTCAAGCGCCAGGGCTCGAAGGTGCGCGCCTTCCATGCCGCCGAGATTCTGGCCGGCATGGGCAAGGGCCCGGCAATCGGCGAGGAGGACTGAGCCATGCAGGAAGCCCCCGTATCGTTCAAGCTGCGCGCCGACCGCGCGCTCGCGGATCCGACGCTGAAGATCGCGATCGACCGCACCACCGGCACCGCGGAGCGCAAGCGCACGGTGGCGATGACGCAGTTCCCGCAATTCGAGGCTGCACGCGAGCGCGGCAAGCGCATCAAAGACCACGTCATCGCCAACCTCGATCACTACCTGCTCGAATTCGAGCGCAACGCCATCGCCTCGGGCGCCAAGGTGCACTGGGCGAGCACCGCCGAAGAGGCCTCGCAGATCGTCGTCGCGCTGTGCAAGCAGGCGAACGCGAAGCGGGTGACGCGGGTGAAGTCGATGCTCGGCGAAGAGATCGGCCTGCCCCATGCGCTGGACGAGGCCGGGATCGAGCGTGTCGAGACCGACCTCGCCGAGCACATCGTGCAGCTGGGCGGCGACCGGCCCTCGCATATCGTGTGGCCGTCGATGCACCGCACGCGCGAGCAGGTCTCCGAGATGTTCAAGCGCGCACACCGCGTGCCACACCAGGAAGAGACCATCGAGGCGATGGTCGCCAGCGCACGGCGCGAGCTCCGCGACAAGTTCCTGTCGGCCGACGTCTCGATCTCGGGCGCAAACTTCCTCATCGCGGACACCGGCGCCACGTGCACCGTGACCAACGAGGGCAATGCCGAGCTGACCACCACGCCGCCGCGCGTGCACATCGTCACCGCCGGCATCGAGAAGCTGGTCCCCAGCACCGAGCATGCCTTCCTGATGCTGCGCCTGCTGGTGCGCTCGGCGACCGGGGCGGACGTCACCCAATACACCACCTTCCACTGCGGCCCGAAGCAGGCGGGCGACCGGGACGGCCCGGAAGAATTCCACATCGTGCTGGTCGACAACGGCCGCACCCGCATGCTCGCCGACCCGGCACTCAAGGAAATGCTGCGCTGCCTGCGCTGCGGCGCCTGCATGAACCACTGTGTCGTGTTCCGCCAGCTCGGCGGCCACGTCTATGGCGGCACCTACCCCGGCCCGATGGGCGCGGTGCTGACGCCGGTGTTCGATGGGCTGGAACAATCCCGCGATCTTGCGCACGCGTGCACGATGAACGGCAAGTGTCAGGAAGTCTGTCCGGTGGCGATCCCGATCCCCACGCTGCTGCGGGGCTGGCGCGACCGCTCCTGGCGCGAGGGCCTGGAGCCCGCCGCGGCCCGCTTCGGCCTGGGCATCCATACTTTCGTCGCATCGCGCCCCCGCCTGTACCGGCTGGGCACGGCAATCGCGATCAAGGTCATGCGCCTGTTCAGCCGCGGCGGCCTCGTGCGTGGCATGCCCGGCCTGGGTGCCTGGACCAAGTATCGTGAATTCCCCGCGCCGGCAAAGCGCAGCTTCATGGCGATGTACAAGGACTCGGAGGGCAAACGATGAGCGCACGCGAAACAATCCTCAACGCGGTGCGGGCCGGACTCGACAGCCGCAAGGTCGATGCCGAAGCCGCGCGCCGCGAAGCCGACGCCCTGCTCCAGGACCTCGACGCGATCCGCCCGGAGCTGCCCGCGGGCGCGCTCGTGGACGCATTCATCGCGCGCGTCACCAGTCCCAAGGTCGCCGCCACCGCAGAACGCATCAAGGACATCACCGAGCTCCCGGCCGCGGTCCGGCGCTACCTCGATGCGCACGATCTGCCGCCGCATGTGGCCCTGCAGCCGGCCGCGGTGCTCGAGGACCTGGACTGGGTTGCGCTGGAGACACGTGACGGGGTGAAGCCGGACGACGTCGTCGGCATCGGCATCGCGCGCTGGGGCATCGCCGAGACGGGCTCGCTCGTCTTTCACTCCGGCCCCGAAACGCCGATTCTGGCCAACTTCCTCCCGCTCCATCACATCGTCATGGTGCGCGAGCGCAGCATCCTCGCCTTCCTGGACGACTATGCCGTGGCCGTGGCCGGGCAGCGCCCGCCGCGCAACGTCAACCTCATCACCGGCGCCAGCGGCACCACCGACATCGAGGGCAGCCTCGTCCTCGGCGCGCACGGCCCCGCGCATCTGCATGTGGTCATCGTCGAGAACGACATCCACGGCGACATCGACGCCGACAAGAGCACCCCGGGCGCATCGTCCTGAGATGCGCAATCACCGAGCCTGCGTAGCCCCTCGCTGAAACCCGCGTCCCCCTCCGGGGCGCGCCGCTGCACCTTTACAAAGTCGTCCATCCACGAGACGACAAAACCACAAACGCGGCGACCCGATCGGCCCGATCGGATGCGCCGTCCAGAGGAGACATATCGTGAACCAGACCTTGTTGTCCCTGCTTGCCTTCGTGCCATTGATCCTGGCGGCAATCCTGCTCGTCGGCTTCAACTGGCCTGCCCGGCGCGCGATGCCGGCGGTGTATGTCAGCGCTGCCGTGATCGGACTGACGGCGTGGGAGATGACCTTCAACCGGGTCCTCGCCTCCACCCTCCAGGGCCTGATCCTCACCGGCGCCATCCTGTGGATCATCTTCGGCGCCATCCTGCTGCTCAACACCCTGAAGCACTCGGGCGCGATCACCGCCATCCGCGGCGGGTTCTCGGGCATCAGCACCGACCGCCGCGTCCAGACGATCATCGTGGCCTGGCTCTTCGGCTGCTTCATCGAGGGGGCGTCGGGTTTCGGAACGCCCGCCGCAGTGGCGGCGCCGCTGCTGGTCGCGCTCGGCTACCCGGCGCTCGCCGCGGTGGTCATGGGCATGATGATCCAGTCCACCCCGGTGTCGTTCGGCGCCGTCGGCACGCCGATCGTGGTCGGTGTCGCCGGTGGCCTGGACAAGGCGGGCATCACCACCCAGCTCGTCGAAAACGGCTCGAACTGGGAGGTCTTCTTCCGCCTCATCACCTCCGAAGTCGCGCTCACGCACGCCACCGTCGGCATCCTCATGCCGCTGTTCATGTGCGCGATGCTCACCCGCTTCTTCGGCAAGAACAAATCCTGGGCCGAAGGCCTGGCGATCGCACCCTTCGCCATCTTCGCAGGCATCGCCTTCGTGGTGCCCTACGCCGCTGCGGGGGTCTTCCTCGGGCCCGAGTTCCCGTCGATGATCGGCGCACTGGTTGGCCTGCTGCTGGTGGTGCCGGCGGCCAAGGCAGGCTTCCTGGTGCCCAGGCAGAACTGGGACTTCGCCGACGCCAAGGACTGGCCAGCGAACTGGATGGGCAACATCCAGATCAAGCTCGACAGCCTCACCGCACGCCCGCCGATGTCGATCACGATGGCCTGGCTGCCCTACGTGCTGCTGGCCGGCCTGCTGGTCCTGTCGCGCGTCAATGCCGACGTGAAGGCCTTCTTCAGCAACAACCTTGTGCTCGGCTGGACCAACCTGCTGGGCGAGACCGGCGTCTCCGGCAGCATCCAGTTCCTGTACCTGCCGGGCGGCATCATGGTCCTGGTCGTGCTCGCCACCTTCCTGCTGCACCGCATGAAGTTCTCCGAGCTGACCGCGGCCGTCGGCGAGTCGTCGCGCACCCTGCTCGGCGCCGGCTTCGTGCTCATCTTCACCATCCCGATGGTGCGGATCCTCATCAACTCGGGCGTCAACATGGGTGATCTGCCCTCGATGCCGCGCGCCATGGCGCAGCTGGTGGCGACGAGCGTGGGCGACATCTACCCCTTCTTCTCCTCGTGGGTCGGCGCGCTCGGCGCGTTCATCGCCGGCTCGAACACCGTGTCCAACCTGATGCTGGCCCAGTTCCAGTTCGACACCGCGCAGCTGATCAACGTCTCCGGTGCGATGCTGGTGGCCTCGCAGGCGGTCGGCGCCGCCGCCGGCAACATGATCGCGATCCACAACGTGGTCGCCGCCTCGGCGACGGTGGGCCTGCTCGGCCGCGAAGGCGAGACGCTGCGCATGACCATCATCCCGACGATCTACTACCTGGTCATGACCGGCATCATCACCATGGTCGCGATCCACCTGCTGGGTGTGTCCGACGCGTTGATGTAAGCTGCAGACGAACAAAACCCCGCCGGGCCGCGTGATTTCAACGCGGGCCCGGCGGGGTTTTTCGTTTTCAGTTCCGGATCGCTTCGAGCGACACGGTGATCGTCACCTCGTCGCCCACGTTGGGCGCGTACTTGCCGGCGTTGAACTCGCTGCGCTTGATGACCGTGCTCGCGTTGGCACCGATCGCGTCCTTCTGCAGCATCGGGTGCGGCATGGTCGCGAAGTGGTTCACCTGCAGCGTCACCGGCCTGGTCACCCCCTTGATGGTGAGCTCGCCGTCGATCGTCACCGGCGCATCGCCTTCGAAAGCCACCTTGGTCGACTTGAAGGTCGCGGTCGGGTACCTGGCGGTGTCGAGGAAGTCCTCGCCCTGGATGTGCTCGTCGAAGGTGCCGTAACCGGTACTCACCGAAGTCATGTCGATGGTGATGTCGACCGCGCCGGTCTTCGCCGCCTTGTCCAGCGTGACGGTGCCGGTGGTCTTGTCGAACTTCGAGATCTGGGTCGACATGCCGAAGTGGCTGTACGAGAAGCTCGGGAAGGTGTGGGTGGGGTCGATGGCGTAGGTCTCGGGCGCGGCAAACGCGGACGAGGCCGCAGCGGCAGAGACGATGAGGGCGGCGTTGAGCTTGACGAGACGGTTCATGGTTTGTCCTCTGTGGGTCGGGGTGGTGAGCAAGGCTCGTGCTTGGTGGATGGGCCGGCGGCTTACTTCGCCACGGCGGTGATGCGGAATCGGATCACGACGTCGTTGGCGACGATGTCGAAGGCCTTCCAGGCGCCCTCGCCGATCGAGAAGTCGCCACGCTGGATGTTCAGGCTGCCCTCGAACACGCCCGCATCGCCTGCGACCGTGAACGTGGCGGGCACGACGACGTCGCGGGTCGTGCCCTTGATGGTGAGCGTGCCGGCGACCTCGTACTGGTTGCCGCCGAGCGCGTTCACGCGCGTCGACTCGAAGCGGGCGGAGGGAAAGTCCGGCGTGTTGAACCAGGTCTTGCGCGCGAGCTCCTCGTCGCCCTCGGCGCTGCCGGTGTCCACGCTGGCCAGATCCACCTCGATCATGGCGCGTGCCGCATCGGGTGCGGCCGGGTCGAAGCGCAGCTGGCTGGAGAAGCGCTTGAAGCCGCCCTCCATCGACACCCCCATCTGCTGGTAGCCGAAGGCGATCTGGCTCTGCTCGGCCAGGACGTGGTTGTACTCCACCGCCTGAGCGGCCGAGCTGGCGAAGGCGAGGGTCGAGAGCAAGGCGAGCGCTGAGCGTTTCATGGTGTCGGGTCCTCTGGTGTGCGGTGGGTGATTCAGTCGGGGCGGCGCCGCAGCATGCGCGTGAGCACGTCGTCGCGGTCGATGAAGTGGTGCTTGAGGGCGGCGCCGACGTGCGCCGCGAGCACGGCCATGAGCAAGAAGTTCAGGCTCAGGTGCACCGTCTGCAGCAGATCGCCGAGCGCCTTGTCGCGGGCGAGCAGATCCGGCAGCGGCAGCACGCCGAACCACACCGTCTGAACGCCCTTGGCCGAGCTCATCAGCCAGCCGCTGAGCGGAATCGCGAACATCAGCACGTACAGCGTCAGATGTCCGGCGCGTGCGGCGAAACGCTCGAGCGCGCCCATGTGCTGCGGCAAGGCCGGCGGCGGATGACCAAGACGCCAGACCAGACGCAGCAACCCGAGCACGAACACGGTGACGCCCGCCCACTTGTGCCACGAGTACAGCTGCAGCTTGGTCGGCGAGAGATCCAGCCCGGTCATGTAAAAGCCCAGCCCGAGCATGCCGAAGATCAGCACGGCGATGCACCAGTGCAGAGCCTTGGCGGTGGCGGTGTAGTGGGCGCTCATTGCGGGGTGCTCATAAGGACGTCCTGTAGCGGGTCGGTGCAGGGCGCAGTCCGCGCACCGGCGATGAGTCCACTGTAGACGGCGCAGATGGAACTAAATAGGCGACAATCCGCACATCAAAATTGCTTTTACTGCAACAATGAACCGACTCGATGCGATGAACCTGTTCGTGCGGGTGGCCGACCTGGGCAGCTTTGCGGCAGTCGCCAACCAGCTCGGCGTCGCGCGCTCGGTGGTCACCCGCCAGATCGCGGCGCTGGAAGAACACCTCGGCGTGAAGCTCATGGTGCGCACCACCCGCCGCCTCACCCTGACCAGCGCCGGCACCAACTATCTGGACAAGTGCCGCAGCATCCTCGACCTGGTCGAGAGCGCCGAAGCCGACGTCATGGAGACGCGCGTGACGCCGCGCGGCAACCTGCGCATCGGCCTGCCGCTGAGCTACGGCCTCAGGCGCATCGCCCCGCTGCTCCCCACGTTCCAGAAGACCTACCCCGAGATCAGCCTGACCCTGGACTTCACCGACCGCCACATCAAGCTCGTCGACGAAGGCATGGACCTGTCGATCCGCATCACGCCGCGGCTCGAGCCCGGCGACGTCGCACGCAAGCTCGGCGAGAGCCGCCTGATCGCCGTCGCCTCGCCCGACTACCTCGCCCGCCACGGCCGCCCGGCGCATCCCTCCGAGCTCGGCGCGCACGCCTGCCTCGGCTATTCGGCCAAATCCAGCAACCGCCCGATCGCCTTCCTGATCGATGGCAAGATGGAGCACGTACATGTGTCGTTCCGCCTGCAGGCGAACAACGGCGACGCCCTCACCGAGGCTGCGGCGCAGGGGCTGGGCATCACCGTGCAGCCGGACTTCATCGTGAACGACTACCTGACGAGCGGCGCCGTCGTGCCCATACTCGAAGCCTTCGAGGCCCCGCCGCTCGGCATCCATGCCGTGCTGCCGAGCAACCGCTACCTGCCGCACCGGGTACGGGTGCTGATCGACTTTCTGGCCAGCGAGCTGGGCAAGGCGCCGTAGCGCGCGAGGTCCCGCACGCAGGGCAAGGAGCCTCCTTTGCAAGGCATGCATCTTCATGCCCGACGCCGAGACCGTCCTCTCGCGGTGCATTTCACGCAAGAACAGAATTCACAGGAGAACCCAGACCATGCCCCGGACCGAACCCTTCGACACCCACGGCGAGCGCTACGAAGACTGGTTCGAGCGCCGCCCGGCGGCCTACCAGTCCGAGCTGCTCGCGCTGCGCGCCTTCGTCCCGATCGAGGGTCGCGGGCTGGAGGTCGGCGTGGGCAGCGCGCGCTTTGCCGCGCCGCTCGGCGTGGCGACCGGTATCGACCCGTCGATGGCGATGCTCGCGCGCGCCCGGGCGCGCGGCATCGAGGTGGTGGCCGCCTGCGCCGAGGCCCTGCCCTTCTGCGCGGCGAGCTTCGATCACGTGCTGATCGTGACCACGCTCTGCTTCGTCGACGCGCCGGCGAAGATGCTCGCCGAAGCACATCGGGTGCTCGCCTGCGGCGGACGCATCGTGATCGGCTTCGTCGACCGCGACAGCCCCATCGGCCAGGACTACCTGGCACACCAGCACGAGAGCGTGTTCTACCGCGACGCCAGCTTCTACTCGGCCGCCGAGGTCGAGGACCTGTTGCGCGCCGCGGGCTTCCGTATCGAGGGCTGGGGTCAGACGCTGAGCCGGCCGCTTGCCGAGATCACGCAGATCGAGGCCCTGCAGACCGGACGCGGGAGGGGCGCCTTCCTCGTGGTCGCCGCAGCGAAAGGCGACGCGCAAGTCTGAGCGCAAGGGACAGCCCTCCATGGACAGCCACTTCTGGCCCCCCTTCATCACCAGCCTGCTCGCCGCGGCGGTGACCGCGCTGGGCATCCACACGATCAGGCGCCACGCGGCCTGGGGGCAGCGCAACACCAGCTACTTCATGTGCTTCGCCGCTGGCGTGCTGATCTCGGCCTCCTTCCTGCACATCATCCCCAAGGCACTGTCGATGAACGCGCAGGCGCCGGCGTGGCTGCTCGGCGGCTTCCTGAGCCTGCACCTGTTCAACCGCTTCGTGACCGCCTTCGTGTGCGAATGCGACCCCGAGCGCAAGGACTACGTGATCGGCCTGATCCCCCTGCTGGGCATCGGCTTTCATTCGTTCATCGACGGCTTCGTGTACTCGATCGCTTTCAACGTCAGCATCCTTACCGGCTCGCTGGCGACGCTGGGCATGGTGCTGCACGAATTTCCAGAAGGCATCGTCACCTACCTGCTGCTGGTGCGCGCGGGCTTCGGCGAGCGCAAGGCGCTGCTGCTGGCGGGTATCGCCGCGGCGGGAACCACGCCGCTCGGCATGCTCGTCTCCTACCCCATCGTCAGCACACTCGACGCCCACACCCTGGGCGCGCTGCTCGCGCTCTCGGCCGGTGCGCTGGTCTATGTCGGGGCCACCCACCTGCTGCCGCGCGCCGAGCAGGAAGCCGGCCGCTTCAGCCTGGTAGCGCTGGGCGGCGGCGTCATGGTGGCGGTGATGATCGTGATGTCCAAGGGATAACCATCCCGAGGATGCCGACGAGCCGACGAAGCACAGCCGTCGCAAGCGCCCTAGCCTTCAGCCCCCAGCCGCACGCGCTGCACCGGCACCCAGGCAATGAAGGCCACCAGCGCGCCGGACAGCGCCACCCCGGCGACCATCGGCAGCGCGGTGCCGTCCATGCTGGCCACCACCGCGCGCGCTGCGCCGAAGGCCACCACCATCATCAGCGCCCCGCTCAGCGCCGAGGCCACCCCGGCGCGCTTC
Organism: Thauera sp. UBA6194; assembly: GCA_002422685.1. GTDB lineage: Bacteria > Pseudomonadota > Gammaproteobacteria > Burkholderiales > Rhodocyclaceae > Thauera. The sequence continues at coordinate 24,411 of DITC01000065.1, read as the reverse complement.
GGGAAGGGCGCGACCGCGCCGCTCTGCCCGCACGGCTGATGCACCCCGTGGCCGAGCATGAAGACGAAGGCGGGCACCATGATCGCCCACACGCCCTGCACCCCCGAGAGCGCCAGCGCCAGCATCGTCCCGCCGCCGCACAGCGACAGCACACCGCCGATGGCCACCGTACGCTGCACGCCGAAGCGCAGCAGCATGCGGCGGCACAGCACCGTGCCGCCGATGTAGAAGCCCGACAGCATGAGCAGCAGCGCGCCGTAGAAGCTGGGCGAGGCGCCGAGCAGGTCGATGAAGATGAAGGACGACGCCGACAGGATGCAGAAGAGCCCGCCGAAGGAAGCCGTGCTCAGGCCCGCATAAGCCCAGAAGCTCGCGTTGGCGAGGATCTCGCGCGCGGCGCCGAAGAGCTTCGCCGGACGCAGCGCGGAGGGGTCGCGTTCGTGCAGCGTCTCCTCGAAATGGCGCAGGACGACGAAGAACGTGACAGCCCCCGCCACCGCGAGCGCCACCAGCGTGGCCCGCCAGCCGAACCACTCCATCAGCAGGCCGCCCAGCCACGGGCTCAGGCAGGCCGCCACGCCCAGGCCCGAGAGTCCCTTGCTCATTGCGCGCGCACCCTCCTGCGGCGTGAACAGGTCGCGCACGATCGCTCGCGCGCACACCGTGCCCGCGCCCATGAACGCGCCCTGCAGCACGCGCCAGAGCACCAGCAGCTCGATCGACGAGGCCAGCACGCAGCCGATCGCCGCAAGCGTGTAGCCACCCATGCCGACGAGCAGCACCCGACGCCGCCCGATGCGATCCGAGAGCGGCCCCCAGACGAGCTGCGAAATGCCGAAGGCCAGCAGCAGCGCGGTCAGCGACAGCTGCGCCTGCGCCGGCGCGGCGTCGAAGAAGGTGGTGAGGGCCGGCAGCGCAGGCAGATAGAGGTCGGTAGTGATCGGCTGCAGGCCGAGCAGCAGGGACAGGATCAGGATGACGAGCGGAGGAGACACCGAAAGAGATTCCCACAAACAAAAAACTTCTCGAGAAGCTAGCGCACACCTGAAGATACCGCAGTCACTGCACTCCACCGCCATTTCCCGCAGCGCCACATGCTACGCTTGCCCACGGCAAGGGCCGCACCGCGCCCCCGGATCGAGACGCTTCTGGAAGTCATCATGAGCAAGCACACCCCGCTGTCGGACCTACGCAAGAGTTACGAGCAAGGCACGCTCGAAGAGCACGAATCGGCCAGCGAGCCGATGCAGCAGTTCGGCGACTGGCTCGCGCAGGCGCTCGAGCGCGGCCTGCCCGAGCCCAACGCGATGACCGTGGCCACGGTGGGCGAGGACGGCCGCCCCTCGACCCGCCCGGTGCTGATCAAGGGCTACGACGCGCGCGGCATTGTCTGGTACTCGAACTACCACAGCCGCAAGGGTCGCGAGCTCGAGGCCCGGCCCTTTGCCGCGCTGCAGTTTCACTGGGTGGAGATGGAGCGCGTGGTGCGCATCGAGGGCCGCGTGGAGAAGGTGTCCGCGGCCGAGTCCGACGCATACTTCGCCAGCCGCCCGCTCGCGCACCGCATCGGCGCCTGGGCCTCGCCACAGAGCGAGGCCATCGCCGGGCGCACGCTGATCGTGTCGCGCGCCGCGGAATACGGCCTCAAGTTCGGCCTCAACCCACCCCGGCCGCCGCACTGGGGCGGCTACCGCCTGGTGCCGGACTACTGGGAGTTCTGGCAGGGCCGTTCCTCGCGCCTGCACGACCGCATCGCCTACCGCCTGCAGCCCGACGGCAGCTGGACGCGGCAGCGGCTGGCCCCCTGAGCCCGCGCGGCGGGCGCCTTGTCCGCCAGCGTGGCGAAAAGCGCGCCGCGACCTACCTGCGCCGCCGCCCGCACGGCGCGCCCTTTTCGCTTGCCTTCGGTAGAACACTGCACCGATCATTGAGGCCGTTTTTCATCCACGAGCGACCATGAACACCGCAATCACCCCCCAAAAAGCCACCGGCGAGCCCACCGCGATCATCCTGCCCACCCCGGACACCATCTTCCTGGCGCGCGCCGAGCGCTTCGAGGCGCTCGCGCTGCACCACGGCCTCGGAGAATGGCTCGGCTTCCTCGGCCGTCTCACGCACGCCCAGCACAAGGCCCTGGAGGCAGCCGGTGAAGAACTCGCAGCGCCTGCAGCGGAAACCCTCGAGCGTGCGCGCGAGCACCGCATGCCGCCGCTCAGCGTCGCGACCTTCCAGCGCCCGGTGGTCTGGCACGACATCCTGCGCAACATCGTCGGCGATCTGCTCGAAGATGCGCCCGTCGGCGCCCGCGACACCTTGGACGCGCTCCTCGTCACCAGCGCGGAAGAACTCGACAAGCTGGCGGAGAAGCTGCTCAACGGCGAACCCGAAGGCGCCGACATGGCGCGCCTGCCCTACATCGCCGCCGCGATGCAGGTCGTGTTCACCGCGGTCGCCAGCAAGCTCGACGCCTCTGCCCTGCCGCCGATGGAAGCACACAGCGCCTGCCCGGTGTGCGGCAGCCACCCGGTGGTGAGCGTGATCCGCAGCGAGGGGCCGACCGCCGGCCGGCGCTACGTGCATTGCAGCCTGTGCAACACCGAATGGCACGTGCCGCACGCCACCTGCGTCACCTGCGGCGACCGCGACAAGATCACCCTGCACGAGATCGACGGCGACGACGGCATCGCGCACGCCGAATCCTGCGGCGCCTGCGAGAGCTACACCAAGCTCATCGTCCAGCCGAAGAACGTGCGCGTCGACCCCGTCGCCGACGACCTCGCCTCGGTGGCGCTCGACATGCTGGTCGACGACGCCGGCTTCGTGCGCAGCGAGCCGAACTACCTGCTCATCGGCGCTGCAGAAGAATGAGGCCCTAACCGGCCGGCGAGGGGACATCGCGGCGCTTCTTCACCTGCCGTTCGGCCGTCAGGCGACGGCGAACGGCAGCCTCTCAATCCGGCGAACTCGAACTGCCGGTCCTTACGGAAGACTTTCCAGAAGGGTCGAGCCCAGTCAGTGAGGGAAGAGCAAATGAAAGGCCTGAGCCGTCGATGAACCCGATCACTCGAATCGAAGCCCGCAGCGCCGACCTCGGCGAAGGCCTGCTCGTGCGCCGCTTCCTGCCCAACCGTCAGCAGCGCATGGTGGGGGCGTGGTGCTTTCTCGATCACGCCGGTCCGGTGGACTTTGCGCCCGGCAAGGGCATGCACGTCGGCGCCCATCCGCACATCGGCCTGCAGACCTTCACCTGGCTGATCGCGGGCGAGGTGCTGCACCGGGACAGCCTGGGCAACGCGCAGCTCATTCGGCCCGGACAGGTCAATCTGATGACGGCCGGACGGGGCATCGTCCACACCGAGGACTCGGTACGCGATGGAGAGCACCTGCACGCCGCGCAGCTCTGGATCGCCCTGCCCCCCGAGGCAGAAACCTGCGCGCCCGATTTCGCCCATTACCCCGACCTGCCCTGCTGGCAGGACAAGGGCGCCCGCCTGACCCTGCTGGCCGGCACCCACGAGGGCCGCACAGCGCCAACGCGGCTGTATTCGCCGCTCCTCGGCCTCGACATCGCCAGCGACGAGACCACCACGCTGCGCCTGCCGCTGAACCCGGGCTTCGAGTACGGGCTGCTGCCGCTGGTGGGCGAGGCCGGGATCGAGGGCGAAACTGTGCGCGCCGACGAGTTCGCCTACCTCGGGTGCGGACGGCACGAACTGCTGCTCACCCTGGGCGCGGGCACGCGGCTGCTCGTGCTCGGCGGCGAACCCTGCGCGGAACCGGTGCTGATGTGGTGGAACTTCGTCGGCTGGAGCAAGGCGACGATCGCCCGGGCGCAGGCTGAGTGGGAACAAGGGGAACAAGGCGAGCCCGGCACCGCTCGCTTCGGCGCGGTGGGCGACGGGCAGGCCCCCCGCCTGATGCCGCCGCCACTGCCCTGGCGTGCCGCGTCCTAGCGCGCGCTGCGTGCCGGCGGCGCGAGCGCGGCAAACGACGACAACCCGCAGGACGAAACGAAGGAGGAGTCATGACTACATTCAGCGTCAATGGCAGCACCCATCGCACCGATGTCGATCCCGAGATGCCCCTGCTGTGGTTCTTGCGCGACCTCGTCGGGCTCACCGGCACGAAATACGGCTGCGGACTCGGGCTGTGCGGCACCTGTACCGTGCTGGTCGACGGTCAGCCTGCGCGGGCCTGCCTGCTGTCGGTGAGCGAACTCGAAGGGCGCGCGATCACGACCATCGAAGGTCTGTCGCCCGATGGCATGCATCCGGTACAGGCGGCCTGGCGCGAGCTGAACGTGGCGCAGTGCGGCTACTGCCAGAGTGGACAGATCATGCAGGCGGCGGCCTTGCTCGCAGCGACACCCAATCCGACCGATGCCGAGATCGACGCTGCGATGAGCGGCAACCTGTGCCGCTGCGGCACCTATCCGCGCATTCGCGCCGCGATCAAGCGCGCAGCGCAAGGAGCCCAGGCATGAACGCCCGGATCGCGAACGCGGCCATGAGCGAGGTCGCCAACCTGAGCCTGAGCCGCCGCGGCTTCCTGCGCGGGATTGCGGCGGGCACCTTCGTGCTCGCCACCGGCCTGCGCCCGGCGCGCGCCGAGGCAACGAAATACGGCGCCGAGGCCATGAGCGGCGGCCTGAAGGACGACCCGCGCATCTTCCTCACCATCACCGACGACGGCACCGTGAGCCTGCTCTGCAATCGCGCCGAGATGGGACAAGGCGTGCGCACCAGCTGGGCGATGGTCGTGGCCGACGAACTGGAAGCCGAACTCGCACGCGTGAAGGTGCTGCAGGCACCGGGCGACGAAGCGCGCTTCGGCAACCAGAACACCGACGGCTCGCGCAGCATGCGCCACCACTTCCAGGCCCTGCGCCGCATCGGCGCGGCCGCCCGGCAGATGCTGGAGGCAGAAGCGGCGGCGCGCTGGCAGGTGCCGGTCGCCGAGGTGCGCGCGGCACGGCACGAGGTGGTTCATGCGGCCAGCGGGCGGCGCATCGGTTTCGGGGCGCTCGCCCGCGACGCCGCTCTGCGCCCGGTGCCTGTGGCCGATGCGCTGGTGTTCAAGAACCCGGAAGATTTCCGCTACATCGGCCGCGACGGCGTCGCGCTCGTCGACAACGTCGACATCACCACCGGCAAGGCCGTGTATGGCATCGATGCCCGTCTCGAGGGCATGGCCTACGCGGTGATCGCGCGCCCGCCGGTCTATGGCGGCAAGGTGAAACGTTACGATGCGGCGCGCGCGCTGCAGGTGCCGGGCGTGCTGAAGGTGGTGCCGATCGAGGAGACGCCGATCCCCTCGGCCTTCCAGCCGCTCGGCGGCATCGCGGTGATCGCGGAGAACACTTTTGCGGCGATCAAGGGCCGCTCGCTGCTCGAGATCGAATGGGACGACGGCCCCAACGCCCGCTACGACTCGGCGCACTACCGCGAGGCGCTGGAAGCCGCATCGCGTCAGCCGGGCAAGGTGGTGCGCAGCAATGGCGACGTGGATGCCGCACTCGCCGGCGCCGCCCGCCGTGTCGAAGCCACCTACTACATGCCGCATCTCGCCCAGGCGCCGATGGAGCCGCCGACCGCGACTGCGCGCGCCACCCAGGACCTGTGCGAGCTGTGGTGCAGCGTGCAGAACCCGGAGGCGATCCGCACCGACCTCTCGAAGCGCTTCAGCCTGGCGCTCGACCGGGTCGTGGTGCACACCTTGCTGCTCGGCGGCGGCTTCGGGCGCAAGTCCAAGCCCGACTTCGCCAGCGAGGCGGCGATCCTGTCGCGCGCGATGGACGGGCGGCCGGTCAAGCTCACCTTCACCCGCGAGGACGATCTGCACAACGGCTACCTGCACACGGTCTCGGTCGCACGCCTCGAGGCGGGGCTGGACGCCGAGGGCAAAGCACAGGCCTGGCTGCACCGCACGGTGGCGCCCACCATCCAGTCGATCTTCATGCCCAACGCGGAACAATCGGGCGCCTTCGAGCTGGCGATGGGCGCGGTCGACATGCCGTTCGCGATCCCCAACGTGCGCGTCGAGAACCCCCCGGCGCAGGCGCATACGCGCATCGGCTGGTTCCGCTCGGTGTCCAACATCCCGCACGCCTTCGCCATCCAGAGCTTCGCCGCCGAGCTGGCCGCCGCCGCCGGGCGCGACCCGAAGGACTACCTGCTCGAACTGCTCGGCCCCGACCGCGTGATCGATCCCGCTGCGGTGTCCGACCAGTGGCTGTATGGCGAGGACCCGAAACGCTACGCCTTCGACACGGCCCGCCTGCGCGGCGTCATCGAGCGCGTGGCGCGGGAAGCCGGCTGGGGCCGCAGCCTGCCGTCGGGTCACGGGCTGGGCATCGCCGCACATCGCAGCTTCGTGAGCTATGCGGCGGTGGTGGTCGAGGTGGCGGTCAGTGCAGACGGCAAGCTGACGATTCCGCGCGTGGACATCGCCCTCGACTGCGGCGCGGTGATCAACCCCGACCGCGTGCGCGCCCAGCTCGAAGGCGCAGTGATCCAGGGTGTCAGCCTGGCGACGGTGGGCGAGATCAGCTTCAAGGCCGGGCGGGTGGTGCAGGGCAATTTTCACGACTACCCGGTGACGCGCATCGATGCCGCACCCAAGCATATCCACACCCATCTGGTCATACCGACCGGCTTCGACGCACCACTGGGCGGGGTCGGCGAGCCCGGCCTGCCGCCGGTGGCGCCGGCACTGACCAACGCGATCTTCGCCGCCACCGGCAAGCGCATCCGCAGCCTGCCGATCCGCGACCAGCTCGCCTGACCGGGAGAGGCGGACATGCACAGCACCGACCGACAAGTGCTCGACGCGGTGTGCCGCTGGACGGCAGCGGGGCAGCGCTTCGCCCTGGTGACGGTGGCGCGCACCTGGGGTTCGGCGCCGCGTCCGCCAGGCGCCTGGATGGCGCTGCGCGAGGATGGCGTGGTGCAGGGCTCGGTGTCCGGCGGCTGCCTCGAGGCCGACCTGATCGAGCGCGTGCTGGGCGGCGAATTTCTGTCGAGTGCTGCGGGAGCACCGGGAGCGCAGCACCTGCCCGTCACGCACACCTACGGCCTCACCCAGGACGAGGCGCGCCGCTACGGCCTGCCCTGCGGCGGGCGGATGGAGTTGGTGATCGAGTCGCAGCCCGACCTCGCCGCACTGCAGACACTGGCAGAACGTGTCGCCCGCGGCGAGCTCGTTCGGCGCAGCGTCGTGATCGGCGAGCCGGGCAACCGGATCGCGCCCGGCACGGCGGGCGATCGCGTGCACTGGGACGGACGCACCTTGAGCACGCCTCATGGTCCGGCCTGGCGCCTGCTGATCGTCGGCGCCGGCCAGATCTCCGGCTACCTTGCGCAGATGGCGCAGGCGCTGGACTACCAGGTCTTCGTCTGCGATCCGCGCGCGGAGTACGCCGCCGAGTGGAACGTGCCCGGCTCCACGATCGTCGCCGGCATGCCCGACGACGCGTTGCTGGCGCTGCAGCTGGACCCGCACAGCGCGGTGGTCGCGCTCACCCACGACCCCAAGCTCGACGACATGGTGCTGCTCGAGGCGCTGAAGTCGCCTGCCTTCTACGTGGGTGCGCTCGGCTCGACCGTGAACAGCCAGCACCGGCGCGAACGCCTGCTGCAGTATTTCGACCTCACGCCGGCACAGGTCGAGCGCCTGCACGGCCCGGTCGGCCTGCCGATCGGCAGCCGCACACCCCCCGAAATCGCGCTCGCGATCCTGGCCGAGATGACTGCGGTTCGCAACGGCGTCGCCACGCGCCCAGCGACCGCTGCGGCTGCGGCGCTGCCCCGGGTCCGGGCATGAGCGCCGAGATCGTCGGCATCCTGCTCGCCGCCGGTGCGGGGCGCCGCTTCGGCAGCGACAAGCTGATGCACCGCCTTGCCGACGGTCAGCCGATGGCGCTGGCCGCAGCGACGCGGCTGCGCCAGGCCTGCGATCGGGTGGTCGTGGTGCTGCGATCCGACGATCACCCTCTGGCCCGCCTGCTTGCGGACATCGACTGCGAAACCCTTGCGTGCCCCGCGGCCGAGGGCGGCATGGGCCACAGCCTGGCGGCCGGCGTGCGCGCCACGGCCGATGCGGCGGGCTGGCTCGTGGCGCTGGCCGACATGCCCTTCATCGAGCCGACCAGCCACCGGGCGGTCGCCGCTGCGCTGCGTGCCGGTGCCAGCCTCGCAGCACCGCAATATCAAGGCCGGCGCGGACACCCGGTCGGCTTCGCCCCGCGCTGGCGGGACGCGTTGTGCGCACTCACCGGCGACCGCGGCGGCCGGGACATCGTCGCCGCGCAGCACGCACGGCTCGTGCCCTGCCCGGTCGACGACCCCGGTGTGCTGACGGACATCGATCGTCCGGAAGACTTACCCGATCGCAGGCCGGCTCAGGGTGATGGACCACGCTCGACGGATCACGCCGATGCGCGCAGCTGAGATCGGCCAAACCTGCGAACGCATGCCGGGCGGCGGCCTGTAGTGTCGAGTTCAGCCGAAGAATGCCGCCACTTCCTCCCGAGCCACCGCGTCGACACCGCTGAGGGTGTCGCCCACCACGCCTATGTACGCACCCAGCGCCGGCGGCAGGCGGGACAGGAAGTAGCTGCCGCCCACATCCGGAAAGATGCCGATCGCCGTCTCCGGCATCGCCATGCGCGTGCGCTCGGTGACCAGGCGATGGGTGCAGCCCTGCGCCAGCCCCATGCCGCCGCCCATCACCACGCCGTCCATCAGCGCGATGGTGGGCTTGGGGTAGCGGTGGATCAGGCAGTCGAGCGCGTATTCCTCGTCGAAGAAGCGCCCGAGATCGGGCGAACCCTGGCGCTGCAACCGGTACAGCGAGCGCACGTCGCCGCCGGCGCAGAACGCGCGCTCGCCGCTGCCGCGCAGCAGCACTGCGCGGATCGCCGGGTCGCGTGCCCACGCGGTGAGCTGACGCATGAGCGTGCGCACGGTGGCGAGGTCGAGCGCATTGAGCACCGCCGGGCGGTTGAGGGTGAGCACGCCCACGCCGTCGATGATGTCGGCTAGGACCGTGGGAGGGGCTTCAATGTCGTAGAGCAGCACTACGTGTTTCCTTTCAGGTGTTCGATGAGTTCTCAAGTGGGGCGGGGAGAATCAAGCAGGGGCGATCTCTTCGGAAACGGTCGCGAGTGCGTCGAGTTCGGTTCGGCGTGGCGAGGACTGCTGGAGTACGAGGCCCGAGTACCTCACCGCACGCACGATCGACTCAGGTGCCGCCTCCGCAATCTTCTTCATCAACGGCAGATTCGCGACGCGCTCCTGCTGAAAGTAGCGAGAGAGGGCCAGTAGCCACGACTCTTCGCGCCAGCACTCAACCGGGAGCGATAGGATCACGGCGCTGGACCAGAAGGCAGCGTCACGATCAGCCCGGGTCAGCTTCCTCTTGCCGACGAGCCTCGGCTTGCCATCGAGGTAGTCCTCGACCAGCAAAGACATCGCCTGATCGATCTCAATCCCTGCGTCACGAAGTCTGGCAAGACTCCGCTCGTAAGGATTTGCGGGATCCAGAGCAGACAACACATCCATGGGCAATTCCATTGGCAATGACGGCGGGCGACGACGACGATTTTTTGACAAATGCAATCAGGCTTTCACCCTTGCAGGGGCTTCCGCACAGCGACTCACCTGAACAACCGCCGATCCCAGATCACCGACTCCGGCGCACTGACCCTCACCCTGGGAAAATCCGGGTGCGCCGGGTTCACGACAGCATTGAATTCCAGCCGTGCGACTACCGACGGTACGACCAGCACCAGACTGCGCTGCGACCTGAGCCAGTCATCACCAAAGCGTCGCGCCGAGCCACTGTCTTCTGCATCCCAACCGTCCGGCAGGCTCACCGGGTCGTGACGCTCGATCAGCGCCTCCTCGTCGGGAACCTCGGCGATCACGATCTGCTGCGTGTCCGGAATGCGGCCGATACCCGCATGAGCGAGGAGCTCGAGCATCGCGCAGGCGGAACTCAGCGAGCCATAGATGGCGGGACGCCCCGGGCTGTTCCAGCGCCCGCCAAGCAGCGCGGCGCCGGTTCCGTCCCAGATCGGGTGACGCTGGTCGGCGATGCGGTAGATACGCATCAAGCGGCGATGCCGTAGAAGAGCCTCCACAGCAGGGTCTCGACCCGGCGCGCGCCCAGCTCGGTCATCGCAACCTCGAGCGGAGGCTGGCCGCCCAGCATCGCGTGCGGCGCGTGCAGGAAGGCGAGCGCGTCTTCGTCCGAGTTCCAGACATGGCGGGCGGTGGCGTAGACGCGGGCGAGGCGCTCGGTCTTTTCGGATTCGGCGGGGCTGAGGCGGTCGCGGCGGCGCTTGAAGGTCGCCTCGGGCACGACGCGGTGAAGCAGCGTGCGGCGCTCGTCGGCGTTGCGGCCCAGGCGCTCGACGCCGGCCTTCAGCGCCGCCTTGGGCAAGCCCTCGGCGACTTGCTCGTCGAGTTCGGCAAACGAGTGCGGCGCGGGCGCGAGCGCCATCACGGCGCCAATCTGCTCAGGGGTAACGAGTTGCAAGGCGGACACTCCGGTATCACATGATGCCTTTAATATGGATCACGTGACACCAGACATCAAGCGCTGTGTTCTTACTCCACCGTGACCGACTTGGCGAGGTTGCGGGGTTTATCCACATCCGTCCCCTTCACCAGCGCCGCGTGGTACGACAGCAACTGCAGCGGGATCACGTGCAGCACCGGCGACAGCATGCCGTAGTGCTCGGGCATGTGCAGGATGTGCACGCCTTCCGACTCGGGGATCTCGCTGCCCGCATCGGCGAACACGTAGAGCTCGCCGCCGCGCGCGCGCACTTCCTGCAGGTTGGATTTCAGCTTTTCGAGCAGCTCGTCGGCGGGGGACACGGCGATCACCGGCATGTCCTTGTCCACCAGGGCGAGCGGGCCATGCTTGAGCTCGCCGGCGGCGTAGGCCTCGGCGTGGATGTAGGAGATTTCCTTGAGCTTGAGCGCGCCTTCCATGGCGATCGGCCAGTGGCTGCCGCGGCCGAGGAAGAGCGCGTGCTCCTTGCTGGCGAAGCGCTGCGCCCACTGCTCGATCTCGGGTTCGAGCTCGAGCACCTTCTGCACCGCGACCGGCAGGTGGCGCAGGGCGGTCAGTTGGCGCTCCTCGTCGGCAGCGGAGAGCCGGCCGTTGATCTTGGCGAGCGCGAGCGTGAGCAGCGCGAAGGCGGCGAGCTGGGTGGTGAAGGCCTTGGTGGAGGCGACGCCGATCTCGGGGCCGGCGCGGGTGATGAAGCGCAGCGCGGTCTCGCGCACGATGGCCGATTCGGGCACGTTGCAGATCGCCAGCGTGCGTTGCATGCCGAGCGCCTTGGCGTGCTTGAGCGCGGCCAGGGTGTCGGCGGTCTCGCCCGACTGTGAGATGACCACGACCAGGGTGTCGGCGTCGGGCACGGATTCGCGGTAGCGGTATTCGCTGGCGATCTCGACCGTCACCGGCAGCTTGGCAATCGCCTCGATCCAGTAACGCGCGACCAGACCGGCGTGGTAGCTGGTGCCGCAGGCCAGGATCAGCACGCGGCGCACGCCATCGAAGACCTCGGCTGCGCGCGCACCGAAGTGCTGCGGGGTGATGCCTGCGCCGCCGGCGATCAGCTCCAGGGTCTGCGCCAGCGCCTGCGGCTGCTCGAAGATTTCTTTCTGCATGTAGTGGCGGAACTTGCCCAGCTCCACCGCATCGGCCGACAGGCTGGAGAGATGCACCTCGCGCTCGACCGGGGTGCCGTCGGGGCGAATGATGATGTAGCTGTCGCGGCGCAGCTCGGCGAGGTCGCCGTCTTCCAGATAGACGATGTTGCGCGTGACCTGCAGCAGCGCGGCGGTGTCGGAGGCGGCGTACATGCCGTCCTCGCCCACGCCCAGCAGCAGCGGCGAGCCACGGCGGGCGACGATGATGCGGAAGGGGTCGGCCTCGGCGACGACGCCGATGGCGTAGGCGCCGATCAGCTCGTTGGTGGCCTGGCGCACTGCCTCGAAGAGGTCGGGCGTGCCTTTCAGCTTGTCGTGGACCAGGTGGGCGATGGCTTCGGTGTCGGTCTCGGACTCGAAGACGTAGCCCTTGCCCTGCAGCGCAGCGCGGATGGCCTCGAAGTTCTCGATGATGCCGTTATGCACCACCGCCAGGCCGCCGGAAATGTGCGGGTGAGCGTTGCGCTCGGAGGGCACGCCGTGGGTGGCCCAGCGCGTGTGCGCGATGCCGATGTGGGCCGAGAGCTGGCGCGCGTCGGCCAGGCTGGCGAGCTCGGCCACGCGGCCACAGGAGCGCAGGCGGGTGAGCTCGCCCGAGAGCACGGCGAGGCCGGCGGAGTCGTAGCCGCGGTACTCGAGCTTGCGCAGCCCTTCGAGCAGGACCGGAACGACGTTGTTGGTTGCGATTGCGGTGACGATGCCACACATGACGAGGGCTTCCTTGTTCGATTGTCAGGGGCCTGCGGTGGGCGCGGCTCAGCGCGGCTGCTTCAGCGGGCGCTTCCAGTGCGCGAGGCTCATCTGCCTGACGCGGGTGACGGTGAGCTGGTCGGGCGGCGCGTCCTTGGTCAGCGTGGTGCCTGCGCCGAGCGTGGCGCCGCGGCCCACGCGCACCGGGGCGACGAGCTGGGTGTCGGAGCCGATGAAGACTTCGTCCTCGATGACCGTGCGGTGCTTGTTGGCGCCGTCGTAGTTGCAGGTGATGGTGCCGGCGCCGATGTTGACCTTGCTGCCCACGTCGGCGTCGCCCACGTAGGCGAGGTGGTTGGCCTTGGAGTGGTCGGCGATGGTGCTGTTCTTGACCTCGACGAAGTTGCCCAGATGCACGTCCGCGCCGAGCACGGTGCCGGGGCGGGTGCGGGCGTAAGGCCCGATCACGCAGGCCTGGCCCATGGTGGTGCTGTCGACGTGGCTGAAGGGCTCGAGCCGGGTGCCGGCGCCGATGCGGGCGTTGCGGACGACGCAGTTGGCGCCGATGCGCACACCGTCGCCGAGTTCGACCTCGCCTTCGAAGACACAATTGACGTCGATCTCGACGTCGCGGCCCACGCTGAGGCTGCCGCGCACGTCGATGCGCGCCGGGTCGATCAGGGTGACGCCCTCTTCCATCAGGCGGCGGGCGATGTTGCCCTGGTGGATGCGCTCGAGTTCCGCCAACTGCAGCTTGTTGTTGACGCCCAGCGTCTCGGCGAAGGCGTCGGGCTGCACGGTGGTGACCTCGACGCCGTCGGCCACGGCCAGGCCGATGATGTCGGTGAGGTAGTACTCGCCCTGGGCGTTGTCGTTGCCGATGCGGCCGAGCCAGTCGCGCAGCTTGGCAACCGGGGCGACCAGGATGCCGGTGTTCACTTCCTGCACGCGGCGCTCTTCGTCGGTGGCGTCCTTCTCTTCGACGATGCGGGTGACCGCGCCGGCGGCGTCGCGCAGGATGCGGCCGTAGCCGGTCGGGTTGTCCATCGTCACGGTCAGCAGCGCCAGGCGCTCGTTGCCGGCGGCGGCGACCAGGCGGCGCAAGGTCGGCACGCCGATCAGCGGCACGTCGCCATACAGCACCAGCGCCATGTCGCCGTCGGTGAGGTGCGGCAGCGCCTGCTGCACCGCGTGGCCGGTGCCGAGCTGCGGCGCCTGCCGCGCCCAGGCCAGGTCGGGCGCCTCCAGGCGCTCGCGCACCACCTCGCCACCGTGGCCATACACCACGCAGATGCGGTGTGCGTCGAGGGTGCGCGCGGCGTCGAGCACGTGGGCGAGCATCGGCTTGCCGGCGATGGGTTGCAGGACCTTGGGCAGGACCGAGCGCATGCGCTTGCCCTGGCCGGCAGCGAGAACGACGACTTCCATGAGGATGTTCCGGTGCAAGAGTGGTTCGGATGGCATCAAACAGCGGGGCCGGGCATGCGCGTCTGGTTTGTTTGGCGTGCGCGTCCGACAGCTGCAGCGTCGCGCGGAGTTTACCACCGTCGCTGCACTGCGATATGTGAGCGAATGCATGGCGGGCGCGTCAAAACCACAGTGCACGCGATCAAGTGCGGCGCTGATTGACGCATTGCACAATTCGATTATTGTTTTTCTTATGTTGGTCACGGACAGCGTCTAAAATCGCCATGTTGCAATGCATCCATAGAAGAGCATCCCATGAAACCCGTAGTCGCACCTCAGACCATCCAGAACCGCACCTTCGACGAGATCCAGGTCGGCGATTTCGCTCAGCTGACGCGCACGCTGCGCCCTGAGGACATTCACCTGTTCGCCGCCATGTCGGGCGACGTCAACCCCACCCACGTCGACCTCGAATACGCGCGCTCGAGCCAGTTCCGCGAGGTCGTCGGCCACAGCATGTGGGGCAGCACGCTGATCTCGACCATCCTGGGCACCGAATTCCCCGGCCCGGGCACCGTGTACGTGTCGCAGGGGCTCAACTTCTGGCGACCGATCACGATCGGCGACACGCTGACGATCACCGTCACCTGCAAGGAAAAGTTCGAGCACAACCACCACCTCATCCTCGACTGCCTGGCGGTCAACCAGGACGGCCTCAAGGTGATCGACGGTATCGCCGAGGTGATGGCGCCGACCGAGAAGATCTCGCGCACGCGCGTGGTGCTGCCCGAGGTCACCGTCTCCGACCGCGAGCTGCGCTACCGCCACCTGCTGTCGGTGTCGGCCGGCCTGTCGCCGATCCCGATCGCCGTGGCCCACCCCTGCGACCGCGAGTCGCTGCTCGGCCCCGTGCAGGCTGCCAAGGCGGGCCTGGTCGATCCCATCCTCGTCGGCCCCGAGGCGCGCATCCGCGCCGTGGCCGAGGAAAACGAGATCGACATCCGTGGCTTCCGGATCGTCGACACCGAACACAGCCACGCCTCGGCCGAGGTCGCAGTGGGCCTGTGCCGCGACGGCGGCGCCGAGGCGCTGATGAAGGGCTCGCTGCACACCGACGAGATGATGAGCGAGGTGATCCGCCACCTGCGCACCAGCCGGCGCATCAGCCACGTCTTCCTGGCCGACGTGCCGACCTACCCGCATCCGCTGATGATCACCGACGCGGCGATCATGATCGAGCCCTCGCTCGAGGATAAGGTCGACATCATCCAGAACGCGATCGAGCTCGCCCACATCCTCGGCCTGCCCGAGCCCAAGGTGGCGATTCTGTCGGCGGTGGAAACGGTCACTTCCAAGATCCGCTCCACCATCGACGCTGCCGCGCTGTGCAAGATGGCCGACCGCGGCCAGATCAAGGGGGGGCTCCTCGACGGCCCGCTCGCCTTCGACAACGCGGTGTCGCTGGTCGCTGCCAAGACCAAGGGCATCAAGTCGGTGGTCGCCGGCAACGCCGACATCCTCGTGGTGCCCGACCTGGAATCCGGCAACATGGTCGCCAAGCAGCTCGAATACCTCGCCAACGCGCTGATGGCCGGCGTGGTGCTGGGCGCGCGCGTGCCGATCGTGCTCACCAGCCGCGCCGACACTGCCGAGACGCGCACCGCATCGTGCGCGGTCGTGCAGCTGATGGCCCACCGCAAGCGCGAGGCACTCAAGCCATGAAGGCCGTCCTCGTCCTCAATGCGGGCTCGTCGAGCCTGAAGTTCGCGCTCTATCCGATCAACGGTGACGTGGCCGAGGCGCCTGCGGTGTCCGGCCAGGTCGAAGGCATCGGCGCCACGCCCGAGATCACCCTGAAGACCGCGGGCGGCGAACGCATCCACGAGCCGGTGCCCACCGGCGGCACCCAGGGCGAACAGCACCGCGACGCGCTCAACCACGTGTTTGCGCTGCTCACCCGTCACAACCCGGCGCTCGACATCGTCGCAGCCGGCCACCGCATCGTGCATGGCGGCGAGCACTACAGCGCGCCCACGCGCCTGGACGAAGCGGTGCTGCGCACGCTCGACACCTTCGTGCCGCTCGCCCCGCTGCACCAGCCGCACAACCTGCGCGCGGTGCGCGCGGTCGCGGCGCTGATGCCGAACGTACCGCAGGTCGGCTGCTTCGACACCGCCTTCCACCGCACCCAGCCGGCGGTGGCGCAAGCCTTCGCGCTGCCGCGCAAGTACTCGGCCGAGGGCGTCAAGCGCTACGGCTTCCACGGCCTGTCCTACGACTACGTGGCGCGCCAGTTGCCCGAGGTCATCGGCGAGCGTGCGCAGGGCGCGGTGGTGATCGCGCATCTGGGCAACGGCGCCTCGATGTGCGCGCTGCGCGATGGTCGCAGTGTCGCGTCGACGATGGGCTTCACCGCCGTCGAGGGCCTGATGATGGGCACCCGCACCGGCAGCCTCGACCCCGGCGTGATGCTCTACCTGATGGAGCAGAAGGGCCTGGATGCCAAGGCGCTCACCAACCTGCTGTACAAGGAATCGGGTCTGCTCGGCGTGTCGGGCATCAGCCAGGACATGCGCACCCTGCTCGCCTCCGACGCCCCCGAGGCCAAGGAGGCGGTCGAGCTGTTCTGCTACCGCATCGCGCGTGAGCTCGGCTCGCTGGCCGCGGCCGCGGGCGGGCTGGACGCGCTGGTGTTCACCGGCGGCATCGGCGAGCACGCCGCGGCCGTGCGCGAGAAGGTCGCCGCACTGTCGGCGTGGATGGGCATCGACCTCGACGCCGGCGCCAATGCAAAGCACGCCAGCCGCATCGACACCGAGGCCAGCCGCGTCGCGGTCGCCGTGGTGCCGACCAACGAAGAGCGCATGATCGCGCGCTACACGGCCGAGACGCTCGGGCTGTGATCGCAGGCGGCGGCGTCCCGGGCGCCGCCGCCTGAAAAACCGTTTTGCACGCAACAACCCGGGTATTCCCGCCTTGGGCACGCCCCGCTCGCGGTGCTAACGTCATGTTCCCAGCACGACGGAGCGCACCATGAAAACACGCACCCTCCTCGCCACCGCGGTCATGATGGCCGCCTTCGGCGCCATGGCGAAGCAGCCGGTCGACACCGGCCACGGCGGCGCGGTCGCTACCATCTCGCACGAAGCCAGCCTGGCGGCCATGGAAATCCTCAACGCCGGCGGCAATGCCGTCGACGCCGCAGTCGCCGCGGCGGCCACGCTCGGCGTCACCGACCCGTTCAGCTGCGGCATCGGCGGCGGCGGCTTCATGCTCATCTATTCTGCGAAGGACAAGCGCGTGATCGCGCTCGACCATCGCGAGGTGGCGCCGGCGAGCTTTCACCCCGGCGTGTTCCTGAACGCCGACGGCAGCGCCATGGCGTGGAAGGACGCGGTGCCGCAAGGCATCTCGGTCGGCGTCCCCGGCACCGTACGCGGCTGGCACGACGCGCTGGTGCGCTACGGCACGATGGGCTTCGACGCCGTGCTTGCCCCGGCGATCCGCGTCGCCGAGCAAGGCTTTGCGGTGAGCCCCAACTTCCACCGCATCAACACCCTCAACGAAGCCAAGTTCGCGCGCTTCTCCAGCGCCGCCGCGCTGTACCTGCAGGACGGCAAGGCGCTGCCCGTCGGCGCGCACTTTCGCAACCCGGACATGGCGCAGACCTACCGCGACATCGCGCGCGGCGGCGTGAAGGCCTTCTACGAAGGGCCGATCGCGGCCAGCATCGTCTCGGCGGTGAACCACCCGCCGACCACCACGGGCGTCACCGTGATCCCCGGCGACATGACGATGGCCGACCTCGCCGACTACGAGGCGCGGCTGCGCCAGCCGATCCGCTCCACCTACCGCGGCTACGAGATCCACGGCATGCCCACGCCGTCCAGCGGCGGCATCGCGATCGCGCAGGCGCTCAACCTGATGGAGACCTTCGACCTCTCCGGCATGTCGCGCGCCGAGATCGAGCACCTGTACATCGAGGCCTCGCGCCTGGCTTTCGCCGATCGCAACGCCTATGTCGCCGATGCCGAGTTCGTGGACTTCCCGCAAGAGGGCCTGCTGTCGGAGGACTACGCGCGCGAACGGGCGAAGCGGATCGGCACCACCGCCGCTCCGGGCGCGGTCGCAGCCGGCGACCCCTACCCCTTCGAGAACGATCTGTCGGTACCGCTGCGCCCGCAGCCGCGCGCGCTGGCGCAGGAGCCGATGCACACCACCCACCTGGCGGTGTCCGACCGCGAAGGCAACGTCGTCGCCTACACCTTCACCATCGAGTCCTGGGGTGGCAGCGGCATCGTGGTGCCGGGGCGCGGCTTCCTGCTCAACAACGAGCTCACCGACTTCGACTTCGCCGGCCCGCATCCCAACGTGCCCGAGGCCTACAAGCGCCCGCGCTCGAGCATGAGCCCGACCATCGTGCTCAAGGACGGCGCACCGGCGTTCACGATCGGTTCGCCGGGCGGCTCGACCATCATCACCACCGCGCTGCAGACCATCGTGAACCACATCGACCTCGGCATGAGCCTGGCCGACGCGCTCGCCGCGCCGCGCCTGAGCCAGCGCAACGGCGACACCACGCTGGTCGAGACCCTGCTGCAGTTTCCGGGCAGCGAACAGGCCAAGGCGCTGGAGGCGAAGGGCCACAGCTGGCGCGAGACCGACCAGATCGGCGCCGCCAACGGCATCCGCTTCAACGCCGACGGCACGGTTACCGCGGTGAGCGAGCCACTGCGCCACGGCGGCGGCAGCGCGATCGCGCAGAAGCACTGAGCGCGTCTCGCGGGGCCCGGAGGCGGCACATGAGCGCCGCCTCCGGGCTCAGACGTCGTTGTCGACCTCGACCGGCGCCTCTTCGAGCGCGGCACGCGTGTCGACTTCCTCGGTCTCGTACTCGACCGCCATCACCGCCGGCACACGCGCACGCGGCGCGAGCGCGTGCTGGTCGCCGCTGAACAGATCGCGCTTGAGCACGGCCACCGCATCCACCCAGGCTTTCGAGGCTTCGCAGACCGGCTGCAGCTCGCCCGCCCGGCACACCTTCATCTTGCCGCCCTCGACGGTGAAGTGCACACCCGGCAGCGGGCGCACGCGCACCGCATCGTCGGCACGGGCGACAAAGCGCAGCATGCTGTCGCGCTCGTCGCCGAGCAGCTCGAGGATCAGCGCCGGCAGCGCGTAGATCGGCAGGTCGCCGGTACGCACCGGGCCGCGCTCGCCATCGATGACCACGAGCGGGGTCGCCACCAGCGTGCGGAACATCTCGTCGTCGAAGGCGCTGCGATTGGGGGCGAGCAGGCCCGATTCGGCGTAGCCGCCGTGGTTCCAGCCGAGCGAAGGGAGGTGGTCGCCGAACATCACGATAATCGCCTCGGGGTCGCGCTCGCGCAGCTCGCCCACGAAGCTCATCAGCTCACGCGACTTGTAATACACGGTGTTGGCGTAGGCCTGAACCATGGGGCTGTCGGCGTTGGCGGTGATCACCGCCGGGCGCGCTTCGTTGAGCGGGTAGTCGAGGTGGCCGAAATAGGTCAGCACGTAATTGAACACCGGCTGCGCGCTGTCGAGCTGCGGCCCCACGCGCTCGAGCACCTGGCGGTAGAGCGAGGCGTCGCTGAGAAATTCGCGGTTCATGTCGTCGAGCACGAAGTCGCGGTCGGACCAGTACTGCTCGAACCCCACCCGCCGATAGGCGTTGATGCGGTTCCAGAACGGCGCGGCGTTGGGGTGCGAGGCGAAGCTGCGGTACCCGGCTTCACCCAGGTGGCGCGGCAGGCAGGGTACGTCGCGCCGCAGCCGGCCCTCGAAGAACACCGCGTCGGTCTGCACCGGAAAGCCACACAGGGCCTCGAACTCGGCATTCGCGGTGTAGCCACCGAACACCGGCGACAGCGTGCGCGCGTTGCCCGCCGCCTGCCACAGCGCACGAAACGCCGGGTCGAGCGGATCGGCCGACAGCCCTGCGGACTTCAGCGCGGTCGGGTCCCAGAAGGACTCGAGCACGATCATGTGAACATTGCGCCCACCCCGACCCGCGCGCGTCGCCGCGGTCTTGAGGAAGGGGCTGGGCTGGGTGGCGCCGAGCAGGGTGAGCGCGTCTTCGACCTCGCTCGCCTGCGGTGCCGCGCCCCGCCGCGCGAGGTTGCGTGCGGTCTCCTGCACGAGATGGATCGGCAGGCCGCGCATCTCGTAGTTGCCGCGTTGATTCCACACCCAGTCACCGAAGCGCGCGTCCAGCCATCCGCTGACCGGGGCCGGCTGCGCCTGCAGACCCAGCGCCGCGACAAGCACGCCAGCGAGCGCCACCCAGGCGCGCGGCGTGCGCCAGGCGAACATCCACAGCAGCACGCCGAGCGGCAGCGCGAGCATGGCGACGCTGCCCCACAGCTGCCAGCCTTCGAGCAACATGAAGAGATTTCTGGCCGCGACGAAGTCGTCCGGCATCACCGGACCGCCGAGCACGGCGAGCTTGATCGCGTTGCCCACGGTGAAGGCCGTAAACACCACCACCATCGCCACGCCGAAGCGCAGCACGCTGCGCGCCATCAGAAACAGCACGCTGCCGAGCAGCAGGTGAGCGCTCAGATCGCGCACCCAGGCGCCGCGCCCCGGCGCCACCTCGAGCACCTGCGCGAGCGCGAACTGCGCAAACACGTACCACAGCACCACCAGCCCCAGCGCGCGAAGCCCCTCGCGCAAGAGCGCGCTCTTGCGCGCATCGGCAGGCGGTACGGCATCGAGCGGGGCTTCAACGGGACGGCTTGCGGACACGGGCACGGCAGTACTCCGGGGGCACAATCAGGAGCCCGGATAATACGCCTGTAACATTCGTCTGCTTGTCCCCCGCGGCGGTTTTCGCGGCAATGCAACACGGCAAATTGCGACAAGGTTTTGCCGCGCGTCTTTCTGGCGCGGCAGCGCCGGGCGCGCGCCGTTCAGGCCGTCAGGCGCGCGGCGATGTACTGCAGCGCGAGCACATAACCCTGCGTACCGAAGCCGGCCATCACCGCCTCGGCGATGTCCGACAGATATGAGTGATGACGGAAGGCCTCGCGCTTGTGCACGTTGGAGATGTGCACCTCGACGAAGGGAATCGCCACCCCCGCGAGCGCATCGCGGATCGCCACGCTGGTGTGGGTGTAGGCGCCCGCGTTGATCAGGATCCAGCCCACACCCTCGCTGCGCGCAGCCTGGATGCGGTCGACGATGGCGCCTTCGTGGTTGCTCTGGAAGCACAGCACCTCGACGCCGAGCGCCTCGCCCTGCGCGCGCAGGCCGTTCTCGACGTCGGCGAGCGTGGTCGAACCGTAGATGTGCGGCTCGCGGGTGCCGAGCAGGTTGAGGTTGGGGCCGTTGATGACGAGGACCTTGGGCATGGCCGGTGCTCCTTGCGAGTCGTGGATCGATGGATGGGAGGGTGGATGACGGACGCTGGATGAGCGAAGGGCGACCCGCAGGCCGCCCTTCGCGTCTTTGCCTGAGCGCAGAGGATATCAGCGCGGCAGCAGGCTCTCACCCATCAGGAACTCGTCGACCGCGCGGGCGCACTGGCGACCCTCACGAATCGCCCACACGACCAGCGACTGCCCGCGACGCATGTCGCCGGCGGCGAACACCTTGGCCACGTTGGTGGTGTAGCAGCCCTCGCCGTCGGTCGTGGCCTTGGCATTGCCGCGCACGTCCTTGTCGACACCGAAGGCCTCGAGCACGCCGCCCACCGGTTGGGTGAAGCCCATCGCGAACAGCACCAGGTCGGCCTTGATCTCGAACTCCGAGCCCGGGATCTCGCTCATCTTGCCGTCCTTGAACTCCAGGCGACAGGCCTTGAGCGCCTTGACCTTGCCGTTCTTGCCGATGAACTCCTTGGTGGCGACGGCGAAATCGCGCTCGCAGCCCTCCTGGTGCGAGGACGAGGTGCGCAGCTTGGTCGGCCAGTAGGGCCAGGTCAGCGCCTTGTCTTCCTGCTCGGGCGGCATCGGCATGAGCTCGAACTGGGTCACGCTCGCCGCGCCGTGGCGGTTCGACGTCCCCACGCAGTCCGAGCCGGTGTCGCCACCGCCGATCACCACCACGTGCTTGCCCTTGGCCGAGATCGGGTTGGGCTTGTCGCCGGCGACCTGCTTGTTCTGCGGGATCAGGAACTCGAGCGCGAAATGCACGCCGCCGAGCTCGCGGCCCGGCACCGGCAGGTCGCGCGGCACTTCCGCGCCACCGGCGAGCACCACGGCGTCGAAGTCCTGCTGCAGCTGCTCGGCGCTGATGACCTCTTTGGCGTCGTTGACGATGCCGGCCGGCATGTCCTTGGCCGCCACCACCACGCCGGTGCGGAAGCGCACGCCCTCGGCCTGCATCTGCTCGACACGACGGTCGATCAGCCACTTCTCCATCTTGAAGTCGGGGATGCCGTAGCGCAGCAGGCCGCCGACGCGGTCGTTCTTCTCGAACACGGTCACGTCATGGCCGGCGCGCGCGAGCTGCTGCGCGGCCGCCAGGCCGGCGGGGCCGGAGCCGACCACGGCGACCTTCCTGCCGGTCTTCTCGTCGGCCGGCTGGGGCACGACCCAGCCTTCTTCCCAGGCCTTGTCGATGATCGCGTGCTCGATCGACTTGATGCCCACCGGGTCGTTGTTGATGTTCAGCGTGCATGCCGC
Source organism: Thauera sp. UBA6194 (assembly GCA_002422685.1). GTDB lineage: Bacteria > Pseudomonadota > Gammaproteobacteria > Burkholderiales > Rhodocyclaceae > Thauera. The sequence continues at coordinate 1,934 of DITC01000065.1, read as the reverse complement.
CTCGCAGGGCGCGGGGCAGATGCGGCCGGTGAACTCGGGGAAGTTGTTGGTCGAGTGCAGCACCTCGATCGCCTCGCGCCAGTGGCCGCGATACACGAGGTCGTTCCAGTCCGGGATGATGTTGTTGACCGGGCAGCCGTTGTTGCAGAACGGGATGCCGCAGTCCATGCAGCGCGCGCCCTGGATGGCGGCCTGCTCGTCGGTCAGGCGGACGACGAATTCCTTGTAGGTCTTCAGGCGCTTGTCGACCGGCTCGTAAGCCTGCGACAGGCGCTGATATTCCATGAAACCAGTGGGCTTGCCCATTTATGCGGCCTCCTTCTCTGCTTCACGCGCCTGGGCCATTTCGGCCAGCGCACGGCGGTACTCGTGCGGGAACACCTTGACGAACTTCTGCCGCCAGACGCCCCAGTTGTTCAGGATCTCGCGCGCGCGCACGCTGCCGGCGAAGCGGACGTGGCGCTCGATCAGGCCCTTGAGGATGAGCTCGTCGCCCATCGTCAGGTGGTCGATGTCGACGCGACCGTGGGATTCGAGCTCGTCGCCCGACTCCGAGCCCTTGCGCGCAGCAATCTCCTCGGGCAGGGGCTCGAGCGAGACCTGCGCCATGTTGCAGCGCTGCTCGAACGTGCCGTCCTCGTCCAGCACATAGGCCACGCCGCCCGACATGCCGGCGGCGAAGTTGCGCCCGGTCTGGCCGAGCACGACCACGGTGCCGCCGGTCATGTATTCGCAGCCGTGGTCGCCCACGCCTTCCACCACCGCGGTGGCGCCGGAGTTGCGCACCGCGAAGCGCTCGCCCGCGACGCCGGCGAAGTACACCTCACCCTCGGTCGCGCCGTAGAGCACGGTGTTGCCGACGATGATGTTCTCGGGCGTGTTGCCGCGGAACTCGGCCTTCGGACGCACGATGATGCGCCCGCCCGAGAGGCCCTTGCCGACGTAGTCGTTGCCCTCGCCCACCAGCTCGAGCGTCACGCCGCGCGCCAGGAAGGCGCCGAAGCTCTGGCCGGCGGTGCCGTTCAAGCGGATGTGGATGGTGTCGGAGGGCAGCCCGGCGTGGCCGTAGCGCGCCGCCACCTGCCCCGACAGCATCGCGCCCACGGTGCGGTTGATATTGCGCACCGGCAGGTCGATGTTGACCTTCTCGCCCTTCTCCAGCGCAGGCGCGGCGAGCGCGATGAGCTGCTTGTCGAGCGCCTTGTCGAGGCCGTGGTCCTGCGTCTCGGTGTGCAGGCGCGGCACCTCGGCCGGCACGTTCGGCAGGTAGAAGATGCGCGAGTAGTCCAGGCCCTGGGCCTTCCAGTGCGCGATGCCCTTCTTCATGTCGAGCAGGTCGGCGCGGCCGATGAGCTCGTCGAACTTGCGCACGCCGAGCTGGGCCATCAGCTCGCGCACTTCCTCGGCGACGAAGAAGAAGTAATTGACCACGTGCTCGGGCTGACCGGCGAAGCGCGCGCGCAGCACCGGATCCTGGGTGGCGACGCCGACCGGGCAGGTGTTGAGGTGGCACTTGCGCATCATGATGCAGCCCTCGACGACCAGCGGCGCGGTGGCGAAGCCGAACTCGTCGGCGCCGAGCAGCGCACCGATGACGACGTCGCGACCGGTCTTGATCTGGCCGTCCACCTGCAGGCGGATGCGCGAACGCAGGCGGTTGAGCACCAGGGTCTGCTGGGTCTCGGCCAGGCCGAGCTCCCACGGCGAGCCGGCGTGCTTGATCGAGCTCAGCGGCGAGGCGCCGGTGCCGCCGTCATGACCGGCGACGACGATGTGGTCGGCCTTGGCCTTGGCCACGCCCGCCGCCACCGTGCCGATCCCGATCTCGGACACCAGCTTCACCGAGATGCTGGCCACTGGGTTGGTGTTCTTGAGGTCGTGGATCAGCGGCGCCAGGTCTTCGATGGAGTAGATGTCATGGTGCGGCGGCGGCG
>DITC01000017.1:7988-8646 GCA_002422685.1 Thauera sp. UBA6194 | reverse complement strand
CCAGCCCACCTGCTCGTCGGGCAGGATCGCGTTGTCCTTGAACGGCATCTCCAGCGTCAGCGACACGCAGCCGAAATGGTTGGCGACCCATTTGCTCGCCAGCGTCAGCAACTCCTCGCCGAAGCGGCCGGGCTTGTAGCCTTCCTCGGTCTGGAAGTCGGGACTCACCGCGAGCAGCGTCTCGACAAAACGCGCCTGCGCCGCCGCAGCCGCGGCGGTGAAGCCGGGCACCTCCTCGGCGGTGGAAAAGAACACGTAGGGCAGTGTCTCGTCGCCGTGGATGTCGAGGAACAGCGCGCAGCCGGTGCGTTCCATCTCGGCGCGCACCAGGAAGACCTCGGGGCTGGCGAGCGGGTCGGGCGCGCGCCATTCGCGGTTGAGGTTGCGCCCGGCGGCGTTGGTGCGCAGGTTGCCGCGCACCGCGCCGTCGGGGTTCATGTTCGGCACGATGTAGAGCAGCGCCTGCTCGCGCAGCCTGCGCGCGACCGGGTCGGCGCCGTCGAGCAGGCGCTCGAGCAGGCCTTCGACGAACCACTCCGCCATCGTCTCGCCCGGATGCTGGCGCGCGATGATCCAGATCGGCGCGCGGCCGGGTTGATCATCGCCCACGACGACGAGGTCGAGGTCACGGCCGTCGACGGTGTTGCCGAGATTACGC
>DITC01000017.1:6848-7858 GCA_002422685.1 Thauera sp. UBA6194 | reverse complement strand
GCGGCGTTGTCCTTGCGCAGGCGCAGGCGGATGTCGGCCGGGTCGTCGAGGCGCACGACCTCGATCGCGCCCGCGTCGAAGCAGGAGCTGATGCGCACGCGGCTCACTCCTCGCGACGGCGGAAGACGAGCGTGTCGGCGTCGGACGCGTTGGCAGCGAAGGCGTAGCCCTCGGCGTCGAAGCCCTGCAGCGCCTCGACCTCGTCGATGCGGTGGGTGATGACGTAGCGGCTCATCAGTCCGCGCGCGCGCTTGGCGTAGAAGCTGATGATCTTGTAGCGCCCGCCCTTCCAGTCCTCGAACACCGGGGTGACGATGCGGCCCTCGAGCTTCTTCGGCTTGACCGACTTGAAGTACTCGTCGGAGGCGAGGTTCAGCAGCACACGCTCGCGGCCGGCGTCCTCCTCGCGCGCGAGCAGGCGGTTGAGTTCCTCGGTGATGCGCTCGCCCCAGAATTCGTAAAGGTTCTTGCCGCGCGGGTTGGCGAGCCGGGTGCCCATCTCCAGGCGGTAGGCCTGCATCAGGTCGAGCGGGCGCAGCACGCCGTAGAGCCCGGACAGGATGCGCAGGTGGTCCTGCGCCCAGGCCAGGTCGGCAGCGGAGAGGCTCTTCGCGTCCAGGCCCTCATATACGTCGCCATTGAAGGCGAGCACGGCCTGCTTGGCGTTGTCCGGGGCGAAGGGCCGCGACCAGCTTGCGTAGCGCGCCACGTTGAGGCTGGAGAGTGGGTCCGACAGCGACATCAGCTCGGCGATCTGGGCCGGCGACTTCTCGCGCAGGATGTCGATGAGCGCGGCCGACTGGTCGAGGAGCTCGGGCTGGGTGAAGGTGGCGGTGGTCGGCGGCGTCTCGTAGTCGAGCGCCTTGGCGGGAGAGATGACGAGGATCATGGGTTTCCGTGCTTCGTGGCGGCGCGCTGGCCAGAGCGAGCGATGTTAACGCGAATGATGCGCAGGGCCCAGTCGCAAGGCTGATAGTCCCGGTCAATCGAGCCAGCGCTCGCGGCTGCGC
>DITC01000017.1:0-6776 GCA_002422685.1 Thauera sp. UBA6194 | reverse complement strand
TCAGCCGGGCAGCACCTCGAGCAGGCGCGCCGACAGCTCGTCGGCGCGCTTGCGCCCGATGCGGGTCTCGCTGATCGAGCCGAGCCAGTCGTCGAACAGCGCGCGCAGCTCTGCGCTGTGCGTCGAGGCGTGGATGCGCTTGAGCAGATCGAGCTTGCCGTAGGGGCCGTGAAATGTGCGCAGCGTGTTCATCATGAAATCGCGCGCGACCTGCAGACTCTCGCCGCCCCCACCGTGTGCAGCGCTCGGCGCGGGCGCGTCGGCGGGCTTCGCCGGTGTGGGGGCACTGGATGCGAGCGCCGTGCCGGATGCGGCCGTGGCGGGGGGCGCGATCGGGCTCGCCTCAGGCCCTGCCACGGCGATGAAGCCGCCCGCGACGAGTTGCGCGAGGCTCTCTTCGAACTTCGCGTCACCGGTCATGGCTGCGAGCGCGGCAGTGTCGCGCCGGCCGTCGATGAGGATGAGCAAGCGCCGCGCGCGCAGGCCGAGGCCGTGCGCATGCGAGGCCATCTCCTCGAGCCCGTGCGGGGTCTTGAGGTAAGTTGCCATGGGTGATGTCTCCGGACCCTGATTGCGGCCTGAGGCCGTCTCGATCTGTTTGTCGCGCCGGGGTCGGCGCGCATGCGGTAAGCATCGAAGGGCGTGCGGGCCGCGTCAAGCCGGGCGGCGGGTCGAGCGTGAGCCTTTTAACGCTGCTGCCACTGCCGCGCCTGCTCGAACAGGCAGACTGCGACCGCCGCGCCGACATTGAGCGACTCCACCGCCGGGCTCATCGGGATGATCGCGCGCGTGTCGGCGCACGCGAGCAGGCGGGGCGACAGGCCCTGCCCTTCGGCGCCGAACAGCCAGGCGACCGGCTGGCGCAGATCGAGCGCGTAGAGCGATCGGGCGCCCTCGCCCAGCGCCGTGGCGACGCGGATGCCCGGATAGCCGTCGAGGCGCGCGACCAGATCCAGCCCTTCCTCGATGGTGAGCGCGAAGTGCGCGCCCATGCCCGCGCGCAGCACCCGCGGCGACCAGGCCTGGGCGCAGCCTTCGCCGAGCAGCACGGTGCGGATGCCGGCGGCGGCGGCCGTGCGCAGGATGGTGCCGAGGTTGCCCGGGTCCTGCACGGCGTCGAGCACCACCACGCTGGCCTCGAGCGGCAGCGCTGGCGGCGCGGCGGGCAGATCGATGAGCGCGAGCACGCCCGAGGGTGTGTCGACCGGGCTCACATGCCGGAACACGGGGTCGCTGAGCACGAAGCGGGCAAGCGCGGCCGGCGCCGTTGCACACAGCCGCGCCGGCTCGGCCTGCTCGAGCGCGGACTCGGACACGATCAGCGCCTTGAGCGGCCAGTGCGCGTCGAGCGCGGCCTGCACCAGATGTGCGCCGTCGAGCAGGGTCTCGGCGTGCTTGCGCCGGTCGCGCGCCGAATGGGCGAGCGCATGCCAGCGTTTGACCTGCGGGTTCTCGCGCGAGGTGATCGTCTTCATGCGCAGGGCTCAGCCGGCGCCGCGGGCAGCGAGCAGCTTGCGCACGGGCGCGAAGCTGCGCCGGTGAAAGACCTGCACACCGTGACGCTCCAGCGCGGCCAGGTGCGCGGCGGTGGGATAGCCCTTGTGTGCCGCCAGGCCGTACTGCGGCCAGGCCAGGTCGAGCGCGCGCATCGCTTCGTCGCGCGTGGTCTTGGCGAGGATGGAGGCGGCCGAGATCGAGGGCTCGGTGGCGTCGCCCTTGACGATCGCACGCGCGGGACAAGGCAGCGCGGGGCAGCGGTTGCCGTCGATCAGCACTTCGCCCGGCATCACGCCGAGCGCCATCACCGCGCGCTGCATGGCGAGCATGGTGGCGTGCAGAATATTGAGGCGGTCGATCTCTTCCACGCTGGCTTCGGCCACGGCCCAGGCCAGCGCGCGTTCGCGGATCAGCGGCGCGAGGCGCTCGCGTGCGGCCTCGCTCAGCTTCTTGGAGTCGGCGAGCCCCGCGATCGGGCGCGCGGGGTCGAGGATCACCGCGGCCGCGACCACCGGCCCGCATAGCGGACCGCGGCCGGCTTCATCGACGCCGCAGACGAGGGGCTGCGCACTCGGCGCGGGTGCGAACAGGTCGGGGGTCATCGCTGTGCCTCAGCGCGCCTGCGCAGGCGCTGCGGCCGGCGCGCCCGCAGTCGTGTCGATGCCCAGATAGGGCAGGATCGCCTCGGCCGCGCGCCGCGCCGTGTCCTGCTTGAGCGTCAGGTGCAAGTCCATGAAGCGCGCCTCGAGCGCGGCTCGACGCGGCGCATCCTGCAGCCAGTCTTCGACTGCGGCGGCGAGGTTTTCGGGGGTGGCTTCGTCCTGCAGCAGCTCGGGCACGACGTCCTCGTTGCACAGGATGTTCGGCAGCCCGACCCAGGGCAGGTAGGCCATGCGCTTCATCAGGCGGTACTGCCACTTGCCGATGCGATAGGTGATCACCATCGGGCGCTTGAGCAGCGCGGCCTCCAGGCTCGCCGTACCGCTCGCCACCACCACCACGTCGGCGGCCGTCATCGCATCGACCGCGTGCCCGAACAGCTGTCTGATCGGCAATTCCTGGGCCGCACTGCGCGCGATCGCCTCGTCGAAGATCTGGCGCGTTTCGCGTGTCGCCAGCGGCACCAGAAAAACGAGCGAGGGGTCGCGCTCGAGCAGCCTGCGGGCGGTGGCGATGTAGGTGTCGGCGAGGTTGCGCACCTCGGACTGGCGGCTGCCCGGCAGCATGGCCACGACCTTGCGCTCGAGCGGGATGTTCAGGCGCTGGCGTGTCTCTTCGCGGTCCGGGTGCAGCGGGAACACGTCGGCCAGCGGATGGCCGACGTAGCTCACCGGCACGCCGGCGCGCTCGTAGAGTTCGGGCTCGAACGGAAACAGGCACAGCATGTGCGACACCGCGCGCGCGATACCCTTGATGCGCCCGCCCCGCCAGGCCCAGATCGAGGGGCTGACGAAGTGGATCGAGGGGATGCCCGCGGTGCGCACCTTGCCTTCGAGCCAGAGGTTGAAATCAGGCGCATCGACGCCGATGAAGACGTCGGGGCGTTCGCGCCGGATCTGCCCGAGCAGCGCACGGCGGATGCCGGAGAGTTCGCGATAGCGCTTCAGTGCGTCGACATAACCATGCACGGCGAGCAGCTCGCACGGCCAGCGCGCGTCGAAGCCCTCGGCCTGCATCTTCGGGCCGCCGATGCCGAAAAACTCGGCGTCCGGCACGTGGCGCTTGAGCGCGCGGATGAGATGGCTGGCGAGCAGGTCGCCGGAGGTCTCCCCGGCGACCATGGCAATGCGGACGGTCATTGCGAGCCGGTGCCCTCAGCGCACGAGGCCGCGGCCGGATTCGGCGATGAACTCGGAAAAGAGCCCGGCCTCCGGCTGTGCAGCGGCGATCTCGGCCACGCGCTGGCGCGCCTCGTCGAGCGACAGGCCGGAGCGGTAGAGCGCGCGGTAAGCGCGCTTGATGGCGGCGATGCCTTCGGCCGAATAGCCGCGCCGTCTGAGCCCCTCGCTGTTGATGCCGTGCGGCTTGGCGGGGTTTCCGGCGACGGTCACGAAGGGCGGCAGGTCCTGCAGCAGCACGGTGCCCACGCCGCAGAAACTGTGCGCGCCGACGCGGCAGAACTGATGCACACCGGTGAAGCCGCCGAGAATCGCCCAGTCGCCCACATGGACATGGCCGGCGAGCGTGGCGTTGTTGGCGAAGGTGGTGTGGTTGCCGACGTGGCAGTCGTGCGCGATGTGCACGTAGGCCATGATCCAGTTGTCGTCGCCCATGCGCGTGACGTGCGCGTCCTGGCTGGTGCCGACGTTGAACGAGCAGAACTCGCGGATCGTGTTGCGGTCGCCGATCTCGAGCCGGGTCGGCTCGGCGTCGTACTTCTTGTCCTGCGGGCTGGCGCCGATCGAGCAGAACTGGAAGATCTCGTTGTCACGCCCGATGCGGGTGTGACCTTCGACGACCACGTGCGGCCCGATACGCGTGCCCGCGCCGATCTCGACGTGTTCGCCGATGATCGAATACGCGCCCACGCTGACGTCCGACGCCAGCTTTGCGCCCGGATGAACGATTGCGGTCGGGTGGATCATAGGGTCTTGATCGCACACATCAGGTCGGCTTCGGCGGCGAGCTCGCCGTCCACGCTGGCGCGCGCCTTGTATTTGAAGATGTTGCGCTTGGACTGGGTGATCTCGACATCGAAGATCAGCTGGTCACCCGGCACCACCGGGCGCTTGAAGCGCGCGTTGTCGATGCCGGCGAAATAGACCACCGAGTTGTCGTCGGGCTTCACGCCGGTGCTCTTGAACGACAGCAGCGCCGCGGCCTGGGCCATCGCCTCGATGATCAGCACGCCCGGCATCACCGGATGATGCGGAAAATGCCCCGGGAAGAAGGGCTCGTTCATGGTCACGTTCTTGAGCGCACGCGCACGCACACCGGGCTCGATCTCGAGCACGCGATCGACGAGCAGGAAGGGGTAGCGGTGCGGCAGGTACTGCAGGATTTCCTTGATGTCCATGATTGTTCAGCCCGGGTTGCGGTCTTCTGGACCGTCTTGGTGATGTTGCTCGAGTTGGCGCACGCGCTTGGCGAGTGCGTCCAGGTGGCGCAGGTGGGAGAAGTTCTTCACCCAGTCACCATGGCTTTGCAGCGGCAGGTTGCCGGTATACACGCCCGGCTGCTTGATCGACTTGGCGACCAGCGTCCACGCCGAGACGACCACGTCGTCGGCGATGCTCAGATGCCCCGAGATGCCGGCCTGGCCGCCGATCATGCAGCGCGCGCCGATCTGTGCGCTGCCCGCCACGCCGGCGCAGCCGGCCATGATGGTGTGCTCGCCGACGCGCACGTTGTGGGCGATCTGGATCAGGTTGTCGAGCTTGACGCCGTCGCCGATCACGGTGTCGTCGAGCGCGCCGCGATCGATCGTGGTGTTGGCGCCGATCTCGACGTCGTCGCCGATGATGACGCGCCCGGTCTGCGGGATCTTGACCCAGGCGCCGGCGCGCTCGCGCGCGAAGCCGAAGCCGTCGGCGCCGACGACCACGCCCGAGTGCAGGATGCAGCGCTCGCCGATCACGCAGTCGTGATAGACGCTGACGTTCGGGTAGAGGCGCGTGCCGCGGCCGATGCGCGTGCCGCGGCCGACGAAGCAGTTCGCACCGATCACGACGTCCTCGCTCAGTTCGACGCCTTCTTCGACGCAGGCACCCGGACCGATCTCGACGCCGCTCGGCACCTCGCAGTCCACCGCCGCCAGGCGATGCACACCGGGGCGCGGCGCAGGCTGCGGGTTGAAGAGCTGGGCGACGCGGGCGAAATACAGATAGGGGTCGGGGGTAACGATGAGCGCACGCCCGGCGAGCTGCTCGCGGGCATCCGGCCCCACGATCAGCGCGCTCGCGGCGCAATCCGCGACCTGCGAGAGGTACTTGCGATTGGCGAGGAAGGCGAGATCGCCCTGCCCCGCCTTTTCCAGCGTGGCGACACGGGCGACACTCACGTTGCCGTCGCCGTGCACTTCACCGCCGAGGCGGTCGACCAGTTCGTGCAGTCGGAACATGCGTCCGCCGCGCTTACTTGGCCTGGGACAGGGCCTTGATGACCTTGTCGGTGATGTCGATGCGCGGATTCGCGTACACCGCTTCCTGGAAGATGATGTCGTAGTCTTCCGCCTCGGCGATGTCCTTGATCGAGCGGTTGGCGCGGTCGAGCACGGTGGCGAGCTCTTCGTTGCGGCGCTGGTTCAGGTCCTCGCGAAACTCGCGCTGCTTGCGCTGGAAGTCGCGGTTGAGCTCGGTGAACGAACGCTCCTTGTTGCGACGATCGTTCTCGCGCATCGTGGGGCCGTTGCGCTCGAGGTCGTCCTGCACGGCCTTCAGGTCACGCGCCATGCGCTGGAGTTCCTGGTCGCGCTTCTCGAACTCTTTCTCGAGCCGTTCCTGTGCGCGCACGGCCGGAGCCGCCTCGCGCATCACGCGGTCGGAGTTCACGAAACCGATCTTGGTTTCGGCGATGGCGGCCTGCGACAGGCCGAGCAGCAGGGCTGCGAGCAGGGAGAGGGTACTGACTTTCACTTGAAGCCTCCGGATGAAACTGGGTCGCCGACAGGGTCAGAACACGCTGCCGAGCTGGAACTGGAATCGCTGGATCTCGTCGTTGTCTTTCTTGTTGAGCGGGTGGCCGAAGCTGAACTTGAGCGGGCCGATCGGCGAGCTCCACGAGAACGCGAGGCCGGTACTGTAGCGCAGGTCGTCGAAGCGGATATCCTGCTCGACGAACTGGCCGTCCTTGTCCAGCGGCTGCTGGTCGTCGCCCCATACGTAGCCCGCGTCGAAGAAGGCCGACACGCGGAACGAACGGTCCTTGCCGGCGCCCGGCATCGGGAAATAGAACTCGGCGTTGCCGACCAGCTTGCGCGTGCCGCCGGTCGAGGTGATGTCGCCGTCGGTGTCGATGAACTTCGGCCCGATCGAGCCCTGATCGTAGCCGCGCACCGAACCAATGCCGCCCACGTAGTAGTTCTTGTAGAACGGCACCTTCTCGCCGCCGAAGCCCTTCGCCCAGCCCATGTCGGCGTTGAGCATCAGCGCGTAGTCGCGCCCGATCGGGAACCAGTGCTGGTACTGGTAGCCGAGCTTGCCGTAGCGAAGATCGCCCACCGGCACGGTGACCTCGCCGTACAGGCGCTGATAGCTGCCCGCACGCGGGTAGGTGAAGCTGTCGCGGCTGTCGCGCGACCAGCCGACGGTGGCGAGCACGCTGCGCACGGTGACTTCGCA
>DITC01000037.1 GCA_002422685.1 Thauera sp. UBA6194 | reverse complement strand
GGGCCACGCATGGGCGTGTGGAAAAGCTGGCACGCGAAAAGCTCGGCATGCGCTTGCCGCCGTCGGGGCAGGTGCTGGTCGTGGAGCCGCAGTCATGATGAAACAGCGCTCGGTCACCTTCAATCACAACCCCTTGCTCAAGCGCGATCTGCCCGCGTGGCGCGCGCGCGTGGTCATGCTCCTGATCATGGCGGGTTCGCTCGCACTGACCGGACGCGCGCTCTGGCTGCAGGGCATCAATCACGACTTCCTGCAGGCAAAGGGCGAGTCGCGCTATGCACGTACGCTCGAGGTGCCCGCCACCCGCGGACGCATCACCGATCGCCATGGCGACATCCTCGCGGTGAGCACGCCGGTGCGTGCGGTGTGGGCGCTGCCCTCCGATGCGCGCCTGGATCCGGCACAGGCCCGCGAACTCGCCCGCATGCTCGAGATGGACGTCAACGCGCTCAACGCGCGGCTCGCGTCGGGGCGCGACTTCGTCTATCTCAAGCGCCAGGTGCCGCCCGAGCTCGCCGAGCGCATTGCCGCCCTGAATTTGCCGGGCATCCACCAGGAAAAGGAATACCGTCGCTATTACCCGGGCGGTGAGGTCACCGCGCACCTGCTCGGCTTCACCGACATCGAGGACAAGGGCCAGGAGGGCATCGAGCTCGCGTTCGAGCAGCGTCTGGCCGGTCAGGCCGGGGCGCGGCGCGTGATCAAGGACCGGCGTGGCCGCATCGTGGAGGACGTCGAGGCGATCCGCCCGCCGCGTGAAGGAGACGATGTCGCGCTCTCGATCGACGGCAAGATCCAGTATCTGGCGTGGTCCGCGCTGCGTGACGCGATGCAGCAGCACAAGGCCAAGGCGGCCTCGGCCGTGGTGCTCGATACGCGCACCGGCGAGGTGCTGGCGCTCGTCAACGCGCCCACCTTCAACCCCAATAATCGCGCCCGGCTGACCGGTGCGCAGCTGCGCAACAGGGCGTTTACCGATGCCTTCGAGCCCGGCTCGGTGATGAAGCCCTTCATCGCGGCGCTTGCGCTCGATCGCGGCAAGGTGCGCGTCGACAGCGCGATCGATACCGGCAACGGGCGCATGACCATCGGCACGGCGACGATCTCGGACACCAAGCGCCATGGCGTGATGACGGTGTCCGAGGTGGTGCAGAAGTCGTCGAACATCGGCACGGTGAAGATGGCGCAGCACTTCAGCCCCGACGAGATGTGGCACCTGTTCGACCAGCTCGGCTTCGGTACTCAGCTCAATCTCGGCTTCCCGGGCGAAACCTCGGGGCGCGTGCGCCCGGCGAAGAGCTGGCGGCCGATCGAGCAGGCCACCATGTCCTACGGGCACGGCATCTCGGTCAGCCTGATCCAGATGGCGCGCGCCTACATGGTGTTCGCGCGCGACGGCGAGCTCGTGCCGCTGTCGCTGACCCGGGTGGCGGGGCTGCCCTCTTCGGGCAGGCGCGTGTTCTCGGCCGATACCGCGCGCAAGATGCGCACCATGCTTGCCGCCGCGGCGGGGTCCGAAGGCACCGCGCCGCAGGCTCAGGTGGCGGGCTACACGGTCGCCGGCAAGACCGGCACCGCCTACAAGCTCGAGAACGGGCGCTATGCGCGCAAGTACGTGGCCTCCTTTGTCGGGTTCGCGCCGGCGACCAATCCGCGCATCGTCGTGGCGGTGATGGTGGATGAGCCCTCGGCCGGGCAGCACTACGGTGGGACGGTGGCCGCGCCCGTGTTCTCGCGTATCGTCGAGGGCACGCTGCGCACGCTCGGCGCGGCACCCGACGTGCCGCTGACCCCCTTGCATCTGGCCCGCCGTGTCACCGACGAGCCGCTTGTGGACGCCGCCGGACGGGAGCGCATGTGAGCACCGAAACAGCCCTTGCCCTGCTCGAGCGCCTGCGTGCAGCCGGTGCCGCGATCGAGGACATCACCGCCGACTCGCGCCGGGTTGCGCCGGGTTGCGTGTTCGCGGCCTGGCCGGGTGTGCGTACCGATGGCCGGCGCTATCTCGCCGATGCTGCCGCGCGTGGCGCCGCGGCGCTGCTCTGGGAGAGCTCGGATGCCTACACCGCGGGCAGCTTCGATGTCCCGGCTTTCGGCGTGCCCGCGCTGCGCGAGCTGGCCGGCTACCTCGCACACGAGATTCACGGCCACCCTTCGTCCTCACTGTGGCTCGTCGGCGTCACCGGCACCAACGGCAAGACCACGGTGACGCAGATGCTCGCGCGCGCTTGCGGCGAGCTGGGCGAGCGTTGCGGCATCGTCGGCACGCTCGGCTGCGGTTTTCCGGACGAGCTCGAGGAAGGGCTGAACACCACCCCCGATGCGCTCGAGCTGCAGCGCTGGTTCGCGCGCTTTCGCAGCGCCGGCGCCGGCGCCGCGGCGATGGAGGTGTCGTCGATCGGGCTGGATCAGGGGCGGGTCAATGGCGCGCAGTTCGACGTCGCGATCTTCACCAACCTCAGCCGCGACCACCTCGACTACCACGGCACGATGGAGGGCTACGCAGAGGCCAAGAGCCGGCTGTTCAGTCGTCCCGAGCTCAAGGCGAGCGTGATCAACATCGATGACGCGTTCGGGCTCGTGCTCGCGCGGCGCTTGGTGGCCGAAGGGCGCAGGGTCATCGCGTGCACGCTGTACAGCGCCAATCTTGCCGCCGTGCCGGGCGCGCAGGTGCTGCTGGCCGACCGCCTGCAGGCCGCGCCGGCGGGCTTGCGCTTCACGCTCGTGTGGGAGGGGCGCGAGGCCGACGTCAATGTGCGCATGGTGGCGCCGTTCAACGTCTCGAATGTGGTCGCCGTGGCTGGCGCGCTGCTGGCGCGCGGGGTCGCGTTCGACGACCTGGTGCCGGTGCTGTCGCGCCTGGTGCCGCCCGAAGGCCGCATGCAGCTCGTCGGTGGCGTGTGCGAGCCGCTGGTCGTGGTCGATTACGCGCACTCGCCCGATGCGCTCGCCAAGGTGCTCGAGGCCTTGCGCGGCACCGTGCACACTCGCCGTGGCCGGCTCGTATGCGTGTTCGGTTGCGGTGGCGATCGCGACCCGGGCAAGCGTCCGCTGATGGGCGAGATCGCCCGTGCGCTCGCAGATCGCGTTGTCGTCACCAGCGACAACCCGCGCTCGGAGGAGCCGCTGCGCATCATCGAGGCCATTGCCGCCGGCGCGGGCGCCGGCTCCGAGCAGGTGGTGGAGCGGGCGCAGGCGATCGAGCGCGCCATTGTCGAGGCCGGTGCGGACGATGTGGTGCTGATTGCCGGCAAGGGCCATGAGCCTTATCAGGAAGTGCGTGGCGAGCGGCTGCCGTTTTCGGATATCGAGCAGGCCCGCAAGGCCTTGAGGAGCTGGCATGCGAAGGGGGCAGGCCGATGATGACGCTGCAAGATGCCGTGCGCGCACTTGCTGCGCATGATGCGCACCCGGTGGGGATGGCGCGTTTCGAGTGTGTGGGCACCGATACCCGGGCGCTGGTGCCGGGACAGCTGTTCGTCGCGCTGCGCGGCGAGCACTTCGACGGCCACGACTTCGTCGCCGACGCGGCGCGCGCGGGTGCGGCTGCGGCCATGGTCGACCTTGGCTGGATGCAGGCGCACCCGGATGCGGAGCCCGGCCTGCCGCTGCTCGTGGTGGACGATACCCGGCGCGCGCTCGGCACGCTGGCGGGGGCGTGGCGCACCCGCTTCGCGCTGCCGCTGATCGGGGTCACCGGCAGCAACGGCAAGACCACGGTGAAGGACATGTGCGCTGCGATCCTGCGTGCGCAGGCCCGCAGCGAGGGTTTCGGGGACGAGTGCGTGCTCGCCACGCAGGGCAATCTCAACAACGACATCGGTTTGCCGCTGACCCTGCTCGAGCTGCGCGATTTCCACCGCGCCGCGGTGATCGAACTGGGCATGAACCACCCCGGCGAGATCGCCTATCTCAGCGCGCTCGCTCAGCCCACCGTGGCGCTGGTCAACAACGCCCAGCGCGCTCACCTGCAGGGGCTCGGCACCGTTGAAGAGGTCGCGCAGGAGAAAGGGGCGATCTACGGTGGCCTGGGTGGCGCGGGCGTCGCGGTCATCAACGCCGACGATGCGCACGCGGCCTACTGGCAGGACATCAACGCCGAGCGCCCGTTTGTGACATTCGGTATCGAGCACGCGGCGGACGTCAGTGGCCGGTGTACGCTGCGCGGCCTCGGCTCGCGGCTCGCGCTCTCCACCCCGCAAGGGGCGGTGGAGTTTGCCTTGCAGGTGCCGGGTCTGCACAACGCTCGCAACGCCGTCGCCGCGTCGGCAGCCTGCCTCGCGGCAGGGGTCTCGCTCGCGGCGGTCGCCGAAGGCCTGGCCGGTTTTGCCGGTACGCGCGCTCGGCTGCAGCGCCGCGAAGGCCCCGGGGGCGCGCTCATCCTGGACGACAGCTACAACGCCAACCCGGACTCGGTGCGTGCCGGTATCGACGTGCTCGCCGCCATGCCGGGCCACACCTGGCTCGTGCTGGGCGACATGGGCGAAGTCGGCGAGAGCAGCGCGCAGGTGCACGACGAGATCGGTGGATACGCGAAGAGCAAGGGTGTGGATGGCCTGTTCGCCCTGGGCGAGATGAGCGCCGTGGCTGCGCGCAACTTCGGCGAGGGCGGCCGCCATTTCGCCTCGCCCGAGGCGCTCGTCAAGGCGCTCGCGCCGCGCCTGGACGCGGACTCGGTGGTGCTCGTGAAGGGCTCGCGCTTCATGCGCATGGAAAGGGTGGCCAATATGCTTGCTGCGATGCACAATCCCGCCCCTTCGAATAAGGGCGGCATCTGAAATGTTGTTGGAACTTGCTCTCTGGCTCAGTCAGGACATTCGTGGCTTCAACGTCTTCGGCTACATCACGCTGCGGACGGTGCTGGCCGCCCTGACTGCGCTGGCGATCTCGCTGATCGCCGGCCCCGGCGTCATCCGTTGGCTGGCTGCGAAGAAGATCGGCCAGGCCGTGCGCGACGACGGCCCCAAGTCGCACCTCACCAAGGCCGGCACACCGACCATGGGCGGCGCGCTGATCCTGATCTCGATCGGCATCACCATCCTGCTGTGGGGCGACCTGAGGAACGACTACGTGTGGGTGACGCTGTTCGTGACGCTGGGCTTTGGCGCCGTGGGTTGGGTGGATGACTGGCGCAAGGTGGTGCATCGCGACCCGAAGGGGCTGGCGAGCCGGTGGAAATACCTGTGGACCTCGGCGATCGCGCTCGCTGCGGCGATCTATCTGGGCCTCACCGCGAGCACGCCGGCCGAGACCGAGCTGATCGTGCCCTTCTTCAAGGCGGTCACCTATCCGCTGGGCATCTTCGGCTTCATCGCGCTGACCTATTTCGTGATCAACGGCACCAGCCACGCGGTCAACCTGACCGACGGCCTCGACGGCCTGGCGATCATGCCGACGGTGATGGTGGCGGGGGCGCTGGCGATCTTCGCCTATGTCGCCGGCCACGTCGGCTTCTCGAATTACCTCGGCGTGCCCTATGTGGCGGGGGCGGGCGAGCTCGCGGTGTTCTGCGGCGCGATCTGCGGAGCGGGCCTGGGCTTCCTGTGGTTCAACGCCTACCCGGCGGAAGTCTTCATGGGTGACGTCGGCGCGCTCGCACTCGGCGCCGCGCTCGGCACCATCGCCGTCATCGTGCGTCAGGAGATCGTGCTCTTCATCATGGGCGGTCTGTTCGTGGCCGAGACCCTGTCGGTGATGCTGCAGGTGCTCTACTTCAAGGCCACCGGCGGCAAGCGCATCTTCCGCATGGCGCCGTTGCATCACCACTACGAGCTGAGCGGCTGGAAGGAAACCCAGGTCGTGGTCCGCTTCTGGATCATCACCATCATGCTGGTGCTGTTCGGGCTGTCGACGCTGAAACTGCGATGAGCGAACTTACGGGCAAACACGTTCTCGTCCTCGGGCTCGGTGAGTCCGGCCTCGCGATGGCGCGCTGGTGCGCGCTGCGCGGGGCGCGCGTGCGCGTGGCTGACAGCCGCGCCACCCCGCCCGGGCTGGATGCGCTGCGCGCGGACGCGCCCTTGGCCGAGGTCGTGAGCGGCGAGTTCGGTGCCGAGGTGCTCGACGGTATCGAGCGGGTGGCGCTGAGCCCCGGGCTCGATCCGCGCGTGGGCGTCGCCGCCGAGGCGCGCCGACGCGGCCTGCCGATCACCGGCGAGATGAGCCTGCTCGCGCAGGCGCTCGATGAACTGGGCGTGCGCGCGCAGACGCGCATCCTCGCCATCACCGGCACCAATGGCAAGACCACCACAACCGCGCTCACCGCGGCGCTGGCGCAGTCGGCGGGCATCGATGCAGTCGCAGCCGGAAACATCAGCCCCGCTGCGCTCGACGTGCTGATGGAGCGCCTCGAGATCGGCGCCGCGCTGCCGGCGTGCTGGGTGCTCGAGCTGTCGAGCTTCCAGATCGAGACCATGCACGCGCTGGACCCTGAGGGGGCGACCGTGCTCAACGTCACCGACGATCACCTCGACCGCTACGCCGACCTCGACGCCTACGCGGCGACCAAGGCGGAGATCTTCCAGGGCGAGGGCGTGCAGGTGCTCAACCGCGACGACGCGCGTGTAGACGCAATGGCGCGGCCCGGTCGCCGGGTGATCCGCTTCGGCGCGTCGGCGCCCACGACCGAGCGCGACTACGGGCTCGCCGACGTCGATGGCCGGACCTGGCTGATGCGCGGCAGCGAACGCCTGCTCGCGCTCGCCGACCTGCCGCTCGCCGGCCGTCACAACGCCGCCAACGCGCTCGCGGCGCTCGCCCTGTGCGAAGGCGGCCTCGACATCGCCCCGCAGCGCCTGATCAACGGCCTGCTCGCCTTCCGCGGCCTGCCGCACCGGGTCGAGCTCGTCGCCGAGCGCGCCGACGGCGTGTGTTTCTACGACGACTCCAAGGGCACCAACGTCGGTGCCACGGTGGCTGCGCTCGCCGGCATGGATTGCCCGGTGGTGCTGATCGCCGGCGGCGACGGCAAGGGCCAGGATTTCAGCCCGCTGGCCGCGGTGTTCGCCAGCAAGGCACGCGCCGTGGTGCTGATCGGTCGTGACGCCGGGCGCATCGAAGCGGCGGTCGCCGGCTGCAGCGTGGCAATCGAACATGCTGTCGACCTCGACGCCGCGGTGCTGCGCGCCAACGCGCTCGCTCAAACGGGTGACGCAGTGCTGCTGTCGCCGGCCTGCGCCAGTCTCGACATGTTCCGCAATTACGCGCATCGCGCCGAGGTCTTCGTGGCGGCCGTGCGGCGCTTGCCGGAGGTGAGCTCGCGATGAAGCTCGCCGCTGCGATCTCCGGACTTTTTCAGCGCGGCAGCGCCGAACATGACCCCGCCCGCGCCGCGGCGCGCCGACTTGCGCGTCAGCAGTCCGCGCCGGCGCGCGAGCTCGACCTGATCCTGATCTGGTCGGTCGTGGGCCTGCTGCTGCTCGGTCTGGTGATGGTCTATTCGGCCTCGATCGCGATCGCCGAAGGCAGCCGCTTCACCGGACATCAGTCGCACTACTTCCTGATGCGCCATGCGGTGTTTCTGGCCGTCGGCATCGGCCTGGGGCTGGTGAGCTTCCAGCTCTCGATGACGCGCTGGCAGCAGCTCGCGCCCGCGCTCTTCGTCGCCGGGGTGCTGCTGCTGGTGGTGGTGCTGATCCCCGGCGTGGGGCGCGAGGTCAATGGCGCACAGCGTTGGCTCTCGCTCGGGCCGGTCAACATGCAGCCCTCCGAGCTGATGAAGATCTTCGCCGCGCTCTATGCGGCCGACTACACGGTGCGCAAGCTCGACGTCATGGGCAGCTTCAGGAAGGGCTTCGTGCCGATGATGTCCGTCATCCTGCTCGTGGGTTTCCTGCTCCTGAGCGAACCGGACTTCGGCGCCTTCGTCGTCATCACCACGATCGCCTTCGGCGTGCTCTTCCTCGGCGGCGTGAACGTGCGCGTGTTCGCGCTGCTCGCGGTCGTGGCCGTGGTCGGCTTCGTCATCCTGATCTGGACCTCGCCTTACCGCCGCGACCGCATCTTCGGCTTCATGGACCCCTGGCAGGACGCCTTCGGCAAGGGCTACCAGCTCTCGCACTCGCTGATCGCCTTCGGGCGCGGCGAATGGTTTGGCGTGGGACTGGGCGGCAGCGTGGAGAAGCTCTTCTACCTGCCCGAGGCGCACACCGACTTCCTGCTCGCGGTGATCGCCGAAGAGCTCGGCTTCGTCGGCGTGATGACGGTGGTGATCCTGTTCGCGCTCGTCGTGCAGCGTGCCTTCCTTATCGGACGCGAGGCGATCAAGCTCGAGCGTTATTTTTCGGGCCTGGTGGCGCAGGGCATCGGGTTGTGGATCGGCGTGCAGTCCTTCATCAACATGGGCGTGAACATGGGCCTGCTGCCCACCAAGGGCCTGACCCTGCCCTTGATGAGCTTCGGCGGCTCGGGCATCGTGGCCAACTGCATCGCGCTCGGCATCCTGCTCCGGGTCGACTGGGAAAACCGCCAGCTCCTGCGCGGAGGCCGCGCATGAAGACGCTGATGGTCATGGCCGGCGGCACCGGCGGGCACATCTTCCCGGGCATCGCGGTGGCCGAGGAACTGCGCGCGCGCGGCTGGTGCATCGTGTGGATGGGCAACCCCGACGGCATGGAAGCGCGCATCGTGCCGCAGCGCGGCTACGAGACTGCCTGGGTGCGCTTCGGCGCGCTGCGCGGCAAGGGCCTGGTGCGCAAGCTGATGCTGCCGCTGAATCTGCTCTCCGGCTTCTGGCAGGCCTGGCGGGCGATCCGGCGGACGCAACCCGACGTGGTGCTCGGCATGGGCGGCTACATCACCTTTCCGGGCGGCATGATGGCCGCGCTGCTCGGACGGCCGCTGGTGCTGCACGAGCAGAACTCGGTGGCCGGGCTCGCCAATCGCGTGCTGGCGAAGGTGGCCGACCGCGTGCTGAGCGGCTTCCCCGATGTGCTCGAAAAGGCCGAGTGGCTGGGCAACCCGGTGCGCGCCGACATCACCGCGGTGCTGCCGCCGGCAGAGCGCTACGCCGGCCGGAGCGGTCCGCTGCGCGTGCTGGTCGTCGGCGGCAGCCTGGGTGCGGCTGCGCTCAACGAAGCCGTCCCGCAGGCGCTGGCCCGACTCGACCCGGACGCACGCCCGGTCGTGGTGCATCAGGCGGGTGAGCGCCAGATCGAAGCCCTGCGTGCCGCCTACGCGCGCGTTCAGGTCGAGGGCGAGCTGCGCCCTTTCATCAACGACATGGCCGCCGCCTACGCCGAGGCCGATCTGGTGATCTGCCGGGCGGGAGCGCTCACGGTGGCCGAGCTCGCGGCTGCGGGTGTCGCCAGTCTGCTCGTGCCCTTCCCGCATGCGGTCGACGATCACCAGACCGGCAACGCACGCTTTCTCGCCGATCGCGGGGCGGCCTACCTGCTGCCGCAAACCGAACTCTCGCCCGACCGTCTGGCGGGCATTCTTTCCAGCCTGGACCGCGACCGACTGCTGTACATGGCCGAGCACGCGCGCGCGCTCGCGAAGCCACTCGCAGCGGTTGCCGTGGCGCATGAGTGCGCGGATCTGGCCGGTGGAGACGCGACATGAGACACAAGGTCAGGAACATTCATTTCGTCGGCATCGGCGGCTCGGGCATGAGCGGTATCGCCGAAGTGCTGGTCAATCAGGGCTATTGCGTCAGCGGCTCCGACCTGGGCGAAAACGCCGCCACCCGACGCCTGCAGAAGATGGGCGCGCGGGTGATCCGCGGACACCATGCGGACAACGTCGCCAATGCCGACGTGGTGGTCGCCTCGACCGCCGTGAAGGCCGACAATCCCGAGGTGGTGGCCGCGCGCGAGCGCCAGGTGCCGGTGGTGCCGCGTGCGCTGATGCTCGCCGAGCTGATGCGCTTCAAGCACGGCATCGCGATTGCCGGCACCCACGGCAAGACCACCACCACCTCGCTGGTGGCGAGCATCCTCGCCGAGGGCGGCATCGACCCGACCTTCGTCATCGGCGGCCGGCTCAATGCCGCGGGTGCCAATGCACGCCTGGGCACGGGTGACTACCTGGTGGCCGAGGCGGACGAGTCGGACGCCTCCTTCCTGCTGCTCAATCCGGTGATCTCGGTGGTGACCAATATCGACGCCGACCACATGGACACCTACGGCCACGACTTCGGCCGCGTCAAGCAGGCCTTCGTCGATTTCCTGCAGCGCCTGCCTTTTTACGGCGTGGCGGTGCTGTGCGAGGACGACCCGAACGTGCGCGAGATCGCGCCGCAGGTCTCCAAGCAGATCGTGCGTTACGGCCTGTCCGAGTCGGCGAATATCCGCGCAGAAAACGTACGCGCCGACGGCGGTCGCATGCTGTTCGACTGCGTGCGTGTCAATGGCACCACCTCCCGGCTGCCGATCGAGCTCAACCTGCCCGGCATGCACAACGTGCTCAACGCGCTGGCGGCGATCGCGGTGGCGACCGAGGTGCAGGTGTCCGACGCGGCCATCGTCAAGGCGCTGGCCGAGTTCAACGGTGTGGGCCGGCGCTTCCAGCGCTACGGCGAGGTGCCGTTGCTCGACCAGGACGGCGACGACGCGGGCAGCTTCACGCTCATCGACGACTACGGCCACCACCCGGTGGAGATGGCGGCGACGATCGAGGCGGCGCGTGGCGCGTTTCCCGGCCGCCGCCTGGTGCTGGCCTTTCAGCCGCACCGCTTCACTCGCACGCGCGACTGTTTCGAGGATTTCGTCAGGGTGCTGTCCTGCGCCGACGCCGTGCTGCTGGGCGAGGTCTATGCCGCCGGCGAGGCGCCGCTGGTTGCGGCCGACGGGCGTGCGCTCGCACGTGCGATTCGGGTCGCGGGCACGGTGGAGCCAGTGTTCGTCGAGGATATCGCCGACATGCCGCGCATGATCATGGCGAGCGCGCGCGACGGTGACGTGGTGATCACCATGGGGGCAGGTAGCATCGGCGCCGTGCCGGGCAAGCTCGCCAGTATCGAGGAAGTACTGTGAAAACACGTTTCGGCAAGGTGGCGGTGCTCTTCGGTGGCAGCTCGGCAGAGCGCGAGGTCTCGCTCATGTCCGGGCGCGCGGTGCTCGCCGCGCTGCAGGGCGCGGGGGTGGACGCGCATGCCTTCGATCCGGCCGAACGCGACCTGCATGTGCTCAAGGAAGAAGGCTTCGATCGCGTCTTCATCGCGCTCCATGGTCGCGGCGGCGAGGACGGCACCGTGCAGGGCGCGCTCGAGCTCATGGGTATCCCGTACACCGGCAGCGGCGTGATGGCCTCGGCGCTGTCGATGGACAAATGGCGCACCAAGATGGTGTGGCAGGCGGCGGGGCTGCCCACGCCGCGCTACGCGATCCTCGAGGCCGACAGCGACTGGGCGGCAATCGCCGCGGAGCTCGGCCTGCCGATCTTCGTCAAGCCGGCGCACGAGGGCTCGAGCATGGGCGCGACCAAGGTCACCGAGGCCGCACAGCTCGAGGCCGCCTGGCAGCTGGCGTCGCGCTACGACAGCCTGGTGATCGCCGAGGAGTTCATCTCCGGCGACGAACTCACCGCCCCTTTCCTCGAGGACCAGGCCCTGCCGCTGGTGCGCATCGTCGCGCCCGATGGCAATTACGACTATCAGCACAAGTACTTCACCGACGACACGCGCTACGACTGCCCCTGTGGCCTGGACGCCGACCAGGAGGCCGCACTTCAGGCGCTGATCATGAAATGCGCCCGCGTGCTCGGCTGCCGCGGCTGGGGACGTGCCGACCTGATGCTGGCCGCGGACGGGCGCCCCTACCTGCTCGAGATGAACACCTCGCCGGGGATGACCGGCCACTCGCTGGTGCCGATGTCGGCACGCGTTGCCGGGCTCGATTTCGCCGCCTTGTGTCTGAAGATTCTGGAGGGTGCCCGCCTTGGCTGATGTACAGGCCCGTCCTGCCTCGATCCGCTCCGCACGCGCTGCGGCGGATGGCGCGCGCGCGCGCGCCGGGCAGGAGACGGGTCTGTGGCACCGCCCTGCGGTGCTGAACCTGATCTCCGACCTGCTCACTCTGGCCGCCGCGGTGGCGCTCGGCTGGGCGCTGGTGACCTGGTTTCTGTCGCGACCGCTTTTTCCGCTGCGCGAGCTGGTCGTGGTGACCGAGCCGCGGCAGGTCACCGAGGAGCAGCTCGACTACGCCGCCCGGTTGGCCGTGCAGGGCAACTTCTTCACGGTGGATCTCGCCGCGGTGAAGCAGACCTTCGAGAAGCTGCCCTGGGTGCGCAGCGCCGAGGTGCGCCGACGCTGGCCGGACGCGCTCGAGCTGCGCCTGCAGGAGCACGAGGCGGTCGCGTACTGGACCGTGTCGGACAGTGGCGAGGCGCGGCTGGTGAACAGGCAGGGCGAAGTGTTCGTGGCGGCCAGCAACGAGGACATGCCCCAGTTCGACGGCCCGCAAGGCTCTTCGGGCTGGCTGCTCGCGCGGCACCAGGAGTTCTCGGCGCTGCTCGAACCGCTCGGGGTGCGCCTGGTGGGTCTGGCCCTGTCGGCGCGCGAGGCCTGGCAGCTGCAGCTCGACAACGGCATGACCGTCGTGCTCGGCCGCGAGCGCGAAAAATCGCCCCTCGCCGAGCGGCTGCAGCGCTTCATCGCGGTGTGGCCGCGCGTAGAGCAGGAAATCGGTATCGACATCACGCTCGCGGACCTGCGCTATCCGGGCGGGTTCGCATTGACACCGGCGGACGCCTCCGTGCTCGAGCACAGCGACGCGTCCAAGGGTACGAAAGGCAGGAAATGAGCAAGGACTACAAGGAACTGATCGTCGGCCTGGACATCGGCACCGCCAAGGTCACCTGCATGGTGGCCGAGGTCAAGCCGGACGGGCGACTCAACGTGATCGGTCTCGGCACCCAGCCCACGAACGGGCTCAAGCGCGGCGTGGTGGTCAACATCGAGGCCACCGTCGATGCGATCTCGCGCGTGGTGCAGGAGGTCGAGGTCATGGCCGACTGCAAGATCGCCGAGGTCTACACCGGCATCGCGGGCAGTCACATCAAGAGCTTCAACTCCAGCGGTACGGTCGCGATCAAGGAGAAGGAGGTCTCGACCATGGACGTGGAGCGCGTGATCGAGGTCGCGCGTGCGATGCCGATCCCGGCCGAGCAGCAGATCCTGCACATCCTCACCCAGGAGTTCATCATCGACGGCCAGGGCGGGGTGCGCGAGCCGATCGGCATGAGCGGGGTGCGCCTCGAGGTCAAGGTGCACATCGTCACCGGCGCGGTGTCGGCGGCGCAGAACGTGATCAAGTGCGTGCGCCGCTGCGGCCTCGAGGTCATGGACCTGAGCCTGCAGCCGCTCGCATCCAGCCACGCGGTGCTCACCGAGGACGAGAAGGAACTCGGCGTGTGCATGGTCGACATCGGCGGCGGCACCACCGACATCGCGGTGTTCACCCAGGGCGCGATCCGCCACACGGCGGTCATCCCGGTTGCCGGCGACCAGATCACCAACGACATCGCGATGGCCTTGCGCACGCCGACCTCGGAGGCCGAGGAGATCAAGATCCGCCACGGCGTCGCGATGCACCAGATGGCCGACCCGGAAGAGATGATCGAGGTCCCGGGCGTGGGCGACCGTCCGCCGCGCAAGCTGTCGCGCCAGGCGCTCGCCGATGTGATCGAGCCGCGCGTCTCCGAGCTCTTCGAGCTGGTGCAGGCCGAGCTGCGGCGCAGCGGCTACGAGGAGCTGCTGTCCTCGGGCATCGTGCTCACCGGCGGCTCGGCGGTGATGCGCGGCATGGCCGAGCTGGCCGAGGAAGTGTTCCACATGCCTGCGCGCGTGGGGGCGCCCCAGTACGACGGCGGCCTGGCCGACGTGGTCTGCCAGCCGCGCTACGCGACCGCGATGGGGCTGGTGATGGAAGGTGCCGCCCAGCGTCGCCGGGGTATCCAGGCGCGCGAGACGCGCAGCATGAAGCAGGTTTTCGGGCGCATGAAGGCGTGGTTTGAGCGCAATTTCTGAACCACGGCGCGTGCGCAAGTCATTTTGAATGGATGCTGGTTCGTCAGGCCCTATTTAGTAGTAGACTTCGCGGTAAATACTAAATGCAGGCTGGCCGGTGTTCGGTGTTGAGCAGGACCGTCAAAACAGGAGGCGAGGCAAATGTTTGAAATCGTTGAAAAGGAACCGACCGGGACCGTGATCAAGGTGGTCGGCGTCGGTGGCGCGGGCGGCAACGCGGTCGACCACATGATCCGCGAGGGCGTGAAGGGCGTTCACTTCATTTCGGCCAACACCGATGCGCAGGCGCTCAAGCGCTGCCTGGCCTCGACCAAGGTCCAGCTCGGCAACACCGGTCTGGGCGCCGGCTCCAAGCCGGAAGCCGGCCGCGCCGCCGCGCAGGAGTCGCGCGACGACATCGCCGCCGCGCTCGAGGGTGCGCACATGGTGTTCATCACCGGCGGCATGGGTGGCGGCACCGGCACCGGCGCCGCGCCCGTGGTGGCCGAGATCGCCAAGGAGATGGGTATCCTGACCGTCGCCGTGGTCACCAAGCCCTTCGACTTCGAGAACCGCATCCGCGTCGCCGAGAGCGGCGTCGAGGAGCTCACCCGCCACGTCGATTCGCTCATCGTCGTGCTCAACGACAAGCTGCTCGATGTGTACGGCGACGACGCCGGCTTCGAGGAGTGCTTCCGCTCCGCCGACAACGTCCTGCGCTCCGCCGTGGGCGGCATCGCCGAGATCATCAACGTCCCGGGCCTGGTCAACGTCGACTTCCAGGACGTGCGCACCGCCATGGCCGAGATGGGCCGCGCGATGATGGGTTCGGCCGAAGCCGCCGGCCTCGACCGCGCCCGCATCGCCGCCGAGCAGGCCGCGGTGTCGCCGCTGCTCGAAGGCACCGAGCTCTCCGGCGCGCGCTGTGTGCTGATCAATATCACCGCCAGCAAGTCGCTGAAGATGTCCGAAGTGCGCGACGCCGTGAGGACCGTGCAGGCCTTCGCCGCGCCCGAGGCCTTCGTCAAGTACGGCACCGTGTTCGAGGACGACATGGAAGACCGCATCCGCATCACCGTGGTCGCCACCGGTCTCGGCGCCCCGCGTGCCGCGCGTCAGCCGGTGATGCAGGTGGTGCAGGGCACCGGTACTTACGGTCCGTCCATGGGCGGCAGCGTCGACATGAACAGCCTCGACGTTCCGGCGGTGATCCGCAATCGTCGCAGCTCGACGGTCGAGGCGATGAGCACCAACGGTGTCGGCACCTACGACATCCCGGCCTTCCTGCGTCGCCAGGCCGACTGAGCGCGGCCCATGGCGGCCGGACGTCCCCGCGAAAATGCCTCGTTCGCGGGCGCGCCGGCGCTCATGACCTGCGTTGTCGTCAGCGCCGCAGCATGACGGCGCGAAAACCATCTGAAGCCCGCCCTCGGACCGTTGCCTCCGCTCCGGGGGCGGGTTTTTCATTGCGGTTGCTGCTTTGCAACATCCGCTTGCGCAACAGTCCTCATGCATCGACCCCATAGCCGGGGGCGTGCGGGCTCGCGTGTTAAAATCGCGGCCTGCAAAAGGAAACGATCATGATCAGGCAACGCACCCTCAAGTCCATCGTCAAGGCCACGGGTGTCGGTCTGCACGGCGGACGCAAGGTGAACCTGACCCTGCGTCCGGCGGCGCCCGACACAGGCATCGTCTTTCATCGCGTCGATCTCGATCCGCCGCTGACCCTGCCTGCCGACCCCTATGCGGTGTGCGACACGCGCATGTGCTCCGGGCTGGAGAAGGGGGGCGAGAAGGTCGGCACCGTCGAGCACCTGATGTCGGCGCTCGCCGGCCTCGGCATCGACAACCTGCACGTCGACGTCGATGCGCCCGAGATTCCCATCCTGGACGGCAGCTCGGCGCCCTTCGTCTTCCTGCTCCAGTCGGTGGGCATCGAGGAGCAGAAGGCCCCGAAGAAATTCCTGCGCGTGAAGAAGGCGGTCGAATACGTCGAGGGCGACAAGTGGGTGCGGCTCGAGCCCTATGACGGCTTCCGGCTGTCCTTCTCGATCGTATTCAATCACCCCGCGATCGACTCCACCTCGACCAAGGTCACGGTCGATTTCGCCGAGCACTCCTACGTGCGTGACGTTGCGCGCGCGCGTACCTTCGGTTTCATGCAGGACGTGGAGTTCATGCGCGCGAACGGGCTGGCACTCGGCGGCAGTCTCGAGAACGCGATCGTGATGGACGAGTACCGCGTGCTCAACGCCGAGGGGCTGCGCTACGCCGACGAGTTCGTTAAGCACAAGGTGCTCGACGCGATCGGCGACCTCTACCTGTGCGGCCACCCCCTGCTTGCCGCCTATTCGGCGCACAAGGCCGGTCACGCGCTCAACAACCAGGTCCTGCGCGTGCTGCTCGAGGACAAGGAGGCCTGGGAGATCGTCAGCTTCGAGCAGGAGGCGGCCACGCCTGCCGCCGTGTCGCACCAGTTCGCGCCGCTCGGCGCGGGCTTCGCGTGAGCGCGCGCGGTCCAGGCGCCGTGCTTCACTGCGGCGCGCGCACCGCTGCGATGGCTCGAGGGCAGGCGCGCACATGCTGATCATGCGTCTGCTCCTGCTGCTCGCCGTGCTTGCAATCGGGGGCTCGATCATTCTCTGGCAGCTCACCGGCAATGCGCGCTACAAGGCCTGGGCGTGGAAGTCCTTTCGCGCCGCGGTGGTCGTGGTTTTTGTTTTTCTGTCGCTGTTTGCGATCGAGCGCGTGCTCGCGCCGATGATCTGAGCCGTTCGGCGGCTCCGGCGGTTTCAGTGCCGGGGCCGTCAGCCCCGGTGCTTTCAGTCCCGGTGCCTTCAGTCCTTTCCGCGCTGCACCAGGCGCTCGAGCGATGCACGCAGCGGCGAGTCGTCCGGCAGGCTGTGGGCGAAGGCCTCCAGGCTGGCCTTGGCGGTGGGCGAGATGTGGCGCTCGGTCGGTGGGCGGCGCCACTGCACTTGCTCCGGCGTGCCGACCTTGACCTTGATCGTGTGCACGGCGTGCCCGCCGTGCTGCAGGCGCTCGACGATGCTCGGCAGCGTCTGGCGCAGCCGCACCGCCGCCGCGCCGCTGCGCGCGCTCACCACCAGGGTGCCGTCCTTAAGGTTGGCGATCTGGCACTGGCCCTGAAGCTGAGCCGGCAGGCAGGCATCGAGCGCAGCCTGCAGCTTGCGCAGGCGCGCGGCGTGGTCCTGCAGGCGGGCGAGCGCATCGCCACTGCCGAGAAAACGTGAAAGCAGCCGGGTCATGGGTCCTTGCGTCAAGCGTCACGAGGCGGGAGGTTGCGCCATGATAAACTCCCGCCTTTGCCGAATCGACGTAGAACCCAAAACATGATCTCCGGCCTGCTCAAGAAAATCTTCGGTAGTCGTAACGACCGCCTCGTCCGTCAGTACATGCACACCGTGCGCAAGATCAACGCCCTCGAGGCCGAGACCTCCGCGCTCTCCGACGAGGCCCTGCGCGGCAAGACCGCGGAGTTCCGGCAGCGCGTGGCCGATGGCGAGAGCCTCGACGCCCTGTTGCCGGAGGCGTTCGCGGTGGTGCGCGAGGCCGGCAAGCGGGTGCATGGCATGCGCCACTTCGACGTCCAGCTCGTCGGCGGCATGGTGCTGCACAACGGCAAGATCGCCGAGATGCGCACCGGCGAGGGCAAGACCCTGGTCGCGACCCTGCCCGCCTATCTCAATGCGCTCACCGGCAAGGGCGTGCATGTGATCACGGTGAACGACTACCTTGCCAGCCGCGACGCGGAGTGGATGGGGCGGATCTACGCTTTTCTCGGCATGACCACCGGCTGCAATCTGTCGCGCATGCCCCACGACCAGAAGCAGGCGGCGTACGCGGCCGACATCACCTACGGCACGAACAACGAGTTCGGCTTCGACTACCTGCGCGACAACATGGTCTATGCGGCCAACGAGCGTGTGCAGCGCAAGCTCAACTTCGCGATCGTCGACGAGGTGGACTCGATCCTCATCGACGAGGCGCGCACGCCGCTGATCATCTCGGGTCAGGCCGAGGATCACACCGAGCTCTACCTGAAGATGAACCAGGTCGCCCCCATGCTGAAGAAGCAGGAAGGCGGCCTCGACGACAAGGACGAGGTGCTGGACGCGGGCGACTACACCGTCGACCTCAAGGCGCACCAGGTGCTGCTGACCGAGCAGGGTCATGAGACGGCCGAGCAGATCCTCGTGCGCATGGGCATGCTGGCCGAAGGCACCAGCCTGTACGACCCGGGCAACATCCTGCTCGTGCATCACCTCTATGCTGCGCTGCGGGCGCATGCGCTGTATCACAAGGATCAGCAGTACGTGGTGCAGAATGGCGAAGTCATCATCGTCGACGAATTCACCGGCCGCCTGATGCCCGGCCGGCGCTGGTCCGATGGCCTGCACCAGGCGGTGGAGGCCAAGGAAGGCGTGCGCATCCAGGCCGAGAACCAGACCCTGGCCTCGATCACCTTCCAGAACTATTTCCGCATGTACGGCAAGCTCGCCGGCATGACCGGCACCGCCGACACCGAAGCCTACGAGTTCCAGCAGATCTACAGCCTGGAGACGGTGGTCATCCCGACCAACCGTCCCGCGCAGCGCAAGGATGGCAACGACAAGGTCTACCGCACCGCCGACGAGAAGTGGAACGCGGTGATCGAGGACATCCGCAGCTGCGTCGAGCGTGGCCAGCCAGTGCTGGTGGGCACGACCTCGATCGAGACCAACGAATTCCTCGCCGCGGTGCTCAAGAAGGCGAAGATCGAGCATCAGGTGCTCAACGCCAAGCAGCACGAGAGCGAGGCGCAGATCGTCGCCCAGGCCGGTCGCCCCGGCATGGTCACGATCGCCACCAACATGGCCGGCCGTGGTACCGACATCGTGCTCGGCGGCAACATCGAGAAGCCGGTCGCCGTGGTGCGCGAGGACGAGAGCCTGTCCGACGCCGACAAGGAGGCGAAGGTCGCCGCCCTGCGCGCCGAGTGGCAGAAGGTGCACGACCAGGTCATCGCCAACGGCGGCCTGCACATCATCGGCACCGAGCGCCACGAATCGCGCCGCATCGACAACCAGCTCCGCGGCCGTTCGGGTCGTCAGGGCGACCCGGGCTCGAGCCGCTTCTACCTGTCGCTGGAAGATCCGCTGATGAAGATCTTCGCCGGCGAGCGCCTCAACGCGATCATGGTCCGCCTGAAGATGCCCGAGGGCGAGGCGATCGAGCACGCGATGGTCACGCGCTCGCTCGAGTCGGCGCAACGCAAGGTCGAGCAGCGCAACTTCGACATCCGCAAGCAGCTGCTCGAATACGACGATGTCTCGAACGATCAGCGCAAGGTGATCTACCAGCAGCGCAACGAGCTGCTCGAGAGCGAGGACATCTCCGACACCATCCGCGCGATGCGCCAGGCTGTGCTGCACGACATCTTCCGGCGCTATGTGCCGGCCGACAGCGTCGAGGAACAGTGGGAGGTGGCGGCGCTGGAGCAGGCGCTGCTGGCCGAGTGCCAGCTGCGCGTGCCGGTCGCCGAGTGGGTCAAGGCCGAGCCGAGCCTGGACGACGAGGCCATCCTCGAACGCATCGTCCAGGCGGGCGAGGACGCCTACGCTGCCAAGACCGCAGTGGTCGATCCGGCGGCCTGGCACCAGTTCGAGCGCAATGTCATGCTGCAGAGCCTGGACACCCACTGGCGTGAGCACCTCGCTGCGCTCGACCACCTGCGCCAGGGCATCCATCTGCGCGGTTACGCGCAGAAGAACCCCAAGCAGGAATACAAGCGCGAGGCCTTCGAGCTCTTCGAGTCGCTGCTCGACACCGTGCGCACCGACGTCACCAAGGTGCTGATGACGGTGCAGATCCGCACCGAGTCGCAGCTCGAAGAGGCCGAACAGCCGCAGCAGGTCGAGAACGTGCAATACCAGCACGCCGACTACGACGAGGCGCTCGGCACCGGCGACGGCGAGCAGGGCACGCAGCCGCAGGTCAATGCCGGCCCCAAGGTCGGCCGCAACGATCCCTGCCCCTGCGGTTCGGGCAAGAAGTACAAGCACTGCCACGGTAAACTGAACTGACCCTCACGCTCCGGAGATCTGCATGGCCGTCAATCTCGTCACCCCGAACCCCGCCGATCTGCTGCCCGTAAAGGGTGTGCGCCTCGGCGTCGCCGAAGCTCGTATCCGCAAGGCGAATCGCCGCGACGTGACCGTGATCGAATTGGCGGCGGGCAGCCGTGCCGCCGGCGTGTTCACCAGAAACCGCTTCTGCGCTGCGCCGGTGCAGCTGTGCAAGGCGCACATCCCGGGCGGTGACGTTCGCGCCCTGGTAATCAACACCGGCGTCGCCAACGCGGGCACGGGCGAGCAGGGCCTGGCCGACGCGCAGGCCACCTGTGCGGCACTGGCGCGTGAGCTGGGCCTCAGGTCTGAGCAGGTGCTGCCGTTCTCGACCGGTGTGATCCTCGAGCTCTTGCCGATGGACCGCCTGCTCGCTGGCCTGCCCAAGGCCGTGGCCGACCTGCGCGCCGACGGCTGGTTCGACGCCGCGCACGCGATCATGACCACCGACACGCTTGCCAAGGCGGTGTCGAAGCAGGTGCAGATCGGCGGCAAGACGGTGACGCTCACCGGTATCAGCAAGGGCGCCGGCATGATCAAGCCGAACATGGCGACCATGCTCGGCTTCCTCGCCTGCGATGCGGCGGTCTCGCAGGCGCTGCTCGACGGCCTGGCCAGGGAAGCGGCCGACCTGTCCTTCAACAGCATCACGGTCGACGGCGACACCTCGACCAACGACTCCTTCATCGTCATCGCCACCGGCGCCGCCGGCAACGCCGAGATCACCGACGCGGCCAGCGCCGACTACAAGACGCTGCGCGATGCGGTGGTCGAGGTCTCGGTGGCGCTCGCGCAGGCCATCGTGCGCGACGGCGAGGGCGCCACCAAGTTCATGACGATCGCGGTCGAAGGCGGCAAGGATCGCGACGAGTGCCGCAAGGTCGGCTACGCGGTGGCGCATTCGCCGCTGGTCAAGACGGCCTTCTTTGCCTCCGACCCCAACCTCGGTCGCATTCTGGCCGCGATCGGCTACGCCGGCATCGACGACCTCGATGTGTCGAAGCTGCGCGTGTGGCTGGGCAACCCGGACGAGGCCGTGCTGGTCGCCGAGCGCGGCGGGCGTGCCGCGAGCTATGTCGAGGAGTCCGGCTCGCGGATCATGAAGCACGCCGAACTCACGGTGCGCATCGATCTCGCGCGCGGTGATGCCGCGGCGACCGTGTGGACCTGCGATTTCTCGTACGACTACGTGAAGATCAACGCCGACTACCGGAGCTGATCTTCAACCGCTGCTGCGCCTCGCGCTGACCGGCGCGACGCATGCCACTCAGGGCGGCGCATGCCTTTCGAGGCGGCGCCGTCCGGCGTTTACGGGTCGCGTTTCAGTGCAGCACGCGCGGCACGGCGAGCATGAACGGCGAAATCGTGGCGTCGAAGCGGTGCTCATCGGCTGCGATCATCTGGTAGCTGCCGTGCATGGTGCCCACCGGCGTCTCCAGCACGCAGCCGCTGGTGTAGCGGAAGTGCTCTCCGGGCGCCAGCAAGGGTTGCTCACCGATCACACCCTGGCCGTGCACCTCTTGCACTTCGTTGTTGCCGTCGGTGATCACCCAGTGGCGCGCCAGCAAGCGCGCCGCGATGGTCCCGGTATTGCGGATGGTGACGTGATATGCGAACACGTAGTGATCGTCTTCCGGGCGGGACTGCTCGGCGACGTACTCCGCGCTCGTCGTGACTTCGATCTGATAGTGCTCGGACGGGTTCACGGTCGTTTGTTCTCGGTCAGCGAAGGGGGGAGGCGTTAAAATACCAGCTTTTTCCGGAAGCTCACGCCATGTCGAACGCCGCACCGTCCCCGCTCACCGCCCTGTCTCCGCTCGATGGACGCTACCACGGCAAGGTCGCCGGCCTGCGCGAGCATTTCTCGGAGCATGGCCTGATCCGCAACCGCGTGCGCGTCGAGGTCGAATGGCTGAAGGCGCTCGCCGCCGAGCCCGCGCTGGCGGAGATCGCACCCTTCTCGGCGGCCACCGTGGCCGAGCTCGACGCCGTGGTGGCGAACTTCTCGACCGACGACGGCGAGGCGGTGAAGGCGATCGAGGCCACCACCAACCACGACGTGAAGGCCATGGAGTACTGGCTCAAGAAGCGCCTCGGCCACAACGCCGAGGTGATGAAGGTGTCCGAGTTCATCCACTTCGCGTGCACCTCGGAAGACATCAACAACACCTCGCACGCGCTGATGCTGGCCGAAGGCCGCGACCGCGTGCTGCTGCCCGCGTTCGACGCGGTGATCGCGCGCTTCCGCGAGCTCGCCCATGCGCTCGCCGACCTGCCGATGCTGTCGCGCACCCACGGCCAGCCCGCCAGCCCGACCACGCTCGGCAAGGAGATGGCCAACATCGCCGCGCGCCTCATGCGTGTGCGCGCCAGCATCGCCGGCGTGGCCATGTGCGCCAAGTTCAACGGCGCGGTGGGCAACTACAACGCCCACCTGTCGGCCTGGCCCGCGTTCGACTGGGAAGGCTTCAACCGCCGCTTCATCGAGTCCCTGGGACTGAGCTTCAACGAATACACCATCCAGATCGAGCCGCACGACGCCATGGCCGAGCTCTTTGACGCCATTGCGCGCGGCAACACCATGCTGATCGACGCCTGCCGCGACATCTGGATGTACATCTCGCTCGGCTACTTCAAGCAGAAGCTCAAGGAAGGCGAGGTCGGCTCGTCGACCATGCCGCACAAGGTCAACCCGATCGACTTCGAGAACGCGGAAGGCAACTTCGGCCTCGCCAACGCGGTGCTCAAGCACTTCTCCGAGAAGCTGCCGATCTCGCGCATGCAGCGCGACCTGACCGACTCGACCGTGCTGCGCAACATGGGCGTGGGCTTCGGCCACACCGTACTCGCGCTCGACAGCTGCCTGCGCGGCCTGGGCAAGCTCGAGGCCGAGCCCGCCCGCCTGGCGGCCGACCTCGACGACTGCTGGGAAGTGCTCGCCGAGCCGGTGCAGACCGTGATGCGCCGCTACGGCATCGAGAACCCCTACGAGCAGTTGAAGGCGATGACGCGCGGCAAGGGCATCACCCGCGAGGCGCTGCAGGACTTCGTCCGCACGCTGGCGATTCCCGCCGAGGCGCGCGATCATCTGCTGGCGATGACGCCGGCGAGCTACGTCGGCAAGGCGGCGGAGCTGGCGCGCCGCATCTGAGCCCTTTCCGGCCGGGCAGGCCCTTCAAGCCGGCCCTCGCGGCGCAACCCGCGTTACGAACAATCCCGGCGCCACCCCCGCGGTGGCGCCGTCACGACAAGGAGCCCCCATGGCCTTCGCCGATAACCTCAAGACCCTGCCCGGCATTTCCCACCTCTCTGCGCTGAACCTGATCGACGCCGCCGACGCGGTGGTCGCCACCATCGAGAACAAGCCCGGCCAGGCCGGTTCGCTGGCGGTCTACAACCACCTCGCCCAGCTCTACGGCGCGATCTCGCCCGAGGCGGCGAAGAAGGGCCTGGAGCTCTACGCCGAGCACACCGAGGACGCCCGCAGCAACCCCGGCAAGCATCCCAACATCGACCGCCTGATCGGCCTCGCCGAGCGCGGCGAGACGCTGCGGGTGAAGCAGGTGTTCGCGGTTTGAGGTTGTGCGCGGCGTGAGGCTTGCGCGGCTACGATCCGGTCGCGGGGCCGGGGCGGCGCGCGCCGCCTGAACTCGCGGCCCTTCGCTGCGCTGCGGGCTGCCCTCGGTGGAGGGCGCCGCGGGGGCGGCGACGCAAACTCGGCGCTGCGCACCTCAAACATGCGTCGCCTTGTTCCCCCGCGATGCCCTCCGCCTCGGCGCTCCTGAAGTTGGCGCACGCCGCCCCGGCCCCGCGACCTGGCGCTTGGGCGGGCTCTCCAGGCCAGTGTTGGCGACTCGTGTTGCGCTCACGCGGACGAACGAATTGGCGGGAAGCGGATTTCTGCGCACAACAAAAAGGCGCCGATGCGGCGCCTTTTTCAATTCAGGAAGAGCGCGGCCTCAGACCACCGCCTCTTCCTTCTCCTTCTTCGGCTTGATGAACTGCTCGCGCGACACGCCCAGCCACATCACCAGCGGGCTGGCGACGAAGATCGACGAATAGATGCCGAAGCAGATGCCGATGGTCAGCGCCAGCGCGAAGTAGTGCAGGGTCTCGCCGCCGAAGACGAGCATCGCCACCACCATCATCAAGGTACTGCCGTGCGTGATCACGGTGCGCGAGATCATTGCGGTGATCGCGTGGTCGAGCACCGCCGGCGTGTCCATCTGACGCTTCTTCTTGAAGGTTTCGCGCACGCGGTCGAACACCACCACCGACTCGTTCACCGAATAGCCCAGCACGGCCAGCACCGCAGCCAGCACCGGCAGCGAGAACTCCCACTGGAAGAAGGCGAAGAAGCCGATGATGATGATCACGTCGTGCAGGTTGGCGATGATTGCCGACAGCGCAAAGCGCCACTCGAAGCGCGCGGCCAGATAGATCATGATGCCGATGATCACCAGCAGCAGTGCCATGGCACCGTCGGTGGCCAGTTCCTTGCCCACCTGCGGGCCCACGAACTCCACGCGGCGCAGCTGCGCTTCGGGGCCTTCGACGGACTGCAGGGTGGCCATCACGCGCTCGGAGACGCGGTTGGTCTCGAGGTCTTCGCGGTTGGGCATGCGGATCAGGATCTCGCGCGCACTGCCGAAGTTCTGCACCTGAGCGTCGGGGTAGCCGTCGCGCGCGAGCGCCTCGCGGATGTCCTCGATGCGCGGCGGTTCGGCGTAGCCGATCTCGATCAGTGTGCCGCCGGTGAACTCGACCGAGAGGTTGAGGCCGCGCAGCACGATGAAGAACACCGCGAGCACGAAGACGAGGGTCGAGACGATGTTGAACTTCAGCGCATGGCGCATGAAGGGGATGTCGGATCGTTGACGGAAGAATTCCATGATCGTGTGGGTCCCTGTGCCTTGTCAGTTGGCGGCCTGGCCGAGATGCAGCCGGGTTACCTTGCGTTGGCGGCCGTAGATGAAGTTGATCGCCATGCGCGACACCATGATGGCGCTGAACATCGAGGTCAGGATGCCCAGGCAATGCACCACCGCGAAGCCGCGCACCGGGCCGGAGCCGAACACGAGCAGCGCGATGCCGGCGATGAGCGTGGTGATGTTGGCGTCGAGAATGGTGTCGAAGGCGCGGTCGTAGCCGGCCGCGATCGCCGCCTGCGGGCTGGCACCGTTGCGCAGCTCCTCGCGGATGCGCTCGTTGATGAGCACGTTGGCGTCGATCGCCATGCCGAGCGTCAGCGCCATGGCCGCGATGCCGGGCAGGGTGAGCGTGGCCTGCAGCAATGACAGCAGCGCCACCAGCAGCACCAGGTTGAAGACCAGCGCGACCACCGACACCACGCCGAACAGCGTGTAGTAGACGATCATGAACACCGCGATCGCCAGGAAACCCCAGAGCACCGAGTTGGAACCCTTGGTGATGTTCTCGGCGCCCAGGCTCGGGCCGACGGTGCGCTCCTCGATGATCTCCATCGGCGCGGCGAGCGAGCCGGCGCGCAGCAGCAGCGCGACGTCGTTGGCCTCGACCGTGCTCATGCTGCCCGAGATCTGCACGCGGCCGCCGCCGATCTCGCTGCGGATCACCGGCGCGGTCACGACCTCGCCCTTGCCCTTCTCGAACAGCAGGATGGCCATGCGCTTGCCGACGCTCTCGCGCGTGACGTCGCGGAAGATGCGCGCACCGGCCGCGTCGAGCGTGAGGTGCACTGCAGGCTCGTTGCTCTGGCCGTCGAAGCCGGGCTGGGCGTCGGTGAGGCGGTCGCCCGTGAGCACGACCTGCTTTTGCACGAGCAGCGGCGAGCCGCCGCGCTCGTTGTAGAGCTCGGTGCCGAAGGGCACGTTGCCGGCCAGGGCCTGCTCGATCGCGCCCGGCGAGTCGTCCACCATGCGCACCTCGAGCGTCGCCGTGCGGCCGAGGATGTCCTTGGCCTTGGCGACGTCCTGCACGCCGGGCAACTGCACCACGATGCGGTTGGCGCCCTGCTGCTGGATTACCGGCTCGGCGACGCCGAGTTCGTTGATGCGGTTGTGCAGGGTGGTGATGTTCTGCTTGATCGCGAAGTCGCGCATCGTCTGCTGCGCCTGCGCGGTGAGCGTGGCCACGAGCTTGAGGTCGTCGGCGGCGTCGTCGCGGTCGGCGAGTTGGAGGTCGTTGGTCGAGTCCTGGATGGCACGACGACCCGCTTCGCGCTGGGCGGCGTCGCGGAAGCGGATCTCGACGGTGTTGCCCTCGCGGGTGATGCCGGCGTGACGCACGCTCTTGTCGCGCATCAGCGTGCGCAGATCGCCGGTCGTGGCGTCGAGGCGCTTTGTGAGCGCGCCCGGCATATCGACCTCGAGCAGGAAGTGCACGCCGCCGCGCAGGTCGAGGCCGAGGTACATCGGCAGCGCGTGGATGGAGGTGAGCCAGGTGGGCGAGGCTGAGAGCAGGTTGAGCGCGACCACGTAGGCGGGGTCGGCAGGGTTGGGGTTGAAGGCCTGCTCGATGACGTCCTTGGCACGCAGCTGCGTGTCGGTGTCGCGGAAGCGGGCGCGCACGCTGTTGGGGTCGGAGAAGATGCCGGTGTGCTCGATGCCGGCGGCTTGCAGCGCGCTGGCGACGCGGTCGGTCGCCGTGGCGGGGTCGAGCTTGAGCGTGGCCTTGGCGCTGGACACCTGGACCGCCGGCACCTCGCCGTAGAAATTGGGCAAGGTGTAGATCAGGCCCCAGAGCAGCACGAGGCCGATCAGGATGTTCTTCCAGAGAGGGTAGCGATTCATCGTCGGCGGGAAAGTGTGTGGAGCAAGGCCCGCCAGCCGCGCTACAGAACCTGCTGCGCCGAAATCGAGCTGACGAGAGGTCTGGTGAGCACGCGCGTGGCGGGCCGGCGACCGGTCGACGGCGAGGCCGTCGGCCGACATCGAGGGGCGTTACAGTGCCTTGAGCGAGCCCTTGGGCAGCACGGTGGCGACGGCCTGCTTCTGCACGGCGACCACGGTGTTGGGGGCGATCTCGACCTGCACGAAGCTGTCGCCGACTTCGGTCACCCGGCCGGCGATGCCGCCACCGGTGACGACCTCGTCACCCTTGG
Organism: Thauera sp. UBA6194; assembly: GCA_002422685.1. Taxonomy (GTDB): domain Bacteria; phylum Pseudomonadota; class Gammaproteobacteria; order Burkholderiales; family Rhodocyclaceae; genus Thauera. Next base: position 43,481 of record DITC01000037.1, on the reverse strand, counting down.
CGAGCGCTTCGACCATGGCCTTGTGTTCCTTCGCGCGCTTCATCTGCGGGCGGATCATCAGGAACCACAGCACCACGAACATCAGGATCAGGGGCAGCAGGCCCATTAGGCCGCCAGTGGGGTCGGAAGCGCCCGCTGCTTGGGCGTAGGCATTGGAAATCAGCACGTTGGTAACTCCGGGTTAGAGAAAAAAGCGTTCGATTATAGCAGTAGCCGGGGGTGGGCCCGGCCCGGTGAGACGCCGGCGAGGGCGGTGGGTTCAGTTCGTCCCGGCCGCACGCTCGCTGCGGAAGCGTTGTACATAGGCCGCGAAGGTGCCGGCGGCGATGGCCTCGCGCAGCTCGGAGGTCAGCGTCTGGTAGTAGCGCAGGTTGTGCACCGTGTTGAGCATGCTGCCGAGGATCTCGCCGGCGCGGTGCAGGTGGTGCAAGTAGGCCCGGCTGAAGTTACGGCAGGTGTAGCAGTCGCAGGATGCATCCAGCGGGCGCGTGTCGGCCTTGTGCGTTGCGTTCTTGATCTTGATGTCGCCGAAGCGGGTGAATAGCCAGCCGTTCCTCGCGTTGCGGGTGGGCATCACGCAGTCGAACATGTCGATGCCGGCGGCGACGCCGTCGACGATGTCCTCGGGCGTGCCCACGCCCATCAGGTAGCGCGGCTTGCCCTGCGGCAGGCGCGGGGCGGTGTGGGCGAGGATGCGCGCCATGTCTTCCTTGGGCTCGCCGACCGACAGGCCGCCGATGGCGAAGCCGTGGAAGCCGATGTCTTCCAGCGCGGCCTGCGACTCGTCGCGCAGGTCCTCGTACATGCCGCCCTGCACGATGCCGAACAGGGCGTTCCTGTTTTCCAGGCGGTCGAACTCGTCGCGCGAGCGCTTGGCCCAGCGCTGCGACAGGCGCATCGACTTGGCCGCCTCGTCGCGGGTGGCGGGGTAGGGCGTGCACTCGTCGAAGATCATCACGATGTCCGAGTCGAGCACGGTCTGGATCTGCATCGAGATCTCGGGCGTCAGGAACAGCCTGGCGCCGTCGATCGGGCTGGCGAACTTGACCCCTTCTTCGGTGATCTTGCGCAGCGCGCCCAGGCTGAACACCTGGAAGCCGCCCGAGTCGGTGAGGATGGGCTTGTCCCAGGCCATGAAGCGGTGCAGGCCTTCGTGCGCGGCGATGATGTCCAGGCCCGGGCGCAGCCAGAGGTGGAAGGTGTTGCCCAGGCAGATCTGCGCGCCGATGTCGGCGAGCATCGCGGGCGTCATCGCCTTGACCGTGCCGTAGGTGCCGACCGGCATGAAGACCGGGGTTTCGACCACGCCGTGAGCAAGCGTCAGGCGGCCGCGACGGGCGCCGCCATCGGTGGTGAGGAGTTCAAACTGCATCGTTTTCGGCTTCGTTTCTGCGGGTGATGAACATCGCGTCGCCGTAGCTGAAGAAGCGGTAGCGCGCTTCGACGGCGTGGGCGTAGGCGCGGCGAATGCTGTCCATGCCGGCAAACGCCGACACCAGCATCAGCAGCGTTGACTTGGGCAGGTGGAAGTTGGTGATCAGCGCATCCACGATCTGGAAACGGAAGCCGGGGAGGATGAAGATCTCGGTCTCGCCGCTGCCGGCTTCGAGCGGGCCGTCCTGCGCTGCGGCCTCGAGCGCGCGCATGCTGGTGGTGCCGACCGCGATCACGCGCCCACCGGCGGCGCGGGTGGCGGCGATGGCGTCTACGGTCTCCTGCGGGATGACGTAACGCTCGCGGTGCATGCGGTGCTCGCCGAGGTCGTCCACCCGCACCGGCTGGAAGGTGCCGGCGCCCACGTGCAGCGTGAGCCAGGCGCAGTTCGCGCCGTGGGCCTCGATGCGTTCGAGCAGAGCCTCGTCGAAATGCAGGCCGGCCGTGGGCGCAGCGACCGAGCCGGGGTCGCGCGCGAACACGGTCTGGTAGCGCGACTCGTCGGCTTCGCCTGCGGCGCGCTGGATGTAGGGCGGCAGCGGCAGCTTGCCGTGGCGCTCGAGCAGCGCGAACAGGTTTTCACCCTGCGGAAAGCGCAGGTGAAAGAATTCGCCAACGCGACCGAGCACCTCGACCTCGAAGGCATCGGCAAGGCGCAGGCGGCTGCCGGTTTTGGGCGACTTGCTCGCGCGCACCTGCGCGAGCGCCTCGTGCGGACCGACCGCGCGCTCGATCAGCACCTCGACCTGGCCGCCACTGTCCTTGACGCCATGCAGCCGTGCGTGGATGACGCGGGTGTCGTTGAATACGAGCAGGTCGCCCGGCCTGACCAGGTCGGCGAGCGCGCTGAAGCATGTGTCCGCGAGCGTGGGCGCCTCGCCCGGCTGCGGTGTCAGCACCAGCAGACGGCTTGCGCTGCGCTCGGGCAGCGGTGCCTGCGCGATCAGCTCGGGGGGGAGCGTGTAGTCGAAGTCACTGAGCGTGAGGGGCATCGTGATGGAGTCTGGCTATGGGGTGGCATGCGCTTCGCTTGCCGCGCCATCGGTTGTTCGGAGATAATGCGCGTCCCGTGCCGGGATGGCGGAATCGGTAGACGCAGCGGATTCAAAATCCGCCGCCGCAAGGTGTGTGGGTTCGAGTCCCACTCTCGGCACCAGGCTTCAGGAGTCGCAGTGTGTTTTGCTGCACTGCCGCGCGCGCTTTCTTGCGCAGTCGCGGTGTGTTTTGGCCCGCGATTCTGGAGTGAGCGTGGCGGAAAATCAATCGCAGCCGCCTCTTCCGGTGTTCATCCCAGCTTTTCCCTTCCGCGCGCAGCGTCGCTGATTGCGCGCACCGCTGGGTGCGTGAGCCGGCGTTCGACCGAGATCGCGTAATAGGTTTCGCTGACCCCGCTCGCGTCGCCCAGATGGATCATGCCGTTCTGCTCGCGCAGCTGCGGGCCGATCAGCGAGGCGCTCGGGAAGATGCCCGCGCCGGCTTCGGCGAATGCGCGCATGAGCGCGCTGTCGTCGAACTCGCCGACGATGCGCGGACGCAGCCCTTCGGATTCGATCCAGCGCAGCAGCGGGCCGCGCACGCTCGCCTCCACGCCGGGCAGCAGCAGCGGGGCGCCGTCGAGCCGTGCCGGGAAGGGGCCGTCGAGTGCGGCGGCGAGCGCCGGCGTGGCGTAGAAGCCTATGGTCGATTCGCCGAGCGCGTGGCTGAAACCGCGCACGTCCATGTTCGAGGGCATGGGGCTGTCGGCGAGCACGACGTCCAGCTTGTGGATCGCGAGTTCGCCGAGCAGCGCGTCGAACTTGCCCTCGCGACAGACGAGGCGCATGGGCTCGGGCAGATCCAGCGCCGGTGCGAGCAGCAGCCAGGCGACGGCCTTGGGCACCACGTCGGCGATCCCGACGCGAAACGGCACGGCGCGCCCGGTGGCCCGGCTGTGCAGGGCCTCTTCGAGCTCGCTGCCGAGGCGGAAGATCTCCTCGGCGTAGTCCAGCACCATGCGGCCGGTCTCGGTCAGCACCAGCCCGCGCCCCTGGCGTTTGAACAGGTTGACGCCGAGGTCGGTCTCCAGGGTGGCGATCTGTCCGGAGAGGGTCTGGGGCGCGAGCCCGGAACGTTCGGCCGCGCGCACGATCCCACCCGCACGTGCAACCGCCCAGAAGTGATGAAGCTGCTTGTAGTTCAGCATTCCTGCGTCTCCCGCCGGCAGTGGCTTTTGATACTTCGGAAAAACCGGATGAAAATTCAGTTGAACTGAGATTTTATCGAACAGTCTGAGGGTTAGTATCCATCGAAGCACAGGGCCCGATGGATCCGTGCAACAACAACAGGAGACTGAACATGCGTATCGACCTGCATTGCGATGGAGTGGAAAGCGCCCCCGGCCTGCGTGAATACGTGGCCAGCCGGATGAAGCTCGCTGTCGGTCGTTTTCGTGAGCACATCCAGTGGGCGCGCGTGAAGGTCGCGGACGTGGATGGTGCCGAGGGCACTGTCGACAAGCGGTGCGTGGTACAACTTCGCCTGCGCAACCTGCCGGACGTGGTGTTCGCGATCACGCAACTCGACGTGCGCGCCGCGGTCGACGAGGCCGCTGACCGCGTATCCCGCGTGCTCGCCCAGCGCGTGCGCCGTAACCAGCGCCCCGCGCGCAACGCCGTGGCGGCCCTGCCGGCCTGAGCGGCGCCTCTCACCCAAAACAAATCATCGATTCCCCACTGGAGGACATCCGACCATGGAAAACCGTTTCGCCACAATGACCCGCACCGAACCGTCGGTGCTATCGACCAACAAGGTCATCCGCAACACCTACATGCTGCTGTCGCTGACGCTGGCGTTCTCCGCGCTCACCGCCGGCCTGTCGATGGCGATGGGTGCGCCGCGCCTGGGCATCATCGTGACCCTGCTCGGCTACTTCGGCCTGCTGTTCGCGACCACCAAGTTCCGTAACAGCAGCCTCGGCATCGTGTTCGTGTTCGCGCTCACCGGCTTCATGGGCTTCACGCTCGGCCCGATCATCTCCGCCTACCTGTCGCTGCCCAATGGCGCCAGCATCGTGATGCAGGCCATGGCCGGCACCGCGGCGATCTTCCTCGGTCTGTCGGCGTACGCGGTGACGACCAAGAAGGACTTCTCCTTCATGGGCGGTTTCCTGATGGTCGGTATCCTGGTCGCCTTCCTGGCCGGCCTGGGCGCGATCTTCTTCGAGATCCCCGCGCTGTCGCTGACCGTGTCGGCCGCCTTCGTGCTGCTGATGTCGGGCCTGATCCTGTTCGAGACCAGCAACATCATCCGCGGCGGCGAGACCAACTACATCATGGCCACGGTCACGCTGTTCGTGTCGATCTTCAACCTCTTCACCAGCCTGCTGCACCTGCTCGGTTTCGCCAACAACGACTGAGCGCAGGTCCCGCGAGGGCTGGCGCCTGACAGCACCGGGGCGGTCGTCGCAAGACACCGCCCCGGTGTTTTTGTCGGGGCGGCCGGTTTTGCGGCGCAACATCGGGAGCGCGCGCCGCGGAGCGGCTGGCGTTACAATGGCGAACATTTTTTGACTTGGACAGGCCGGGATGAAAACCACCTTTCTTGATTTCGAAACGGCGATCTCCGAACTCGAGGAAAAGATCGACCAGCTGCGCTTCGTGCAGGACGACCCGGCGGTCGACATCTCCGACGAGATCAAGCGGCTCGAAGCCAAGAGCCAGTCGCTGACCAAGGACCTCTACGCTAAACTCACGCCCTGGCAGATCGCGCAGGTGGCGCGCCACCCGCAGCGCCCCTACACCTTCGACTACGCGAACCTGATCTTCACCGACTTTCAGGAGCTGCACGGCGACCGCAGCTTTGCCGACGACAAGGCCATCGTCGGTGGCCTGGCGCGCTTCAACGGCCAGGCCTGCGTGGTCATCGGTCACCAGAAGGGCCGCGATACCAAGGAAAAGATCGCACGCAACTTCGGCATGCCGCGCCCCGAGGGCTATCGCAAGGCGATGCGGCTGATGAAGCTGGCCGAGAAGTTCGCGCTGCCGGTGTTCACCTTCGTCGACACGCCGGGTGCGTATCCTGGCATCGGCGCCGAGGAGCGTGGGCAGTCCGAGGCGATCGGCCACAGCATCTACCTGATGGCCGAGCTCAAGACCCCGATCATCAGCACCATCATCGGCGAAGGCGGCTCGGGCGGCGCGCTCGCGATCGCGGTGGCCGACCAGGTGCTGATGCTGCAGTACGCGATCTACTCGGTGATCTCGCCCGAAGGCTGCGCCTCGATCCTGTGGAAGAGCGCCGAGAAGGCCGCCGACGCGGCCGAGACCATGGGCATCACCGCGCAGCGCCTGAAGTCGCTCGATCTCATCGACAAGGTGGTGGACGAGCCTGTCGGCGGTGCGCACCGCGACTCGCGCGCGATGGCGGCCACGCTCAAGCGTGCGCTGAGCGATGCCTTGCGCGAGCTCGAGGTGCTGACGCCCTCCGAGCTGGTGGCACAGCGCTACGAGAAGCTGATGCGCTATGGCCGCTACAAGGACAAGGCGGCCTGAGGCTGTTCGAGTCCGCGGCGCCACGCCCAGCTGGCGGTGGCGCCGCCCTTTTTGCCTTGACCCGCCCCGGCCGTGACTAGCCACGACGTACCCGTCGAGATCGCGGCTGCGCTGCGGCGTGCCGGCGTGCAGCCGGGCAGTCGACTGTGCTGCGCGCTCTCGGGCGGGGTGGATTCGGTCGTGCTCTTCGAAGCCCTGTGCCGCCTGCGCGCGGAGCTCGGCTTTACGCTCGGGGCCGCGCACGTCGATCACGGCCTGAGCGCAAACGCCGCGAGCTGGGCCGAGGCCTGCCGGGCGCGCTGCGAGGCTGCGGGTGTTCCCTTTGCGTTGTTTCGGGTCGGTGTCACGCACACGCGTGGCGAAGGGCTCGAAGCGGCCGCGCGCGCTGCGCGCCTGGACGCGCTGCGGCGCGTGGACTGCGACTGGCTGGTGTTCGGCCACCATCAGGACGATCAGGCCGAGACCGTGCTGTTCCGTCTTCTGCGCGGCGCGGGCGTGCGTGGCGCAGCGGCCATGCGCGCGTTTTCGCCACCGCGGGCTGGGCACCCGGGCAGTCTGCGCCCGATGCTGGGCCTGCGTCGGGCCCGGATCGAGTGCTGGGCGCGCGCCGAGGGGCTGGACTGGGTGGAGGACGAGAGCAATACAGCGCTGCATTTCACCCGCAATGCGCTGCGCCACCGCCTGCTGCCGTGCGCGCAGGCGATCTTTCCGGCGGCGGTGCCTGCGCTGGCACGCGCGGCGGCGCATTTTGCCGAAGGCGATGCGCTGCTCGGCGAGCTGGCTGCGCTCGATGCGCAAAGCTGTGGTGGCGCGCCGCTCTCGCGCCGCGTGTTTCTCGGGCTCAGCACGGCGCGCCAGGCCAACCTGGTGCGCTGGCTGCTGCGCCGGGCCGACGCGCAGCCGCCCGGCGCGCAGCGCCTGAGTGAGGCCTTGCGCCAGCTCGGCGCCTCGCCCGCAGGGCGCGCCCTGGATGTTTCGCTCGGGGCCTGGGCCTTGCGCGCCTACCGCGATGCGGTGTGGGTGGAGCCGGTGTCCGCGCCCGTGCCCGAGGCGCGCGCCTGGCACGGCGAGCCCGCGCTGCCGTGGGCGGGCGACTGGGTGCGCTTCGAGTCCGTGTGCGGCGAAGGCCTGAGCGCTGCACGCCTGGCTGCGGCGCTGCGCTGCGAGCTCGCGCCGCGCGAGCCCGGCATGCACCTGCGCGTCTCGCCGCTGCGCCCCCGGCGCGAGCTGCGCAAGCTGTGCCAGGAGGCCGGTATTCCGGCCTGGCTGCGCGCGCGCCTGCCGGTGCTGTGGGTGGACGGTGAGCCGGCCTGGGTTGGCGGCATCGGCATTGCCTCGGCCTTTGCCGCGGCGCCCGGCGAGCCGGGCGTGCTGCCGCGCTGGCCGGCGGGTGGGCCGGCGGAGGCTTGACCGGCTTCAGCCGCGCAGCGTGGTGAGCAGCTGCGCGAGCTCCACCGCCGAGCGCACCGCCATCTTGTCGAAGATGCGCGAGCGATGGGCCTCCACGGTGCGCATCGAGATCGACAGCTCGTCGGCGATGACCTTGTTGTACTTTCCGGCCAGGATCTGCTCCATGACCTCGCGCTCGCGTTGGGTCAGCGTGGCGATGCGTGCCTCCACCGTCTCGCGGCTGGCTGCGGCGCGCTGGCGCTCGCGATCGGCGGCGAGCGCCTTTTCCACCAGCTCGACCAGGTCGTGGTCGTTGAACGGCTTCTCGATGAAGTGGAAGGCACCCTTCTTGAGCGCGGCCACGGCCATCGGCACGTCGCCGTGCCCGGTGATGAAGATCACCGGCAGTTCGCAGCCGCGCGCGAGCAGGGTGTCGAAGCACTCCAGGCCGCTCATGCCCTGCATGCGGATGTCGAGCACGATGCAGCCGCGCCACGCCGGCTGCCAGGCGTCGAGGAAGGCCTCGCCGCTCGGCCAGCACCGGCAGTCGACGCCGCGGGTCTTGAACAGCCATTGCAGCGCGTCGCGGATCGCTTCGTCGTCGTCGATGATGTGGGTGCAGGCTTCGGTCATGCGCTTTCGGTCTCAACGGGTAGCGAGAGGGTGAAGATGGTACCGCCCTCCGGGTTGTCGCCGAAAGACAGGCGGCCACGGTGCAGCTCGGCGATCGAGCGGCAGATGTTCAGACCCATGCCCATGCCCTCCTGCTTGGTGGTGAAGAAGGGCTCGAACAGGCGCGCGGCGGCCTCCTCGCCGATGCCTGCGCCGCGGTCGGCGACCGACACGGTGGCGAAGCGCCCATCCAGGCGCGTGCTCACGTCCACGACGCGCTTGTCGTGAGCGGTCGTGCGCATCGCGTCCATCGCGTTGCGCACCAGGTTGACGACGATCTGCTCGATCATCACCGCGTCGGCGGTGACCTGCGGCAGGTCCGGCGAGAGCTGGACACGCAGGCGGGTGTGGCGCTTGCGTGCGTCGGCTTCGATCAGGCCGACGGCGTCGCCGACCACGGTGTTGAGGTCGAGCGGTGCGAGCTGCGGTTCGGAGCGGCGCACGAAATCGTGCACGCGGCGGATGATCTCGCCGGCGCGTCGTGCCTGGCGGGCGATGCGGCCGTGGATGTCGAGCAGCTCCTGGCGATCGATCGGCCGTGTGTCCTCGAGGCGGTTGATGCAGCCGCTGTTGTAGCTCGCGATCGCGGCCAGCGGCTGGTTGAGCTCGTGCGCGAGGGTGGAGGCCATCTCGCCCATGGTGATCAGGCGCGAGCTCTGCTGCAGGCGCTCTTCCTGCTGGCGGGCCTGTTCGCGCGCGCGCTTCTGCTCGGTGATGTCGAGCACCGAGCCCATCCAGCCGGCATGACGGCCGGAGGCGTCGATGAGCGGAGCCTCGAACACGAGGGCGTCGAGCGCCTCTCCGTTCTTGCGCCGCAGGCGCACTTCGGTGCCCTCCGGGTCGCTGCCGCTGGTCATGATCTGGCGGTGCAGTTCGAGCGTCTGGTCCAGATGTTCCGGGTCCCAGTAGGGCATTGGCGGGCTGCGCCCGACGAGCTCGTCGGGGGCGTAGCCGGTCATGCGGCAGAAGGCGGAGTTCACGTAGCTGAGGCGGCCGTCGAGGTCGCGCGCGCGCATGCCGGTGAGCATGGAGTCTTCCATCGCCTTGCGAAAGGCGGACTCCGCGCGCAGCGCGAGCTCGGCCTGCTGGCGGCGGGCGAGCTGGCGGCGCAGCTGGGTCACGCTCCACACGATGATGACGGCCAGCAGCAGGATCGAGGCGCCGAGCAGGATCGGTACCCAGCGCGTGTCCGATTTGTAGGCGGTGATCTGCAGCACCAGCCCGTGCCCCGGCGGGTCGAAGGGCATCGTGTAGGCCAGGCTCGCCGACAGCGGCGCGACCTTGGACTTGGCGGCGACCTCCTTGCCGTCCGCGTCGAGCACGGCCACCCGGTAGCGCTCGGAGAACCACCACGGCAGCTCGCGCACGACCAGGTCCGAGAGCGAATACACGCCGATCACGACCCCGAGCTGCGCCTCGTCCGTCCACGCCGGGACGTGGACTTCGAAGTGGGGCTGCTCTCCGGGGGGCGTGTAGTGCGCGCCATAGACCGGGCGGCCGATGCTGCTGGCGAGGCGAAACGCGGCTTCGCGCGCGAGGCTTCTGGCGTCGGCCGCGGTGAGCGCGTTCCCAGTCTCCACGCCGCGTTCGTGCGCGAGCGGCGGCATGGTGCCGAGCAGCTCGCCCTCGGGCGACAGCCACAGGATGCGGACGAGGCCGAATTCCTGGCCGAGCAGGGCGGCGAGGCGGGCCTCGGTCTGCGCGGAGAGCTCGCGCGCGGCGAACAGCTCGGGGCCGATCTCGCGCAGGTGGATCTCGTTGCGGTCGAGGTGAAAGCGCAGGTTCTGCTCCATCCACAGCACGTCGTTGATCAGCGTGGTGCGCTGTTCGTCGGCGTCGTGGGCGCGGGTCAGCCACACCAGCGCGGCAATGGCCGCGAGGAAGAGGGTCAGGCTCAGATAGGGCAGGTACTGCAGCCACTGGCGGCGGGTATGGAGCGGCGCTCCGGGGCTGGCGTCGTTCATGGGGTGGGTCCGGGGCTCGTGAGAGGGGTCCTTGGGGCCCTTGCGGATATCACGCATGCGGACATCCACAATAGCAGCTACTTTTTACCCAAACGATACTGATGCCAGACACAGCGAAACTTATCGAGGTGTCTCGAAGGCGTCCGGCGCAGGCCGGGGGCGCACAAACAATCGAAGCTGTACTCTCGGAGGAGATGTGTTCATGAAGATTCGTTCGCTTCTGGTCGGCCTGATGGCCGTGGGTCTGTCTGCCGCTGCTGTCGCAGCCGAGCCGATCGTGATCAAGTTCAGCCACGTCGTGGCCCAGGATACGCCCAAGGGCAAGGCTGCCGAGAAGTTCAAGGCGCTCGCCGAGCAATACACCAACGGCGCGGTCAAGGTCGAGGTGTACGCCAACAGCACGCTCTACAAGGACAAGGAAGAGATGGAAGCGCTGCAGCTCGGCGCCGTCCAGCTGCTCGCCCCCTCGCTGGCCAAGTTCGGTCCGCTCGGCGTGCGCGAGTTCGAGGTCTTCGACCTGCCCTACATCTTCGACGGCTACGACGCGCTGCACAAGATCACCAAGGGCCCGGTCGGCCAGCAGCTGCTCGCCAAGCTCGAGCCCAAGGGCATCCGCGGCCTGGCCTTCTGGGACAACGGCTTCAAGTCGTTCTCGGCCAACACGCCGATCCGCATGCCCGAAGACCTGAAGGGCAAGAAGATGCGCATCCAGTCGTCCAAGGTGCTCGAGGAGCAGATGCGCACGGTGAAGTCGCTGCCCCAGGTGATGGCCTTCTCCGAGGTCTATCAGGCGCTGCAGACCGGCGTCGTGGATGGCACCGAGAACCCGCACTCCAACCTCTACACCCAGAAGATGCATGAGGTGCAGAAGCACATGGCCCTGACCGACCACGGCTACCTCGGCTACGCGGTCATCACCAACAAGAAGTTCTGGGATGGTCTGCCCGCCGACATCCGCACTCAGCTCGACAAGGCCATGGTCGAGTCCACCGACTACGCCAACCAGATCGCGCTCGAGGAGAACGAGAAGGCGCTCGAGGGCGTGCGCGCGTCCGGCAAGACCGAGGTCTACACGCCGAGCGCGGAGGAGAAGGCCGCGTTCATGAAGGCGCTGGCGCCGGTGCACAAGAAGATGCAGTCGCGTATCGGCAAGGATGTGATCGAGTCGATCTACCAGGAAACCGGTTTCGACCCGTCCAAGCTGTAATCCGGCGGTTTCGACACCCAGCAGCGCCCGTCAGGCCACGCCGCGCCGACGGGCGTTTTTTCGGGGGAAAACAATCATGAACAAGCTTCTCGACCGCCTCGAGGAATTCATCATCGCCGCCCTGATGGCCGTGGCGACGATCGTGATCTTCGTCTCGGTGGTGCATCGCTACATGTCCGGGTACGAGATCCCCGGGCTGCAGGACTGGCTGCTCGAGCTCAACATGGGCTGGGCGCAGGAGTTCTGCATCATCCTCTTCGTGTGGATGGCGAAGTTCGGCGCCGCCTATGGCGTGCGCACCGGCATCCACGTCGGCGTCGACATCCTGGTCAACAAGCTCACCGGTGCCTCGCGCGCAGCGCTGATCCAGACCGGTCTGGTGTGCGGCGTGATCTTCACCGGCCTCATCGGCCTCTTCGGCGCGCTCTTCGTGTGGGAGAACGGCATGGCCTACGAGACGCTCACGCTCTTCGGCGCCGACACGGGCGACTACTTCGAGGGGCCAACTACGCCCGACCTCGAGTGGCCGACCTGGATCGTCTATGCCGCCGTGCCGCTCGGCTCCTTCCTGATGTGCTACCGCTTCCTGCAGGTGATGGCGAGCTTCGCCCGCACCGGCGAGTTGCCCACCCACGACCACGGCCACGTCGAAGGCCTGGACGAGGAAGACGACGAGAACGTGCTGCTCGAGGGCGAGGCTTTCTCGATCGCCGAGGACATCGAACACGCGCGCCGCGAGGCCGACGCCAGGCGTCCGGGCCAGGGCCCGGGTCAAGGCAAGTAAGGAGACGACATCATGACCAACACGATTGCAATCTTCGGTCTGCTCGTCGTCCTGATGGCGATCGGCATGCCGGTAGGCGTGGCGCTCGGCCTCACGGTGCTGAGCTTCATGTTCATCTTCACCGACGTGCCGCTCGAGTCGGTGGCGCTCAAGATGTTCACCGGCATCGAGAAGTTCGAGATCATGGCGATCCCGTTCTTCATCCTCGCCGGCAACTTCCTCACCCACGGCGGGGTGGCGCGACGCATGATCAACTTCGCCACCTCGATGGTGGGCCACCTGCGCGGCGGCCTGGGCATGAGCGCGGTGCTGGCGTGCGCGCTGTTCGCGGCGGTGTCGGGTTCCAGCCCGGCCACCGTGGTGGCGATCGGCTCGATCCTGATCCCGGCGATGATCAAGCAGGGCTATCCGGTGCGCTTCGGCGCCGGCGTGGTGGCCTCGGCCGGCGGCCTGGGCATCCTGATCCCGCCCTCGATCGTCATGGTGATGTACTCGGTCACCACCAACTCCTCGGTCGGCGCGCTGTTCATGGCGGGCGTGATCCCGGGGCTGCTGCTGGCCTTCATGCTGGGTGCGTGCACCTGGTACGTGGCGCGCAAGAACAACTACCCGGTGATGCCGTCGGTGAGTTGGGGCGAGCGCATCAAGCACTTCCGCAAGGCCTTCTGGGGCCTGATGCTGATCGTCGTGGTGATGGGTGGCATCTACTCGGGCATGTTCACCCCGACCGAGGCCGCGGCGATGAGCGCGGTGTACGCCTTCTTCATCGCGGTGTTCGTGTACAAGGACCTGACTTTCAAGCAGATCCCGCGCGTGCTGCTCGATTCGGCCAACATGAGCGCGATGCTGCTGTTCATCATCGCCAGCGCGGTGCTGTTCTCCTTCATCCTGACCAGCGAGCAGATCCCGCAGCGCATGGCCGACGCGATCGTGGCCAGCGGCATGGGCCCGATCGGCTTCCTGATCGTGGTGAACCTGCTGCTGCTGGTGGCCGGTGCGCTGATGGAGCCGTCGTCGATCATCCTGATCCTGGCGCCGATCCTGTTCCCGGTGGCGGTGGCGCTGGGCATCGACCCGATCCACTTCGGCGTGATGATCGTGGTGAACATGGAGATCGGCATGATCACGCCGCCGGTGGGCCTGAACCTCTTCGTCGCCTCCGGGGTGACCAAGGCGGGCCTGACCGAGATGAGCAAGGCGGTGATGCCCTGGCTGTACACGATGCTGGTGTTCCTGATGATGATCACCTACATCCCGAGCATCTCCACCTTCCTGCCCAAGGCGCTAGGCATGATGTAAGTGCGCGCGCTGCGGCCGCGCGCTGCGGCCGGCCCTGCGTTTCGCTGCAATCCCCGCAAGGCGGTAACGCCGGGCGGGGATTGTTTTTTGCCGCGGGCACGGCCGCTGTCTCGAACGAGGCAGCGCGTCACGCGCGTCGGTGTCACGCGAAACCTGTTAAAATTTCGCGCTTTTTTCTAAACCTCACGCTTTGCACAAGCGCAGTCCCGGAGTTTTTCCATGGCAATCGAACGCACCCTGTCCATCATCAAGCCCGACGCCGTCGCCAAGAACGTGATCGGCCAGATCTACGCCCGCTTCGAAGGCGCCGGCCTCAAGGTCATCGCCGCCAAGATGGCGCACCTGTCCGAGCGCGAAGCCGGCGAATTCTACGCCGTGCACAAGGAGCGCCCCTTCTTCAAGGACCTGGTCTCGTTCATGACCTCCGGCCCGGTGATGATCCAGTGCCTGGAAGGCGAGAACGCCATCGCCAAGAACCGCGAGTTGATGGGCGCCACCGACCCGAAGAAGGCCGACAAGGGCACCATCCGCGCCGACTTCGCCGAGTCGATCGACGCCAACGCCGTGCACGGCTCCGACGCCCCCGAGACCGCTGCCGTGGAAATCGCCTTCTTCTTCCCGGGCATGAACGTTTACTCGCGCTGAGCGGTCCGTTCCAGCGGCCCGTCGCGCACGCTTCGCGGTGCTCGCGCACCGCGCGCGGCGTGGTCGGGCCGTTTGCATTACGGTCGATCCGTTTTTCGCACGGATCTCCGCTTTGGATGAGTGATGTTTCAGGCATGAGCACAAGCAATCCGGTCAATCTGCTCGACTTCGACGTCGACGGTCTCGTCGCCTGGTTCGCCGGGCTGGGCGAGAAGCCGTTCCGCGCCCGCCAGGTGATGCGCTGGATGCATCACGAGGGCTGCGACGACTTCGACGCGATGACCGACGTCGCCAAGTCCCTGCGCGCGAAGTTGAAGGACCTCGCCGTGATCCGCCCGCCGGTGCCGGTGCGCGACTCGATCTCGGCCGACGGCACGCGCAAGTGGCTGCTCGACGTGGGCAACGCCAACGCGGTCGAGACCGTGTTCATCCCTGAAACCGGCCGCGGCACGCTGTGCGTGTCCTCGCAGGCGGGTTGCGCGCTCGACTGCGCGTTCTGCTCCACCGGCAAACAGGGCTTCAACCGCAACCTGAGCGCGGCCGAGATCATCGGCCAGCTCTGGCTGGCCAACAAGCTCCTGGGCGCGGCGCGCGATTCCGCCGCCGACCTCGAAGCCGGCGAGAAGGACAACGGCCGCATCATCAGCAACGTGGTGATGATGGGCATGGGCGAGCCGCTGGCGAACTTCGACAACGTCGTCACCGCGCTGCGCCTGATGCTCGACGACCACGCCTACGGCCTGTCGCGCCGCCGCGTCACGGTGTCGACCTCGGGCATCGTGCCGGCGATGGACCGCCTGCGCGACGAGTGCCCGGTGGCGCTCGCGGTGTCGCTGCATGCCTCCAACGACGCCCTGCGCGACCGCCTGGTGCCGATCAACCAGAAGTACCCCTTGCGCGAGCTGATGGCCGCCTGCCAGCGTTACCTCGAGCGTGCGCCGCGCGACTTCGTCACCTTCGAGTACGTCATGCTCGACGGCGTAAACGACAGCGACGCCCATGCGCGCGAGCTCGTGGCGCTGGTGCGCGACACGCCGTGCAAGTTCAACCTGATCCCGTTCAACCCCTTCCCGAACTCCGGCTTCCAGCGCTCGCCGGCGGAGCGCATCCGCCGCTTTGCCGGTATCCTGATCGATGCCGGCATCGTGACCACCACGCGCAAGACGCGCGGCGACGATGTCGATGCCGCCTGCGGCCAGCTCGCCGGTCAGGTTCAGGACAAGACCCGGCGCACCGTTCGCTTGCAGCCGGTCACGGAGGAACGCAAATGAAATCAAGACCGCTTCTGGCGTCGCTTGCCGCCGCAGCGCTGCTGCTCGGTGGCTGCGCGACGCACCAGGTCGGCATGGAGGGCAGCTCGACCACGGTCAGCCGGCCGATGTCCGATCTTTCGCCCGGCACACCGGCCGAAAGCAGCGCGCGAGTGCACGTCGACCTGGGGATGGCCTATTTCGAGATCGGGCGCTATGACGTGGCGCTCGACGAGGCGCGCATCGCGCTCGCCAGCCGGCCCGACTATGCGCCCGCCTACCATCTGCTGGGGCTGGCCTACATGCTGATCGAGGACAACGGCGCCGCGCGCGACAACTTCGAGCGCGCCCTGAGCCAGGCGCCGGGCGACCCCGACTTCAACAACAGCTACGGCTGGTTCCTGTGCACGCAGGGCCAGGAGCGGCAGGGCGTCGAGCGGCTCGCGATCGCGGCGCGCAATCCCTATTACCGCTATCAGACGCGGCCGTTGACCAACGCCGGGCTGTGCTATCGGCGTCTGAAGGACGACGCGGCCGCCGAGGTGCAGTTCATGCGCGCGGTGCAGGCCGACCCCGCCAATGGCGACGCCCTCTATCAGCTCGCCGACATCGCCTACCGCGCGGGCCGCTACCAGGAAGCCCGCAACCATCTCATTCAATTGCACCAGCAGCAGGGACCGAGTGCGCCCTCGGCCTGGCTGGGCCTGCGCACCGAGCGCCGCCTGGGCAACGGCGATGCCGAGCAGAGCTACGCGTCGCAGCTGCGTAGCCGCTTCGCCGAGTCGAAGGAGACGCAATTGCTGAACCAGGGGGTGTTCGAGTGAGCGACATGCAGACCGATAACCAGTACGTGCCGGTGGCGATGGTGTCCTCGCCGGGCACGGTGCTGCGCGGCGCGCGTGAAGAGCGGGGCGAGACCGTGAGCGAGGTCGCGTTCGCGCTCAAGCTCAGCCCGCGCCAGATCGATGCGCTCGAAAACGACGACTTCGCCGCGCTGCCCGGGATGGCGCTGGTGCGCGGCTTCATGCGCAACTACGCGCGCTACCTCGGCCTGGACGCGGCACCCCTGCTCGAGGCCGTGCAGCGCCTGGCCGCAGACGACGCGCCCGACCTGTCGCCGATCCGCAATGCCGATGGACAGATCCCCGCCGGTGACGCCCGGCGCGGGGGCAGCTTTCCGGTAGGCGTGGTGGTGGCGCTGCTGATCGCTGCGCTGGGGGTGGGCTGGTATTTCGACTGGTTCAGCACCGGCGAGGCGCCGCAGAGCGTGGAGGTCGAGCCGACGTTCGCGCCCGCGCCCTCGCAGCCGGTCGAGCCGGTGTCCGTGATGCCGCCGGCGTCGAGCGCAGTGCTCGCAGCGCAGGACGACGCCGCGGGCGAGCAGGGCGCAGCGGATGCGCCGGCCGTCGAGCCGAGCGCGGAAGCCGCAGCCGAGGCAGCGCCGGGCGCTGGCGAGGCCGGCAGCGTGACGGCCGAGGGCGAGGCGAATACGCCGGCAGCGGGCGTGCCCGCGGCGGCGGCCGACGTGCCCGCTGCCGAGGTCGAACCGGCCGCCGAGGAGCGCGCGGCGTCAACCGCCGAGTCGGAGTCGCCCGCTGCCGAACCGGAGCCGCCCGCCGCTGCAGGCCAGCTCGGCTTCAGCTTTGCGGCCGACTCATGGGTCGAGGTGCGCGACGGCAGCGGCAACATCCTCCACTCCGGTACCAACCGCGCCGGCAGCTCGCGCACGGTGCAGGGCACGCCGCCCTTCAAGCTCACCGTGGGCAACTCCGCCAGCGTGAAACTCGAACACGACGGCAAGCCGGTCGATCTCGCCGCACACACGCGTGGCTCGGTCGCGCGCCTCACCCTTCCCTGAAGACGTGCTCATGAATCCGCAACAGGACCTCGACCCGATCGCCGCCGGCGCACTCGGCCGCCACCGCACCCATGCCGTGCGCGTGGGCAAGGTGCTCATCGGGGGTGACGCCCCGGTCGTCGTGCAGTCGATGACCAACACCGATACCGCCGACGTGCTCGCCACCACGATGCAGGTCGCCGAGCTCGCCCGCGCCGGCTCGGAGATCGTGCGCATCACCGTGAACAACGAAGCCGCGGCGGCGGCGGTGCCGAAGATCCGTGACCGCCTGCTCGCGCTCAACATGGACGTGCCGCTGGTCGGTGATTTCCACTACAACGGCCACAAGCTGCTCACCGACTTCCCGGCCTGCGCCGAGGCGCTCGCCAAGCTGCGCATCAACCCGGGCAACGTCGGCGCCGGTCGCAAGCGCGATCCGCAGTTCGCCGCCATCGTCGAGCTCGCCTGCCGTTACGACAAGCCGGTGCGCATCGGCGTCAACTGGGGCAGCCTCGACCAGTCGGTGCTGGCGCGCATCATGGACGCCAACGCCAAACGTGCCGAGCCGCGCGACGCCGGCGCGGTGATGCGCGAGGCGCTGGTCGTCTCCGCGCTCGAATCCGCGGCCAAGGCCGAGGAATACGGGCTCGGACGCGACCGTATCGTGCTGTCGGCCAAGGTCTCGAGCGTGCAGGACCTGATCGCGGTGTATCGCGACCTCGCGCGCCGCAGCGACTACGCGCTGCACCTGGGCCTGACCGAAGCCGGCATGGGCAGCAAGGGCATCGTCGCGTCCACTGCGGCCTTGTCGGTGCTGCTGCAGGAAGGCATCGGCGACACCATCCGCATCTCGCTCACCCCCGAGCCGGGCGGCAGCCGCACGCAGGAGGTGGTGGTGGCGCAGGAGATCCTGCAGACCATGGGCTTGCGCGCGTTCACGCCGATGGTCACCGCCTGTCCGGGCTGCGGGCGCACGACCAGCACCTTCTTCCAGGAGCTCGCCTCGGGCATCCAGGAGTATGTGCGCGCTCAGATGCCAGTGTGGCGCGAGCAGTACGACGGCGTCGAAAACATGACGCTCGCCGTGATGGGCTGCGTGGTCAACGGGCCGGGCGAATCCAAGCACGCCAGCATCGGCATCTCGCTGCCCGGCACCGGCGAGACGCCGGCTGCGCCCGTGTATGTGGATGGCGAGAAGGTCGTCACCCTGCGCGGCGACAATATCGCTGCCGAATTCAAGGCCATCGTCGACAACTACGTGGCCACCAAGTACGTGAAGAAGGGCGCCTGAGCGCCACGACGCATGACCACAACCGCGCGCGAGCGCGACACAGAAGAACAGAACCACATGAGCCAGACCTTGCAGGCCGTGCGCGGGATGAACGACATCCTGCCGGCCGACGCCGAAACCTGGGAATACTTTGAAGAAATCGTGCGCGGCTGGCTGCAGAGCTACGGCTATCGCCCGATCCGCATGCCCATCGTCGAGCCGACGCCGCTGTTCAAGCGCGCCATCGGCGAGGTCACCGACATCGTCGAGAAGGAGATGTACTCCTTCGAGGATGCGTTGAACGGCGAGCAACTCACGCTGCGCCCCGAGGGCACCGCGTCCTGCGTGCGCGCCGCGATCCAGCACAACCTGATCCCCGCGGGCGGCCCGCAGCGGCTGTACTACTACGGCCCGATGTTCCGCCACGAGCGCCCGCAGAAGGGCCGCTACCGTCAGTTCCACCAGATCGGCGTGGAGGCGCTCGGCTTTGCCGGCGCCGACTCCGACGCCGAGCTGATCCTGATGTGCGCGCGCCTGTGGGAAGACCTCGGCATCGAGGACGTCGCGCTCGAGATCAACTCGCTCGGCGCGCCCGAAGAGCGCGCGCAGCACCGTGCCGCGCTGATCGCCTACCTCGAACAGCATCAGGACAAGCTCGACGAGGACGGCAAGCGCCGCCTGTACACCAACCCGTTGCGCATCCTCGACACCAAGAACCCCGAGCTGCAGGCGATTGTCGAAGCAGCACCGAAGCTCGCCGATTACCTCGGCGAGGCGTCGAAGGCGCACTTCGCCGCGCTGCAGGTCTTCCTCAAGGATGCCGGCATCCCCTACCGCATCAACCATCGCCTGGTGCGGGGCCTGGACTACTACAACCGCACCGTGTTCGAGTGGGTCACCACCCGGCTTGGCGCGCAGGGTACGATCTGTGCCGGCGGGCGCTACGATGGTCTGTTCGAGCAGCTCGGCGCCAAGCCGCAGCCGGCTGCGGGCTTCGCCATCGGCATGGAGCGCCTGCTGCTGTTGTGGCAGGCCTGTGGCGGTGAGGCCCAGCTTGTGGTGCCCGATGTCTATGTGGTCGGCGTGGGCGAGGCCGCCCAGCGCCTGGCCATGCGCGCGGCCGAGGCGCTGCGCGAAAATGGCTTTGCGGTGCTGATGCACTGCGGTGGCGGCAGCTTCAAGGCGCAGATGAAGAAGGCCGATGCGAGTCGTGCGCCGGTGGCCCTCGTGATCGGCGAGGACGAGGCCGTGGCCGGCGAGGTCGGCCTCAAGCCGCTGCGCGGTGGCGGCGCCCAGCAGCGCGTCACGCTCGAGGACTTGCCCGCGGCGGTGGCCGATCTGCTGTATTTCGACGAAACGGAACAAGAGGCTTGATGATGGCGGTCTACGATCTCGAAGAACAGGAACAGATTTCAGAACTCAAGGCCTGGTGGGCACAGTACGGCAATTTCGTCGTCACGCTCGCGGTCGTCGCCGCGCTTGCCTCGGTGGGCTGGCAGGCTTGGCAGTGGTATCAGAACCGCAACGCCGCCGAGGCTGGAACGCTCTATTACGCGGTGCAGCAGGCCGCCGAGCAGCAGGATGCGCAAAAGGCGCGCGAGGCCGCCGGCAGGCTGATCAGCGAGCATGGCGGCAGCGTCAGCGCCCAGCTCGGCGCGCTGTTGTCGGCGGCGATGCAGTTCGACGCCGGTGACCTCGACAACGCGCGCGCCCAGCTCGAGTGGGCCGCCGACAAGGGCTCGGACCCGGCGCTGCGCGACCTCGCACGCCTGCGACTCGCCGCCGTGCTATTGCAGCAGGGCGAGCTCGATGGCGCGCTCGCGCGCCTGCAGGCGGCGCCGACGGCCGGTTACAAGGCGCGCTTCGACGACCTGCGCGGCGACGTCCTCGCCGCTCAGGGCAAGAAGGACGACGCGCGCGCCGCCTGGCAGGCGGCGGTCGACACGCTCGCGGGCGAGGGCGACGAAGCCGCCGCGCTGCGCGAGGTCGTGCGCGTGAAACTGGAATCCCTCGGAGCCTGATCGATGAAAGCTGCTGCGTTCCGTCTCATGCCCCTGCTGGCGGCCGCCGTGCTCGCCGCCGGCTGCTCTTCGCTCAATCCGTTCTCGAGCTCCGCGGCCAAGCCCGCGTCGCTGCAGGACTTCACGCCCAGTGCGCAGCTCGCGGTGAGCTGGCGCGCGAGCGTCGGCGCGGCCGGCGATTACCGCTTCCAGCCCGCGGTGTGGGACGGCAACGTCTACGCTGCCGGTCATCGCGGCGAGGTCGCGCGTTTCGACGCCGGGCGGCAGGTGTGGCGCGCCGATCTCGATACCCGGCTGTCGGCCGGCGTGGGCACTGACGGGCGTCTCGCGGTCGTGGTCGCGACCGACGGCACGGTGGTCGCGCTCGACGCGCAGAACGGCGCCGAACGTTGGCGCGCCGCGGTCGGAGCCGAAGTGCTCGCGCCACCCGCGGTCAGCCTGGAGTTCGTCATCGTGCGCGCGTCGGACAACCGGCTGATCGCGCTCGACGCGCGCGATGGCAGCCAGCGCTGGGTCTATCAGCGCAACAATCCGCCGCTCGCGCTGCGCAGCTTTGCGAGCGTGCTCATCGAAGGGCCGGTGGTGCTGGCGGGCTTCCCGGGCGGCAAGCTCGCGGTGCTCAACATCACCAACGGCGGGGCCATCACCGAGCTCAACGTCGCGCTGCCGCGCGGGGCGACCGAGCTCGAGCGCGTGGCCGACGTCGTCGGCACCCCGGTGATCGGGCGGCGTGAGGTCTGCGCCGTCGCCTACCAGGGACGCGCGGCCTGCTTCGATACCTCGAACGGCAACGCGATCTGGGCGCGCGAGTTTTCCAGCAGCGTGGGCATGGATCGTGACGCGCGCTTCGCGATGATCACCGACGACGGCGACGCGGTGCATGCGCTCGACGTCTACAGCGGCGCCAGCGTCTGGAAGCAGGATGCGCTCGCGCGGCGCAGCGTCTCACGGCCCCTGATCGTGGGCGAGCACGTCGTGGTCGGCGACTTCGATGGCTATGTGCACCTGCTGAATCGCGAGACGGGCGCTTTCGCCGCCCGCGACCGTGCCGGCAGCGATGCCGTCGCCGCCGACCCGGTGGTGCTCGGGCGCGGCTTCGTCGTGCAGGACATGGACGGCGACATCACCGCCTACGAAGTACGTTGAAGGCACGCTGAGGCAACCCACCAAGTGAAACCCACCATTGTCCTGGTTGGCCGACCCAACGTCGGCAAGTCGACCCTGTTCAACCGTCTCACGCGCACCCGCGACGCGCTCGTCGCCGATCAGCCGGGCCTCACCCGCGACCGCCACTACGGCGTCGGGCGCGGGGGTGAGCGCGACTATCTGGTCGTCGACACCGCCGGCTTCGACCCCGTGGCCAAGGACGGCATCATGCATGAGATGGCGCGTCAGGCCGAACAGGCGATCGCCGAAGCCGACGTGCTGCTGTTCCTGGTCGATGGCCGCGTCGGGCTTACGCCACACGACGAGAACATCGCCGCACGCCTGCGCCGTGCGGGTCGTCCGGTGCATCTGGTCGTCAACAAGGCCGAGGGGCTGGATCGTGCGGTCGTGGCTGCCGACTTCCATGCGCTCGGGCTGGGCGATCCGCTGCCGGTTTCGGCTGCGCATGGCGACGGGGTCAGGCAGCTGATCGATTTCGTGCTTGCGCCTTTTCCGCTCGACGACGAAAAGGAAAGCTCCGAAGACGAGGGCCCGCGCGTGGCCATCGTCGGGCGCCCCAACGTCGGCAAGTCCACGCTGGTCAACACGCTGCTCGGCGAGGAGCGCGTCATCGCCTTCGACCTGCCCGGTACCACGCGCGACGCGATCTCCATCCCCTTCGAGCGCGGCGGCAAGCGCTACACGCTCATCGACACTGCCGGCCTGCGCCGGCGCGGCAAGGTCTTCGAGGCGGTGGAGAAGTTCTCCGTCATCAAGACCCTGCAGGCCGTGCAGGCCGCCAACGTGGTCGTGCTCGTGCTCGATGCGGCGCAGGACATCTCCGATCAGGACGCGCACATCGCGGGCTTTGCGCTCGAGGCGGGGCGCGCGCTGGTGGTGGCGATCAACAAGTGGGACGCGGTGGACGATTACCGCCGCGACCGCCTCAAGGCCGACATCGCGCGCAAGCTCGCTTTCCTGTCTTTCGCGCGCTTTCATCAGATCTCGGCGCTCAAGTCGCAGGGCATCGGTGGTCTGTTGAGCTCGGTCGATGCAGCCTATGCGGCGGCCACGGCCAATTTGTCCACGCCACGTCTGACGCGCGCGCTGCAGCAGGCGGTGGTCCGCCAGGCGCCGCCGCGGCACGGTACCGCGCGGCCGAAGATGCGCTATGCGCACCAGGGCGGCATGAACCCGCCGGTCATCGTCATCCACGGCAACGCGCTCGACGCGATCCCGCAGTCGTATGTGCGCTACCTGGAGCGCTGCTTCATGGAGGCGTTCAAGCTGCAGGGAACGCCCTTGCGCATCCAGTTCAACACCACACACAATCCGTACGCGACCCGGAGCTAGGACAAAATTCCGGTCAAGAACCCGTTTCCACACCTGGATTTCGTTGCATACTGCCATGCGGCGGTGCAACATATGAATCCATAACATTCTTATAAACACAATATAAAGAGGTTCAATAATGAGCAACAAAGGGCAACTCCTGCAGGATCCCTTCCTCAACACCCTGCGTCGCGAGCACATCCCCGTGTCGATCTATCTGGTCAACGGCATCAAGCTGCAGGGCCAGGTCGAATCTTTCGACCAGTACGTCGTGCTGCTCAAGAACACCGTCACGCAGATGGTGTACAAGCACGCCATCTCCACCGTCGTGCCCGCACGCCCGGTCGTCATCCAGCAGGACGAGGGCGGCAACTGAGACCCCCGGTGAGCCCTTGCCGCGGCCCGTCGCCGGTCGCGGGAGGTACGCATGTTTGAGCGCCCCGCCTCCGGAGAGCGCGCCGTCCTCGTTCAGCTCGACCTCGGTCAGGGCGCGATCGAAGAGCGCCTGTCCGAGCTGAAGCTGCTCGTCGGCAGCGCAGGCGCCAGCGTCGAGGCGGTGGTGGAAGGGCGGCGTGCCGCACCCGATTCGAAGCTTTTCGCCGGGAGCGGCAAGGTGCAGGAGATCGGCGAGGCGCTGCGTGCGCATGGCGCCGACATCGTCATCTTCAACCACGCCCTGTCGCCCGCGCAGCAACGCAACCTCGAGCGCGAGCTGCAGTGCATGGTCATCGACCGCACCGCGCTCATCCTCGACATCTTCGCGCAGCGCGCGCGCAGCCACGAAGGCAAGCTGCAGGTCGAACTCGCCCAGCTCGAGCATCTGTCGACGCGTCTGGTGCGCGGGTGGACCCACCTCGAGCGCCAGAAGGGCGGCATTGGCCTGCGCGGCCCGGGCGAGAAACAGCTCGAGACCGACCGTCGCCTGCTCGGCAACCGGGTCAAGATGCTCAAGTCCCGGCTCGCGCAGATCGAGAAGCAGCGCAAGGTTCGTCGCCGTGCCAGGGAACGCCGGGATGTTCTGTCTGTCTCTCTTGTCGGTTACACCAATGCGGGCAAATCGACCCTGTTCAACGCGCTGACCAAGGCTGGCGCGTACGCAGCGGACCAGCTCTTCGCCACGCTCGACACGACCTCGCGCCGTCTTTACGTGGGCGGCGAAGGTGCCGGCGCCAGCGTGGTGCTGTCCGACACGGTCGGCTTCATCCGTGACCTGCCGCACGCCCTCGTCGCCGCTTTCCAGGCGACGCTCGAGGAAACGGCGCAGGCCGATCTGTTGCTGCACGTCGTCGATTCGGCAAGTGAGGATCGAGACGCACAGATCGCGGCGGTGAACCAGGTTCTCGCCGAAATCGGCGCGGCCGAGGTGCCGCAGATCCTGGTCTGGAACAAGATCGATCTGACCCTGGCTGCCGCGGCGGTCGAGCGCGGGGACTGTGATAACATCAGGCGCATTTTTTTGAGCGCCCGAACGGGGGAAGGTCTGGACCTGCTTCGCGACGCGCTCGCCGAAGTCGCGCGCCAGACCTTTAGTGACGATGTCGCCCAGCATGTCGGTGCGGCGGACGAACGACCACAACAATCGTGATTACAGGCATTCTCATGTCACTTAACGACCCACGCTGGGGTGGCCAGGGCGGCGGTGATGACGACCGCAACGCAGGCAACCGCGGCGACGAAAACCGGAACGACGACCCGCGCGGCGACCGGAACCGCGGCGCCAACCAGGGGCCGCCCGATCTCGAAGAAGTCTGGCGCGACTTCAACCAGCGCCTGACCGGAATGTTCGGCGGCAAGCGCGCCGGCCGCAACAGCGGCGGCAATGGCGGTGGCGGTGGCGGTGGCGGTAACGGCCCGCAGCTGCCGAGCTTCTCTCCCAGGCAGTTCGGCGGCGGCATTGGCGTGCTGCTGGTGCTGGTCCTCGTGGTCTGGCTGGCGAGCGGCTTCTATACCATCGACGCCAACCAGCGTGGCGTGGTGCTGCGCTTCGGCAAATACGTCAGCACGACCGAGCCGGGTCTGCGTTGGCGTCTGCCTTCGCCGATCGAGTCGCACGAGGTGGTCGACCTCACCGGCGTGCGCACCGTCGAGGTGGGTTATCGCGGCTCCGAGCGCAACACGGCGTTGCGCGAGGCGCTGATGCTGACCGATGACGAGAACATCATCAACATCCAGTTCGCCGTGCAGTACGTGCTGAACGACCCCGAGAACTACGTGTTCAACAACCGCTTCCCCGACGAGGCGGTGGGGCAGGCCGCCGAGACCGCGATGCGCGAGATCGTCGGCAAGAGCCGCATGGACTTCGTGCTCTACGAAGGGCGCGAAGAAATCGCCGCGACCGCGCAGGAGCTCATGCAGCGCATCCTCGACCGCTACGAGACCGGTATCCAGATCAGCCGCGTGACCATGCAGAACGCCCAGCCGCCCGAGCAGGTGCAGGCCGCGTTCGACGACGCGGTCAAGGCCGGTCAGGACCGCGAGCGGCAGAAGAACGAGGGCGAGGCCTACGCCAATGACGTCGTACCGCGCGCCCGTGGCTCCGCGTCGCGCCTGATCGAAGAGGCCAATGCCTACCGCGAGCGGGTGGTGGCCAATGCCGAGGGTGAGGCGAGCCGCTTCAGCCAGGTGTTCGCCGAGTACAGCCGTGCGCCGGAGATCACCCGCGAGCGCCTGTACATCGAGACCATGCAGCAAGTGATGTCCAGGGCCTCCAAGGTGATGATCGATGCGCAAGGCAACGGCAACCTGCTGATGCTGCCGCTCGACAAGCTGATGCAGCAGTCGGCGGCCAATCAGGCCACCCCGGCCGCGCGGCCCGACTCGCAGTCGGCGGCAGGTCTGGCGGCCGATGCGCCGATGACGGCCTTCGATCCGCGCAACCGTAACGGTATGTTCACTCGTGAGCGGGGAGAGCGTTGATGCGTGACAAGATGTCCCTGATAGGCGGCACGCTGCTGTTGATCGCCGTGATCGCCTCAATGTCGCTGTTTACCGTAGATCAGCGTCAGTATGCGGTGGTGTTCCAGCTGGGTGAGGTCAAGGAGGTCATCTCCGAGCCCGGCCTCAAGGTGAAGCTGCCCTTCATCCAGAACGTGCGCTACTTCGATCGGCGCATCCTCACCATGGACACGCCCGAACCCGAGCGTTTCATCACCTCGGAAAAGAAGAACGTGCTCGTGGACCACTTCGTCAAGTGGCGCATCGTCGATCCGCGCCTGTACTACGAGTCGGTGGCCGGTGACGAGGCGCGTGCGCGCACCCGCCTGACGCAGACGGTCAATGCCGGCCTGCGCGAGGAGTTCGGTCGTCGCACCGTGCACGACGTGGTCTCGGGCGAGCGCGACGCCATCATGGAGCAGATGCGCGAGCGTGCCGACCGCGACGCCCGCACCATCGGCGTGCAGATCGTCGATGTGCGCCTGAAGCGCGTCGATCTGCCCAACGAGGTGTCCGAGTCGGTCTATCGTCGGATGGAGGCCGAGCGCAAGCGCGTGGCCAACGAGCTGCGCTCGCTGGGTGCGGCCGAAGCCGAACGCATCCGCGCCGACGCGGACCGTCAGCGCGAGGTGATCATCGCCGAAGCCTATCGCTCCTCACAGGAGATCATGGGTGAGGGCGACGCCAAGGCGACCGCCATCTATGCCGAGGCTTTCGGCAAGGACACCGACTTCTACGCCTTCTACCGCAGCCTGGAGGCCTACCGCTCCAGCTTCACGGGCAAGGAAGACGTGCTGGTGGTGGATCCGAGCTCCGACTTCTTCCGTTTCATGAAGGACGCCGGAGGCGCAGCGCGCAACTGACGGTCTCATGGGAAGCTCGCTCCTCACGGCCTTCGCGCTGATGCTCGTCATCGAAGGCCTGCTCCCCTTCATCGCGCCAGCCGCCTGGCGCGAAACCTTTTTACGCCTCGCCAGCATGGCCGATGGGCAGATCCGCTTCATCGGGCTGACTTCCATGCTGCTGGGCGTGATCCTGCTCTTCATTTTCAGCTGACACGCTCATGCGCTGGGTACTGCCCGACTACATCCAGGACGCGCTGCCGTCCAACGCCCACCAGATCGAGACCTTGCGCCGCAGGCTGCTCGACGCCTTCCGCTTGCGTGGCTACCAGCTCGTCATGCCGCCGCTGCTCGAGTATCTCGACTCCTTGACCACCGGGGCTGGCCAGGACCTCAAGCTGCGCACCTTCAAGCTCGTCGATCAGCTCTCGGGGCGCACCATGGGCGTGCGTGCCGACATGACGCCGCAGGTCACCCGCATCGACGCGCACCTGCTCAACCGGCAGGGCGTGTCGCGGCTGTGCTACTGCGGCAGCGTGCTGCATACGCTGCCATCGACGCTCACGGCGACGCGCGAGCCACTGCAGCTCGGCGCCGAGGTCTTTGGCCACGCCGGCTTCGAGGCCGACGTCGAGATCCTGCGCCTGCTCGCCGAAGTGCTGCGCCTGGCCGAGGTGCCGGCGTCGCGCATCGACATCAGCCACGTCGGCCTCTTTCACGCGCTGGTGGCGCGTACCGGCCTCGCGCCCGAGCGCGCGGTGGAACTGTTCGATCTGCTGCAGGCCAAGGACGTGCCCGAGCTGCGCCGGGTGCTGGCCGATGTGGCCGAGCCGGTGCGCAGCGCGCTGCTCGCCCTGCCCGAACTCTACGGTGGCCCCGAAGTGCTGGACGAGGCCGCAGCCCGCCTGCCGCAGGACGCCGAGATCGCCGGTCCGCTCGACGAGCTGCGCCAACTCGGCGTGGCGCTCGCGGACTTGCCGGTCAGCTTCGATCTGTCGGACCTGCGCGGCTACAACTATCACAGCGGTATCGTGTTCGCGGCCTACGGCGCGGACTCGCCGGCAGCGCTCGCGCTCGGTGGACGCTACGACCGCGTCGCCGAGGCGTTCGGGCGCGCCCGGCCGGCCACCGGCTTCAGCCTCGACCTGCGCGAGCTCGTGTGGCGCCTGCCCGAACTCGCGCCGATGTCGGGTGCGATCCTCGCGCCGCTCGACGGCGACGCCGCGCTGGCGGAAGAGGTGACGGCGCTGCGCGCACGCGGCGAGATCGTGATGAGCGCGCTGCCCGGCCATGAAGGAACTTGGGACGAAGCCGGCTGCGACCGGCAACTGGTGAAGCGGGGCGATCGCTGGGCGGTCGTGTCGTTACAGGGAGAGTAAAAAATATGGCAAAGAACGTCGTCGTCGTCGGCACCCAGTGGGGTGACGAAGGCAAGGGCAAGATCGTCGACTGGCTCACCGACCATGCGAAGGGCGTCGTGCGCTTCCAGGGTGGGCATAACGCCGGACACACGCTGGTGATCGGCCAGACCGAGTACAAGCTCAACCTCGTGCCCTCGGGCATCGTGCGCGAGGGTGTGGCCTGCTTCATCGGCAACGGCGTGGTGCTCGACGCGCACCACCTGCTGTCCGAGATCCGCACGCTGGAGGCCGGTGGCATCAAGGTGCGCGAGCGCCTGCGCATCAGCCCGGGCTGCCCGCTGATCCTCGGTTATCACAGCGCGCTCGACCGCGCGCGCGAGGCCGCCAAGTCGGCCGACGACAAGATCGGCACCACCGGCAAGGGCATCGGCCCCACCTACGAGGACAAGGTCGCCCGCCGCGCGCTGCGCGTGTACGACCTGTTCGATCGCGAGCGCTTCGCTGCCAAGCTCAAGGCCAACCTCGAGTACCACAACTTCGTCCTCACCCAGCACTTCGGCGCCGAAGCGGTCGATTTCCAGACCGTGTTCGACCAGGCCATGGCCGACGCCGAGGAACTGCTGCCGATGGTGGCGGACGTCTCCGCCGAGCTTTACGCGATCAACAAGTCGGGCGGCTCGCTGCTGTTCGAGGGCGCGCAGGGCACGCTGCTCGACATCGACCACGGCACCTATCCGTTCGTCACCTCGAGCAACTGCGTGGCCGGCCAGGCCGCGGCCGGTTCGGGCGTGGGCCCCAGCCGCCTGCACTATGTGCTCGGTATCACCAAGGCCTACTGCACGCGCGTCGGCGGCGGTCCGTTCCCGACCGAGCTCGACATCGAGACCAAGGGCGTGCCCGGCGAACAGATGTCGACCAAGGGTCGCGAATTCGGCACCGTCACCGGCCGCAAGCGCCGCTGCGGCTGGCTGGACCTGGCCGCGCTCAAGCGCTCGATCATCATCAACGGCGTCACCGGCCTGTGCATCACCAAGCTCGACGTGCTCGACGGGCTGGAAGAACTCAAGCTGTGCACCGGCTACATGCTCGACGGCAAGCGCATCGACCTGCTGCCCATGGGCTCGGAAGAGGTCACGCGTTGCGAGCCGATCTACGAGACCCTGAAAGGCTGGCCCGGCACCACCTTCGGTGCGCAGAGCTGGGACGCGCTGCCGCAGGAGGCGCGCACCTACCTGCACCGCATCGAGGAGATCTGCGAGATCCCGATCGACGTGATCTCGACCGGCCCCGAGCGCGACGAGACCATCCTGCGCCGGCATCCGTTTGGCGCCTGATCTGATCGCGCAAGCCGTGGGAGCGGGTTGGTGCGCGAATCGCGTCCTACACGGGACGGTTCGCGTGCAGATCTGCTCCCGCGGTGTTTTCGCAGGGCGTGCTGCATGCGAGACGGTGAACGAAAAAAGCCGGCTATCAGCCGGCTTTTCCCTGCGTTTGGTGCCCAGAAGAGGACCCGAATGACTTTTGTAAATTACTGATTTTTTAGAATAAAAAATCATTCGATAAATCTGATGTACTCATGGATGTACTCAAGATAGACCGGCTTCAGAGGTTCTTTAATGGCCTCTGGCGGAAGCACCCGGTCATCATCAAACGCCGGAATCAACGACACGAAGATTTACATTAATGCTGTGTCTGGCGTCCGAGCTGCAAACGCATACGGTTCAAGTGTGCGGCTGGCTTGATCGTGCAAAGGTCATTGTTTCTATTGATATAATCACCGGATGACGAGATCTGAACTCATCGACCGGTTGGCGCAGCGCTTCCCGCAGCTTGTCGTAAAGGACGCAGAGGAGGCGGTGAAGGTGATGCTCGGTGCGATGACCGATGCGCTCATCCAGGGCAGCCGCATCGAGATTCGCGGCTTCGGCAGCTTCTCGCGGAACTACCGGCCGCCGCGTGTGGGCCGCAACCCCAAGTCGGGTGAGACGGTGCTTGTGCCTGGGAAGCACGTGCCGCACTTCAAGTCGGGTAAGGAACTGCGGGAGCGTGTCGATGTTGCACCCGCACCGGCAGCCTCTCGCAAGAAGGCAGCCTGAACGGCGTCTGATTTTGGCCGACAGCACGGCGTGTCGCCGCTGTCCGAGCGTGAGGAGAAAGGTGTGCGCCACGAGGCTTGGGCTTCCGCCTGTTCAAGAGCAACTCTTTTTACTCTATCCGGCTGGGCATCGGCCAACCGCTCGGCAGTTTGACTCAATGCGGTGCCTGGATGGTGCGGGCTCGCTGGATGAGGCGGTCAACTGCGGCGGGACGGGGCTGGCAGGAGTGAACCAGGTAGGTGGTCACAGGGTGAGGCTCGCCGGCGAGCGACCGCATCACGATGTCCAGTCGGCGTGATGCGCTGAGCCGGAACTTCGTGTGGAAGCCAATTCCATAGCCTGCGGCAACCAGGACGGCCATCAGCTCGAAGGAGGCTACCCGCTGCACGACGAGTTCCATGTCCACCGAGGCCAGCAGCGACTCGATCTGCGGGCCGGGGGCTTCGTGGTCTTCCCGGTGCCACAGGATCAGGGGATGTTGGACGGCTTCGTGCAAGGGTATTTCGGCAAGGGCCAATAGCGGCGAGCGGGGCGGGACGGCAACGGCCAGTTCGTCCTGCCACAGCGCGACCGACTGCAGGGGATGCCTCAGCAAGTCTGGCGTCGTGGAAAGCCCCAGGCAGTAGCGGCCCTCTTCCAGCCCCCAGCACTGATCCGCCACAGTGGTTTCGACGAGTCGCACGGGCGTCTCCGGCTCTTCCGCGCGCTGCCTGGCCAGTAATGTCGCCAGAAGCGGCGTCAAGGCACCGGCGGTGACGGCGATCTGCAGCGGGGCAGGGCCACGGTCGAAAGGCATGACAGGCTGTCCGGAAGGGGCTGATAGAGCACTTGTCGTTTTCCGCTAAAGGCTGGACTGGAAAGCATGTTGGTTCCCTTGTTCTAGCCTTTCACGGCAGATTCTGATTTCCGTTAATTCCTGGAATCAGGGCTAAATTTCCGTTAAAGTTGGACTGACCGAACAACCAACTGGATGACGGAATGAGGCAAATCCCGTTGAGCAGGCGCTCCCACATCACCGGCTTCCAGCCGGTGCGGCAGAAGGCCGTCGAACACGAGAGCGCGCTTGAACGGGACTTTGTGTTGCTGACCCAGTTCCGCGACCCGGCCGCCGAGCTGGTTTCGCAGCCCGAGACGATCCAATTCAAGGATGCGGGCCAGTCCCGGCGGTACACACCGGACTTCCTCGTGTCCTGGAGCGATGGACGACGCGAACTGGTCGAGATCAAGTACCGCACGGATCTGCGCATGCAATGGGTCAGGCTGCGCCCGGCATTCGAGGCGGCGCGCGAATGGGCGCACGCGAACGGTGCGACCTTCCGCATTGCCACGGAGCGCGGCATTCGCGGTGTGGAGCTGGAGAATGCGCTGCGATTGATCCCGCTGCGCTCGGCTCCGCTGGACGTGGCGGCGTGCGATGCCGTGTTGGCGGCGTTGAAGTCGCTGCGCGCGCCGACCATCGGGCAGCTCGTCTCGGCAGCGCGGCTTGAGCGCCCGTTGGCGCTCGCCACCATCTGGCGGATGCTCGCGCAGGGCCGGTTGCTGGTTGATGACCTGTCGGCGGCTCTGCTTGCCAGCAGCCCCGTGCGGGCGACATGACCGCAGCCGTCGACCTCACGCAAGTCAGCGAGGCTGATTGGGCCAAGGCACGCGACCGGCTGGCCGTGATCCGTCGCCTGGCCAAAGCCACCGAGCGCACGCGCGAGGATGTGGCCCAGGCGGCGAGCCAGATCGGATGCAGCGTCAGCTCGACCTACGACTTGCTGGCGCGCTACCTCGCCGCTCCGCAATTGACCAGTCTGCTGCCGCAGCAACGCGGCCGTAAGCAAGGCAAGTCGATGCTGGCCCCGGAAGTGGTCGCGATCATCAACCAGGTCACGGAGGAGATGTACCTGACGCGGCAGCGGCCGAGAGTGTCGGATCTGGTCGCGCACGTCCATATCCGATGTCATGCGGCGGGTCTGGCGCTGCCCAGCCGGGGAGCGATCGAGCGCCGGCTGAATGCCCGCCCGGCTTCGGAAGTGACCGCTCAGCGCCATGGCCGCAAGGCCGCCCGTGATCGGTTCGCGCCGGCGGCCGGGTCGCTGGAAGCCCCCTGGCCACTGTCGCTGGTGCAGATCGACCACACGCTGGTCGATGTGATCGTGGTGGACAGCCAGACGCGCGAACCGATCCGGCGGCCCTGGCTGACGCTCGCCATCGATGTCTGCACGCGCTGCGTGGCCGGACTGCATCTGTCGCTGGAGCCGCCATCGGCGACATCGGTGGCGCTGTGCATCAGCCAGGCCGCATTGCCCAAGGATGCCTGGTTGGCCGAGCGCGGAATCGATGGGGCCTGGCCTGTGCATGGCATCCCCGAACGCTTGCACCTGGACAACGCCAAGGAGTTCCGCTCCGAGGCGCTGCGACGCGGTTGCGAACAGCATGGCATCGCCATCGACCATCGGCCGGTGCGCACGCCGCATTACGGCGGCCACATCGAACGGCTGATCGGCACGATGATGGGCAAGGTCCACCTGCTGCCGGGAACGACCTTCTCCAACGTGCAGGCCAAGGGCGATCTCGACCCTTCCAAGAGCGCCGTGATGACCCTGGAAGAAGTCGAGCGGTGGCTGGGGCACGCCATCGCCGGCGTGTATCACCGCGAAGTGCATCGGGGGCTGGGCGTGCCGCCGCTGGTGGCCTGGGAGAAAGGCATCTCGGGCGACGATCAGGTCCTCGGCCGCGGCAGTCCAACGCCGGTGAGCGATCCACGGCGCTTCCTGATCGACTTCCTGCCCATTGCGCGGCGCCTCGTGCGGCGCGATGGCGTGTCGCTGCACTCCATCGGCTACTGGTCGGACGTGCTGTCCACCTGGATCGGGCATGCCGAGCCGATGATCGTCCGCTTCGATCCACGCGACCTGAGCCGTATCTACTTGCTGGGGCCGGATGGAACCTACTACGACCTGACCTACCGTGACTTGCGGCGCCCGCCGATCAGCCTGTG
The DNA here is from genome assembly GCA_002422685.1 of Thauera sp. UBA6194. Taxonomy (GTDB): domain Bacteria; phylum Pseudomonadota; class Gammaproteobacteria; order Burkholderiales; family Rhodocyclaceae; genus Thauera. The sequence goes on along the minus strand of DITC01000037.1, from coordinate 10,483 downwards.
GGAACACCGGGCAGTGCTCAAGCGGCTGCGCGAGCAAGGCCATGCACATGTCGATGAAGCCGCGATCTTCCGCGCGGTGGAAGCCATGCGCGAGATTGCGGACCAGGCGGCGCACACCAGCAAAGCCGCTCGCCGGCAAAAGGAGCGTCGGCGCATGATTGGGCGCAAGCAGGCCGTCGCCGCGCCAATCACTGCTGCCGCGTCTCCTGAGCCCAACGACCCGCCTGCTGACGGGCAACAGCCGCATGAGCAGATGTTCCCGTTCGAGGAGTGGAATTGAGCGGCGACTATCCACACCTGCACCCCAATGCGCGCGCATGGGCGGACGAAGACGCGCCGTCACGGGTTCGCCGTATCCGCACGGATCGGTGGATCGGCTACGCACGGGCGCAGGCCGCGTTGGCGGCGATCGAGGATGTGATGTCGTTCCCGAAGCGGACCCGGATGCCGAATCTGCTCCTGGTCGGGCCGACGAACAACGGCAAGACCATGATCGTCGAGAAATTCCGGCGCAGCCATCCGCCCACCGCTGCGGTGGATGCCGAGGATGGCGTTGCCCGCGTGCCGGTACTGAAGATGCAGATGCCGGCTGGCCCCGATGAGAGGCGCTTCTTCGGCGCCATCCTCGACGAATTGGGCATGCACAACTGGTCCAAGGAAAAGGTCGCCGCGCAGCAGAGCCTGGCGGTGCGCCTGATGCGTGCAACCGACGTGCGTCTGCTCGTGATCGACGAAATGCACAACATCCTCTCCGGTCCCGTGTCGCAGCAGCGGCGGCTGCTCAACCTGCTGCGGTGGCTCGGCAATGAATTGCAGATACCACTGGTTGGTGTCGGTACCGCCGAGGCATTGCGGGCCATCCGCAGCGATGACCAACTTGCCAATCGCTTCGAGCCCTTGGCGCTGCCGCTGTGGGAAGAAGACGAGGCGTATCGTCGGCTGCTCAGCACGCTGGAGGCGCTGCTGCCGCTGCGCAAGCCGTCCGGGCTGGCGCAGCCCGCCCTTGCGGGGAAGATCTTTGCGCTGTCCGAGGGTGTGCTGGGCGAGATCGTCTCGATCATCACGCGCGCCGCTGCCGTTGCAGTTACGTCCGGCGCAGAAGCGATCTCGCCGCGCCTGATCGAGAAGTCCGGGTTCATCTCACCCACGGGCCGCAGACGTGTGGCCGTGTGACGCTCTATCCCGTTGAAGTACAAGCCAGGCTGGTCTCTGCGCGCCGACCCATTCCGGTCTACATCGAGCCGATGCCTGACGAAGCATTGGTGTCGTGGCTCTGCCGCCTTGCAGCGAAGATCGGCCTGCCTCCGTTGGCGTTCATCCGCCATGGGTTCGGAATTGACAGCCGCAGCGATGCGTAGTGGTGGCGCCGACCCAGCAAAGAACAACTTGCCATCGTCGCTGCTGGGACCGGGGTCAGCCTCGAACAGCTTGAGGCCATGACCCTGGCCGACTGGCCCCAGGCAAGACTGGATGAACACCAGCGCCGATTGAGCGCGCAATACACCCTTCATCCGCCCGCGCGGCATGCCACGGACCGCTTCGTCGTGGGGTGCCTGCGCTGCCTGGCCGAAGACGAGCATCCGTATGTGCGGCGCGATTGGATGATCGGGTGGCAGGCGGCTTGCGCCCATCACCAGTGCAGACTGGTGCACCGATGCCCCGTCTGCTCCGCAGAGTTGCGGATCGCAGACTTGAGCGGCCGGGACGTGGTCGTCATGGATCGCTGCCGCCGCTGTGGTACCCCATGGCGCCAACTGGGCGCTCCAGCGGCCAGCCCGGCGGTCATCGGGCTGCAAGGCCAATTGCTGGACATGAAGCGTCATGGTGCCGCTGTCCTGCCCGGCTTGGGACATGTCGATTGGGCCACCTTCACGGTGATCGTCGATCTGATCGCAGGCGCGATGTGGTGGCAGACGGCCGACTATCACCGCGAGCGGCTGTTCGAACGCATCCTGCGCGATCTCGATATGGCCGCCAATGATCGCTTGCGTATCGAATGGCCGTCCAACGATGGAACGCTGCTGACGCTGGCGTGGTTGATGGCCGATTGGCCGATCCGTCTTGAACAGATGCTGGAGGGCCTGCACGCCCCTGGCGTTGAGGACCTTCTCGATCGGCTGCCCGACGTGGACGATGGATTGCGTCAGCGCGCTCGCGGCCTGCTGGGGTCTGCGAGCAACTACCGGCAGCGGGAGGTCACCGAGGAAAACTGGCGTGGGTGGCTCGGCCGTCTCGTTGCCTCGGGCATGGACTTCAGGGCGATGGCCAGAAATGAACGCCGCCAGGGGTACACCGAACGGCTGGTGGTGTTTGCCATGCTGGCCGAGGGGCGCAGCATTGAGGAGGCCGCTGCCTGGGCAGGCTTGAAGCCCGAGACCATAGAGAGGTGGATTGAAGTTGCCGTCACCTACGGCATCCACATGGTCATCGAGAAGCCGGCGCGCGTGTGCGACCTGACGCCGGACCAGGCGCACGAGATCAGGCAATGGCTGGCCTCGGCGACCTGGCTCCTGTCGCCTCGAACGGGTTGGCGTGCAGACCATGTGCGCGGTGAGATCGCGCGGCGGTTTGATCTGAACATCTCGGTGAGTGCAGCTCAAAGCCTTCTCCCCAAAGTAAGAACCTCTACGTCACTTCCTGACCATGCCGAGTCCAGGAATTAGCGGGCGAGTCCAGCTTTAACGGACAGAGTCCAGCCTTTAGCGGAAAACGACAGCACTTACCGCCCTTGGAATCATAGCATGATGAGTTAAATTAAACGTGGTTTAACGTAGCTTAGTGTCCGACGCTTCCGCGGATGCAGAAGCGAGCGATTCGGCCTGGCCGACCCAAGGGAGCAACCACTTACGAAGCGGAGCCAGCGCGTGCGTTCGGGATGGCTGTCCGTGCGTTTCGGATCGAGCGGGAGATTGCCCAGGAGACGTTGGCCCACCTGGCGGGTATCGAGCGTTCCCATATCGGCAAGATCGAGCGTGGCGAGCACATGCCGACGCTCGTGATCATCCTGCGGATCGCCGAAGCATTGAACTGCGAGGCCGCACGCCTGATCGCGGAAACGGAGAAAGGCCTGAAGTCGCTTCGCCAGGCCACTCGGGAACAGGGTTGAACGGGTGTGGGTTCGGCGCTCACGGTTCATCCCAGTACGCTGAGATAGGGATTGTTTGGGGGCACCTCGTCGAACAGGGAACTGGGCTCACGCAGCAGGTAGCCATGAAGCCTGCGCGACTTGCGCGGCCCCGTCACCTCGCAGGTCCAGATGTTCCGGCCGTCACCCTGCTTACGGTGCAGTTGCAGCTTCTCGAAGCGTTTCTGTATCCACTGCCAATCGGCCAGATTCTCCTGCTTGGCGAGGCGGGCGGTCTGCGGGTGCTCCTGCGCGTAGCGCTGGAACACTCCTGGACTGACTAGGTAGGCCGTATCGGCCACGCTGTGCACCAGTGCCTTGGCGTCGTTGATGATGAGCCTGCGGCTCGTGATGCTCTGCCGTAGCCAGGAGACGAAATGCTCGCCGGAAGGCGTTTCCGGTGTGCCTTCGTCGTTCGTGGCATGAAATCGTGTGGGGGCGGACGGAGGGGGAGGCGCGTCTTCTGGAGACAGCACCAGAGGTGCGTCGACGCTTCCCGGCACCGTCAGCTCGACCTCCACGCCAGGTGCGGTCGGCGCTGCGTTGGGCATGTCGAACAGTTCCAGCAGGGTATCGACGCCGTCGTCGGCCTGCGCCATCTGCGGCGATGCAGGTACGAAGGCTGGTTGCGGCGCGCCGTCGTCGGTCGGTTGCGGCACCGATGCGGCTGGCGCGTCGCAGTCGGATTCCACCGTCACCGTGCCGGCAAACGGCGCCGGCCGTTCGCCACTCTCCCAGATCAGCGCCGGGGCCAGCCGCAGCAGCGTGAAGGTATGGGACCAGCCCGTCTCGCTGGTGACGGTAGCCCGCCAGATCGCCATGCCATCGGGCGTGGGCTGGAGCATGCCGTGGTCCTGCAGCACGTTGAACACGGCGGTGTTGCTGGCCGGAATGCCGTCGATGCCCTGGGCCAGCAGGTGGGCACGCAGCTTGTCCGAGACGGTCTTGCTCACCAGCCACAGGGCATCCTGGGTCAGCCAGGCGTCTGAAGCCTGGGGCTGGTTGAGTTTCAGTTCTTCCCTGAGCAGGTAGCGCAAGCCATTGAGCAGCTTGCGTTGCAGGGCGTGCTTCGGTGCGGCCATCGCCTTGGCCGGGTCGCCGCCGAGTGCCTGGGCGACCGATGCCCGGTCGGCCTGAACGACCAGTTCGCCGAGCACGCCGGCGTGCTCGTACTGGCCGGCGAGCACGTAAAGGAGGGCCGACCAGGCTTCGGTGTACCCGCTGAGCCAGTCGAGCGTCTCGCGGCCCAGCAGCCGATGGTAGAGCAGCCCGGAGGCCGCGCTGTGCAGGCGATATTCACGGTCCGGGCGATAGCGGAAACGGTAGTGCTGCCGCAAGGGGCCGTGCCAAGGGTGCCAGATGCGGCCGTCGGCCAGTTCGACGTGCAGGTCGACGGCGATCTTGCCGAGGTCGTGCAGCATCGCGGCGTAGGCCGTGGCTGCGGTCCAGGCTTCGGACTGCGCGGCCTGATCCTCGGGCGTGGTACCGGTGGGCAGCAGATACGACTGGCGCAGCTTCAAGGCGTAGGCGACGATCTCCAGGCCATGGTCCAGCATGCCTCCCGGATAGGCGTGGTGGTGGCTCTCGGAGGCGGGGAAGTGCTGGACCAACTCGGCGTAGCGTTCCAGCGGGGCAAGGTAGAGTGCCGCGAACTGCCGGCGCGACAACGAGGTGCGCTGCCAGATGTGTTCCAGCAGGCGCTGCCGCCGTGGTGTCGCCAGCAGGGTGGCGGCCGGTTCCGGCCGCAGCAGCCCTTTGCCGTTTTCGTCCTCGGCAGGAAGTGCTGGTGGCGCTGGTGTGGTGCGTTTGCGCTGGAACAGCGTGAGCATCGGTTTCTCCTAATGCTGCGGCAGGTCGGAGCGCCTTTTCCTCTCCGGGATTGGGGGCCTTATGGAAGCCTTTGGGTATAGGGCAACCTGGGATGCAGACTCCACCGTCAATGTGAGGTGGCCCCTGCTCAGATTGAAAGGGCGTCGCTGATTACTGTAACGACTCTCGGCATTCGGGATTTGACATTGTCTGATTTTTTTTACTATGATCTGACAAGGAGGCCGGATCATGAGTGATGGACCGCATAGAAGTCTGCCGATGCGAAAGCCTTGGAAAGAGCTGGCCAAGCGCGGGGATCAGCGCACTTACGACGTCGAGGAGGTGGCAGAGGCTGCAGCGGGCGCGCTTGCTAGCGACTTCAAGAACGAGGTCAAGTGGTCGCTGATCGATGCTTTGAAGTCCATCTTCACTGGTCGTGACAACTCCTTGAGGTTGCCTGAAATCGCCCTGCAGGAGCTGGAGGATGCGAAGGCGTTGGCTGCTGGCTCTGTATTTGGAATGAACGCAGTCGCGTGGAGCATTGAACTCATCAGCGACGGTAGATTTGGTTTGGATGCTTTGCATGATGCGATTGGTCTCGCGGCCAAGATGCGAGGTTTCGCAAACATACGGTCGGTTGAAGAACACTACCTTCGGGAATCAAACCAGCGGCGGGCAGATCACGTAAGTAAGAGACTCTATAGCGCCATCTCCGGCCTTTCAGAAGGCAAGCTGGGTTCGATGCTTGTGGCTCCTGAATCTACCGGAGCCCGTCGCCCCAAGAAGAAGACCCATCTTGATGAGGGAGTGCCTTTGCGATGAGCGTATTACCTCTCAAGGAGCTAGTGGTCGATGTAGTCGAGGCTGGTGCACGTCGACGCAAAGGAACGGTCCCCTGCAGGCTTGAGCGAAACATTGATTTTGACCTTGAGGCCCTTGAATCCTTTTCGTCGCTCAAGTGGCAACCAACGGTGTATGACTTACTTGTTGTAGCTGCAGCCGTGGAGTTCTGCGATCGTAGTCTTGCCCGTAGTGCAATGAATTGGGGACGGAAGTTCTCTGTGCATATTCCCGTTCATGATCCAGAAAAATGGTCAGACAAGGCGGTAACTCGGGCTCTGGTGGAGGTATTGAACCTACTTACCGGAGACGACTGGCACTTTGAATTCCGTTCTCGCAAGGAATCAGCAGCGCCACCACTTCAGGATCGCATGAGGTTCCCCTCCAATGCGGAGGCCGTCATCGCCTATAGCGATGGAATGGATTCGTATGCGGTTGCAGGACTCGAGAGGAAACGTCTTGGTAGTCGATTGGTGCGGGTGAGAGTGGGCAGAAAGCAGCGCGATATCTCAAAAAAGGAGCGCCTTCGGCTTCCTTTTGTTGCTCTTCCGTATGTCGTCAAGCTTGACAATGGTAGGAATGCCGAAAACAGTGCACGCAGCCGGGGGTTCAAATTTAGCGTCGTATCTGCAGTGGCAGCATACTTGATCGATGCTCCATCGGTCATTGTCCCTGAAAGCGGACAAGGAGCGTTGGCACCGGTGCTACTTCCTGTTGGACAGGGCTATGAGGACTATCGGAGTCATCCGGTCTTTACTACATTGATGCAACGTTTCTTCAAAGCCTTGCTCGGATATCAGATTCAGTACCAATTTCCGCGCTTGTGGATGACGAAGGGTGAGACCCTGCGCGAATTTGTTGATAGTTGCGGCGGTGATGCACGTTGGGCAACGACCAGATCATGCTGGCAACAGTCTCGACAGGTGGCCGTCTCGAGTGAAAGGCGGCAATGCGGAGTTTGTGCGGCCTGTATACTCCGCCGTCTGAGTGTTCATGCCGCCGGCTTGAATGAGCCGCCAGAAAATTATGTATGGGAGTCACTGAAGGCCGCTATCTGGGAAGAGGGCGTGGCCAAAGATTTCGGCAGTTTTACACCGGCTTTGCGTGAGTATTCCATCGCGGGAGTGCTTCACTTTGAGCACCTCGCGGCAATTCTGGAGTCTGTGCAGTATGAACTGATCAAGCGCCGAAGAACTAATGAACTAGCTCGTTCCCTGGCGGTGTCGCCACTAGTTGTGGAGCAGAACCTTGATCGGCTTTTGCAACAACACGCCATGGAATGGTCAGCATTCACTTACGATCTCGGACCAGAGTCGTTTGTGAGGCAATGGATAGATGAAGCATCATGACCAAACCAACTTATGATCTGAGCCCGTTAGAGCTAGGCGAAAGATTAAAGGTCGCGCGGGAGACCGCGAACATCACCCAGGACGCTGCTGCCAGGGCAGCAGGCATCGCCCGTACTACGCTCGTCTCCATTGAAAAAGGCCAACGTACTGCGAGGCTCGAGGAAATCCAAACGCTTAGCAGCTTTTACGGTATATCCGCCAATTCCCTGCTGCGTCGGGAGGCTGTGCATGTGGATCTGGTTCCACGCTTTCGATCGCTTCCGGAAACCAGCGACGCCGGTATCGGGCAGGCTGCGCGGATGTTGCATGATCTCGTCAGGGCTGAAGTGGAGCTTGAGAACATCCTCGGTATCCAAAAGCCGTACAACTACCCTGCAGAAAAAACTATCCTGCCAGGTGACGTCCGCAAACAAGCGGAGCATGATGCGCAAAGTTTGCGCAATTGGCTGGGGCTTGGGGAAGGGCCGGTCCAAAACCTGTTTTCGCTTATGGAGCTGCAACTCGGGATGCGGATTTACGCCCGGAAACTCGACCCCAAAGTCTCCGGTCTATTTGCCTTTGATGACGCGGTTGGGGCCTGCATTCTGATCAACGCCAGCCATCGAAAAGATCGCCGAACCCTGACTGGCGCCCATGAGCTTGGTCACTTCATTGCAACGCGTCGCCGGCCGGAGATCTATCAGGACGAGAAATATGAAAACTCTCGCGAAGAACGCTACGCGAATGCATTCGCAAGTGCATTTCTTACGCCGGCCCGTGCTGTCATGGAGAAGTTCAAGGAACTGACCATTGGGTCAACCCATCTGACGCGCAGGCATATTATCCTGCTTGCCAACTTTTTTGGGGTATCTCGCCAAGCGATGGTGCTACGGCTTGAGGAACTTGGCCTGACGAAGAAAGGAACCTGGGATTGGTTCATGGACAATGGAGGTATCACTGACGAACAAGTCCACCAGGTTCTTGGCTCAGCAGCATACGATCTAACTCCCATTGATGGAGCGCAATCATCGAGACTTTTCCTGCTGGCAATCGAAGCGTGGAAAAAAGATCTGATCAGCGAGGGGCAGATGTCGGAGATGCTGAAGCTTGATCGGGAGAAGGTTCGCCAACTGCTCGATGAGGCAGAAGAGGACGAAGTAGATGACCTTTTCAAGTTGCCTCACTAATCACGACAAAGCTCTTGTTCTCGACGCCAGCGTCATCATAAATCTGCTGGCGACGGGAAGTGCGGGCGCTATTCTGCAAGCGTTGGATGTTCGGCTCATTGTGACGGACAATGTCGTTCGCGAGATCGGGCAGGGTGCAGTCAATGGCCGCCAAGAACCCAAACTGCTGGCAGAGTTAATCGGCAATCAGATATTGAAAGTGGAGGAGCTTGCCGGCCCATCACTAGAGAGTTTTTTCGATATGATCTCTGGCCACACCTCGAACTCTCTCGGCGACGGTGAGGCAGCCACTATCGCGTTCGCGCACAACAATGGATTTTCTGCCGCTATCGATGAGAAGAAGGCAGCCCGGATCGTTGGAGAACGTTTTGGGATGTTGAAGCTGGTCACAACCGTCGATATCCTTGCCTATGAGCCCGTGCGGGTATCGCTGGGACATGAGGCCCTATCCAATGCGACGCTTCGAGCGCTGCGACATGCAAGAATGCAAGTTCGGGATCATCAAGTCGACTGGATCGTTCAATTGATTGGGGTAGAAAATTTGGTGGCGTGTGCGAGTTTGAAGAGGCATGCGCGGCGCAAGGTGAAATCATTAGTCTCCGCCACCATGGCTTGTGGAGATACCATCAAATAGCACAAGCAGTCCTTTGCCGGAGCACACGTACGGTACAGGTAATACTCATGAATAAGCACGCACATGCTGGAATCGCAAATTGCTCTGGACCTTGGGCCGGCTCCGGCCGAGTCATCCCTTTCGGCATTTCGATGGCGGGAGTAGACGGTGCGCTGGTGGCTGGTGGAGCCCGTTTTCGTTGGAGCAGCGTGAGTATTGGTCTCTCCTGGTCCTGCGGCAGAGCGGAGCGCCTTTTCCCCTTTTGGGGTAGGGCCTTTCCCCTTGTGGCCCATTCCCTTGTCCCTTGCCGGAGCCTTTTCGTATAGGGGCACACCGGCTGCCTGCGAGATTCAATGCGGCACCGGCGATTTCCCTTTAGGATGGCCCTCGGACGGCGCATCGACGAGAGTTGTAGAGGCGGCAGCGAACAAGATGGATTCGTTGCAGTTTGGGAGGCCGCACGCGCGTGGCCTGCTCAGGCGCCACGCGCGTGGGTTTGCTGGAAAAGTGTCAGAAAATCTTGAAGCCGCCGCAGTCCCGCAGGAACGCTTCGAACTCACGCACGTTCTCGATCGAGAACGGGTAGTGCGTCTCGAAGTTCGGTCTGCGGCCGGTGCCGTCGCAGCCGTTGCAGGGCATTGGGCCGGGACCGGTGTGGGGCGGTTCAGCCCGTTTGCCCGTCGCGCAGCAGATCGTGCAGGGCTCGTCGGGGAGCGCTTCGAGGTAGGCCGCGTAGCATTGTGCGTACTGCGCTGTCTCGCCTGCGGCCAATGCGGCGGCCAGGCGGTCGGCCAGCTTGCGTGCGGCGTGGTTGCTGAGTCCCCAGCCGTCGTTGGAATGGCCGAGGTTGTTCAGGGGGATGATGTCGGGAGCGATGCTCTCGCAATAGTCCCACAGAGGATGCCACCACCATACGTTGTTGCGGAAATACCGGCCCCGTTCAGAGATCGGAGACCTGCCGTAAACGTCCATACCCATGATCGATGCTCCTGGAACACGGAGCAAACCGTCTGGATTGGGCGGAGACCGCTACCCGGCTGGGCCGGGATGAGAAAGACGGATGCTCCTGAGTAGAAAAAGGGGCATCCGGGCCGTAACCGGTCACTGAGCGGCGTTCTTTTTCCGCTCGCGCCCACGCGGAACAATCCCTCCCATGTTCATGAGGGAGGAGCCGGCAGTGACTAGGGCGACAGCGACCAACAACAAGTGGCGGCGGCGTAGCCGTCAGGAATGGCAAGCAGTCATCGCGCGGTTTGCCGAGAGTGGCCTGGGGATCGAGCCGTTCTGCACCCGCGAGGGGCTCAGCGAGTCGAGCTTCCGGCGCTGGCGTAGCCTGCTGGGCGAGCCCAGTACGCAGTCCGCCGCGCCGGCGATGGAGCGGATCGGCTTCGTCGACGCCGGCACGCTCAAACTCGGCGGCACGGGTCGCCTCGAGCTCCGACTCGATCTGGGCGAGGGCGTGATCCTTCACCTGTCGCGCGGCTGATGTTCTTCCCCGAAGGCGCGGTCCGGGTCCATGTTTATGGCCAGCCGGTCGACATGCGCAAATCCTTCGATGGCCTGTACGCGCTCACCCGCCAGG